>JAJECH010000020.1 GCA_022822135.1 Pseudomonadales bacterium
CCACTGACCGTGACGTTCTTGATCGTTCCCAGCACCTTCCGACTGTGCCGATAACGTACCCAGCCGAGCTTCGGCAGGAAGATGCGCTTATTGTCTTGGTCCAGTTTGATCTGCTTAGGCTCCGGATAACGGAATGAGTCCCCTCGTCCACGTTTCTTGCGTCGTGGAAACTTCGCGCGCTTGGCGAAGAAATTGGTGTAAGCGCGATCCAGATCCTTCAGTTTTTGCTGGAGCGCTTGGGACGGTGCATCCGACAACCACGAGGTGTCTTCCGCATGGCGCCAGATCGTCAATAGGCGGCACAAGGCCGCATAGCTAAGGTGTTTCTCACCTTGCGCATGCCGTTCCTGTTGCAGCGCCAACGCACGGTTGAAGACGTACCGGCACGACCCCGCGAACCGACGCAGTTGTCGCACCTGCGCCCCATTCGGTCGCAGTTCGTACTTGAAGGCTTGTCGGCGTTTCATGGCGGAAGGTTAATAACAAATCAGCCACCGCGCATGACGGATTTCAGCATGGAAAAGCGAGGCATACCGCGCTATCCATCCCCTCCATGAATGAAGGGGCTTTTCGCGCGGTTTTGGTAAACAAGAACGACGAAGTCTCGCGGCAGAACTACATGAAATCGCACTACATTGTGCCTCATTGCCGGTATTTGATGACCGTTCCGCAGATGAAATGCTTGGATACGATGAGCGAGGGTTACCAGCTTGACTGCATTAGAGCCTACTAACAGAGCACCATCTGCCGAATTCGATTTCTGAAGAGTTTGTTGAAAAAAAAAGATTTTCCAACCTGCAGAACACAAGGGGCGTAGCGTCTCATTGTGCAACTCTTTTATTTAAACGCACCATATTGTGACGCGTTGAGTGGCGTCATCTAGCACAATTTGCGTAACCGACTTTTAGATCGATTTAGGTCTTCTAAGAGGGCACTCCGGTTAAATGGGAGCGAGCACTCTCGAGCTCGTCAACCCATGCTGAATCCTCACGGCGAGACATAAATTGTCTCGGTATGCTCCAATATGGATTTTCTACGAACCTTGTTGTAATGAGTCTCGATGGACGATCTCCAAACGAGGTCGACCTTACGACCGAAGATTTCTGCGAGTTCATCGCACATCTTCACCTCGTCAAAGAGCGAGATCCTCACTGTTGGGGGAGAGGGTCTACTGACCATGAGATCAATATCGCTCGTCTCGGGGTTGAAATCTGATCGAATGGCAGATCCAAAGACTTCCATCTTTGTGAGTCCCCACCTCTCACAGAATGCCTTGATTTCCTTGTAAGGTACCGTTATACGGAGGGCCGAATTGTCATTAGCCATCAGAGGATTGAACGACCAAATTTGCATCTATTTGTAATTGTAGGTTGCTAACCCAAACATTAAGGGGACCTCTCAAATCTTGGTTGACACAATGATTAGTTCATATACATCAATCACTTACATGATTCGTCGTGCAGGAACACTAAGTCTTTAGAGGTTCCCATAAAACGGGTTCGTGGCTTTTCCCCGCTACTGAAAGACGGGGTTAAAGTCCTTTTTAATAACTAATAACTTCACACTTGGGTTACCGTTCGCCGAGTCGTTTCACGAACGACACTGACGTGTGAGGATGAAGCGAAATAAGACAGAATACGAACAAAAGTGAATCAAGGGTGTTGAGCGCTAGGAGCGGCTTTGTTCCTAGCGCCTCTAACATAAACCCAGAATCACGTACCCCACTAGTCGTACGTTGCGAACTGCAACGTTATGAGCTATTCGATTTTTCGAGTTCGTAGAAGCGTAGAGGAAGTTCACCTCACAGGGTGTTCACAAGTCGCGCGGCCAACTCAATTCGTACATTCGGCTCAATTGGAAAAGTTCATGATTACTTGAGCGAGTTCCGGGCGACAGGAACCACAATTGATGCCGGCATTCAATGTACTGCCAAGATCATCAACGCTGTTACACCCGAGTTGTTCAAGCGCATGTACGACTTCTAAGTGACCTACGCCTTCACAAGAACAAATGATCTTGCCTTTGTCTTTGCTTGAATCAGCAGGAACTCCCGCCAGCACACTGAACGTATCGTCAACTTCCGCTTTGATAAGCCCTCGCAACCAATCTCGCGAGACATCTATCGGTGACGTCGAAATAAACACAATCTCTAAAACCCGATTGCCGAATGTACGAATACACCGTGCGTCGCCTCGTGAACGATCGACGTATTCAAGTGTTTCCACACGATCGGTCTTCAAAACCGAAAACGACGAACTCAACCATTCCGATAGGTCCTCTGGAAAGAACGACAACGCGAAATCAGTCTGCCATCCAGTATCAGTGCAGTGCGTGGACCAGTAGTCTGATTCGTCTAGATTAGGCTTTTCGGTCGAAAGGGAGTACCCAAAACAAGCGATATCTAACTGTTCAATCGTTACGGGCACGGCTTTGAATTCGGGTTGACCCGAGATCGGATCGAGATGCGCGGCAACCAACGTATCGATACACGCCTGGCTGGCATATTGATCACTCCAGTGGATATTCGCAAACACTGTGCCTTTATGTACACCCGTCGTCGCTTCAACCGGGAGCTTCGCTGTCCCGTGATCAGTCGAGACCTGAACGATGTAACCATCATCTAAACCATTAGCTGCGAGATCATCCGGATGCATAGCCAGCGTTGGACCCCCAACATGAGTGAGCAGGCGTGGCGCTTTCGCAGTTCGAGTCATGGTGTGCCATTGATCGCGTACTCGACCCGTCAACAAAACAAATGGGCGTTTTACTGTAGGTTGAGCAGCCGGAGGACTATACATGATGGGCACCATGTTCGCCTTCTGATCTTGGGTGAAAAAAACCCCATCACCAAAAAACCGTTGACCCGATTCCTTCGTTGATCCCCACACTTGAGGTGTTAAGGACTCATAGTCAATGTCTCTCAGGAAGCTCAGGTCGAGATCGCGTTCGCCGTGGTTTTCAACCGCAGTGAGCTCGATATGTTCCTGCCAAATGTCTGCTGGTGACTCGTAGGGAAATGAACGACCGTGACCTAGTCGCTTTGCAACTTCGGTGATCTGCCACCAGTCTGCACGCGCCTCTCCGGGGGAATCTAGGAACGATCTTTGACGAGAAATGCAGCGTTCCGAATTTGTGACCGTACCGTCTTTCTCGCCCCAAGCGAGAGATGGAAGTTGCACGTCCGCGTACCGTAGCGTGTCATTCTGCGAGACTACGTCCGATACGATGACACACGGACAAGTAGCTAATGCCTCTCGAACATGAAGCGCTTCCGGCATGCTCGCTGCCGGATTGGTCGCCATGATCCAGAGTACTTTAATCTTGCCTTCTCGTACCGCTCGGAACATGTCGACAGCTTTTAGACCCGCATCCGTAACGAGATTTGGCGCGCCCCAGTGCTCTCGAACGATTTCACGATGGTTTTCGTTCTGAATCTCCATGTGAGCCGCGAGCATGTTGGCCATTCCACCTACTTCTCGGCCGCCCATCGCATTCGGCTGACCTGTAATACTGAACGCACCCATACCGGGTCTACCCAAACGACCCGTAGCTAAGTGGCAGTTGATGATCGCATTGACCTTATCCGTGCCCGCAATTGATTGATTGACGCCTTGACTAAACACCGTAACGACGCGTTCGGTGCCGCCAAACATCGCAAAGAAGCCCCGTAGATCTGTCGCGGATATACCGGTTAACTCCGCGACATCGTCGATCGGTTTCGAATCCAGTACTGCTATGGTCTGTTCGAAGCCGTTAACGTGAGATGCGACATAGGATTCATCCACCAGTCCGTTTTCTACTAAATATCCCAATAGCGCGTTCCAAAGTACGACGTCTGTACCGGGTTTGATGGGTAGGTGCAGATCCGCTTCGTCGCATGTTGCTGTGTGGCGCGGATCGATGACGACGATTTCTACACCGCGGTCTTCCCGCGCTGCTAGGAGCCGTTGGTGTAATACAGGATGACACCACGCGAGGTTTGATCCAGCGAGCACGACGACATCTGCGAGTTCCAAATCCTCATAGCGACCAGGTACGGTGTCGGATCCAAATGCCCTCTTATGACCCGCGACCGTTGACGCCATGCAAAGCCGCGAATTCGTGTCGATATTCGCCGAACCCACGAACCCCTTCATGAATTTGTTGGCGACGTAGTAATCCTCGGTAAGCAGCTGACCTGAGACATACATCGCCACGGAATCCGGCCCGTAGGTTTCGATGCTTTCACTCATCCTGTCGGCTACCTTCGATAGTGCGAGATCCCAGGTCGTGCGTTCACCATCAATCATCGGATGGAGGAGTCGATCTTGAAGCGACAGTGTCTCTTCCAGTGCCGCACCTTTAGAACAGATCCGTCCGAAATTCGCAGGATGATCCGGATCTCCAGTGATTCCGACTTCGCCGTTCTGGTCGCGTTCTGCGATGACTCCACAACCGACGCCACAATATGGGCATGTAGTTTTCACCGACGTTGCCACCTGCCTCACCCGATCAACGAATAGGTTGTGAGATGAGATCTCGAAGATCCGGTTTGCTTAGGTAGACCTTTTCGCCTTCAAGACGAACCAAGCATGAGCGTACGCACTTAGGCGTAGGCTCTACAGATAGACCCGTCGCTAGATCAATCACCATGTTGTGCAACGGACAAGTGACTTCGTTTCCATGCACGATGCCTTCGCTCAGCGGTCCACCCAAGTGTGGGCATACGTCTTCAAGTGCAAAAACGTCATCGTTTGCCGTGCGAAATACGCCTACGTCCACTTCACCGATTCGAATTCGACGCGCGCCAGATCTAGGTATATCCTCGACGGTTCCGATTAAGCGCCACTCGTCGGTTGTCATTTACACGACCTCGACTAGGTCTAGTTCGGCAAGTGGTTTAAATTCGTGCGCGTCCACGCCATTGACTCGTTCGGCCCATGGATTGTGCTGTGAAAAAGACTGTGAATGTACAAATCCGTCGTACAGCTCCTTTCGACGCTCGTCATCATCAACAATCGCCTCCTTGATTGACTCGATGCCGACTCGAGCAAGCCACTTGTACATGCGTTCCAAGTAATGACCTTGCAGTCGATACAGTTGAACCACGGCCGCAACGAACTCCATGACTTCGTCTTCGGTGGCGACCTTGCATAGCAACTCGGTCTGCCGAACAGTTAATCCAGAGCCGCCGCCAATGTGGATCTCGTACCCGGAGTCAACACAAACAACTCCTACGTCCTTACAGGTCGCTTCAGCACAATTTCGTGGGCAACCACTGACTGCCATCTTCACTTTAGCAGGCGTCCAGCAACTCCACATGAATTTCTCAATGCGGATGCCTAATCCCGTGGAATCCTGGGTGCCAAAACGACACCACTCACTGCCGACGCAGGTCTTCACCGTCCGCAACGCTTTGCCGTAAGCGTGACCGGAAACCAGACCCGCATCACCAAGATCCGACCAAACAGCAGGTAGATCCTCCTTCCTTACCCCGAGCATGTCGATGCGTTGCCCACCTGTCAGTTTCACGGTGGGAATCTCGAACTTTTCCACCACGTCGGCGATCGCGCGCAGTTCGTCCGCGGAAGTCACGCCGCCCCACATACGTGGAACGACCGAGTAAGTACCGTCTTTTTGGATGTTTGCATGAACGCGTTCGTTGATAAAGCGGGACTGTTGGTCGTCTTCGTATATGCCTGGCCACGTTGAGAGAAGGTAGTAATTGAGTGCAGGACGGCACTTCGCACAACCTTCGGAACTCTTCCAGTGTAACGACTGCATCACATCAGGGATCGTTTGCAAACGTTGCACCTCAATCAACTTGCGTACGTCGTCGTGACCTAGGTCAGTGCACCCACACACAGCATCCGCCGCCGTCGGCTTGTAGTCTTCGCCTAGCGTTAAAGTCAGTAATTGCTCGACCAAACCAGTACACGTGCCGCACGAAGATGAGGCCTTTGTATAGGTTCGAACTTCGTCAATAGTCGACAGTTCATGCTCGTTGATAGCGTTCACAATCGCTCCCTTGCAAACGCCGTTACATCCACAAATCTCAACCTCATCCGCTAAGGACGCAACCGCTACATCTGCACTTTGACCTTCGCCATATCCAGGACCAAACATCATGGTGTCGCGAAAGTCACTTATGTTCTCGCCATCGCGAATGAGTTGGAGGTACCAGCTATTGTTCGCGGTGTCGCCATATAAGACGGTGCCGACGAGCTTGTCTTCCTCGATGACCAAGCGACGATAGATGCTGCGCCGTGCATCTCGCAGCACGATTTCTTCCCTGTTTTCGCTAGTTTCAAAATCTCCGGCGGAGTAAAGATCGATACCTGTCACCTTGAGCTGTGTCGCAAGCACTTGCTTTTCAAAGGGTTTGCCGGTTCGATCGCCGAGCAACGTATCGGCAGCGACGTTCGCCATCTGATACAGCGGCGCGACCAGACCATAAACGTCGCCTTCGAATTCCGCACACTCGCCAACTGCCAGAATATTCGGATCCGACGTTCGCATTCGATTGTCGACAACGATTCCGCGGTTAATCTCAAGTCCTGCTGCTTCGCCAACCGAGACACTTGGCCGTATGCCAACTGCCATCACCACAAGATCTGCGGGTAATTCAGTGCCATCATCAAGTAAGACGCCTTCAACTGACGGACCGCCAAGGATTTCTTTGGTGTTCGCCTCGGTCAGTACGGAGATTCCTCGGTCCTCAACTGCTTTTTGTAGAAGGTGGCCCGCTGCCGGATCGAGCTGACGCTCCATTAGTGTTGGCATCAAGTGCACCACCGTGACTTGCATGCCTTGCATCGCTAATCCAGCCGCCGCTTCGAGACCAAGTAATCCACCACCGATCACGACCGCATGTTCACCGCGCTGCGCAGCCCATAACATCGCTTCGACGTCATCGTAATCACGATACGTGACGACACCTTCTTTAACGTGACCAGGCACCGGGATGATGATTGGATTTGAACCGGTCGCGATTAGCAGCTTGTCGTATTCCGCGCATTCCTCGTCACCTGAATAAACGATTCGCGATCTTCGATCAATGCGGTCGACCTTGAAACCTTTATAGAGCATGATGTCGCGATCGATGTACCAACCATCGCCATGAATGATGATTTCTTCGTAGGTTTTCTCACCCGATAGAAGCGGCGATAGCATGATTCGGTCATAGTTGACTCGAGGTTCCGCATTGAAAATCGTTACGTCATACGCAGCTGGATTCGTTTCAAAAATGCGTTCCAGCGTCCGTCCTGGAGTCATCCCGTTGCCGATGACGACGAGCTTTTTCTTCATATCTTCCATCGGTTGTTCTATTTACTGCTCAGATTTGGTAACACTTTTCAGCTTGCCTTGAGCAGATGACCTCCTTCGTTCTCTTCCAGGAAACAGAGCAACTCTTCACGATAGCCGACATACGAAGGGTGCTCGAGCATGGCTTTACGATTCCGAGGCCGATCTAACGTAACTTCCATCACATGTCCTACGCGTGCGTGTGGTCCATTGGTCATCATGACGACGCGATCGGCAAGCAATATGGCTTCATCGACATCGTGCGTCACACATATCGCTGTAACTTGGGCTTGCGACCACACCTCCATGAGAACATCCTGTAGTTCCCAACGCGTCAGGCTGTCAAGCATGCCGAAAGGTTCATCGAGGAGCAGAAGTTTTGGTGACAATGCGAAAGCCCTCGCGATACCTACCAACTGACGCATCCCGTTCGATAGTTCTCTAGCCGCAAGATCCTCGACCTCGCTCAAACCCACCCGCGCGAGGTAGTAATCGACGACCTCCTCGCGTTCTTGTCGTGTAGCAGTCGGGTAAACACGATTTACGCCGATTGCAACGTTCTGCCTAGCCGTGAGCCACGGAAACACACTCGGCGATTGAAAAACAACCGCACGTTCGGGGTCGGCATCTACTACATGCTTTGCATCCAACACGATTGCACCACTGGAAATATCGCTCAATCCCGCAGTCATGGACAGGACGGTGGATTTACCGCAGCCGGAATGCCCAATCAGCGCGATGAATTCACCTTTGTCGATCTCAAGTTCAAAGTCCTCAACCACCGTCAGCGATCCGTTACTTGTTGGATAGGTCTTGTAGAGTTGAGAAAACTGGAGATAGCGTGTTGTAACAAGCGATCGAGACGCCTCACGATACGCTTTCGGTAGTGCATGTAACGGTGTTACGTCTGGCAGAGATCGGGTTTCATCAATCGATCGCTCCTCCCGCTGATCACTGAGGTATCTAGTAATCTGAGCTTTTAGCTTTAGCGCAGTCGTGCTGTGATTCACCGCGCTGCGAATTCGTGGCCGAGGTAGTGGTATCGCTATTTGTTCGCTGATCGTACCGTCAGGATTGATTAACACGACCCGGTCCGCGAGATATAGTGCTTCGTTCACGTAGTTCGTAACCAGTAGCACGGTACGTCGATCACTTTGCCAGATCTCTTGAAGTTCGTCTTGCAATTTCGTCCGAGTAAGCGCATCCAGCGCGGACAATGGTTCATCAAGGAGAAGCACTTCAGGCTCCATCGCCAACGTACGCGCAAGTGCGACGCGTTGTTTCATTCCGCCGGATAAAGCCGCAGGTTTTCGGTCATAAGCATGTGTCAACCCGACCAATTCGATGTAACGTCTGGCGTGTTCTTGACGCGTCGTCCGTGAAAACTCTCGATGTGCTGCCTGAACTGCAAGTTCGACGTTTCCGGCAACCGTAAGCCACGGCAGTAGCGAGTAGGACTGAAACACGACGCTGCGTTCAGGACCAGGAGACTCGATTCGTTTACCGTGGAACAGTACGTGACCTTTCGTTGGTTTCTCGAGTCCTGCGAGCAGATTGACTAATGTTGTTTTTCCTGAGCCAGCAAAACCGAGTACCGCAACGAAATCGCCTTGTTCGATTTGAAGTGAAACGTCACGCAATACATCCACACGATCCGAGCCAATGCCAAACGAGACGCTTACCTCTTCCAATTCAAGAATTGACACGATTACGGACCTATTTGGTATTCGCGTCGATGAGTGACTGCATCGTGTGCATGACACGGTCCAGCAAAAAGCCGATGATGCCGATCGTTAGAACCGCAACCATGATTTTGGCAAGAGATTGCGACGAACCGTTCTGAAACTCATCCCAAACGAATTTCCCAAGACCGGGATTCTGTGCCAGCATTTCCGCCGCTATTAGCACCATCCAGCCTACGCCTAGCGAAAGTCGCAGACCAGTAAAAATCAGTGGCAACGCAGATGGCAGAACAAGCTTCGTGATCTTCGTCCAGGTCCGGAGCTTGAGCACCTTACTCACATTGACGAGATCTTTGTCGATGCTTGCAACACCAAGCGCAGTATTGATTAGCGTTGGCCATAGCGAACATAGCGTGACGGTAATCGCAGAATTGAGAAAAGACTTCGCAAAGAACCCTTCGTTCGTTGCATAGAGCGCTGAAACGACCATGGTGACAATCGGCAACCATGCAAGCGGCGAGACAGGTTTGAATACCTGCACGAACGGATTGATCGCAACATTTGTGATCGGTGATAGACCACACGCGATCCCGATCGGTACGGCGATCAGTGTTGCAAGTAAAAAGCCGAAGAAAACAGTCTTTAGCGACGTCCAAATCTGATCGTAATACGTCGGACGTCCCGTGTACTCACGCCACTTCACTCGGTCTTCACGCCCTTGCTCAATGAGTTTTGCGTTACGAACTTCTTGGCGTTCCTGAAAAGCGATTGCTTTCTGGCGTTCCGTTTTGTGATCGGCGTGCAGCACGAGCGCTTGTTCCCACACCTTACTCGGACCGGGGATCGTGCCGAGCGATGTCTCGACCTGTTGAGCGAGCTGCGACCATAGGAACAGAAATGCCAAGATGGCGAGCACGGGTACGCAGAGAAGTCGCCAAAACTCGCGGAATTGAGCGACCGGATCCTCTCCGAATCCAATCCGAAACAGCGGAGTAATCCACCCTAACCCAAACACGCTGATCACGCGATCGACCTTTTCGACGCGCATCAAAGCGCGGTCGCGACGTCGACTTCCGATTGCGGCACTCTCGCCCATGACTCTGACCTTGTTCGCTTACTGCTCGACCAGCACGACACTGCCACGACGCACCGACTGACCTTGTTTCAATCCGATTTTGAGAGAATCTAGATACGCGTTCGGCTCCCGTCCGTCGAACATCACACCGTCGATGAAATCTGATTGCGGTCCCTTAAAACCGTCTGTATCCCATGGAAAATCTGCTTCCGTCGCCAAACCTTCCTCAACTAACATCCGCGCCGCAGCAAGATATGTCGCGGGTTTGTAAACATCCTTCGCAGTCTGTACATACCAGCTATCGTCGTGAGATTCCGAGATCTGTCCCCAACGTCGCATCTGGGTCAAGTACCAGATTGCGTCTGAGTAGTACGGATATGTCGCAAAGTAGCGAAAGAACACATTGAAATCCGGTACGTCACGAACATCGCCTCGCTCGTACTCAAAAGTACCGGTCATCGAACTTGCGATCACTTCCTGATCGGCGCCGACATACTCGGATCGCGCGAGAATTTCCACCGCTTCTTCGCGATTCTCGTTGTTGTTTTCGTCTAACCAAATTGCCGCGCGGATCAGAGCTTTCGTTAGCGCTAAGGTGGTATTGGGGTTGGCTCGTGCGAACTCATCTGTGACGCCGAAAACCTTTTCAGGGTTGTTCTTCCAAATTTCGTAGTCGGTAATTACTGGGACACCGATTCCTTTCAAAACGGCTTGCTGGTTCCATGGTTCGCCGACGCAATATCCATAAATCGTTCCTGCTTCTAAAGTTGCTGGCATCTGGGGAGGCGGCGTAACGGACAAAAATACGTCCGCTTCGATTTGACCCGAAACGTCGTCAACACCGTAGAACCCTGGGTGGATGCCCGCTGCTGCGAGCCAATAGCGCAACTCGTAGTTATGAGTTGATACCGGAAACACCATGCCTAAGTTAAACGGCCGACCATCGGTTGCGTATTCGTCGACTACCGGTTTAAGCGCATCAGCTGAAATAGGATGCACCACCTTCCCATCGACGACGCGCACGTGCGGTTTCATTTTTTCCCAAATAGCGTTTGAGACAGTGATCCCGTTGCCGTTGAGATCCATTGAGAAAGGCGTCACGATGTGAGCTTGTGTTCCGTAACCAATCGTCGAAGCAAGAGGTTGACCCGCCAGCATGTGAGCGCCGTCTAAATCCCCATCGATGACCCGGTCAAGCAACACCTTCCAATTTGCCTGTGGTTCTAACGAGACGTATAACCCTTCGTCTTCGAAATAGCCTTTCTCATACGCAATCGCCAATGGCGCCATATCCGTGAGTTTGATAAACCCAAGTGTTAATTCATCTTTTTCGACGTCCAGAAACTCGGCACGCGCAAAACCCGTTAGTACTACAAACACCCACGCCATAAACAGCTTAAATTGACGATCCATGTCCGACTTCTGTTAGTTAACGCGAGACATTAAGCAAAAACCGTGCCATCTTGTGACACCGCGTTAACTTATTGTTTTATAGACCTTTTATTTTCTATAAAGGCAAATCTAAAGTTACAAAATGATGTCTTTAGCCCAATATCTGCAATTTGACCAAAAATTGAATGTGCGATATCGTCGACCGAGTCGTACGTTGGCGAACGTGTTCATAGCTAAAGCAGAAATCCACGCTCCGCTCGAAAAGTGAATGGCGTGTATGAGCGACATGATCCCGCTGAGACCAACCGAATAAACGTTCAATGGTTCGCACGAACGCGGTAGAAATCTTCTTCCTTTAGTGAAAGAAGGGTGTCAAAGACTGTACTGAATGCCTAGACGTACGGTTCGAGGTTGCTGAAATCGAATAGGTAATCCGAACGTGGACGACTCTGTCCCTCTCCAGTTGTCTGCATATTCATCGACCTCAACTTCCGCGTCAAAGTCAAAGACATTAAAGATGTCTAGCCGAACGGTTGCATCGCCACTGCCGAAGACATCCGTCGTGTACTTGAAACCCAAATCGACTCGGAAAACGTTATCTGTCGTGCCTAACGAACCTCGCGGCGTCAGCTCACCTTGACGATAGAACGAAGAAGGACCAAAGAAGAAGGCGTACGGGTCGGTCGGATGAAATCCGAACGCATTGCGCGGGCGTCCACTCGAAAATTCGAAGGCGCTACTGGCCTGCCACCGTTCTGCGAACGCCCAAACACCCCAAACACGTAACATGTGACGTCGGTCATTCGGTAGATCACCGTCCGCACCATCCAGCATCCCAACAAAGTCAAACTGCGTCGTGCGCCCCGCGATGTCTTCGCCGGTATCACTACGCACCGTTCCCTCGTAATTACCGTAGCTGCGCGATAGCGTATAGGTTCCCCGGATGTAGAACTCACCTTCCCAACGACGTTTCACGTCCAAGGTCAATGCCTTATAGCGCCGCTTAGGTGCCGGAAAACCTAGTTCAGCTGCGGTCAGAAGAAGTGGTTCAAGGGTTCCGTCTCGGTCCGAGTCGTCGTACGTATGAATGTCGCGACCGGGATTTGCGAGTATGTAGTCGAATCGTCGGAACCGCCGTTCACTCTGCTTGATCGCGACGTCTTCGATTCCTTGCGCTAGATTCCGATAAGTGAACGATGCATTCGCGACATAGTCGGAAGAGAGCTGCCACTCGTACCCGAAAATGTATTCGTCTTGCGCCATCGGGTCGAGATTTTGATCCGCGACACGACGTACATCGCGGGGACTACCATCAGCGCGTACGACTTGCTCGCCAATGCGCATCCCCAAGGTCGTACTTCCGTCTTCCTCAATGGGTCCCTCAAGCACATACCAATCTTCAGTCGCGAGCGTATTGCCTGCCATCCTGATATTCACGTTGCTTGCCACTGGTAGGTGATAACGCCCGTAGTTCGCGTAGAGTTTTGATTTGCCGCCACCACCAGGATTCCATGCGAATCCGAGACGCGGCGCAAGCTGATCCGTCAATTCGAGAAAACTCTGTCCGACCGCATTGCGGTTTTCGAAGCGCTCGTTGCGAAGTCCAAAACGGAGCGTTGCGTTCAACGGCGTAATCAGCCATTCGTCCTCGATGTACAACGTGGACGCGATGACGGCAAATTCACCACCACGCTCAAAACGTTGATGCTGAGTAACTTCAGTTACGCTATCCGGAACGACTGCGCCATTGCGAAGAAGCAAGCCTGGTTTCACGTCCAGATATCTAAAAAACTCTCCTCCCGAAAAGCCTAATAGGTCAAGCGATATCTTCTCCTCACGGTCGACGCCGAAACTCAATAAATGCTGCTCTCCTATCGCCCACTCAAAGTCAATTCTTGCGACCTCGCGTTCGTCTTCTGCGACACTCTGAACGAAGCTCGTCCAACATCCGAGTCTCTCAAAATTACCGTCTCGTGTGTCAAGAGCCACGGGACAGCTAGCATCACCTGGTGTCGAGTTCGTAAGGTCGTAGCTGCCTCGTCCTAGCAGCATAGAAGCAGCGAGACGGGTGCCGAAGTAACCACGATAGGCGAGAATGTGGTTCACGCCACCTCGGGAAATCTCTGACGTTCGCAGTTCCTGACCGATCTCGTTGGTCGCCGCGTTCCACTCAAACAACGCGCGATCGACCGATCGCTTGTCTGAGAATCCAGTGTATTCGATCCGGTGGTTATCGGAGAAGAGCCAGTCGAGCTTCAGTCCCCAGAATCCGTCGTCATCATCGTATTCATTGACGACACCATACGCACTATGTACGGTTTCATTCACTGATCTAAAGTCATAGATTCCATACATCAGCAAGCGATCTTCTACGATCGGACCTGCGGCAGAAACAAAGAGATCTAAGTTGTCTTTCTCATCGAACCCTCCAGCGGTGTCATACACACGTCGGGACGAAGGGTGCTCAACGTTTGGTACATGGCCACGAAGTGTTTCAGGTTCAAGATAACCTCCAAGCGTGAATTGCCATTGATTGGTGCCACGTTTCGTAACCGAATTGATCACACCGCCTGTAGCCCGACCAAACTCAGCACCAAACCCACCCGTTTTGAGCTGGAACTGATCGTAGAACTCAAACGGTACGGTACTTGCACCTAGCCCGTTTCGGAAGTTCGTGACGTTCATGCCGTTGATGTAGTAGACGTTCTCCGCAACTGATGCCCCACCGAGCGACGCGTAGCCATATCCCGTACCGTAATGGTCGTCACTCCTACCCGTACCAAATGCCGTGTCGCCGTAAACCGCACCGGGTGCCATCATTACGACTGCATTGGGATCTCGGAGAATTGGCAGTCTCTCAATATCTCCCGCCGTCACGATCCTAGTGGATTCTGTACTCGTTACGTCTACCTGAGGGATTGACTCTCGAACAAGGACCGTTTCCTCAACTGCCCTTGCACTCTCCATACGAAGGTCAACAACTGTTCCTTCACCGACATTGACCTCAGCAATGATCGTGCTAGTTTGCGACCCTCCAAGGACCGCCGTAACGGCGTAGCGTCCAACCGCGAGCCCAGAAAACCGATAGCGACCGTCATTCCCACTCTCAGCGGTTCGCGTGCGCGAAGTGTCGACATGCCATGCCGTGATCGTCGCATCTGCTACCGGTCCAGAACTTGAAAAGACCTGACCTTGAATGTGCCCAAGAGTTTTGCCTTGTCCAAATGCGGGAAAGGCTAGACAGATGCTGGCAATGGTCCCAACACAGAAAACCCCTATCCGACGAGTGCTCGTCAACATGGTCAAAAGTCAACTAACAATAGAAGCGCGCGGAAGTATATGGGTATCCTCCAACGAGTCGAGAAACTCACACATATCAATGGGAGTTATAGCTCTGACTACCCGAAGAGCAGTCGGAACTCCGTTTGACGGATCATCGGACCAACCAACGTTGCAGCCCTCTCCCGTCCAGCTGCGCCACTCCCAGACGCCATGTTCAAGGCGGCATTGACATCCGCGTTTGACTCGTATCCACACCGGACACATTTGAATTTAGCCTGTGTTTGTCGATTGCGTGCATCGACATGCCCACAGACATGGCATGTTTGTGAGGTATATTGCGGATTGATCGCGACGAGCTCCCCCGCCTTGTACTCGAGCATGGCTCGCAGCTGGCTCCACCCCGTGTTCTGAATCTCCCGGTTCAGTCCTGCTTTCGATTTGACGTTCTTTCCTGGCTGCTCAATTGTGCCTTTCGCGGAACGCGTCATGCCTTTGGTGTTCAGATCTTCGATCACCACCGTATGCGCTGAGTCGGTGATGACCCGCGAGATTTTGTAGTGCCAGTTCTGCCGTCGGTTGGCGAGCTTCGCGGTCGTTTTCGCGGGCATGCGCTTGGCGCGCCGATGTCGCTGGCTGCCTTGCTGACGCCGACTCATCATCCGTTGATACCGGCGCCGACGGGCTCGAAGTCCTTCTTCATTCGGCCGATGCAGGATGTGACCGGTGCTGGTCGCCACTTGACCCACGTTCATGTCCACACCGATGACCCTGCCGTCGTCCGCACGTTGAGGGAGGTCGACTTCGTACGTCACCACGGCATACCACTTGCCGCGGCGTTTCAGCACGCGCG
>JAJECH010000026.1 GCA_022822135.1 Pseudomonadales bacterium
ACCAGTGGATCACCGGGAAACGCTATCTGACCGGTGAGATCGGGCTGATTAAGGGTCATGCAACTTCATCACCAACGTGGGCGAAAGCGGCATGAAATCAACATCAATCGCAGCCTCGGTGACCGACCCGCGGGTCGGTCACCGAGACCTCACTAAAACCTTTTTTACAGAAAAAACTTGACACAACTATTTTGAGACAATTCGTTATGCACGTATGCGCTTCTCAGCTTAAGATATCACTGTGAAAACGTACAGAAATATACAAGAGCCTTTCGCTTAACCTCACAGATTTATTGGAAATTAAAGGAGATCTTTTCGTATGGCTATCGTAGTAAGTCTCATTAACATGAAGGGTGGCGTAGGTAAGACCACTGTTGCTTCGCAGTTGGCTCACGCAGCCGATGCCGATGATCTAAGGGTTCTCGCCATTGATTTAGATCCACAGTCGAACCTTAGCCAGAGTATTTTGGGACCTCAAGAGTACGTAAATCATTTGAGTGGAAATGAACCTACCGTCGTTCAGGTGCTTGAGGATTACGTCCCCGCTGTTGGAAAAGAGGGAGCACCAACTCCCGTTGACGTAAACGACGTGATTATGAAGAGTGTTGGTTACCGGAGTGACTCTGGACTTGATTTGATCCCTTCGAGACTCGAACTGAGCAGAACGCTGAGAAATCCCACTGGAAAGGAGCGTAGACTTGCCAAAGCGCTCGCTCAGATCCAACGAAACTACGATTTGGTGCTCATTGACTGTGCCCCAACCGAGTCTATTCTTACAGATGCCGCATATTTCGCTAGTAAGTTCATCATCGTACCTATAAAACCCGAATTTATGGCTACAATCGGACTTCCACTACTTGAACGTTCATTGCGCGAGTTCCGACTAGAGAATGAAGATCATGAACTGCACATCGCTGGTTTGGTTCTAAACGATCAGTCGGAATATGCGAGTAATAACGAGAAAGTGAACGCGCGTCGAGACATACGCCAGATTGCTACCGAAAACGATTGGCGTATATTCCAATACGAAATGCCATATTCTCGTTCCTATGCGCAGGCGTCAAGAAAAGGGTTACCTCTTGCACGAACGCCTTATGCGAAGGCAGAACGAGTGAACGGATTTGACCGTCTCAAGAACGAGATCTTCAACGCTATAGGTGTACGATCGTGACGAGGTCTACCGATACAACCAAACTTTGGCTGAAGTTACTGTTAGCGGAACGCGGTCGATCAGGCGTACTAGCTGCTCTCGCGGAGATTGAGGAAGTAGATGTCGAGATTGTCGAAAAGGAACTCGACGAATTACGGGAGCGAAAATCCAACGTAAAACCAAAACGCAAAAAAACGGCGTTAGAGTTGCTTCAAGACTCAAATGTTGAAGGACACAAACTGACACTCATGAAACAATTAGGGTGCGCATACGAGAGCAAGTGGTTCCTCACCGAAATGTGGCGAGTAAGGACTTTTCTGGAGTCGCACGGTATCAAGGCAGATCGTCTAAAGTCTAGAAGTGACGCGCTTCCTAAGGTAGTTAACGTTCTACATCGAATGTCGGAATCTGAGCTGTCCAATGCTCTTTCAGAATTGCACCGAACAGAACGCGGTGATTTTGCTTTATTAGCAGATCAAATCATGGGCTCTAAACAAGAGTCGTCAAAAACTACGTGAATTGAATCGCACATTAGAGCTGAATTTCATTTCGTGAGTTAACCGTCCGTGGTAAGTAGTGGCACCGATACAGGAGTTGCAATGAGGGCTTATTCGTGTTGAACCGCGCATTCGGCTTCGAAGCTTTCCGCGGCGTTGTTGTACGCAGGGATTTCCCGCTACCCGTGCGTCTTTAAGAACATCCACATTAAATACTGGAACGCGTCGAGTACGGCAAAGACTGCAACAATCATCTCTTCGTCAAGCAGCTGTACCTGTTTGCTCGAGAATTAGCGGGATGTGTCGGCTCGGCGGATCAGTTCCCGCACACGATCTGTCGTGGTAGCGTCCGAATCCTTCAAATCTAATCCCACCCCAAATTTCAGGCAAGTAGGATAGAGCATTCCAGTCTTTACGGCCTTGCCACCCACGACCTTGTAGACGGAAGTAATTTTCATACACGTCGGCGTTGAATCCGCGTAATGGGTCTCGCCTTCATCGGTGAATTCGACCAAGTCAGTTCAACACTCTGGTTTCACATCTCATTATCGTCGCAGAGTAGCCGATAAGCGCCTTTTAGTGCTTACAGCCATGCTCCGAGGTCGCTTACCGCGATTAACTCTGTGGACATCCGATCTGAGTCTGGGCTATTAATGAAAATGTACACACTCTTTTACCATCCATTTTGGCAAGAAGAGGTGTTACATGGCCAACCGATATCCGCAAGCGCTGCGGGAACAGATCGTCCTGGAATTTCATCAGGGTCACTCGATTCGTACGCTTGCCAACGATTATGAACCGTGCGAAGCGACGATCCGACAGTGGATTGAACGCGAGACTGGCGGCGCGCGACTCGACGAGTCGGAAGCCGACGAACTGAAGCGGCTCCGCAAGGAGAACCAGCAGTTGCGGGAGGACAAGCTGATTCTGGAAAAGGCAGCGGTCTGGTTCGCAACCGATCGCAACGAACGGTAGCCGAGATGCGGCTCATCTACCAGTTCCTGCGGGCGAATCAGGCTCGTCTGAAATTTAGCATCACGGTGATGGCACAGGTATTCGGCATTAACCGGCGTGCCTACTACGCCTGGCGGCAACGGCAGCCGCAGCGCGACCGCAACGTGGGTCGCGAAGAACGTGCGCATTCCCGATACATCAGCAACTACCCAGCAAGAAAGTCGATAAATAGATGAGATATCGAGTTCCCAGCAAGTAGACCGACACGTCTGCTCGACCACTCTTGGCGCGCAACGACATCTCTAACTACGACTTGACCCTACAAGGAAGGAACTGTTGAAACGAAGTATTCGAACCGCTGTTAATGATCCGCGAGAACGTTCGAGAGTCGTTGCAGCGACTCATAGGTGCGAGTGAAAGTTCGAGGTTGAAAGTTTCTCAGTATAGGAGCGACTCTATTCGTTCGCGATTGCGTCTTCAATCCAAGTTCATTTCTCAATTCTTCGGCTGACTATCTCCACAATTTAGTACAGCGATCGGCGCGTTAAGGAACGATTCTGGCTGTTTTCGTTCCTTATGGTTTTGGTTAGGAACACTCTTGTTCCTAACGTCAGATTGATTCACCGCCTCTCACGTGCAGACGCACCGAATAGGAAGCACTGTTGTTATGGTGATTACCCGGATTTAACTGTTGAAATAAACAGGGTCAATAGCGCCTCCGGTTTACAAGTGCAATCGAATCAACTGGCTACCCAACACGCACATCCCCCGCGAAGGTGGTGTTCACTGCAACCGGTTAACGAATTAACAGACACTGGATCTTGCTCAACTAAAGTACACCCTTAGCTCATCCCATTGGATTCAATGTCGGTGCCGAACGACACATGGCACAAATCAATCGTCAAGTCACTGATTTCCAAGACATCGAATCATTTCAATTGCAAATGGAATGCCCTCGAATCTCTTATCAACCCGCTTCGACCAAATCCCTCGCGATCACGCACGCAGCTTCATATTCGCTGCATGACGTTCGGTCCATGATGTCTTTTCGTCGAGCTTTTTCATGCTTTTCGGTCATCGCTAAAGCAAGCGACAACGCAGGTGGCACGTTTCGAAACAAACTTTGAAACTCATCCGACAGGACAACGCCTTCGACGTATTTACCCGGTTCCTTTCGAGCTGACAACAGAAGGAGTCGTTGCGCGGGCGTGAGTTCGCGAAAACGCGCCACTTGATCGATTTCGTCTTTCGGCATTGCAAGACACAACCACCATTCGATCATGTTCAGCATGCGTTTGCTCTGGTCAGGAAAATCGGCAAGATTCTGGGTAGCGATCCAGAACCATGCGCCGTACTTCCGCCACATCTTAGTGATCTTTACGACGTAGCTCGAGAGTAGCGGGTGCGTCAATATCACGTGTCCCTCGTCTGTGACAACCAACGTCTGGCGTTCGCTCTGTTGCTGTTTCTCGACGAGATCGTTGATATGTGACATCAGCGATAGGTAGGCAACCGTCAGCTGATCTTCATAGCCTTCGCGCGCAAGCATTCCGAGTTCGAAGATCGTGACGTCGGCGTCCGCCCACTCGGACCCTGGTCGATTAAAGAAATGACCGGCCACACCCGAGGTGAACAATGCCATGCTGTCTCCCATCTCCCGTGCCCGCAAGCGACGACTCTCAGGTAAGTTCGAGTGTGTACTGATCTGACGTAATGCAGCAACGACATCTTCAGTAATCGCATGCCGTTTCTCGCCCGCTGAAAGTCTGCCCGCACTCAGGATTGCTTCTCTAATGAGCATTCGGTCCGCTCGAGAAAGCAGCTCCTGTTCGCGCACGTCGCCACCAGTAATCATGACCCGTGCGATGATCTCCATCTCGCCAAGATGATCCCGATTCTCCTCGACCAATCGACTCGAATCTACCACCTTAGACGCGTGTACGTAAGGCGGAAGGGAGACGTCACACTTGGGCTGCAGCTTGACCTGATTAACGCTGAGTCCATGCGCCTTGAAGTGTTCTCCAAGCAACTCGAACGATCCGCCGGCTTCGATGATGAAGATCCGGGGCCGACGCCTCGCCATAGATTGTTGTAACAGGTACACGAGCATGGCGGACTTTCCAGCGCCGCTTGGACCCAGAACCAGGAGATGAGCGTTTTTCTTGCGATCTTCGATGGCTAGCGGATCGAAACACAACGGTTCCGCACCGCGGTTGAAGAACACCAAACCTGGATTGCCTTTACCTCGTGAACGTCCGTAGACCGGCAATAGACTCGCGATATCGCGTGCAAGCATCAACTTGGTGCATCGACGCTTCGTATCAAGACCATGGTCGTACGCCATCGGCAGATTGCGCAGATAGTTGTCGAGCACCAAAAGATCCGATGCTTCAGCGATGGGCTGCAATCCGTGCGTCAATAGGGTCATGCACATCTCCGTTCGAGCAGCCTGCAAACTCGCCAGATCTTTTCCTCGTATGTAGAACGCCATGGAAGCCGGTAATAGCTTGTTGCCGTGCGCGATTTCGCGTTCGACTGAATCGATTTGCTCACGGGTAACGTCAGCATCTGCGGAATCTCCGACGGCAGCCTTCTTTAAACGCGCGATGTGGTGTATGACGTCCTGTTGAGCTTGAACCACAAGGGTCAACGCCAGAATCGTCCCGACGGGCATGCTGTCGAACATGGTCTGAATTCGGTCACCCTGATGCCGTTCCGCACTCAAATGGCCAATATCGGGTACACGACGCATCCCTTGAATAGAGACAAGCTGGTGTGGTATTTCATCGAACCACCAAACCCCGTTCTCAGCGTCAGAACGCGGCTGCGAGTACAGCAAGTCCTGCCCTACGTCGTACGACAAGGGAAGCGGGTCCGGTGAATCACCCGCAATATCTATAAGACATCGTGGATCTCGGTGAGCACACATCGGTTGTGGGTTGAACCAAGGTAACAACCACTCACGAAATCCCCTCAAGTCCAGACGAACGTTGGCTATACCGGCTACGTCAAGTGATGTCTGGAAGCGCACCGCCACATCGTTTAGGCTCTGTTCCTGATCCATCGGTAACGCAACGACATTAGCCGAGATCCGCTGATACAGCGTCGCTCTAATCCGACGAATCTTGCCGCGCCACGGCGCATTGGTTACGAGCTCGTCTTTGAATACGCCATTAGGATGAGCTATGCGGTCCAGATGTTCGTCAAACAAATCTCGAAAGGCCGCCGCATACGGATTCTGTCTCGCATCGCCGATTCCGTAGGACGCAATCTGTTGCTTGAACGATGTCAGGTCATAGTCATCTTGTAGGTAGAACTGAAGTACCCAAGGGTGCGTCGCGTCCTCGGGAAGCGCGTCGATGAGCGCGACTTGCAGGGCATTCCTGACATCCGTTAAGAACTCATCGCTGACCGCTTCCGTACCGATCGGGAATAACTCGAAAGCAGCGCCTACGCTGATGCCATCATCAAGGACGAACGACTGACTTTCGGGAAGGTACGCGGTCCATGGCAACAGGTCAGTGAATGAAGGCGGTCGCTGGTCGCACCGAGCAAACTCGTCGCGTGTTACAGGTCTTTGACTCCTTCGAAACCGCTTGAACAACAAATCCCCTACTCGATTGCTGACGAGGTCGGTGGTTGGTGTCGCTCGTGGAGGCGGAATGAAGTCCAGTAACCCGGAACGCTTAGACCATCCTTAGCCGAGACGTGCGGAAACACGTACACATGAATGATTGGGATTCGACCTGGTGTCGATTGAGCGGTCGTCGCATGCAGATCGTCAACCACGTCGTGTTCGCGAGGCTGACGGCGCTGAGGTTCTGTAGTCCGTAACGCATGTCGCTGATAGATCTCAATCATGGTCGGACTCGCTTTCGGTAACGCAAGCGGTGGCCGACTTGCGCATCCCGCACAAAACGCGCTAATCAGCAGCCAAACGATCGTTGTTCTTGAAGTTTTCATCGTACGTGAGCTTGCGTCCTTCGCGTTCATAGTCGATATGAAGTGGGCGGTCGACGTGGATAGCGACCGTTTGATCCGTGGGGACAAAGATCGCATCGAACTCCTGGGAAGCGCGGGACGTCAGCCACTCGGCGAGCGAATTTCCAGTCGATGCGACACTCTTACCCAGAACGAATTCCCGAATTTTCCCGCTGACAAACGCCTCCTTGATTCCCATTGGGTTCTGTTGAACCGTCGTGTTCGCGTTCGCGAGGGCTTCTGCAGCGCTTCGGCTGGCATTCACGCCAAGTTGGGCGAGCAACCAGCTTCGAACGTTCGTCTTTCGTTCACCGGTAATACACGGCACGCCATGACCGTCCGAGATCCAGCCGATGCGTTCGCCACCTTGATTGTTTTCGCCGAGCGTACGGATGCGACCATCCTTGAACACGAAGGTCACGCTGGTTAACGTGCCGGTCACACACGCCAATGCCCAGTCGCCGACCGCGAAACCACTCCAGATCGATCCCTCGACCCCTTCGATCGTGTAGCCGTTGGCAGCGAGGTTGTCTGCGCCGGTCACGACCTTGAACGGCAGGGGATCGGTGATACGGTTCTCGGCGGGTACGCGCCCAATCAACGCGGTCATCGTCGTTGAGTTGACCAACGTCGCGTTCTGCGGGATCGTGTAGCGAGGTCGATCGGTCAAGGCTTCCTCGACGATCGCGCCCGATCCAAAACGTGCTTCCATCGACTCGACCCAATGCCAGGATTCACGCGGTTGCGAGACGGACTCGTAGCCGAAGTAAGTCGATTCGATTTCACCGTATGCGGTGGCGCTATCCGTTGTTTCGAAGCGAGACATCAGTCTCGTAAGTTCAGCTGCAAGTTCCTCTTGCGCGACTTGC
This sequence comes from Pseudomonadales bacterium, assembly GCA_022822135.1. Lineage (GTDB taxonomy): Bacteria > Pseudomonadota > Gammaproteobacteria > Pseudomonadales > Azotimanducaceae > Bin55. Next base: position 7,452 of record JAJECH010000026.1, read on the forward strand.
TGACTATGCAGTTCCGTGCGGAGGTTCTCGGCAATGCGTACTTCGATGAGATCGGTCTTCGTACGAAGTTCCTCATTCTCAGATCGAAGCGTTTCGTTCGAACGAGCTAAGGCGTCAATTTCCTGCACGAGCGAGGACATCGTCGCGGTCAGCGTCTTGATGGTGTCAGCCGGACTATCTGCGTCCGGTGCCGGCGTGTTGGGCACGTCGGATAAGACGGAATCTTTAAGTGAAGGTTCAGAGGACCATGGCGCTGACAACACGAGCATGAGCAAGAAAAGGACGGCGACACCCGCAACGTACATCGCTTTGCGATTCAAGAATTGATTCACCGCCGTAACTCAGCGATCGCATCGTGGGTGCCGACAAGAAACATCACCGACTGCGCGCCTCGCTTCCCGCGTGACAACAGTCTCGCGTGCGTAAATCCAGCAGTGTGCCAGACACCATCGACATCGTTGGGGTTAAGGCGGATCGCGTTCTCGCCTTCGTTTTGAAGTTCGATCGCCAACGCCAGCCACTCATCGGTATGCCAAGCGGCGAGAACTGATGATGCAACGTCAAGGTCACGGTAGATTGTGTTCGGACGAAGCGTGACCGACGTTCGTCTGATTTGTGAAAGCTCCGATGTTGATGGTAGCGGCGCAAGCGTTAATTGCGCCACGTAGCGAAGGAGTTGCGCTGGTGTAAGCGACGGTGGCGAAGCCGGTGTCGTGTCCAAACGACCCGTTTGTACATGAAGATCGTTGACCACCGCAGCGTCCGTTGAAGCTGCTACATCAAGCAGCACAAAGCGTCCGCTCTGACTTCCTTTAAGGACGAGCCGCTGACGGGTAAATGCTTGTGTTGCCGTCAGGTAGACAATCCCATGAATGCTCGAAGCCTGGAGATTGGCAGCGATCGCCGGCGGTACACCGATCTCAACGGATTCGCCAACATGGATACGAGTTTCCTCGTTTAGCCGTAAATCAAGCGGAAGTGGAACGCCGCGGTAGGGCACCGCTCGCACGCTATCGTCACTCGATATGACTTCGCCTGCTGTGAATGCTGCTAGTAACAAAACAACCAGGACGAACGAAACCAGGTAAGGCGTGTGATTCAATCGCCCTTCTCCTCAACGTCCAGAGCCGTCGGTCCTGTCGACGCGAATCCGTCCAATGCCAGTCCCCATGGATTGGTTTCTCGGTCGATGTCGTATCGCACCACTCGCAATGGGTAACGAATGGATTTCCGCTTGACCGACATGCCTTTCACGGTTTCAAGCAATTCCATATCGACGACCACCACCCAAACCCCATCCTGCAGGATGCGTACGCGTTCCTCACTGAAACCATGCCCTGGTAATTCCTGCATCCCGCGTTCGCGCCCTGCCAGTTCGCCGCGCTTTGCTTTGGATTCAAGATCTGAAATCAGTGCTTCGCGGTACGTCGGCGTCAGATAGCCTGACAACGCATAGATGGAGTTACTGAAATCGGTCGCTCCGTCGGTCGGCCATCGATAAAGTTGCTGGAAGATGTAGACCGCAAAGGCGTACACATTCGCAGGTAGCGGTGCATCCGGCTGGACCATCGCACCGGTCTTTAGATCCGGCGGAATATGGATGGTCAGCGTCGATGGTGCACGCATCAGGCCAATACCGAGAATCAGAATCAACAACGCTTCAATGCCCACCACGCACCACAGCGTTCGGACATGGGAGTAAGCGTTCTCTAAAACGTGTCGATAGCGCGACAACCTAAGTGCGACCTAGGTCCCAAACGCCCGTTCGCGTCACAAAAGGTGACTTAATCAACCCGCGACGAGCAAGCCAAAGATGAAGTGCGAGCTGGTAATAACCATGAGGTCGGTTCGCTTTCAGACGTCTGAATATCGAAGACGCGACGATCACGCTCAGTACCACCATGATGCCGCCAATGCCGAATCCCATCGTGACCGAACCTAAAAGCGCGGCGACCAACAAGCAAATCGGCAACCAGCTCACGACGGACCCGATGGTCATTAGGGTAAGTTCCGAAAGGGAACACCCTTTGAAGATCGCGGGTTCTGCATTCAAGCGCTCGGTGATGAGTGCTTCGTGTTGTCCCACGTTAAAAAACACCCGCGGCTTCGGTGAGAAGGTAGCTAGCGAAGATCAGAATGGTCGCGCCAACAACGCCGAAGATGCCTACTTCCGCCCATTCGGCACGACCTTGTCGTGCGTCGTTGAATTTCGCAAAACCGATGTACGCGACCCAGATAAAGCCGACCGTCGCTACCGTTAAGCCAAGGACCGCAGCGCCGTCCTTGATGTAACCTGCGATCAACCCAATCCAGTCGCCGGACTCCGGCGCCGTACTCGGTGCTACTTGCGTAGGCAGCGCCGCCCACCAAAGCCACATTTCATCTAAATTCATCTATCTCTCATCAGTGTTTATTGCTTAACGAATGTAGAAACCCAACACGAGCAAGACGATGCAGGCTCGTAGCACGTTCCAGGTCAGATCGAAAAAACTCGCCTTGCCTTCCTGCCAGTCTTTGAACGTGCCGAAGGTGATCCAGCTGACCCAAAGAAATGCGAGGGACAGGGTGATGCTTGCGATTGCGAGGAGCAATGCATCCGGCGTCACACCCGAACCCGCTTCGAACGCTAGCCGTTGTTGGGCATTCAATGGTGGTACTCGCCTTGCAGGGGTTCGAAGGTACGCGGGGTAAATTCAGCATCGGACAAGAATGCTTCGATGCCGTCCTTTACCTCGTCCAGATCGCGACGTAACCAGTCGTATCGAAACCGCACTCTGTCGCGCAATTCACTTTCACTTTCGGCACGAGCGATCAGTGGTTCAAGGCGCTCAAGTTCTGCTACCAGTCGCGTTAGCGCAGTTCTTTCAGCATCCCGGTCCGCCTGTAGCGTGACGGTTGCAAGCACAAGTGCGACTGCGAGGGTGACGGGGGCAATAAAACTGTGGTTATGTCCATACCTCATGTCGTGAATCTTCAATACGAGAGGAGTGGAACTCGCCGAAAATCAAGTCAACCGATGTCGTGTTTTTTCACGATAGCCGTGAAAGGTCGCCGCTCACGCGATCAAACGTATTTCTTGAACCGACTGATCGTGACGCCAAGTAGGAATGGAATCGTCACACCGAGAATGCCGTACACCCACCGTACATCAACAACGACGGGCACCAACAGATAGAGCACGCTCAGCCACATGAGCAATGGGGCGATGGAGCGTTTTGCGAAGTGATAGATGCGAGCGCTCTCGATTCCGGCACCCGCTTTGCGGACTTCACGACGCACCCAGCCGTCGACCCCTGCGACCACGCAGTAAATCGCGACGAGAGGAACGGTTGCGATCAACGAAATCACTCGAAGCGAGAATACTTCGACGGTGGGCAGAACCCCCATCGCGTGACCTTTTAGACGAACCAACATGCGGTTCACGGTATGGTTTCGTGGAGGTGGGAGCTTTTGCGAACAGTCTCTCAATTTGTGAAGGTGTCCTCGCAGCGAGTTCGCTGCAGTTCGAGGATCCAACAGCAGCAGTGGCGAATCGAATGTCTCGAAGAACACTCGACGTTCTTCCGCAATGCGTTCTGCACCGGGCGTTAGTCCGACCCGAACGAGCTCGACATGAATCACTGCAAGATCAACGAGGATTGCGAGAAGCAGGGCGACGGCTCCCAGGAAGAAGATTCTGACCGGGCTTATGAGCAGTCGTGCAACCCAGCTCAATGAGTCTTCAAAGGCTCAGCCCTCCATCGCAGCAGTCGGGTTCTCACCGATTGGATTCTGTGCTGCAACCTCATCAATCGACCTCATCGATTGCGGTTCCATCGCACATGCTGGGGAGGTGCTCAACGCCGCAAACGCCTCAGCGCGCGAACCCGGCAGCAGTTTGTCGTTCGAATCAGGCAAGGGAAATCGCAACTTCCATAGCCTCCCGCCGTCCAACAGCGCGAATGCCTGTCCACGAGGCAACGTGAAAAGCTCCGTCGGACCGACCAGCGGTGCGTCCGATTTACTTAGGCTATCTGCGTGACTTGTCTCGAAGTCGATCGCGGAATCCGTTTTTGAAGAATCACCAGCACCCGACGATGTTGACTTGCCGACAACACTGACGCGCGGTAGCTGATCCACCAGCATCTTCGCAGTCGCCAGCTCACGTACCCGCAACATGATCAGCGAGTTGAAGTTCCCCGCTACCTGACCGGCTTTCGCTTTGCTGAGAATCTGAGCTTCGACGTCCGACCATGTCTGGGTGTAAGCGGTCACCTGAAATCCGGCACCACCGGCCTTATTCAATAGCGGGATGAACTCTTCCCCGATGAGTTCATTGAATTCGTCGGCGTGTAATGCGATACGAGGTGTTGAAGACAACCCTTCGACGCCGAACTTATAAATGTGACCCGCAACAGAGACCAAGTCGGCGAACATCGCATTGCCGATCGCGCTGGCGACCGTCGTGTCCGCTAGCGAATCAAGTCCGACATAGACGATCGAACGGTCCTTGATCACGTCGAGCCAGTCAAGAATCGGTCGCGAATCCTCGTCTTCGCTCTCGTCGGGCGAAATCAGATCTGCAACGGCGCCGGTCGTCAGTTTCTCCATCAACGGTCCTACGCTACTCACGATCTTGTCGAAGTAGGTCCGGTCGTACTTGTAGGCTGACACCAGACCATCCAGCACAGGATCGTACAGGTCTAGCGTCTGTACATACTGTAGCAGTGCGACGGCTTCTACGTCTCGACCGCGCAATGCAGTCGGGAGACTCCGCGGATTGAATTGCTGCATGCGTTGTCGAACCGCGTCAGCCCACCCGGTCGGCGCGTTTCGGAGCAAGTAGAACTTTGCGTACTCGACGAAGAGTGGCTCGATGTCGTTGATGTAACGTCGAACGAGCCGAAAGTTCGGCGTTCGTTCTAACGCCACCAAAGCGCCCGTAATGATGTTCACAAATCGCCAGGCAAATTCCTTGAACGCCGCGGAATTGCCGCTATCCGGCAGCTGGTTCGCGATACGGGTTGCAACTTCCGTGATGCGCGAGAAACGGCCGATTGCGTTGTAGCGGCACGAGTGCTCTGGGTGACCGAGATGAAACACCAGCAAATCGTCGATACGTTGACTGCGACGTGCTTCAGCGACGATGCGACACAACAGCTCCGCGTCGCCTTTCGGATCGAAAACAATGACGACTTCGTTGCGCTGAATGTCTTGCGCGATGAGTAGTTCAGCGAGTCGCGTCTTACCGACGCGCGTGGTCCCAAGCACGAGCGTGTGTCCGACACGATCAGAACGGTTCATCGAGACCGACTGCTCTAGCAACTCGATACCGTGGATCTCCGCTCGTCCGCTGCTCGTCATTTCGCCGACACTAGAGGAGGAATTCAGCTTCGTCGTCGCGAGGTACTTTCGACCTGAAGGGTTCAGTGTTTCTCGTAGACGCTGCGTGTGCTTCGCAGTCCAGATGAACCCGCGCCCTAAAAACAGCGCGTTCGGTGCGTTCGGAATCGACCCGAAATCGAGACGCCAGGTAGGTGTGTGTTTGATGCTTCGTTGATAGCGAAGCAGGTGAATCCCTTGCATCAACCGAAATATCGCAATCGACGCCAAGACGCCACCGACGAGGAACGCGACATTCAACTCGATCAAGAACACTTCGGGTACACAAACGACTGCCAACGCAAGGAGTCCGAATAGCGCTGCGCTTACCAGTTCCACCGGCGATCGCAGCAGTGCTTCCAATGGGTACTTGGGAAAGAGGCGCACGTTACGGCGCTATGGCAAATCCCATGGGTCCAGCGGCTCTAATCGATCGCCTCGACGCCGCATGACGACCGGTACGTGTTCCGCACGTGGATGCACTCGTTTGAGCAATCCGTCGTCGAAGTTCAACGTGATGCGTTTCGAGCGAACCGCCATCGGCGGGATGCCTTGGCGTTGCGCCCAACGGTGAAGTGCACCGTCGTCGCCGTTCGATAGGCCGACGACATAGACATCCACACCGGTTAATGCTCGACCCGCTCGAAAGACGCGTTCTAAAACTTCGTCGCAGATCGCGCAATCCACTTCAACGAAAACCGCAAGTCGATCCGTAGGTACGAGCGTCGGCAGCGGCGAAGCACGGACTGGTAAATGTGCCAGGTCAATGAGCGGTTGCTCTTCTATTAAGTCCCGAACAGCAACGTCGTAAGCGCGCTGAAACGCAAGTACGCGTTCAGCGTCTTTGATCATTAATTGCGCCCAACGTCGCGCATAGCGCTGACGCTCGGCATCGGTTCGTGCGTGAATCCCGAGGACTTCGAGAGGCGAGATTTGCTGGTCGCTGACGTATTGACGAAATTCAGCTTTAAGTGTCTCGACTCGCTCCCATTCCTCCGCATTGAGATGCCAATGCGAACCATCGAGAAACTCGGAATCGTGCCGTGCTAACCGATCGTTGTTACGCTGTTCGATGTTCGTTCTGACGACATCGACCTCGCCTTGCGCGAGAGCTAGTTCATAACCAAGAACAGCCGCTATAAGGAGGCTTAGTTGTGCGACAGCGAATATCCGCCTTAGCGACGGAAACAGACCAATCACCGATGAACGGCTGGTTCAAGATCCCGAAAAACCGGCGCATCGTTGGTCCTTCGACATTGTCGATTTTGTTCTATCGGCGCATAGACCGTTATTCTGACAGGTGTTGAGTCGGTTGTCTGAGGTTGTCGAACCCTGACATCGTCATGGACGACGAACCACGCAACAAAAGCAAGCAAACTAGCAAGAAAGACCATCATCGCGCCGTTCCCCGTTCGCAACGCTCGAATGACACCAGGCGATCGCTTGGATCTTCCACGAGCTGCCAGGACGGACCGACGAGCATCGCTAATGCCGCGCGAGCTGAAAGCGGACCGAGTTGACGATGCGGTTTCGGCAAGGCATGCGCCAATAGGCGATATCTGCGCGAATCTGCGGTCGCAGGATCCGACAATGAATAACCGACCTCCTCGAGAATCACTGCGACCGCATCACCAACTGTTATGACGTTTGAATCAAAACGAATCGAAATAGACGTCGCCATGACATCGCGCTGCGCATCCGTTGGGACCGCACGAACCGTCGCGTACCTTCCTATCTGGACCTCTGCTGCTAAAGATTGCGTAAATAAGAGGGTGAGAACGAGAATAGCAGGTAACCGCTCACGGATTGCGATGTTTGGCATGAACTTCCACTTTCGATCAAGGTGAGGATCGAAATTGAAAGGAATTGATCCTAAAGTCGCTAAGGAAACTATGACGACTTATGTTGGAATTAGCTCTGTCTCACCAAATTTCAAATGCGATGGTGCACGCTCCGCGATAAGCGGCGCGCTGAAGTTCAATCTAGCGACCAAGTTCGAGGCATCACAACAAAGGCAAGTGACGATCACGAATATCCTCGAAAAACCACGCTCGCCACGTTGGATTCATCATCGGAATCGTTCATAGAATTTTGGAACGCATGCACAGGATTCGTAGCCATTCGGGGAATTGACGTGACGAGCGATGATGAAAATCAAAATCCAATTAGATTCGAGGAACGTGAACCAATATCACGAGATCCTGATATCGTCAGTGGCACTACAGTGTTTCCAGGAACCAGGGTTCCAGTAGGCATACTCTTTGAATATCTAGTTGACGGCTATTCAATAAACGCCTTCGCTGAACAGTTTCCAACTGTTTCCCAAGCACAAATCATCGCTCTGCTGGACTATGTGCGAATGAACCTACACAAGGAAGACAACTGGTACTCGATTGAAGAATCTCCTCGATGAACCTTTCGGTCAAGACGTTGCGAGTTTGCTAGAGCATGCTGCACAGATTCACACGGTTCGAAGCATGGGATTCGCGGGTTTGGCGAGAGGACTTCACCAATTGCAGTGATCGTATTCCGATCGCACGGAAACCAACCTGAGCATGTCAGACCGTTCGTATCGACCATTGTGAGGTTACTAGAGCTGACGAATTACCGAAGCGTTTTCACGTTCTAACACGATCAGATTGGCAATAGACGGTCTTGTCGGAACACGCTAGAATCTCTACGATCACCTGAACGATTGGTGATATGGTGCGAGGGACGCGGATTTGGACAATCCTAAACATCAATTCATTTTAGATGTCAGACACATGGTGACCGATGACATTTGGATTGCGACGAGTGACGAGATTCAAGGTCTCGTCGTCGAATCACGAGGATTTGATTCGTTCCTATCTGACATCGCCGAAGTCTGTTCGGAACTACTCACGCACAATCACGGTGTCAGCGATGAAGAACTCGCAAAGATGAGTCTTCATTGTCGTATTTCAAGAGACGCCATTTGTTCTTGAAGCGTAACGCTCTTTCTCGCGGGATCTCTAGCTAAATCCAGAATCGAACACGTATCTAGGCATACCGTCGGCTTGTTAATTTTGACCGTACGATCGACAAGGTCATCTCGACCGAGTTGCACAAAAAGCGGGTTATCGTGAATTTAGAAGGGTAAGTCCCTGATCGACCCGTGTGGCAAGACTCGATGCGTAGTCCTCCGGCCAGGAATCAGCTTCCTCCAGCCATCGACGAAATAAATCCACGTCAAATCGCGCGTCATGCTCGTACAGTGACCAAATAAACCTACACAAGCGCTGCACGTCATTCGGGTGTAACACGCGCGCACACACAAATCCCTCCGACAGAAAAGCTCGCAAGGCGTTCAGTGACTCAGCACTCATCATGTCACGCAGTTTCAACCTTCGAGGCGATAAAGAGATCTCAGTCTTCAGTGAATTCAACGTAGGTATAAGAACGAGATCAACGAAATCATTGATGATGTCGTTGTACTGACAAATCGTAAGCCGCTTTCCAAAATCTCTGGGTACGACATTCGGGATTCGCCACTCGCCAGAAGAGTCATTCCACAGGCACAGGTAGGACGCGGCTATTTCATCGATCGGTTCACGCGAAAAAGCAATGATCTCCGCCCCACTATCTGACCTGCTCTTAACCTCGCTTTCCCAATCGGAATCCAATTGCCAGGGCGGATTAGCTTTTTCTTTTAAGTTGGTGCGTAATGTCTGTAAGTCTTCGCGTGGATACTTAAATGAAACATCCTGGAAAACTTCAATTGAGCTACCGATTTCCATACCCAAATTCCGAGAGCGAGCGTCACAAAATTCCATCAACAGGAACCTTTCGCCGACTGTACTAGATCTTCCGTTGGTGCGAGATTAGCACCTGGTTCGTGAATGTCGCTAGTACTAACCGCTAAGTGTTGGCGAATAAAAAGTGCGCCCGGGTCCTAAGACCCGAGCGCGAACAAACTAGCCTAGTAATGGCCTTATCAGGTACACGTACGTTGCCACACATATACCAGGCAGAGTCGCTAAAGACGCTGCAACAATCACAGCGATCTGGTACTTTCGGGAGTCCAACTTCGCGTTAATCCCCTCAAATCGTTCATCGATAGCTCTAAATTGAGCATCGATTGCGTCGAAGCGAGCATCAATGCGTGACATCACGTCACTGAGTCGGTCTCCGACCGTTTCGTCAATTGCCATCGCCAATACTGTAGCCTGTTTCTTCTCGAATCCGTTCCGTTCAAGCTCGCGGATACGGTTCACCGTAGCCCTAGCTGAGGCCATGATGCACCTCGCAAACTCTTACATTCCAAATTCTATGTGCTAAAAGCACAGTGCGCAGAACCGATTTCACAGCGCTGCGCGAGCGTAAAACTGCACGGCGCGATCGCTCGCCCACATGCAGCATGTTCCGCTTCCACGGAACGTCGTAAAAAGTCACCATCACGGTGCTCCTCTTCATCCGTCAAGGAGCTCCGTCCTGTCGGGGGACTTTCTCCCCAACAGGGTGGTGCCGACTCGCAATGAGTCGGCGTTTAAAAATGAGCCCCACTCTTGCGAGTGGAGCCCGTGCTTCTGCCGCACAGGGAACGCTAGGCGTTCCCGATGGCAGGCGGTAACAGAATCGTCAGGACCGGTTTCCCTTCATCCCCCAGGTGCGCCACAATCTGTAACGTCACCCGGGATGCATCCATCGATGCCCCATCTCTGGGGACTCGAGCGATCTCGAAGTTCATCCGGTTCTCCTCAGGATCCGCCATGCGGATGGTGTAGGCACACACCCGCAAGATGTCGAT
>JAJECH010000029.1 GCA_022822135.1 Pseudomonadales bacterium
ATCTGGCACAACCGGACGAAGTGGCGGCCGGTAACACGCGCAACGGTCACAACCGCAAGACGGTGCTGACGGCGACGCGCGCGATGCCCCTCGACGTCCCGCGCGATCGTCGGGGCACGTTCGAACCCCAGTTGATCGAGATGTACTGTCGACGCTTGCCGGGCTTCGATGAGAAGGTCATTCACCTGTTCGCCCACGGGATGACCACCCGGCATGTGCAACGACTGTTACGTGAACTGTATAGCATCGAGGTGTTACCGGAACTCATTGCGACGATCGCCGACAGGTCTTTGATGAATGCGAGATCTGGCGGCAGCGACCGCTTGAATCGAGTTACGCCATCGTGTACCTGGACGCGATCCACGTCAAGCTCCGGGACAGCGGCACGGTGGATGTCCATGCGGTGTACCTGGCGATCGGTATCGATCATCAGGGCATGAAGTCGGTGCTGGGGATGTGGTTCGGCGAACGCGAAGGCGCGAAATTCTGGCTGTCGGTCTTGAATGATCTGAAAGCCCGCGGGGTGCAGGATATCCTCATCGCGGTGGTGGATGGCTTGAAAGGGTTCCCGGACGCGTTGGCGACGGCGTTCCCCGCCACGACCGTGCAGACCTGCATCGTGCACCTCATCCGCTATTCGCTGGCGTGTGCATCGTACCAGGAGCGCAAGGACCTGGCCACGGCCTTGAAAAAAATCTATCGCGCACCGAATGCCGACGCCGCGATGGCCGAACTGGACGCCTTTGAAGCCACCGAGATGGGACAACGCTATCCGGACGTGGTGCGCAGTTGGCGGTCGAAATGGGATCAAATCATCCCCTTCATGGCGTTCTCGGCACCCATTCGCAAAGTGATCTATACCACGAATGCGATCGAAAGTCTGAATAGTTCGGTGCGTCGCGCGGTGAAAGCGAGGGGGTATTTCACCAGCGAACGCGCGGCCAGCAAGTTGATCTATCTGGCGCTGCGCGAAGCAACTCGAACGTGGACCGGCCGACTCAAGGACTGGTCAGCGGCACAACGGGAATTCGCGATCTGCTTCGGTGATCGATTCGAAGCATCGCCAGGCTACATAAAATCATGATCGAATACGCAATGGACCTTCGGAACTATCCCCACGCCATCGAAGGTGGGGCATCATCCATACACGTAATTTCTGACACTCCCCCACCTGCTGTTTCGACTAGTCGCGGCACGGTACGAAACCGGCAGCATCCTGCTGACGTCGAACCAGGGACACGCCGACTGGGGTCGCGTCGTCGGCGACGACGTAGTCGCGACCGCGATTCTCGATCGGCTCCTACACCACAGCCAGGTGATCACGATCCAGGGTGACAGTTACCGGTTGCGCAAGAAGCGACGCGCCGGAATGGTCGGCGTACGTGAATCCAACACCACGGACGGAACATCATCATGAGCACACGATCGATCGACTGCGGTGAAAAAGCCCGTCGGGCTACGCCCTCCGTGCTTTTTCACCGCCTCACATGCGTTAAATCCCCCATACTGAGACCTGCAGTTTCAGTGTCGTTTGACCTGCAGTTTCGATGTCGCGTGACAACTCATGCAAGCGGTCGAGAGCTTGGCGATAGGTCGCATACGTGTTGCGGCTCATCGACGCATCGAGCAGTTTCGAGACGCTTTCGTTCACGTCCAAAACGGCATGAGAATTTTGGCGCGCGTCGAGGCGCACGACCTGGCGATCTTTCGACTCTGCTTCAGCCAGGCTCTGGCTCACGGATAATTCCTATAGGGGAAATATGGAACGTAACTTTAGCCTCAAATTAGGGGAATTACATACCAAAGTGGCGTAAAAATTAGTTGCGAATACACACAAAGACCTTGCCTTTCCAGCGTAGCGATCGGCTATCGCGCGTGCATTCCGTGTAGTTCTTAACGTTATTAGTCGAACCGCTCCCGCGATTGTTCTTGTCTAACAGCGCTGTAAATCGTTCAAAGGTATTGCGGTATATATCCCAATTCGATGAATCACCAACACGCTTACCAGTTTTCTCTTGCACGATTGCGACAGCTCGACTGATGCAGTTTTGCTTCGTGCTGCTCTCCCAAAAATAAAGATAGTCGTTCTTGTCGCAATTCGATTGAGCGTTGAGTGTCAATGCGAATGCACCTAGTAGTACTGCACCTATTGCAAGCGATTTAAGATTCACTAGCTAATCTCGCTATGATATTGGGCGCATGACGAATGAAGAGCGAAGGCAGAAACGGCTTCGGGCAATAGCCAGAGTGTATGAGTTGCCTAACTTCAATCACTATGTGCCGCCTTCCGAGACTCGATCTGAGTCTTGCACATGTACGGATGCAGCAACTTCTCAAGGCATACACGCGATCATTTCACGGCTACGGTCAGTCTTGCGCTCGAAGTAGAGCCACAGTTAATTCCAGTTGAATGAGTCGACAATTACTTGCTGTGTTCCGTACATTCCTTTGATATATTCGTTCTAATTCGCTCTCACGAAGAGATACGAAATTTCCTACACGACCACTTCACGGAGCGTCGGAAACAGCATCGAGCAGCACGTGGGATGGTGCAATCCGTTCTCTCATACGTTCAAGACTCTACACCGATCGACGTGTGTGCTCTCGTGAAAGTTATGAAAACGCTTGAGAAGACATTGGACGAAGCCGTGAATCTTGACCAGCTGTTTCTTGTTTCTTCGAAGTTGCGTCCTTCATCGTAATTCCTCATTGGTGCAATCAACAACGGCGCAGTCGAAGTAAAGCGCTTCAGCATCCATGTCGATATGCGTTCGTGCGGTTTTTGCTCTGTGGGCGCGATCACAACAGCAACCTCCAGCTGACCGATAGCCGCTTTGCTTCTGCCGGATCACGTCCCTTTTTACGTCCGTGTCGCTTAAGCAACTCATTGAATGCTACGCGAATAGAGCGGCGCGGACATTTTCTCATTTTGCCACTTTGGTATGTAATTCTCCAAATTAGCGGCTATTTGCCTTAAAGATCAATAGGGTAACTACGAAACCAACCCCTCGAATAAGTCTTAAAAAATAGAGGTTGCTATACGCAACGCGCGACCGAAGCCGGCAAGCGACTTGGCTGCCACTGCTTTCAGTTCGCCGTCACCTACCGTGACCGAACCCATGACGGATGCGGATGCACCGTGCGGGTCCGTCGCGGTCAGTCGGATCGTGGCCATGCCAGGCATAACGCCCAGGATACCCGTGATCGTTAGCTGGCCGTCCATGACTTCGAGTTCGACGCGATCCATACCTTCGATGGCTTCCGCCGTAATCGTCAGCATGTCTGCGCCGTCGTCGCCGTCGGTGAAGACGCCAGAGACGTCAACCACGTGAGGCATGGTGCGGTCCATTTCGACCGGGTCGATGGGTTTGGCTTCGGCTGGCGCTTCGTTGACCGTGATTTCGGCCATATGGTCAGTGGAGTTTCCGCCGCCGTCCATCGCCGTGATCGTCAACGTTGCCATACCGGAAGCAACACCTACCAACGTGAGGGTGTCACCGTCATCGGTCGGAATGACGAGAAGGATGTCTTCATCCGACGTCATACCTGTGACCGACATGATGTCGTCACCCGTATCGGGTTCGGAGAACAGACCGTCGAGGTCTACCTTCGCAACGGCGCCGACATTAATGGTGTTGTTTTCAGGCAACGCCATCATGAATGCGTCCGCATCAGCAACTGGGGGATTGTTCGCACCAACCGTTACGTTGAACATAAGGCTAGCTGAAGCTCCGTCCGGGTCAGTAGCAGTCAACGTAACGACGACCGGCTTATCTTTCCCCATGTCGTCTTTCTCGGTTACGGCAACGCCCATGAACTTGACACCGTCCAAGCCTGAAACGGATACGGTTACTTTCTTCATGTCGCTAGAAGTCGCATTCACGAGCAAGCGGTCGCCGTCTTCATCTTCGAAATAGCTGCCGGTGTATAGCGAAGCGGAACCGTTCACGACGATGCTCTGGTCAGCGATCTCGACAGCTTTGCCGTCCATATCCTTTTTAACGGTCGGCGCGTCGTTATCGTCGATGACTTGAACCTGAATTTCAAGTGGCTTCGACATCTTGGTGTTATCCCAAGCGTCTTGCAACGCGAGTGACAACTTATGCGATGCTGCCGATTCGTAGTTCAGGCCATCCTTACCTACGACGATCGCAACTTTACCAGATTGCTTCGCGCAACCGGCAGAACCTTTAGTACATATTGCGCCTTTGGCCATATAAGGTTCAACGACCGCACTAAAGTGTGGCGCGCCGTTAAATACGGGCGTTGGCGCAGGGTCGTCATCCGTGAAATCAATCAAAGGCGTGAGAACCTTACCAGCACTGTCATTCTCGTTAATCATCGAACCGATCGCGACCGTTCCACTCTTCACGAGGTTAATTTCAGGCAACGTGTTCGTGAACCGCGTAGTGACCACGAATTCGTCAGTTTTTGTGAGTTTACCGTCAGTTGCCACGACCGTAAAGGTAACAAAACTCATTGGATTCTCTTTGGATGTATTTGCACCAGTAATGGTCAAAACGTTACCTTCGCCAACTGAAGCGACATTCGTGTACACGTTCGTGTGGGCACTGAAGGTAATGTCATCGCCTTCCGGATCAACGAAGTAATCATCTAGATCAAACGTTCTCTTTCCGCCCTGAATGAGTCGTTGATCCTCGATTTTCTTGTCTTTGTCATCCGCAGTCTTCGCAAAATTCAGCTCGTTGACGTCTTTCACGGTTACCGTAATAGGAACGGACACCGGATCCGACCACTTATCGGTTACTTGGAGGTTCACCGTAAACGACTTCACTTTCTCATAGTCGATACCGGCTGCCCAAAGTGTGATTGTGTCAACTGTTGGCGGTGTCGCGGTAGCGTCGCCATCAGCCTTATGAACCCAGCAAACCCCACTGCCACAAAGTGCTGCCATACGATTTAATGGCGCACCGAACCAGCGATAACCTTCGAGGGTATATTCGAGCATGTCATTGTTGACGCCATTTTCATCAAGATCGCCAGCAACCCATGCGGCCATCGGACCGGAATTTGAAACAGAACCTTCGTTCATTTCAGCTTCGTATCCAGTGGCTCTACCCGCAAATTGCGGCACGTTGTTCGCGCCGATCTTTACGTGGACGGTAGCCATCGCCCAATCGCGTGAAGCGCGTCGCGGCGATGCTGGGGTACCCGCGCCAGTCCAAACGCGATAGTAAACGACGGCGGTATACGTTCCCTTTGGTCGATCCACTGGGTCAGCGCCGTCGACAGCGTCATCAGTTACGACGCTATCTGCGGTGATATGAAGAATAGGACCAACTTTTCGAGTCGTAACAACTCGATTACCTGCGCTACCTTTAAATCCTGGATCAGACGTTCCACCAGTTACGGCGGTGCGTTGAGCTGCTGTGGATGTGTTCGAGACACTACACGAGGTTGCAGCAGTGCCGCTGGATGTAACCTCAGAACTAGGTGTCGTAGCAATCACACTGTTAGCTGGAGCACCATCAATACTTGCAACTTGACCAGCATCAGTTGTATCGCACACCCAAACGTCTGTCGACGTAGCGCTGGCATCAAAGTAAACAGGGACGCCTTCAGGATCCCTAAAGTTACCCGAAATCAACACTGACATAGAATCGTCTTTGCTCATGTAATACACAGGCGCACGATTCGTTGTCGAATTTTGCGTGCTGACCGGCGATTCGTCGTGGTTTTCAACCGCAATATTGACAGCTAACATTTCGGTGGCCTTGCGACCAGCGCCCGCTCCGGAGTAACCTGTGATGATGAGTGTTTGGCTAGCGCCACGCTCAAAATCCACATGTTGTTGAGCTGACCTAGCAGTCGCGGCCCGAACTTGAACCGGCAGTGCTCCTCCATTCTCACCTAAGATACCGTCCGCTGGAGTCGCTGTTGCTACTGCTTTGCCATCAGCTCGACAATCTAAGGTACCTGAGAAATGAAGTGCGTACGCAGCGGTGCCAGAAACTTTGTAACACGTCCCCGTCGTAGCAGTATTGCCGTCAAGAGCGTTACTGATCCTGGTATTCAGGTTCGTTAAGCTGGTTCCACCGTTGGCTGAACCTACAAGAAGCGCATTTGAAGTGTCATCAAATCCGTCGTCTTCATCCCAAGCAACGTTAGACCCTATGTTTTGACCTGTTCCCCACAATTCTTGGGCAGATACGTAGAGAGCATCTGCGTATGGACTCAAAAGAAAACGGCGGAACAAGCATGGAGCATGATACCGATACGAGCGCCGCGACAACCTGGCGAACGCGTGAAAACGGATCGCCTCGACGCGCGTAAATTGGCGCGTTATGCGATGTACGGGTACCTGACGCCGGTCTGGGTGCCGGACACCACCCAGGAAGCCATCCGCGACTTGGTCCGGCTACGCTTCGATGTGAAACGGACGATGCAGCAACATCGTCAACGTCTGAATCTGTTCGTCATGCGGCATGGTCATCAGTGGTCGCGCAGCCGTTGGACCCAGGCTCATTACGCCTGGTTGCTGGATCTCAAGTTTAACCACCCAGCGCAACAGGCGACGTTGCGCGCTTCGCTGGACACCTTGGCGGATATCGACGTGCGCCTGACCGAAATCGAGCACGACCTGGAACGGCACCTCGCGACGTGGTCATGGCAGCTGGTGGTGCAGTCCCTGCGGTCGTTGCGCGGCATCGACCAACTGGCCGCCCTCACCCTGGTCGCCGAACTCGGCGATCTCCGCCGCTTCAACAAGCCTCCCGCCTTCATGTCGTATCTCGGTCTGACGCCGAGTGAGCACAGCAGTGGCGGTCGGCGCCGTGTCGGCGAGATTACGAAAACCGGCAACAGCGTCGCGCGACGCATCCTCGTTGAAAGCGCGTGGACGTATCGTTTTCCACCACGCCAAACACATCATCTGCAACGTAAAAGTCGCGATGCGTCCGACTACGCCAAGGCACGCGCCTGGGATGCCCAGAAACGCCTCTGCAACCGTTATACGCACATGATCAAGCGCGGGAAAAACGCCAAAAGCGTGGTCACGGCGATCGCACGTGAACTGGCCGGCTTCGTCTGGGACATCGCGCAGCATGAACTCGCGCGCCTTGAGACGCCACCCACCCACTGAGAATTGAAGCAGACAGACGGTGCGAAACCTTGTGGGAAAACCCTCGAAACAACTAGGTTGGCGCGACACCATCAAGGCGTCGCTGATCCACGTTTTTAGATCGAGGCATTCCCGTGACGTAGAACGGTCATGCGGTAACCAACCCGCGCATAACAGTATCGACCAAGGTCATCCATCAAATTCGCACCGTCTGTTCTACTTCCGAGCATTCCGTTGACGATTTTAAAACCTACAATCAACTCATTGACAGACAGGTCAAAACATAACAGTTGTTTGTGTGAAGTTGAACTGCGCATGCGCTTGGAACCCGACTAGAGTCACCAACGCGACCAGCAGGCTACCGACCGCTCGGCGCAGGAATGTCGTGTTTTGAATCATCATCCCATCTCCTCTAGAAGCTTCGGGTCCGATTCGTTGAGTCGTTTCGAC
>JAJECH010000010.1 GCA_022822135.1 Pseudomonadales bacterium
CGTTGAGGACTTGCAGGTAACGAACATGACGAAGTCGGCGCAGGGCACCAGGGAGCATCCAGGAACGCAGGTCAAGGCGAAGTCGGGACTCAACAAAGCCATCCTTGATCAGGGTTGGGGTGAGTTTCGACGGCAGTTGGAGTACAAGCTGGCGTGGAAAGGTGGGCATCTGATCGCGGTGCCCCCTCAAAACACCAGCCGTACGTGTCCGTGCTGCGGTCATATCGCCAAAGAAAACCGTCAGACCCAAGAACAGTTTAAATGTGTGAGCTGCGGTTATGAGGCCAATGCCGACGTGGTCGGCGCGATTAATGTGTTAAGGGCAGGGCATGCCCGGTTCGCCTGTGAAGTGAATGGCAATGGCCATCAGCAGCAGGAACCCACAGAGGCGACTCAAATGATGGCTCCATGCCATGCTTGAGCGCGGTATGAATCCTCTCTCTTTAGGGAGAGGAGGATGTCAACTCTCTCGGACACGATCGCGCACGAGTTTGGGCACAATCTCAGCTTGCGTCACGCGCCTTGCGTTGTTCTTGGGGTACTGACAGTTCCTACCCATACGCCGACGGTACGCTTGGTTCATGGGGATATGACTTTCGCTTTGGCGGATCATTGGTGCGTCCGTCGACACCGGACCTCATGTCGTACTGTCGACCAAGGTGGATTAGTGACTATCACTTCTCAAATGCGCTTCGCTTCCGCTTATTCGTAGAAGAAGATTTCGAACGAGAAGTTGCTGCCGCTAGACCTTCACTGCTTGTATGGGGTAGTCAGAATTCGGATGACGAGATCGTGTTGAACCCTTCCTTCCTCGTTCATGCACCACCAGCACTTCCGGAGTCGCATGGGGAATTCGAGATCCGTGGTCGCAGGGAGAGTGGAGATGAGTTGTTTTCTCTCAGCTTTGACATGCAGGAAGTCGCTGATGGCGAGGGAAACCGCAGTTTCGTGTTCGTGGTTCCCATTCAATCAGACTGGCAACGTGACTTGAACGTTGTGACGCTGCAAGGACCCAAGGGTGCACAGGCAGTTGATCTAGACAATGCGGATTCAATGTCCTTGGTTCGAAATCCAATAACTCAGCAGATTCGAGGCATACACAGCATTCCGCGTGAAGATGCTGCAGCACGTATCCGAACGATCGACGAAGCATCTCAACGGGGATTTGAGGTCTTGTTCAATCGAGGTTCGCCGGAAGCCGCCGTTTGGTCGCCCTAACGATTGGTCTAGTAGAAATCTGGTCGGTGGAAGTGGCAAATTCCGACGGCGCGATTGTTTCATGGATGTACCGAACCCTGATCTCGCTCAGTTCACCTAAAACGTAAGTGGTTCGATTCGATAATTCCCCAGTACGTTTGGGGGACAGCTTCTAATGAAGACACTTCGAGGTCCAGCGATTTTTCTCGCGCAATTCATGGCAGACGAGGATCCATTCGACAATATTGAATCGATGGCGAATTGGGCTAGCAATCTTGGTTTTAAGGGAATCCAGGTGCCGATTGGTAATCCGAGTTTCATTGATGTTGCGAAAGCCGCCGAGAGCAAGGATTACTGCGATGAGCTACGAGGGAAGGTTGCAGAGCATGGCGTTGAAATTACGGAGCTATCGACACACTTAGAAGGTCAGCTTGTTGCGGTACACCCGGTGTATGACGAGCTCTTTGATGGTTTTGCACCTGAATCGATGCGAAAGAACCCGAAGGCAAGAACGGAGTGGGCAATCAATCAGGTCAAGCTTGCGGCTAAGGCGAGCCAAAACCTTGGATTGACTGCGCATGTCACGTTCTCGGGTGCATTTCTCTGGCCGATGGTATATCCGTGGCCACAGCGCCCGTCAGGACTGGTCGACGCGGGGTTTGCGGAAATTGCCAAGCGCTGGCGCCCAATATTGGACGTCTTCGAAGAGTGCGGGGTCGATTGTTGTTACGAAATTCACCCGGGTGAAGATCTTCATGATGGCATCACATTTGAGCGCTTCTTGGCTGAAGTCGACAATCATCCGCGCGCAAACATTCTGTACGATCCGAGTCACTTTGTGCTGCAGCAGCTCGACTATTTAGCGTTCATTGACATCTATCACGAACGCATAAAGATGTTCCATGTGAAGGATGCTGAATTCAACGCGACTGGGAAGCAAGGGGTCTATGGCGGTTATCAAGATTGGGTTGACCGAGCAGGGCGATTTAGGTCGCTAGGCGATGGGCAGGTCGACTTCAAATCTGTTTTCTCGAAATTCGCGGCGTATGACTTCGATGGTTGGGCGGTACTCGAGTGGGAGTGCTGTTTGAAGCACCAGGAAGACGGTGCCCGAGAAGGCGCAGAGTTCATTAACGAACACATCATCCGCGTAACGGAGAAGGCGTTCGATGACTTCGCAGCTTCAGGTACAGACGAGGACGCGAATCGTCGAGTACTAGGACTCGGTTAAGTCGCACATTCATATCTAATCTAAATCTCTCATGACAGACCTGGTCGTAGGTAGTTCACGCCTACACGATTTCGTATCCATGACGAAACCGCGCGTCATTTTGTTGATGCTCGTGTGCGCGCTGGTAGGCATGTTGCTCGCGACACCCCCGTTACCACCGATGTCATTGATCTTCTTCGGGATTCTTGGCATCGCGCTTGTCGCGGGTTCAGCCGCGGTTGTAAATCATGTTGCAGACGCGCAGATCGATCGCACGATGGCGCGTACCGATGCGCGTCCGATCGCGACCGGTCGAGTTCGTACAGCAGAAGGGCTTGTGTTCGCTGCCGTACTTGGTGTCGCCGGGCTCTTGATTTTGTTTTTTCTGGTCAATCCGTTGTCCGCGTGGTTGAACATTGCGTCGTGGATTGGCTACGCCGTCGTGTACACGATGTATCTCAAATACGCGACGGCACAGAACATCGTTTTGGGTGGTTTGTTTGGGGCAGCGCCACCGCTCTTAGGCTGGACGGCGGTAACGAATTCGATTTCACTGGATGCGATCTTGCTGGTCTTGATCATCTTCGTGTGGACGCCACCTCACTTCTGGGCATTGGCGCTTGATCGTAGGGAGGAATACGCAAAAGCCCGTGTACCGATGCTTCCGAATACGCGCGGCGTTGATCACACAACGAGGCAGATTGTTTGGTATACGCTGGCACTTGTAATTACGAGTGTGCTGCCAAGCCTGATCGCGTCGAGCGGTTTGACGTATCTATGCTGCGCTGCAGTGTTAGGAGGTGCATTTCTTGCGTACGTGATTGCGTTGAGAAGGCGACCTGATTCAACGTTACCGCGACGTACGTTTAGATTCTCGATCCTCTATCTAAATCTTCTGTTTTGTGCGGTCCTTTTGGACCACTATATCCGTGTACTTGGTCTACTGACGTAATTAGTTAGTTCAATTGGAATCGAATCGAGCGACAATTCGAACGTATTGCGTGTAACGCGAATCTTCTAGCTGCCGAGCAGACGACTGATCACCGCGTCTGGTTGAATATCTACTGAATCGCCTCGTTTTTCTTGAAACTCAACGGTGCCTTGCTTAAGGCCACGGTCACCAATCGTTACGCGGTACGGCATGCCGATCAGTTCTGCGTCGTTGAACTTAACGCCTGGTCGTTCATCTCTGTCATCCCAAAATACTTCAATACCAGCTTGTTGGCATTCACTGTAGAGGTCTGTCGCTGCCTTCTCGACGGCGGTTGAGCGCTGTTGGTTGATGGTGACTAAGTGCAGGATTGCCGGTGCAACGCTCTCCGGCCACAGAATTCCCTTTTCATCGTGACACTGTTCGACGACAGCGGCGACAAGCCGAGAAACCCCCAATCCATAACAGCCCATCGTCGGGTACAGATCATCGCCGTCGTTAGTCTGAACAGATACGTTCATCGCTTCAGTGTACTTTCTACCGAGCTTGAATATGTGACCAACTTCAATTCCCCGAGCAAATGCGAGCGGACCACTACCGTCTGGTGCTTGGTCGCCGGGTTCCACGTTCCTGAGATCCTCAACTCTTCCCTGAGGTGCATCGCGTCCCCAGTTCACGCCTGTCAAGTGGAATCCATTTTCATTCGCGCCGCATACGAAGTCTGAAAGTACGTCAGCGCTCCGATCAACGACACAAGGAATGGTCAAACCAACCGGCCCAATGGATCCTGGATCAACCTTCAGCGATTCACTAATCTCGTCGTCTGTTGCGAATTGAAGCGGTGCGACGATACCTTCAAGGTGCGCGGCTTTGATCTCATTGAGTTGGTGATCGCCGCGAAGGATCAGCGCGACCAACGAATCGGTGCCGTGCACGATCAATGTCTTTACACATTGGGTCGCTGGCGTATTTAGTAGCTCACTAACCGCATCGATCGTCTTGGCATTGGGTGTTTCGACTCGTGTCATCGATTCAGCAGGCTCCGGACGCTCCCCGACACGAAGCGCTTCAGCGCGTTCAACGTTAGCACCGTAGCTACTGTTCGGCGAGTACGCAATCAGGTCTTCTCCGGATTCCGCTAAAACGTGAAATTCCTCACTATCGCTTCCGCCCATCATTCCAGAATCTGCTTGTACCGAGCGATAACTCAACCCAATCCTGTCCAAGATCGCAGCGTAAGCGTCGTGCATCGCGCGATATGTTTCGTCAAGTGATGATTCGTCCAAATGGAACGAGTAGCCATCTTTCATGATGAATTCACGCGCACGCATCAACCCAAAGCGAGGGCGGATTTCGTCACGAAATTTGGTATTGATCTGGTAGACGTTTAGCGGTAACTCGCGATAGCTTTCTGTCGTTTGTCGTAGAACGTCAGTCACGACTTCTTCATGTGTCGGGCTGAAGCAATAGTTCCGATCATGTCGATCGATGATGCGCAGAAGTTCAGGTCCCATCGTGTCCCATCGACCGCTTTCTTCCCAGATTTCTGCCGGTTGCACAACCGGCATGAGTACTTCTTGGGCTCCGGCGCGATTGAGTTCCTCACGCACGATTCTCTCGACGTTCTGTACGACGCGGAGACCGAGCGGCAACCAAGTGAAAAGCCCCGAACCGAGCTGACGAATGTAGCCGGCGCGTAAAAGCAGCTTGTGGGAGATTACATCTGCATTTGCGGGATCATCGCGCAACGTCGGCACGAGTACTTGCGAGGCAAGCACGGCTATTTATCGAGATTTAGAAAAGTGTGAAGGATTTGAACCAGCCATTCGGACGTCGCTTATGCGTACACGTCTTCTAATATGACCAAATTGCAGCTATTGTGAGTACACCGCCGGGCAAGGAGTCCCCCGGCGGTGTTCTGCATTCGTTAGCTGCTTACCATATTTTTGAGTTTGGTGAGTTTCTTGACCTTCACCGAATTTTGAGCAGGTTTGGCTGGAATCTCAATAGGCTCATTCGTTTTCAGATTGCGACCGACGCGCTTCTTGGTTGCTTTCCTACGATACCGTTCGAACTTAACCAAGCTGCCATCCTGAAATACGCCAATGCTCCGAGGCTTTAAGGCTCGCTCGATAATCTCTTCGCGTTTCTCAAGAACCTTACGGACCTGGTCTTTCGGTACTTCGGTCTCACCCGAAATCAGATTGATCACGTCGTTCTTACGGAGTTTTGTCCGAATGACAGGACCGATCTTCTTTACCGGTGCGGCTTTCTTCGCTTTCGCTCTCGCTCGGGTCGTGGTCGACTTTTTGGGAGCCCTCCTCGAAGCTGTTTTTTTCGCAGGTGCTTTTGCGCGTGACCTAGCTGCCATTTACCTAAACCTTACTGAAAAGTAGAACTGCTCAGACTAACGCGATCTGTTAGCCCGTGCCTATCGTGATTTTACGAATAGATTAGTTCCATCGGATCACGTCGAATGTTTCATTAGGTCACATTGAAGATTCAAATGCAGAAGACAGTCCGTATCGATTCGCTGAAGTGAGATCGCAATCGGTTTCCGTCGCGATACGGATGTACTTTTGCAACGTTAGGTCACCCATTTCGGATTTAAGGTTGGGAGCCGGAGATTCAAGACAAACGGCGGTTCGTTTGTAGAATTTCGCGCCATTCCCTTCTACGTGTACGGAGCAATCTGTGCCGATTTACGAATATCAGTGCCAAGCATGTGGTCACGAATTCGAAACAATGCAGAAGATGAGCGATCCCAAGCTCACGGACTGCCCAAAGTGCGAAACAGCATCCTTAGTTAAGAAGATCTCCGCTGTCGCATTCCGATTAAAGGGTTCTGGCTGGTACGAGACGGACTTCAAGTCCGGTCAAAAGCGCCAGCTACATGAAGATTCAAGCAACGGCGAATCTAAGTCAGGAGCCAGTGGCGACGGTGATTCCAAGGGGAAAGAATCGGCTTCAGAAAAATCTGAATCGAAATCCTCTAATTCGTCCAGTTCGACATCATCTTCCGAAACCGCGACCTCGGCGTAGGTAGCGTTCCGTCGCACCGAACTTCAAGGTGCGATTCTCTATCACAATCCTAAATTAATGCGAACACACTATTGCGGAGTCCTTAGGAAGGACCATATCGATCAACGCGTCGAGCTTTGCGGCTGGGTGCATCGTCGTCGCGACCATGGTGGGGTGATCTTTCTGGATCTTCGGGACCATAAAGGTCTTGTCCAGGTTGTGTTCAATCCGGACACGGCGGCTGCCTTTGAGACGGCTGACGCCCTTCGGAGCGAGTACGTCGTGCAACTCCAGGGACGTGTCCGTGAGCGTCTTGACGGTGCTACCAATCCAGAATTGGCGACGGGAGAGATTGAGGTACTTGGTGACTCGATCACGATTCTGAATCGTTCACGCACGATTCCTTTCCCGCTAAACGAATACTCGCAACCAGGTGAGGACATTCGATTACGTTATCGGTACGTCGATTTACGACGACCGGAGATGCAAACCAAGTTGAGATTACGGAGCACCGTTTCTTCGTACATCCGCCGATTTCTCGAAGAGGAAGATTTCGTTGACGTCGAAACGCCGACTCTAACGAAATCCACGCCAGAAGGCGCTCGTGATTTCCTAGTACCAAGTCGTACGCAACAAGGGCGATTCTTCGCGTTGCCGCAATCTCCGCAGCTGTTCAAACAGATGTTGATGATGGCTGGCGTTGATCGGTATTACCAAATCGCTCGATGCTATCGAGACGAGGACCTCCGTCATGATCGACAGCCAGAGTTTACGCAGGTTGACATCGAGGCGTCGTTTGTTGAACCCGCTGATGTGATGTCGATTACCGAGCGTATGTTGGTAGGGTTGTTTCGCGAAACCCTTGGGGTTGAGCTGGGGCAATTTCCTGTCTTAACTTACGCAGAAGCCCTAGATCGATTCGGTTCAGACAAACCGGATTTACGTAATCCACTCGAACTGATCAATGTCGACGAGATAGTGAAAGAATGCGACTTCGCGGTGTTCAAGAATCCGGCGAACGATCCGGAAGGACGGGTAGCGGCGATCAATGTACCGGGTGCGGTTGAGGCGTTGTCGCGTAAACAACTGGACGACTTGGTCGACTTCGTTCAAGACCAAGGAGCCAAGGGGCTCGCGTACGTCAAAGTCAACGACCTTGATCGTGGAATGGACGGTCTCCAATCACCGATTTTGAAGTTTCTAGATGCTGACACGATCTTCCAAATTCTTAGTCAGGTTGGTGCAAAGCAAGGCGACATCGTGTTTTTCGGAGCAGATCGAAACGACGTCGTAAATCGCTCGCTCGGCTTATTCCGAAACCACGTGGCAGACCTGGTAGGAATTAACCTAGAAGGTTTTAAAGCGTGTTGGGTCGTTGACTGGCCAATGTTTGAGACGGACGATCAAGAACTTTCGCCGGCTCACCATCCGTTCACGCAACCTGCATGTGAACCATCCGAACTACGTGAAAACCCGCGCGAGCAACTGGCACACGCGTACGATATAGTGTTAAATGGATATGAACTGGGTGGAGGCTCGATTCGTATTCATGACCCGGAGATGCAAAGTGCGGTCTTTGACGTGCTCAACATGGGACAGGAAGCGATTGTCAAATTTGGCTTTCTCATGGAAGCGCTGGAACTCGGGTGTCCGCCCCACGGCGGTATCGCATTGGGACTTGATCGTCTAATCATGCTCATGAGTGGTACCGATTCGATCCGAGATGTCATTGCGTTTCCCAAGACCCAAACTGCGACGTGTCTCCTTACCAACGCGCCGAACGAGGTTGATCGACATCAACTTCGTGAACTAGGACTGCAGACAAGGTAGGCACGGTGGCTGGTCACTCAAAGTGGGCGAACATCAAGCACCGCAAGGCTCGACAGGACGCCAAACGTGCGAAGATCTGGACCAAGCTGATTCGCGAGCTGACGGTCGCCGCACGCTTGGGCGGCGGATCCCCTGAAGATAACCCTCGCTTACGTGCTGCTGTCGATGGTGCACTAGGCGCGAATATGCCGCGCGACACGATCGATCGTGCAATTGCTCGTGGCGCAGGGGATGGTGAAGAAGGTCACTTAGACGAAGTTACATACGAAGGTTATGGCCCCGGCGGCGTCGCGTTTCTCGTTGAAGTCATGACAGACAACAGAAATCGAACCGTTGCGGAAGTACGGCACGCTTTCAGCAAATACAACGGTAATCTGGGTACGGACGGCTCTGTGGCATACATGTTTGAGAGGCGCGGAGTCTTGCAGTTCGAACCTGGGACAGACGAAGACTCTGTAATGGAGGTCGCGCTTGATGCGGGCGCGGATGACATCGAAACAGAAGACGATGGCAGCGTTACCGTGCTAACCTCATTCGAGCAGTTTGGTTCGGTTCTCGATACGTTCAGGGCGAACGAAATGGAACCGCACCATAGCGAGGTCGCAATGGTTCCGGACAATTCGGTGACTTGCGATGGTGAGCTCACGGAAAAAACGCATAACTTGATGGAAGCGTTGGAGGATCTTGACGACGTTCAAAACGTTTACACAAACGGAACGTTCGTCATAGACGACAGCTAGACATGGCAACCGTTCTTGGCATTGACCCTGGCTCACGATATACGGGTTGGGGGATTGTCAGTGCTGACGGGAATGAGTTGCACCATGTTGCACACGGCGTACTCAAGCTTGGCAACAAGGCAATGGAGCTACGTCTACGTGAAATCTATCTGGGGGTCTCGGACCTGATTAGTGAGAACCAGATCGATCGGTTCGCGATTGAGACATCCTTTGTCTCGGAGAATCCCCAGACCGCGATCAAGCTTGGACAAGCTCGCGGCGTTGCAATCGCTGCGGCTGCAGTAAAGGATCTATCCGTCGCCGAATATGCTCCTCGAGAGATCAAGCAGGCGACCGTTGGTACAGGTCGGGCGACAAAAGAACAGGTTCAGTACATGGTCAAAGTCCTTCTGAATCTCAGGGAAGCGCCTGATACCGACAGCGCAGACGCATTGGCCGTGGCGATTTGTGATTTACACGCAAAGCGATATCGAGCGTCCATTGATCGAGGGAAAAGTCTCGGATAATTCCTTTCCATGATCGGACGATTAAGCGGCGTCTTAGCGGCGCTCGATGACAATCTTGCGCTGGTGGATGTCAACGGCGTTGGCTACGACGTTGTGATCCCGCGACGTCTTTGCGATCGAGTGTCGGTAGGTGATCCTCTTATCCTCCATACGCATTTGTCAGTCGTGAACGACGTCCAACAGCTCTACGGCTTCGAATCCATCGCTGACAGGATGGTCTTTCGAAAATTACTTGGGGTGAATCGACTCGGTCCAAAGTCAGCGGCGGCATTAGTTTCGGAATTGAGCGGTCACGAAATCGCCCTAGCGATCGAAGCGCAGGATTCCCGCGTCCTGACGGTCGCTCAAGGTATCGGAAATAAAGCAGCGGAGTCGATTGTTTTCGCTCTTCGGGAGGACGTACCGAAATGGGGTCTTTCGGTTGATGCGACAGCTGCTGGATCTGATGCGAATTATTCGGTGTCGGTCTCGGTGACGTCACAAGCCATCATGGCATTGCGTCAGCTTGGCTTTCAACGCCTTGAAGCAGAAGATGCGGTCGCGCAAGCACATGAAGATGGTCTAGAGGTCGGTGAACTGATTCAACGAGCACTTCGATTGATAGGTACCAAAGTTTGAGTCGCGAAATAGCTGAAGATTCACCGGTACGTGTCATCAACAGTGACGAGGACAGTCGTTACGAAAAAATCTTACGGCCGTCTTTGTTTAAAGAGTTCATCGGACAGGATAACGTAAAAGATCAGCTGTCGATCGCGATTAAAGCCGCTGATAAGCGTCAAGAAGCACTTGAGCACGTCCTAATCTACGGACCTCCCGGTCTAGGTAAGACCACGATTGCTCGAATCATTGCGAATGAGCGCGGTGTGCCGTTTCGACAAACATCGGGTCCGGTCATTGAACGTCGCGGCGATATTGCCGCGCTTCTTTCACAGCTTGAACCTTATTCGGTGTTGTTCATCGATGAAATTCATCGGCTACCTTCCCATATCGAGGAGATTCTGTATCCAGCCATGGAGGATTTGATGTTCGATATCGTGATCGGTGAGGGACCCGGTGCAAACGCCGTGCGCATCGGATTGCAGCCTTTTACGTTGATCGGCGCCACCACACGGGCTGGCATGTTGACCTCGCCCCTTCGTGATCGATTTGGCCACCAGATCAAGCTGGCGTACTACGATGACGACGCACTAACAAAGATTGTGGGTGTCTCAGCATCTAAACTGAATTTCGAAATTGATCACACCGCTTCTCAGGAAATAGCGCGCCGCGCGCGCGGCACGCCACGAATCGCGAATCGATTACTGCGACGTGTGCGCGATTTCGCCGAAGTAGAAGGAGACGGTCAGGGTGAGATTGAAACGGCGCGTGAAGCGTTGGGAAGACTAGGCGTCGACTCAATTGGATTAGATACGCTTGACACACAATATTTATCGATGCTGATAGAGAAATTTGGGGGTACTGCAGGTCTAGAAACGATGGCGGCTGCACTCGGTGAGGAGACAAGTACGTTAGAGGACGTGGTTGAACCGTTTCTAATTCAGCGCGGTTTTATTGGTAAGACGTCACGTGGTCGAACCATCACAGAACTTGGCATTCGCCATCTCAATCTGGATCTGCCACCTACCGATGGCGATCTGTTCTAACAGAATTGAAACTAACACGTAGAATCGTGCCGCATGAATGAACCACTATCCGTCTATTCCCTGATCGCGAACGCGTCATGGCCAGTGCTTGTGATCATCATCGGTCTGATGCTGGCTTCGCTTGTCTCGTGGACGATGATCGTTCAACGGTGGCTTGCGCTAAGTAGAGCGTTACGCGATCTGCAGTCATTTGAAGATTTCTTCTGGAGCGGACGCAATCTACGTGATATCTACAGCGACATTTCGCAAGAAACGGAACATACTGGAATCGAATCGGTATTTCTTGCCGGATTCAGTGAATTCGAGCGCTTGAGCGAACAAAACGCCGACGCGGACGCGATCATGACGGGGGTTCAGCGAGCTACGAGAGTCGCTGTAACCCGCGAGGAAATCAACCTCGAACTACATTTAGGTTTCTTGGCGACACTGGGATCAACCGCGCCATACATCGGCTTATTTGGAACCGTGATCGGCATCATCAACTCTTTTCGCTCTTTAGTAAATCTCAGTCAAGCGACGTTAGCGTCGGTGGCACCAGGCATCTCTGAAGCGCTCATCGCAACGGCGATCGGTTTGTTTGTAGCGATACCCGCCGTTATCGCGTTCAACCGCTTTTCGGCTCGAGTCGAGGTGTTAACAAAAGGCTACGAGTCGTTCGTTGACGAGTTAATCTCGATTCTCTTCCGAGCATCTCAGGCGAGGAGTCCTTAAATGCCTGCGGCGAGACGTCGGCCGATGTCTGAAATCAATGTCGTGCCGTATATCGATGTGATGCTGGTACTGCTGGTCATTTTTATGGCGGCTGCCCCGATGCTTGCTCAGGGCATCCAGCTGGACTTGCCAAAAGAACCCTCTGAACCGTTAGAGCGAAGCGAGCAAGACCCGCTGATTGTCAGCATTCAACGAGACGGATCCATGTACTTAAACGTGGGAAACGAGGAGGAACCCGTAAGTATTTCACAGGCTGAGCTGCAGGATCGTGCGATGAAGGTACTGCGAGCGCGACCGGATGTCCCGGTGTTTGTGCGAGGCGATACTGAACTTCCGTACGGATCCATCGTGAACGTCATGACGATTTTGCAGCAGGCAGGTGCAGAGAGCGTGGGATTGCTCACCGAACCACCGTCAATATGACCTCACCCTTAATCTACATACAACGATATGCGATCGCGTTCGCTGTCGCTTTATCTTTGCATGTAACGCTCTTTGTTTCTCTTCAAGCGGCGATCGAGACGCTAACGCCTCAAGCCGATAAGTCGATCATCGAGCCGAGACCACTCAAGGCACGATTAATCCGGATGAGACCTGAGGTCGCGGCACCAGCGACTTCAAGCAGTCCAGTTCCGCCCGATACGAGTTTGGACGACGATAAGAAACCGGAGAATCTGTCGAGTCTTGAGGAAGAACAAAAGCAACTAGAGCGATTGAGAAAAGAGCGCGAAGCTCGATTGGCAGAACTTAGGAATCGTGCGTTTAGGGATGCAGTCGGTGAAGAACTTACCGCTGAGACGTTGGAAGCAATCCAAGATGTATCGCAGGTTTACATCACTGAGATTTATTTGGCAGTTGTCGAGAATTGGTCACGACCACCGAGCGCACGCAACGACATGTCAGCGATTGTGCTGGTTGAATTGTTTCCGTCGGGTGACTTGAATACCGTCGGTGTGGTGGAATCGAGCGGCAACGACGCGTTTGACCGTTCTGCATTGAACGCAGTTAGGCGTGCTGCACCATTCGCTGTTCCGGATGATCTCGCTTTGTTTGAGTCGAGTTTTCGGTCATTTACTTTGAACTTCCGCCCCGAGGATTTATTGCGTTGAAGCGTTTGTTGGTGGCAGCGTGTTTGATCGCTGCAAGCACGTCGACTCCATTCGAAATTGTGATTGATCGCGGCGTTGATACGCTCACACCCATCGCGGTTGTGCCATTTCGAATTTACGAAAACGCGATTGACATCACGCCAATCGTGAATTCTGACTTAAGTAGCAGTGGTCAGTTTCGCCCAATTGATGAATCGAACATGCTCTCACTACCGAGTAGTGCTGATGAAGTCTTGTACCACGACTGGCGCGTGCTCAAAACTGAATACGTGGTTGTCGGGTCGGTGTTCATCGACGGGTTGGGTTTGCTAGTCGCTGAATTTGAGGTCATCGATGTCAATCAAGAGCAAGTCTTGCAGTCTGGTCAAGTAAAAGGTCACGTTGAGGATCCGCGCTCACTTGCACATCATGTGTCAGATGAGGTGTTCAGGGCGATGACGGGAATTCCGGGAGCGTTCTCGACCCGCGTCGCTTACGTTCTGGTTGAGAACCGAACACAAGTAGATGAACGCCATACGTTGATGATTGCGGATTTCGACGGCGAACGCGAAACACCAATTTTGATTTCAGGCCAACCGATTCTTTCACCGGCGTGGTCGTCAGACGGTAAGCAATTAGCGTACGTTTCTTTTGAAGCCGGTTCGTCAGCCATTCACATCATCAATCTCGAAACAGGTCAATCGCGTTTGCTTGCAAGTTTCGAGGGCATCAATAGCGCGCCCGCATTTTCACCGGATGGAAGTCACATCGCAATGGTCCTATCACGCGATGGCAATCCGGATATCTACACGATCGAAGTTGCGTCCAACGTGATACGTCGGATTACCAATCATCGCGCAATCGACACAGAACCTGTCTGGGAACTGAACGGCGAGCACTTAATTTTTACATCTGATCGCGGTGGATCACCGCAAATCTACCGCGTTAACGTTGATTCCCTTCGGGTGACGAGGTTAACGTATGAAGGCAGATATAACGCACGGCCACGTGTGATGCCGGACAATACGCACTTTATTTTCGTGCATCGTTCAGCGTCAGGATTTCATATCGCATGGCGCGATTTGGCGGGAAATCGGGCGGCACGAATCTTGTCGTCGAACGTACTTGACGAATCACCATCGGTCGCTCCGAACGGAGTCATGATGATGTATTCAACTAAATCAAATAGAAAAGGTATACTATCCATTGTGTCGGTCAGCGGTGAAGTTGAGTACAAACTTACATCCTCGACCGGAGATGTAATTGAACCTGCGTGGTCGCCTTATTTGCCGCTAACAACCACCTTCGTCGAGCGCTAGGCGAGTCGAAATACGGAGAGACTTGAATGTCCCACTTGAAGAATGGCGCATGGATCGCCTTGTTGCTGGTGTGTGGTCTATTAACTGCATGCGCCAGCCAGACTGGCTGCGGTGCGCCCGAGGAAGTTCCGGTGGTCGTAGACCAAAGACCTGAAAAAGACACTAAACCACCAGAAGTCCCGAAACCTGAAGTCGAGGAGGTACCCGACTTTATAGAGTTGCCTGACGGGACACTCGTAGCTGTTGATTCTGATGGTAGTGTGATTCGATCAGTGTTCAATTTCGAGTTTGACGAATCTGAAATCGGAAGTAGCGATTTCCGAGTACTGCAACAGCATGCTGCTCGACTCAACCGTAATCGCGATCAATCCGTGGCCATTGATGGTCACTGTGACGAACGTGGAACACGGGAATACAATCTTGCTCTTGGCGAGCGTCGCGCCATGGCAGTCCAAGATTTTCTCCTAGCAAATGGAGTACGACCTTCACAGATGTCAGCGCGGAGTTTTGGAGAAGAACGCCCGGTTGACACTGGCTCGGATGAAGCAGCTTGGGCGAAAAACCGACGCGTAGAGCTGAAGTACGAGTGAAGCGCACCGGAAACGGATAACGATCTAGTGAGGTTGACGTAAGCCGCTTCCAGTCAGCTTTAATAGCATGCGTGGTTCTCGCCGGACTTAATTCGTCCGGCGAGAACCATGATTACCAGACTTCTGATTCGACTGAATCTCCTGTCCTCGAGGATGATCAGGTCGTTGATCCGCTCGAAATTCTTGAGACGGATGCAGGTCGTCTAGACGAATCTAATCAGGTACCCGCGCAACAATCTGAAGACGAACGTCTACTTACGTTATTCACTCGTATTCAAGCACTAGAACGCGAATATTCGATCCTTCATGGTAGGGTCGAAGAACTTGAGCACTTGTACCAAGAAGAACGACACATGAATCGTCGTCGATTCTTGGACATGGATCGGCGATTGCGGGAACAATTCGGGAACCAGCTCGCGCCCGAAGACGCATTAACGAATGAAGACGTCAATTCCGAAATAGGAATGTATCGTCGCGGGATGGCATTTGTGGATGCCGACGAGTACGTTCAAGCTGCAGATCTTTTTCAACAAATTGTTGACACGTTTCCGAACGGGGAACGCGTGCCTGATGCGATGTACTGGTTAGCGGAAATATATCGAAACGTAGACCCAAAGGATCTCGAAAAATCGCGCCAGTTTTTCGTGCAAATGGTGACGTTGTATTCCGACCATGCACGTATCCCGGAGGCTCTCGCAAAACTCGGAATGGTGTATCACGAATTGGGTAACGTGACGCGTGCGCTCGAGTATCTGGACCGTGTTGTGGCGGAGTATCCGGACCACGATGCGGCTCGTTTAGCTGAAACTTACGCCCAAGAATTAAGGTAGAGATAGCGACCGTTTAAACGGTCAAGATTTTTCAAGAACTGGTGGGTCGTCTGGGATTCGAACCCAGGACCAACAGGTTAAAAGCCTGGTGCTCTACCAACTGAGCTAACGACCCTGATTTTGAGGTGCGGATTTTAAGTTTTAAAGGGATGGTATGTGTATTTCTGTGTTGATCCAGATCGTTGACGTTAAACTCCGCAATCCCTATTTCGTTTAAATCTCTGAGCAGCAAGATCCATGTCGTTAACCACGTTAAGCCGATCCATCGAAGGTAAAGTCGCACTAATAACGGGTGCCGCGAGCGGCATGGGTCAAGCGACGGCAGAACTTTTTGCAGAACAAGGCGCGAAGGTTGCGCTTACAGACGTTTCGATTGAAGCGCAGGAGCAAGTGGTCGAACGGATCACGTCGGCAGGATATCTTGCGAGAGGCTGGCATCTGGATGTAATGGCGGCGTCGCAAATTGAAGAACGCGTGGTCGAAATCGCAGAGCACTTCGGTGGTTTGGACATCCTTGTAAATAATGCAGGAATCGGCGCGGGTGGTCCGGTTGATGCAGATGACTACGAGGCTGTTTGGGAACGTGGTATCAACACCATGCTCACTGCACACGTTCGGATGATTCGCGCGGCCTTGCCGTATTTAAGGCAGTCTGACAGCGCCCGCATCGTCAACATCGCTTCGACTGAAGGCCTTGGTGCGACAAAGCTAAATAGTGCTTACGCCACGGCAAAAACGGGTGTCATAGGCTTGACGAGATCGCTCGCTGTTGAATTTGGCACTGAAGGCATCACGGTGAATTGCATTTGTCCAGGACCGATTCGTACCGGAATGACTGCGAGAATTGAAGAAGCTGACAAGCGCGAGTATGCGCGTCGGCGCGTCGCTCTAAAACGCTACGCGATCCCCGAAGAGGTAGCGCATATGACCCTAAGTCTGGTATTACCGGCAGCTTCGTTCGTTACAGGTGTTGCTTTGCCGGTGGACGGCGGATTGACCATTAAGAACGCATAGCATCGAACATGAAGTGGCAAATCGGTGATGTAACGATCACCAAGCTGGTCGAAATCACGTCAGCGAGTCTGGGAGAGTACATTCTGCCGGACGCATCTACTGTTGCGCTACGAAAAATCGATTGGATTGGTCCGTTTCTCGATGCAGATTCGCGCATGGTGCTGTCCTTTCACAGTTTGATCGTGCAAACGACCGATCGTCTTGTGATCGTCGACACGTGTATTGGAAACGATAAAACTCGAAATTACCCGCGCTGGAATCGAATGCAGTCGAGTTTTCGTTCGGATTTGAAGGATGCTGGATTTGAGGAAGATGCATTCGACACGGTTCTATGTACTCACATGCACGTTGATCACGTCGGTTGGAACACGTATCGAAACGACGACCGGTGGTTGCCTACATTTAAGAACGCTCGCTATCTATACGCTCGTGAGGAATGGGATCACTGGCAAGTTGAGAGTCAGGAAGAGTACGGTCCTGTCATCGAAGATTCCGTACAGCCGATCTTTGACCTCGGATTAGCAGACCTCGTTGAGTCGTCGCATTGCGTGAGCGACGAGATTCGGTTAGTTCCGACCACAGGTCATACACCGGGTCATGTGAGCGTGCACATCAGTTCCCGGGGTGAAGAAGCGATCATTACAGGGGACGTTTTTCACCATCCTTGCCAAATTGCTCACCCTACATGGTGCGCCACGGCTGACAGCGATCAAGACGCCGCGTTACGAACTCGAAAGGCGTTTCTAAGCGCATATGCAGATCGTCCAGTCCTCTGCATCGGTACTCACTTCGCCGGCGTGACGGCAGGAAAACTAGTGAGCGACGGTGAGACGTATCGTCTAGACTACTGATTACCCCTCTAATGGCATGTAGCCCTGCCATATTTACGAACTCAACGGATTCGTGGACGTGGTAGAAGGCGTGATTAGGTGAATTAGGACAGTAAATCTGATAGATTGGAAATGTACGGTTCAAACGCGACGAAGCTTCGACGTTGGGTCCGCTAGCGAAACGGCCGTACCGTCCCGCAGCAGCCATCCCGGATATCGGCAAGGCGGCGGTTGGCTGGAACTAGGTGGCTCAACGTCAGTTGGTCGAATACGACGAGATGAACCGATGAGCGTCGTCACCATGACCCGTCGCGAGCGGATGCGGGCCAAGCTGGCCGACCTCAAGTTTCCCAGCGCCCTCGAGGTGGTCGACGATATCCTGGCACGGGCTGACGGCAGTGCCTTAAGCGTCGCCCACGCCTTGGAGCAACTACTTGATGCCCAGATCGAGTTGCGGATGCAACGGCGACTGGAAAGTGCGCAACGCACATCGCGCCTCTGCATCATAAAGGTTTTTATGATGGGTGGTGGGTGAATGGCGACCGCGATTGTGACAGACCGTCGAGCAGGTGACCGCAATGGTCGATTGAGTAATGGCGTTACGCTTTGACAGTGAATGTAATGTCTAAACTTGAGCTCCGATCTCGAACTATCGAGACTCACACGCACGAAATAAAATGAAGCGCAGATAGTGAATACCTACCTGAAATGAAGTACATGCCTTGAAAGCAAAGGTCACTCGTACTAATTCCTTGAGACAGACGACGGATTGTGTAAGCGCCAGAATCGCACCGCTACGATTGAAGTACGCATTTTTGTCGTACATCGCTTCTGTCGAGTGACGGATTGTCGAAAATCGGATAGATCGTGAAACCCAACATTCTTAAATGTGCAGTCGGGCGACTCGCCTATCTATTGATTGTGCTCATCGCGAACATTTTCGTATGCGCATCTGAGGAACGGCGAAGTCAGTGTGCTAGTCCATTGCATGACTTTCTAACGTCGGAACATCAAAGGAACTGCGGCCCTACAGACCTGATGCGTGCCGCGTATTGTGGCGACGACGCTAAGGTACGGGCACTGATCCAGGCTGGTGCGGAGGTCAATGCCGAGTCGAGATTGTGTCCGACTTCCTTGCGTGCGGGTGACAGCTTATCGCCACCCCGAACGGCGATGGGGTTAGCAGCGATGGAAGGACACGTCAAGGTGGTTCGCGAATTGTTATCCGCCGACGGCAATCCCAACGTCGCATTGAGTTGGGCGCTGGTAGGCAGGTCTCAAGGCGACACAGGTGATCATGGTGCAGTAGTTCGTGACGCCATAGAAGCCGGCGCTAACGTTTGGGAAGCACTTTCGCGCATTGGACTGGACTGCGGACCTCTGACGATTGCCACCGTACATGGTGGCTTCGATGTAGTACGCGCACTTCTCGAAAATGGCATCGGTCCCGATGAATCGAATACTCGTCGCTGCAATCCGGCGTCATTGTCGTTTTCGGAAAGCGACGCCAGCATGACCTCATTTGTGACGAAATTAGCGCGCAGAATGGGATTACCTACCGACTGGGACTCGAAATCGTTTAAAGCCTTCGCATTCGGAGGAGGGGAATCTGGCGAGGAAGGTCCACACCCGAGAAGTGGTGGGACAGCACTGATGTGGGCCGCTGCTCTCGGCGACGAGGCAGTCGTCGAGCTTCTCCTGCGTGCAGGTGCTTCCGCGAGTTACTATCCATCCGAGAGCGCTAAAGGTGTCCGAAACGTGAGTGCACGTGACTGGGCATTGGAAGGGTCTCATAGTGTCGCTGCATCGCTGTTAGCTTCGGCGGAACTACTACAGCCTAGCTGTGCATCTCATCAAAATCTCGAAACCCCAATTGCTGCAATCGAGGGGTACTTCGTGAGAGAGGATGTCAAGAGTCGGCTGTTTTTTGTCAAGGGCGAAAGCGCCTGCGATCTACACCACGAAGTCGGTAAAGCGACTTCCGTGGTTAGCGGTAGTTTCAGCGAGTTTGTCGGGGTTTGTCGCGATCCAGAAACGGGGCTGGACTGGGCGCTGGTTCATTCCAGTATGGGGGCGTACTCTGATATCCACTTGCTATCTGTAGCCTCTGAAAACCATTCGATTCGTGTGGAATACACGCAAGCATGGACAGAGTGGAATTCTGCGGACTATGGAAAGCTGGTACAAGACGGGAAGTGTCTTGGCCGGATATTGCGCAAAAATGATGCCCTCTTCGAAGCTGCGATCGCTGCGATTAGACCTGGCCTTGAAGAGGTAGACATTAAGGCTCAAAAGGGCGAGATTCCTAGGTTGTCACCTCGGCGCCTCCAATCGACGGAGGTTGAGCGATGGTTAAGAGCGCTGGCTGCGATGCGTCCTAGTGTTGCTAGATTTGAAAGTGCGCGCTATTCGACTGAGTCAAGTAGAGAGAAGTGGACTGTTGTGCAAGTGTTGGGGATCGGTTTCGCGCCAGGGGTGGTGTTGGTTCGAGACCACGCGAAGGATACTTGGCACGCCATCTACGCAGTTCAGCCTGGTGCGAGCAAGGCATTCAATTACCCTATGTCCAATATGGTGATTGTTGGCGACGAGTTGCATGCTCGCATATGTACGTCTTGTCAATTTTGGGGAGAGTACGGGAGCTTTGGGATTAACCTGCGAACGCACAGAATTTACGCTCTACACAGCGAGGATGAGCTATCCGAGGTGGGTAACAACGTCTTGATTGAGGATATCGGAAAGGTGTTCTAGGAAGGTGAGCAACTCTTACAGTAGCTCGCGGAATTCGTGAACCAGGACGAGATCCTATTCGTCGAGCACTTTTGGTAGTTGTGTTCACTGACTTTTGCATGACGCTGAACGAAGGAGTGTATTCAAGTGCACACAACGTGGTCTGGAGTGTTACCGAAAATGTACACACATTTTGAGTTTATCCATTCATAGATTTACCTCCTCGGGTTTGTATGCTCGCTCGAAGTCGTTCGTTGTGCGATAACCGATGCTCGAATGCAAGCGATTGCCGTTGTAGTAGCCGTTGATGTAAGCACCGATTTCACGCACCGCGTCGTCGAAGGTCTCGAAGATGTGATCGTACACACATTCGGTTTTAAGGGTGGCAAAGAACGATTCCATCATGGCATTGTCGTAACAATCGCCGACGGAGCCGACCGACTGGCGGATCTCGTTCGCCTGGCAGATCATCCGGTATGCACGGGACGTGTACTGGGTGCCCTGATCTGTGTGACAGATCATGGCATCACACGGTCCGCGGGCGATGACCGGCTTCAGGGCATTCACCATCAACCGCGCCGTTTGCTGCGGATCGATCGCCCACCCCACGATCTTGCGGGAATACACATCGAGCACGACGGCGAGATACGCCACCACTTGCCGCACCTCGGCTACCGTTCGTTGCGATGGGTCGCGAACCAGGCCGCTGCCTTTTCCATGATCAGCTTGTCCTCCCGCACCTGCGGGTTCTCCTTGCGGAGCCGCTTCAGTTCGTCGGCTTCCGACTCGTCGAGTCGCGCTCCCCCAGTCTCGCGTTCAATCCACTGTCTGATCGTCGCTTCGCACGGTTCATAATCATTGGCAAGCGCGCGAATGGAACGACCCTGATGAAATTCAAGAACGATCTGTTCCCGCAGCGCTTGGCCATATAACACCTCTTCTTGCCAAAATGGATGGTAAAAGAGTGTGTACATTCTCGTTAATACCTCAGCCGCATGCAGCTAAATCAGAAGGCTCGACCGTATTTGTCTCAAGAACTGAATCGCGGAATTGAAGAAGGTTAATTTCTTAATCCGCGTCATCGACCGATTGAGTAAAGGAAGCGGCTATTAAGTTTGTCATCGAGGTCTAAGGCGTTGTAATTCCCTTGTCGCATGATCGATTTAAAATTCTCGATTTCCATCACTAAAGATCGCGTCCTAACGAATACCGTAGTTCTTCATTCGAAAAAGCGCATGCGGTCTTGAGTTAGGGCAGGTCAGCGTCACGGAGACGTTCTGTTTGAGTTTCGACAGTCCGATACCCACCACAATATATACAAAGGTCTGCATCGTCCTCGCATGCGTGTTGGCTCTCGCCAACCTAGCAGATGAGATCGGCGAATCCATGCTGGTGCCGATATGTACGGCTGAAGAGGGAGAAACAGAGTGCTGGAACGTTGTCGAAGGGATGCCTGGCTGTCATATTTGGAATTGGGCTAAGGGTACTTCTATGTCGGCTGTGTCGGCGAAGTTTGATGGTACAGCAGTCTGCGAAAACGGCAAATTAACGGGCGAAGGAACCTTGACATGGAGTTACATGCAAGACGGGGAATCGCACACAGAAACAATGCCTCAGGGACCTTATCAGGATGGTAGGAGACACGGTGTGTGGATAGAACCGAAGTTTTTTGACGATGCCATTCGTGAAAAAGGAGAAAGGGTCGCTGGAAGGCGGGTCGGAAGGTGGGATTTACTTGATGCGGATGGAAAAGTCGTTGGTGGTGGTGAGTATGTAGACGATTCAAAGGATGGACTCTGGGTAGAGGCAAAATCGAATGGTAGGCGTGCCGAAGGACACTATGAGAATGGACAACGACACGGTAGGTGGGTACTTCATGATGCAAATGGGAATGTCGAAACCGGCGAGTACATGAGTGGCAATAAAGACGGCGAGTGGACATTTACGTACGCAAGGAGTGGAATCTCCGTCGTACGGCAATACACTGACGGTGAGCTCGATGATCTACGCATAGACAATCCGAATGTACCTCATCAAGATGAACTGGATAACCAAGGCTCCCGAATGCCAGGTGCGTTCGGCATCGAATTCGGAACGGACCTGAAGCAATTGAAGAAATTGACATGCCCTGACGGAGATAACGACAAGCGGAACTGTTTAGTTGCGTTTAATGAGAGCCTAAAGAGTGAACTCTTTTTTCTACATTCCTCGGAATTTCGTTTGAAGAAGGGGCTAAGTACCCTAGGCGATAATCAAGTTTTTGTATTTCCTCAAAACCCGCCCCGTCCATTGCTTGGAGCACAGTCGTACGCTGTTGAGGTTAGTGTCTTCGAAAATAGCATCACATACATCGAGGCTGATGTCAATTTTGAATCAGAATCAGAGTGCGAGCTAGAGCACTCAAGAATTGATTCACTATTGCAACAAAAATACAGCTCGTGCAAGGACCCGCGTTACGGAATTGAAAGGGTAGGCCAATGTGATGTCAATGGACTAATTGAAAGAGAAGTAGTCACATTATGTTCTTCTCTGCGGGAATTGAGGGAAGGAGAGGTGGTTGAAGTTGGTTGGGAACTCAGTCTGTGGTATGACATGCTGAACACTCTTGAGCGGAAAGATATACAAGACACGTGGATGCGTACAGGAAAACCTAGTGTCGACGATCTGTAATTTAGTATTAGGATTTCAAACCAGACGAGGGAATTCGACAAAATTCGTAGTTGCCGTGTCCCGTAAGGGATCTGAGGTTGCCATGGTAAGTGGTGGTCTCAACATCACCGACGTCGGTGGTCGATCTTTTTACAAGGTCTGATTCTAGCTGGCCAAGCTGTCGTTGCAGACCGCGCAACGCCGCACATCCATTCGGATTGACCGCTTGGGCAGTTTCGATGTCGTGTGACAACAGTCCGAGGCACGATACATCGAAACGGGTCCAGTTTATTTTCGGCAACCAGGCGCTATTGATTCAGAGGCTTCCACGACCGTCGCGCACACCAGCGAAGTTAACCCGGCGTGACACAGCATAGTCGTGGCTCAAGTGCGGGATGCCGTACGCGCGACTGCGTCCCTCGTTTCCATATTTCATGACTTCGGGGAGTCTAAAAGCTCTTCTACATGACGTTTAGCAGAACCAGCAACTCCGATTAGAGAGACGATAAAGCAAGCATTTGCTATTTCACCAGAACTCGTTCAAGCACGTCTACGACATCTGAACCGTACGCACCAAGAAAGTGGTCCGCGTCGTCTATCACATGTAATGTTCGGTTAGTTCCTGCTTGCGTCCAGTCCGATAAGACTTTAGTCGAGCTGATTGGATCGTTATCACCCACAATCACATCTACTTTCGTCTTGAGATC
Source organism: Pseudomonadales bacterium (assembly GCA_022822135.1). GTDB lineage: Bacteria > Pseudomonadota > Gammaproteobacteria > Pseudomonadales > Azotimanducaceae > Bin55. Next base: position 23,547 of record JAJECH010000010.1, read on the forward strand.
GGGTAGGGCATCCTGCGTCGGCGGAGCAATCAGCACCAAGTCGCGATCATCGGATGCTTGCGCGGCAAAGCTCAAGACGACGTTTGCACCGAAGGAATATCCGCTCAAGATGAGTCGTTCGAACCGAGCTTCGAACTCCTTCACGATATTCGCGAGATCGGATACCTCGCCAACGCCGTGATCGAAAGCGCCAGTGCTTGCCCCGACCCCTCGAAAATTGAATCGAATGGAAGAGATACTTCGGGACGCGGCGACGCGAGTAGCGGTTTCCAAGACGCCGTCTAACATCGAACCGCCGTACAGCGGATGCGGGTGGCAAAGAACAAGCGCAGTGGGGGACGATGCGGATTCAAACATCCATTCGAGATCGCCACTCTCACCTTCTGTCGTACCGAATTCCATGTGTCTCCCGTTTTTAATTGAGGGCGAGTCCATACAAGCCTAATTTAGGGAAGTACATACTTGATTGTTCAAATACCAATATCCATTGATTGAGGTCAGTTACCAACATCATGACCATCCACCCACCGAAAACGGCGAACGTGCCCGGCTAGCATCGGACGCGACCACCATTTTCTTGAGAAGGACCATGCACCACGTAAGGGTCAGGATCGTACAGACGAAAATGGCGAACCCATCATTAGGCAAGTGCCATCAAGCACACATAAGAGAAAGCGTCCAGTTGACGAATTGCTCCTTTAGTATCCTCTTTCGGGCTCGCGGTGATTTCGTTCGACTAAACCGTATCAAAAATCTGAATAAAAGACTGTCCCCGATCAAGTCTCGAGCGCGAAACATGAAATTTCTCGATGCAATAGACGGCGAATCCATATAAGCCTTATCCGAACTGCCTAAAGCGAACCCAAATCATTGATTCCGTTGTTGATGGATGGTGGTCTGAAAACTCCAGCTCCGTGTATTGGTAGCCAGAACACGCTGATAGATCCTTGGTCCTTCGATTCTCTAACAGTCCAATAATGTCCTTGTGGTACTGGTACGGTACTGCTATCCCACATAAATCCTCTACCTCTAATATTGCCGTTATGGTTAGCGGTTAGCCCATCACGATCGATCGATACGATGATTTCAAAGTCCCGATCGCAATATTTGTTACCGCCGAAAGTGCGTACCGCAATGAAGCCGTCCAACTCTGCTTGATAGACGCGATTCACTGATTGCTCAGACCATCTACCGAACTTTGGTGATACGAATGCATCGATCAAATAACCTGTTAAGCAGACTATTAGAACTATTTCACAATGTAGAAGTGCGATAGGATGCTTCCGCGCAAATTGAGTTACTCGATCAAATAGCTCAAGTACATTAATACTGTACATCTACGTTTCAATCATTCGATCCACAACAGAACGAATGGTAGCACTAGACTCCTCTCAGAATAGGTTGGCACCCGAGTTTATTTCCGAATTGCAGCACTCACGCTGATCAACATTTAAAAATGAGGCGGCCTATAGGCCACCTTTTTTTGTCTTGTTAAAACTTGCCAGGCGGTTGTGGCATGCTTGTCTTTACGGCAAAACAAAGACACGCCTCATGGCTGAGGCCAGCAACCGACACCTAACACTCGTGCAACGATGCAAGATTGAAGCCCGTTTGTCAAATGGACACAGCTACCGGCGCACACCTAACCCTTGATCGTGTCGATATCGATCTGCGTCGCGCCGAAGTAGACACCCGCAAGACCTTTAGATTAGACACTGGGAAGGCGACACCGTCAATGGGCTTAGGAAAGTAGGTGCGTCATCAAGGCGCGGTCGTCACGTTGGTGGCGTAAAACCCGATTTTTCGCCCGTCATGCCGTACGGCGACGCACCAAGATCGCAGTGGCGAACGCCATCGTAGTAGCGATATGAGCCATGTACGATACGGTCAAGACCATCACGTTCGACAACGGCAGCGAATTCGCCGAACGCTTCGCAACCGAACGCGCCATTCAACTCGAATAACCCCTAATTACAGCCCTAGGTGGGCGCCACCACATGCCACGGACGGCTATCTCACAAACCGATGTCGCAGACCGCCAAAGTCGCTACGAAAAACATGCCTAAAATCGAAAAAAAAAGATCATTCGTCGAACGCAGACTAACCTCATCGAGCTTTATTCAATGTATATTTCTGAAATCCCCAAAGTGTTGCGTTTCGGACTGAAATTCAGCATGTCAATCCAATCAATACACGAACTATCGTAATTTATCGCCGTCGCCCTAAAGATCCTCTGCTCCGACCTGACCTCGTTCCATCCAGGCTTTCATGACTGCAGCTCTCTCATGCTCTAACAACATCTGATAACTCAAAGCTACGTAATGATGCTCCTTCGTTGTTTCGTCTTCATCGTAATTTCGATCTACAGAACAGAATGCAGTAATTCCCCGCTCAGGTAACCCGCGACTATCACATTGTCCGATCGGAGCACGTCCGTATGTTCCATTGTTATAGCGATAGTCGGTACATTCTCCGTACTTGCCCCTTAGCAACTCACGTAATCGCAGGGCTTCTACTTCGCAAGAATCTTCGGATTGGAACGAACCGATTTTGGCGCTGATTCCAGTAACTCCTGCATCCCACGTTAGCTTTGCGGTGTAATCACTGCCTCCTGCGACCGGACGAGGCGGATGAATGTCACTTACGATATGCCCCCCGGGACGAAGTTCGAAGTATCCAGAATAGTATTCGGAAAGAAACCAGCGACTACCGTCATAGTTATAGCGTTCAGTCCGACTAGGATACGCCCATAGCATGGTAACGGCCATTTCGTCAAGGCAAGACCGATTTCCGCACGTGAGTTGCGTTATCTGATTGAACCCGGCTGGACCGAAAAGCAAGCCGAACGCCCCATCTATTGGCGCACGACCAACGGTCGGTGCTGTTGACGACGGCAGTGAAGCGCTGTTCAAAATGAAGTCTTGCACTTCGTCCTGAGAGAACGACGCCTCGAATAACACGTTGTCTGATTGATCAAAGAGGGACCATTGCCCCGTACGCTGACCATTTTCGAAATTCCCTATCCTACGGAATCCGTCCTCGGAAATTAGCACTTCGGCGCCGTGCTTCATTCCGTCGACGTATGTCACTTCAACCGAACCACTTTCTCGGTCTTTCGGAATTGCAACCCATGTCCCGTCCCGCAATCCGTTCGCAAAACTCCCGGTCACTTGGTAGTCAGGGTCCTTATGCATATAGAAATACTTGCCTTGGAGTTTCCCAACCGTATAGTTTTTTTCTTCGATGATTTCCTCTCGCGCATCCACAAGTAGCCATCGTCCGGTGGGCTCGCCACTCATGTATTCGCCAGTCGTTACGTACCCGTCCGCGTGTGGGAACACCCATTTTCCTTCGATTTTACCGTCTACGTATTCACCTTTTGCTCGAAAGCCGTCCCACGTTGCTATTTCCCAATAACCATTCGGTGAACCGTGCACATACTCACCGCCGCCGACAATTCTCCCGTCCGCATCGAATGTATCCCACCTTCCGACCTCTTTTCCAGCGACGTATTCGCCTTTGCTTTGCCAGTCATCCCCTAATGAAATGACCCATATACCATCTCTCCTGCCATCCACGTATGGTCCAGGTCCGTCGCCTTTTCGTGTTACCGATTCACCGTCATCCGTCCAACTCCACGTTAAGGTCCCGTCCCCTGTTAGTCTGCCTCCTTGACATTCTGCCGATCCATCAAACGTCACTGTTTCACTTGGTCTCGGGACCCGATTCCACACATGACAGTTTGGCATTGTTTCAATCAAGATCCAGCACGCCGGTTCTCCCTCTTCCCCCGTACATATCGGAACCATCTCGGATTCGCGACTTTCATCCGCAGGGTTGGATAAAGCGAACATGCATGCGAAAACGATGCAAACCTTTGAATATATCGCCGCGGGTATTTGACTGTCGAAACTCAAACTGAACGCTTCCATGAAGGTGCCGTAACCCAACTCATGGCTTCCATGCGCTCCTTACGAATCAAGAGCGAAGGAATCCGTCAAGACGCGATCTTCAGTGCTGTGAACTGATCCCTAGGTTATTCAACAATCCGAGAAGAAAAACACAAGACATCCGATCTAAACGCGTGAGAATTCTTTTGGGCAAAGCACCGCTTCATCAATCCTCTTCCTCTGAATGGACTTCGCCCGATCAATTTTCAAGCACGGGTGATCGTGAAATGAACCATTGAGGTGATATAGTAACATCGAACCGAGCAACTGCTCCCCCTTAACGGTAATAGCGAGATACGGATACCTATTAGGCGTAAATTTGCAGCTAATGTATGACAATTCACTCTCATTTAAATCATTTGAAGCGACAACGTAGCTCGGGGATGAGCACGTTGAGAAGCAGAGATTCTTAGCAGGAATCGACTTCATGAACTTACGGCTATCGATCTATTAAGCTGGGCAGCTCAACGATTTACCGGACATACTCTGAAGGTAAAACTTGGTCAAGATCGGTGCTTCTCTAGAATGTCGCACCGTGCTGGCGTCGTCGTGCCGGTGTGATGCAACGTGATACGGAGATAGGAGTTTGGCGACAAGAATCGGTTTGGTGTCCGACACCCATATCCCCGAGAGTCAGAAGGAACTATGGCCGCAGGTTTACGACGCGTTTAAAGGCGTGGACTGCATTTTTCACGGCGGCGACATTCACGACGTTGCCTTATTGGATACGTTTGAGCAGATCGCACCCATTTATTGTGCCAGGGGTAACGGCGAAGACGGAAGCGGCGGCCGACCGATCCAACCTGAAGATCCACGTGTTAAGTACTCCTGGACACTCGAGATCGAAGAGCTAACGGTCGGCTTAACTCACTATATTTCGATGTTGCCTGGTGACGATACTTTTTCGTTCCAGAAGTCAGTTGAGCGTTATTTCCCTGACAAGCGACCCGACGTCATCGTGTTTGGCGATACTCATACCGAATTGATCGAAGAAGTTGAGGGCGTGTTGTGTGTCAATCCGGGTTCACCGACCTATCCACACAATTACGACACCCAATACGGCACCATCGGATTTTTGGAGATCGAAGGTCGCGACTCCCGCGCGTCGGTTTGGTTGATCAATGACGACGGAATCGAACCGTTTCAGTGGGATGAAGCGCCACCTTGGAAGCGGCGTTAGGCTACTTCGGACCCGCCGCGCGAGATTCGCGCGGCAAGTACCAACAATTCACTAGACCATCCCTCGCATTGGGTTAATCGCCGGCCACGATTCCTTCGTTGCAAGGATCCTTTCACCTACTTCTGAAACATCCCACGGACCTTCGGACTCATCCTGACGGGCAATTTCTTGCAGTTGCCATGAGAGCATCGATACCCGGTTACCTGCAACTAACCACGTTCTGCCCGTCACTTCCTTGGCTTCGTCTGAGCACAACCAAACGACCATCGGCGATACGCGTTCTGGCGGGAAATTGTCCTTCACCTGATCTGGGAAGATATCGTCCGTCAGGCGTGAGAGAGCTGTAGGTGCAAGAATATTGACCGTGATGCCGTACTTCATACCTTCTAGGTATAGGCAACGTGCCATTCCTGCGATCCCTGCTTTGGCGGCACCGTAATTGGTTTGCCCGAAATTACCCAATAGACCAGAAGTCGAGCTCGTTACGACGATTCGACCACCCGTTTCCTGTGCGATCATCTGGTCGTAGGCTGCTTTCGTTGTTAAGTAGGTCCCTTTGAGGTGAACGTTTACGACGACATCCCACATGTCGTCGGTCATGTTCTTGAATGACTTGTCACGCAAGATTCCCGCGTTTGCAATGCAGATGTCGAGCTTGCCGAAGTTGTCTACGGCAGTTTGAGTCATCGCCTTAGCTTCTTCAGGTACAGAAACGTTGCCGTAGTCGGCAACGGCATTTCCGCCAGCCGCTTTGATCTCGTTGACAACCTCGTCGGCCATACTGTGACCCGACCCGGTGCCGTCGCGAGCACCGCCTAAATCATTGACAACGACACTGGCACCTTCTTCAGCAAGCAGCAATGCGTGCGTTCGACCCAAGCCGCCACCAGCGCCCGTGACTAGGGCGACCTTACCGTCAAGTAGTCCCATGAAATACCTCTGATTACGAATCGACATTGAAATTTAGGCGGTCGATTTTAGTTTTGGCGCAGATGTAGAAATGGCTTCTACACCGCAAATCGCGCGGAAGGATTCAGTTTTTTGGTATTTTGTCGGCTTCGATAATCCGCACTGCACGATTGGAGAACGTTATGGACGAGCTGTTTCGGTTTGATGGCAAAGTTGCAGTAATCACGGGGGGAAGCAGAGGTTTAGGTAAGGCAATGGCGTTGGCTTTCGCGGAGCGAGGCGCGGACGTCGTCATTGCTAGTCGTAAGTTGGAGAACTGCGAGTCAGTTGCAAACGAAGTTAGGGCGTTAGGTCAGCGCGCGTTGGCGCGAGATTGCCATGTAGGTCGGTGGGAAGATCTCGACCGCTTGGCCGATGATGCTTACCGTGAGTTCGGTAAAGTGGACATTCTCATCAACAACGCGGGTATGTCGCCGCTGTATCCGAGTTTGTCTGCCGTTACGGAGGAATTGTTCGACAAAGTGGTTGGCGTGAATCTCAAAGGACCCTATCGACTATCCGCCTTGATCGGCGAACGCATGATGGAACAAGAGGAAGGAGGGTGCATCATCAATGTCAGCAGTAACGCGGCCACTCATCCTTCACCGAATGCGGAACCGTATGGCGCATGTAAAGCAGGTATCAACTCGCTGACGTTGTCCCTCGCCCACGCTTTTGCACCAAAAGTAAGAGTGAACTGCATACAGCCGGGACCATTTCTCACGGACATCTCCAAAGCATGGGATCTGGAGGCGTTCAACCGTGACGCCAAAAAGAACATTGCGCTTCAGCGTGGCGGTGAACCGGAAGAAGTCGTCGGTGCAGCACTGTATCTTGCGGGACCGACCGGTTCCTACACGACCGGGGCGGTGATTCCCATCGATGGTGGCAGCCGCAACTAGCGGCGTGACGCTTCAAAGAGTGCTGGTAGTTTCGTAGCGTAATCCACGCCTGTCAGGTTTTCCATCGTCTGAAACCAGCCTGGGTTAACAAAGTTAACGTCGAGAAGGTAGGGGTACGCGATATCGATCGCACACGCGCGTATCCCCAACTCGACGAGGTCGTGTGCAACGGACCGGACCATTTCTACTTCTAGATCGTTGGGTTCGCAGACGGTGGCTGATGAAGCGGCGTTCATATTGCCGCGAAGCCCGACCTTGACTTTTTGATATGCGTCGAGTTCTGACCCCATCGCGACGAACCATCGCTGCTCCCGTTCCGTCTGTACACGTTCTTGGATGATCGTGTATCCGTCGCGAGTGAGATGCTCGAGAATTTGTTCGAGATTTACATCGTTCGCCTGTAGCTCAAAAACGTCACGACCAAAACTCCCAGCGGTTGGTTTTGCAATCCAATACCCTCCGCCGCGAACGTGGTCTGCCAATTCCTCCGCGTTGGCAGAAACGATCGTAATGGGGGAGTATCGACTCAAACTCGTCATCGCGAGAGTTGCTTTGTTGTGATAGAGTAGAAACGCTTCAATCGAATTAACGAACTTATTCTGGTCTACTGCATGCAGTAGCTGCATACGATCGAGAAACGTCGTTCTGCTGCCAAAACCTATCGGCCAAATCCAATCAAACTCGTCGATGTCCACACCCATATCTTGGCCATGCACGTAATTCAAATGGCCGCGGTCCAGCGTAAGTGCGTCGTGCGCCACGGTTTCCACACGCCAGTCGCATGACAGGAATGAGCGCTCGAGGCGACGCAGGTTATCGGTGTGAGATTCCCGTTCCGAACCGATGAGAAGCAACTTTGGCACAGGTATTAGGAAGAGCCTAAACGTGTTGGGAAGTCTATTTGCAATTGAACTGACTCATTCTCGTTGCGATTTAAGATGCGCTGAAATCAACTGATTTGCAATCATTTCACTAAACTTAGATCGTGTTAATCCCGAAAGAGGACGGTAGAAGCCATTAATACAGGTACGGTTATTGAACGCGACTATGGGCTGAATCCACAGGAAGTCCCACTCTATCTACCTCGTAAAGTTAATGAAAACGAGCGAGAGCAACTTAAGTCAGAAATTAAGGAATTACTCTCCGAGCTCGACGCTGTATTAATTTCGCACTACTACGTTGATGCGGATGTGCAGGACTTAGCGGTAGAGACTGGTGGCTGCGTGTCGGATTCCTTGGAGATGGCGCGATTCGGGCGTGACCACGAAGCATCGACGCTAGTGGTTGCTGGCGTGCGCTTTATGGGAGAGACGGCAAAGATCCTCTCGCCGGAAAAGCGAGTCCTTATGCCGACACTCAAGGCAGAATGTTCGTTGGATCTTGGTTGTCCACCGGACGAGTTCAAGGCGTTTTGCGACGAACATCCAGACCGAAGTGTCGTCGTCTATGCGAACACATCAGTCGAAGTGAAGGCACTGGCTGACTGGGTCGTTACATCAAGCGTTGGTCTGCAAATCGCTTCTCACCTGACTGCTCAGGGCGAGAAACTGATCTGGGCTCCAGATCGTCATCTCGGTGCGTATATCCAACAACAAACGGGTGCAGACATGATCCTCTGGTCCGGTGCGTGTGTCGTCCACGAGGAGTTCAAGTATCAAGCGTTGCTTGACATGAAGGCAATTTATCCAGACGCCGGGGTTCTAGTTCATCCAGAATCGCCAGCCGCTGTCATAGGCATTGCTGACTGTGTCGGATCAACGAGTCAGATCCTCAATGCGGCCTCCGAACTACCGATGAACCGGTTCATCGTTGCGACTGATCGTGGGTTGTTTCATCAACTCCGTCGGAAGAATCCCGAGAAGATTTTCGTGGAAGCGCCTACCGCCGGTGACGGTGCAACGTGCCGAAGTTGCGCGCACTGTCCGTGGATGGCGATGAATGAACTACACGTACTGCGTGACTCGCTTCTTAGTCAGACGAACGAGATTTTCGTTGATCCCGAAGTCGGCGCACGCGCGATGAAACCGTTACAGCGGATGTTGGATTTTCCGCGAAACTAGCTCTCTTCCGCTCGTTCGGCTTCCGCTCTAACATCGAGCAGTCGTTGGTCGAGACTTTGCGATAAACGATTCTCTTCGCCAACTTGCTCGCGCGCTAGGCGAAGCTGCGTCATTGCACTCTTGTAGTTGCCGCGTAATACGAAAAACTCTGCGCGCGCACGATGCACGTCGACGAGGTTCTTCGCGAGACCGGCTGTTTCAGCAAGTTGATACCAGATATCTTGGTCCTCAGGGTGAAGTTTCACCTGATCCCAAAGATGCGCGACTGCTTCGTCGTTTCGACCATTTCGCGATAGTGCGTGGGCGAGGAATAACGTGAGCGGCTGATTGTTTGGATAGATAGTGAGTTTCGACGTTAGGAGTTCGATGGCTCGATCCGTCTGATCTGCTTCGATCAATATGTCTGCGAAGCTACCGATCACGACGATGTTGTCGGGTAGACGTTCGTAAATCGATTGCATGATCGCGATTGCTTCCTCGTGTTGGGAGCTCATCGACAAAGCGATCGCTTGTAAATAAGGTTTATCCTGAGCTTCCGCTTCACGAGCCGCTTCTTTTGCGTTCGTGATGAATCGGCTTTCTGCACGCTCACGCATCAGCTGATAGTCATTCGTAACAGGAAATATCCCGCGTGGTTTCTTAGCCGCTTCGCTACGCATGTCCGATATACGGCTTTGCGTGATAGGGTGAGTGCTGATGTACTCGGGAATTTCACGCCGAAAGCGTGCGTTTTGTTGCATGTGTTCAAACATTCGCGCGGCTCCGTGTGGGTCAAAACCGGCACGCGTTAACGTGTTGAGCCCAACACGGTCCGCTTCCCGTTCTTGTGCCCGTGAGTATCCAAGACTCGCCGCGTCGGCGATCGCTGTAGAACCGAGCATCGTGGCTAAACCGGCGTCAGTCGCGCCTGAGGCGATGATGGCGACGGAAGTGAGATAACCTACGAGATTGCGAAAGGTCGCCATTTTTTGCTTCTCGAGTCGCCTCGCGTAGTGGCGTTGACTCAAATGCGCTAGCTCGTGTGCAATCACGGACGCGAATTCATGAATGTCTCGAGCGGTTAAGAAAAGACCGAGATTGATACCAATCACGCCGCCAGGCGCAGCAAATGCATTGAATTGCTCCGACTTTATCACGATTGGACGGAGGTGGACGACCGTTAGATCCGAATTTTCCGCCACGCGATAGCAGTACTTTTCGACGAAGTACTTGATTAGTGGATCATTCTCCAGTGGCACCACGCCTCGGATTTGCTGGAGAATCAGTTTACCGAGCGCATCTTCTTCGTGCGGCGCGAGAATTGCAGAGCTGCTATCGCCTAAACTCGGAAGACGCTGAGGCTCTGCCATCGCGTACACTGCTAGCACTACGACGACAAGTCGAAACGTAGCGCGGGCGCATTTGCGAAATTGAGTCATCTTGTTTTGAAACACTCGGACTCGATTGCAGTCAACAAATTTACCGAGAACCCGTTCTTGTACTCAACGATAAGACCCATATTAGACTCTACGATTCACTTGCTGTCGTGCGAAAATTGTTTCTATGGCTGATTCCAATGAAACGTATTTAGACGTAAAAGGTCTGAACTGTCCTATGCCACTCTTGAAGGCCAAGCGGACGCTGAATGGGATGGATGAAGGTGAACGACTGCGCGTCGTTGCGACCGACCCCGGTTCAATGAAGGACTTCACCGTTTTCGCTAAACAGGCAGGACACGACTTGCTGGAAGCATACGAAGATCAAGGTGTTTTCAACTACCTGCTGGTAAAGCACGCCCGTCTGTAATGTCGATTGTCGACATCGTCCGAGACTGGACCAATCGCGTCTTCGGTCACACGGAAGGTCTTGTACTGCTTGCGTTGATCACCATTTCCATGGCGATCCTGCTCACGGTAGGCTTCTACCTCGCACCTGTCATTGCGGGATTGATTGTCACATTCGCGTTGCACGGCATCGTGAAAAAACTAGCGGAGTGGCGCATTCCGAGGCTTGTCGCGATCGTCGGTGTTGTGGTGCTGTTTATCGGTGCAATCATTGCACTGTTCATCGTCATCCTGCCGCTCGTGTGGGCACAACTCCAGAATTTGGTTGCACAACTACCTCAGCTCGTAATTGCGCTGCAAGTCATCCTAACCGAGTTCGCGCATGACTATCCCCAGTTAGTTCCAGATGCCTTCCTTGAATCACTGAGCGCTACTGCACAGACCCAACTGACAAATCTCGGTGGTCAGATCGTGCAGCAAATTGTTCAACAGTTGCCGAATCTGGTCTGGATTCTCATTTTTGTACTACTCGTACCTATTTCATTGTTCTTCTTCTTGAAGGACCATCAGCAAATAGTCGATTATTTAAGACACCTGTTACCGAAAGATCGACCGCTGTTAGATGAAGTAGGTCGTGAGACCGTCGCGCAGATGGGAAGCTACATTCGAGGTAAGTTGCTAGAGATATTGATTGTTGGTTGTGTCTGTTACGTCGTTTTTTCGCTCTTCGGTCTTCAATTTGCTGCACTCTTGAGCCTGCTCGTCGGTCTCTCCGTGATCATCCCCTTTGTGGGGGCTGCAGTTGTCACGGTACCCGTAGTCATGGTGGCGCTCGTGCAGTTTGGTTGGAGCTGGGATTTTCTCTTCGTCGTCGTGGCGTACGCGGTTATTCAGGTTCTAGACGGTAACGTGCTCGTGCCGATCTTGTTCACTAAAGCAAACGATCTTCACCCGGTCGTCATCATCGTGGCCGTATTAGCGTTCGGTGGCTTGTGGGGAATATGGGGAGTCTTCTTCGCTATCCCTTTAGCAACGTTTATTCGAGCAGTCATAAATGCGTGGCCAACTAAAATTTCAGCCGACGATGATGACCCTGAATCGTCACCTCAATCCGAAACAGCGAGCTCCTAGTCCATGAGTCAGGTCGACCTCAAAGGTAGTTTGGTCGCATTAGTGACGCCGATGAAAGCCACCGGTGAGGTTGATGACGCTGCGTTGGACGCACTAATCGACTGGCACCTTGAATCAGGTACGCATGGCGTTGTACCGGTAGGAACTACCGGTGAATCGGCGACGCTCAATGTGCGAGAGCACCTCCACGTGATCGAACATACCCTACGTCGCGTTGATGGTCGCGTTCCCGTTGTGGCGGGTACGGGCGCCAATGCGACGGCAGAAGCGATCGATCTAACGCGAGATGCAAAGGTCGTCGGCGCTGACGCCTGCCTTTTAGTTACGCCCTACTACAACAAGCCGACGCAGGAAGGTTTGTACCGTCACTATTGTGCGATCGCTGCAGAAGTTGACATCCCGATGGTGCTTTACAACGTGCCACCACGCACTGCCTGCGACATGTCGGCTGAAACGGTTGCTCGCTTAGCTCCCGTGCCCCAGATCATCGGCATCAAAGAGGCGTGTGGCGACGCCGACCGGGTGCGAGAAATTCGCAAGTTAGTGCCAGATGATTTCATCATCCTCTCTGGTGAGGATGCACAAACGCTGACAATGTTTGGATTCGGCGCAGTTGGCACTATTTCAGTCACTGCGAACGTCTTACCTGAAATGATGTCGAAATTCTGCAAGAGCTATCTCGATGGCGATATCGCAACAGCAGAAAAATTAGATGAGCAACTCCAACCGATTCACGACATCCTGTTTTGTGAAACTAGCCCGATTCCGACGAAATGGGCACTAAATCAGATGGGTCGCATACCCGAAGGTATTCGGTTGCCGCTGGTACCTCTTTCCGAACCACGTCACGCGGAGATGTGCAAGCGATTGCGCGCAGTCGGCGCACTATGAAGCACATTGCGCTGGTGGTTGTCGGCACCGTCTGCGTTCTTACTACGCTAACGGGTTGCGGATTACTAAAGCAATCGGTCGGGCTCGTGGTGAATGAGCGCGACAACTACCTCGAAGCGGCTGAAGCGGAAACGATCAGTGTTCCTTCGGATTTAGAAGGCGAAAGGATCGCGGACATTTGGGAGATCCCGGACATTGAGGAGATTCCAGCGGCGAAGTACTACGCGAACGCTGCACCAAGACCCATATCGATCGTTGGTGATGCCGATCCGAATCTGATTCGAATTCAAAAATTAGGCGAACGGAGCTGGATGGTGGTCCAGCGTAAACCGGAAACGGTTTGGCCTTTAGTGCGTCAGTTCCTCACCTTCAATGGTGTAGGCGTAGAGACGGAAGACCCGAACGAAGGCATCATCGTGACCAAGCCACTGGCCGTGACCGCAGCGGAGAGCACGAGCATGTTGCATTCGACGGTTCGAGCGGAGAATCCAGATGCTGCAGATGCTGATTTCTTGATATTTCGTGTTGAGCAAGGGATGCGTCGAGGGTCATCAGAAGTACATTTGAAGTATCTCGACGATGCAAACCAACTGAAGTACGTTGACTGGAGTTTACCTTCGTCTCAAAGCGAGGCAACGAATTCGATTCTTCGTCAAATCGCTCAGTTTGAGGTCGACGACGTAAGCGATGAAGCAGTTTCGCGGGTTGGCCAGGAAGTCGCGGGTGTTCCCAAAATTGAGCTGATTCGAAATGACGTTGGATTTCCGTCCTTGCGCTATAACGTGGACTTTGAGCGGACGTGGGCGACGGTACTTTCCGCGATTGAGCGAAGTCCTTATGACGTAGCGACCCGGGAACGGACATCGCGCTTAATCGAACTTGTGATTGATGAAGAGAAACTCGACCGGAATCAACGCGAAGCGTTAGGGCAGCTCTTGCTTGACATCAGAAAGCAAGAAGAGACCGAGGAACCGATCGCCATCCAGTTACGCGTCAATCCGTTTCAGCAAGTGAACGATATCGAGCTGAAACGATCCGATGGGAACGAATTGACACTCGAATTAGCTGAACATTTCCTCGTGATGATTCAGCAGTTTTCCTCCTAGCGAGGAGGCGCTGAGATTGTCGAGAATGGAGTTCACATCTCTCGGGAGTGGGAGCGGCGGTAACGGTACAGTGATCCGTGCAGGAAACACGACGTTATTGATCGATTGTGGATTTTCCAGGAAGGAATTAACGGTCCGAATGAGTCGCCGAGGGCTGGACATCGAGCAACTCGACGCGATTCTGGTGACGCATGAACACGGAGATCATCTGAAGGGTGTACCGGTTGTTGCAAGAACGCACCAGATCCCAGTTTATGCATCGCGAGGAACGATTGACGCGATGAAACATCGGGTGTCAAAATTTGAGTCAGTCGAAGAGCTAGTACATGAAATCGAACCCGGTAGGACATTTCGGGTGAAGGACATAAATGTACACCCGATAGAAGTTCCGCACGACGTTAGGGAACCACTTCAGTTCGTCTGTCGCTACGACGGGATTGGTGTTGGCGTACTAACGGACTGCGGCAGCTATACTGAACAGATGGTGGCCCACTACTCAAGATTGAACGGTCTCCTTCTTGAGACGAATCATGATTCACAGATGCTTGCAACCGGTCCCTATCCTGAACCTTTGAAGAGACGCGTAGGCGGCGATTTGGGCCATTTGAACAATCGCCAATCTCGCGAATTCGCACAACGAATTCACCATATCAATTTGCAACAATTGGTTCTAGGACACATCAGTCAACACAATAACGAACGATCGCTCATTGAGCAGGAATTCGATGATTTTCCAAGCGGCACATCCGTAACGTACGCGACCCAATCCGGAGGTACGGAGTGGCTGAGCGTGACAGCTGGTAGCGTGTAACTTGAAACCCAAGATGTGTATTCGAACGATGCCCTTTAGACGAGTTTGTCTTCTCGTCATCGCATGTGTTTTCGGTGTTTCCGTCGCCGCACAAGAATGCGACGAGCTAGAGGGCGATGACTTGACCGTTTGCCTGACATTGATGGTCTGCATGGCACTCGATGAAGACAAAGCGAGAAATCAGTGTTTGGAGGTCGCGCGGCAGGTACTCCAACAACGCGAAGCGCAAAAAGAAACTTGCGAAGAGGACGAGACCGAAGCTGGAATAGAAACGGAAGCGATCCCTGAGCAAGTCATCGTCGAGGAGACGCCAAACCTTGTTGAGGATGTGAGTCAGGATCCGGCATCCGCTGCTCGAGAACCGACGACAGAGAAGGCTGCGCAGGAGACGTTGTTGACTGTCGAGCCGGATCAAGAGCAAGCCAAGCGAGGCAATCGGGTCGGGCGGTTATTCTCGTGGATGCGACGCGGGGGCGATAGGAATGACGAGGAAGAAGACGAAGTTGATGTCGGAGTAACGAAGAACGGTGTACCTAAGCAGTTCGCCGCGACTGTTGTGTCCGTGTCGAAAGCAGGCTACAACGACGCGTTGGTGGTGCTGAGCAATCGTTACGTCTTCATCGTCAGTCGAGCCCGACAGAGTCGTATAGAACCTGGAGATGTCATTGTGGCGCGTAAGAAGGAAGGTTTAAGCGGCAGACTCAGTTTCCTGTTTTATGGTCGCGGCGCGAGCGTGGATGCGCATCGTGTCGAATGTGGTCATGTCGAGCCGTCACGGCAAACGCAACGACGTTGTGCGTTTGCAGCACGACAGTTGGGCAACGAACCTCTATAGCATTCTAGAATTCTTGGCATGGAGAGGTGCCAGAGTTGGTCGAATGGGCTTGACTCGAAATCAAGAGTGTCCTTTTGGGCACCCAGGGTTCGAATCCCTGCCTCTCCGCCAATAACACCATAGTCCGTACCGGAGACATGGTTTACATTTTTTACCTACGATCGACTCAAAGTATCGAAGACGACGCGTATTGAGTCGTTCTAATATCGATGTAGTTTACAGTTAGCGAAGGAACAGCTCCACCGCAGGATTACCGGTCTCTTCCCAATACCGATAACCATTGCGTTCGAGATAGGTAGTGAGATTCTTGCGGTCTGCTGGTTGCGCTTCAAATCCGACGAGTACGCGTCCCCATGCGGCGCCGTGATTGCGATAGTGAAACATCGTGATGTTCCATCGACTCCCCAGCCCATTCAGGAAGCGCAAAAGAGCGCCAGACCGTTCTGGGAACTCAAAACGGTAGAGTAACTCCGGTTTTCTACCGAAAGCTCGACCGCCGACCATGTGGCGTACATGCAACTTTGCGGCTTCGTTATCGGTCATATCGGTGATCTGATAACCGGCGCCCGACAGGCTGTCGAGCACATCTCGGCGGGATTCACCCGCCCCAATCTGCAAACCCACATAAACGTGCGCCTCGTCGTCAGACGCATACCGATAGTTGAACTCTGTTACCGAACGTTTGCCACAGGCTCGGCAGAATCGTCGGAAGCTGCCTTTCTTCTCGTCGATGGCGACGCCAAAGATTGCTTCTCGATGCTCTCCGAGTTCGGCACGTTCGGAGATGTGTCGGAGTCGGTCGAAGTCGACGTTAGCGCCGCTTACGACGGCGACGTAATGCTTGTTTGTGGCGCGCGGGTGCTGTTCGACATACTTCTTCAATCCTGCGACGGCGAGCGCCCCGGAAGGCTCCGCGATGGAGCGCGTGTCGTCGAATACGTCCTTTATCGCAGCGCAGATCTCGTCGGTCGAAGCGGTAATGACCTCATCAACGCAGTTTTTTGCGAGTCGAAATGGCATCTTTCCGACCTGAGCTACCGAGACGCCATCCGCGAAAACATCCAACGCGTCGATCGGTAAACGTACCCGTCGTCCCGCTTTAAGAGCGGCAGCGAGGCATGCCGACCCTTCTGCTTCGACCCCGATGATCTTGGTCTTCGGTCGTAAGTTCTTAATGTACGCAGCGATTCCCGCGATCAATCCTCCGCCGCCTACAGGGACGAATACGGCGTCCAATTCAGGCTGCTGATTCATGATTTCCATGCCTACGGTGCCTTGTCCAGCGATGACATCCAAGTCGTCGTACGGGTGGACGAGGATGTAACCTCGCTCGTTGGCTAGCGTTAAAGCATGGTCCGCCGCTTGCTGGTACGTGTCGCCTTTGAACACGATATGCCCGCCGAGTTTGCGGACGGCGTCGACTTTTATGCCCGACGAATTACGACCCATCACGAGGTGGGCTCTGATACCTAATTTTTGAGCAGCCAGCGCGACTCCCTGCGCGTGGTTTCCCGCAGAGGCGGCGACGACGTCCGCAGCACGATCACTAGCAGACAATAGCGCCATCTTGTTGTACGCGCCACGCACCTTAAACGAGAATACGGGTTGCAGATCTTCTCGTTTGAGCATCACTCGGTGATTTAGCCGTGCCGATAAATTCGGCGCATCTTGCAACGGCGTTTCGATAGCGATGTCGTACACTCTAGAAGTGAGGATTTTTTTAACGACCTGTTCGAGCATTGGAAAATTCGTTCAATGGAGGGAATGGTTCTGTCTGGATGGCGACGAACGTGAGTACGAACGCGATGGTTCGGCGTGATCTAGATCTTGCCTTGGTGAAGGAACGAATTGTCGTGAACGCGACATCACTCTACCAAGGAAAATCGATTTACTCGACGAATCCGATATGTGACTTGGAAGCGATTAGATTTGACGTTCGTCGTTAGAGAGACCATGAAGATCGGGACCCAACTCACTCAGTAACACACTGCAGAATTCACCGATTTCGTCGCGTATACGACGGAATACGTTCGCGAACTCTTCAGCTGGCATGTCCGGATAGTCAGGATCTTCGAATGCTCGGTGGATCGTCCGCCGTGCGTGCGGGAAGACGGGGCATGCCTCTTTGGCCGTGTCGCATACCGTGAGCACGAGGTCGTACTCATTCTTGACGTATTTATCTACAGGGTCGGAAGTGTGACCTGAGATGTCGATTCCGACTTCTGACATGACGGTCATGGCAAGGGGGTGTACTCCTTTCGGTTCGATTCCCGCACTATCGATCTGCACGCGCGTACCACCTAGGTAATTGAACCACCCGTGTGCCATCTGTGAGCGAGCACGATTTCCCGTACAGATGACGAGTAAGCGGAAAGGTTGTTGTTCCAATTGGACGAGAATAGCTTACGAGTGATTAGAATCGAGGAGTGTGCATCAGAACACCACTAGGGTCGAATTATTCAGGGGAGCCTTGCTCTTAACTGTTAATCGATGTCGTCGCACTTAGGCAGATTCACGGTGCATTTGTTCTGTTTGCCCTAACGATCTTCCATTCTCTAACGATGCTTGGAACATCAGGATACGAAGTGGATTCCGTTCCGCTCATTGGGGTACGACGAGAGGAAGATTTAGGTCTGATGCCTCACGGTAAACCAATATTTAGTTTCGGCTCTTATATATTTGGTTGTTGCTTTCAATTCGCAGTCGATTCAAAGCTGACGTAAGTCATTGAATGTGCATACCTTTAGCAAAACGCTACCCAGTTGATTCTGCGACGATTCGTCATGCGCGAAGGCATCTGTTAGCTTATAATTTCAACTGTGCAGACGTACACCTATAAAGCCAAGCTCAACGCCCACACCCATCGGAACCTTGCCGAGTTTCTGACGCAACAACGCCTTCTCTTCAACGGCGCGCTGCAGGAACGGATCGACTGTTATCAGAAAAAGGGTGAGAGCATCGGTCTGTACGACCAGCGTGGATCCCTGACGATCCTTCGCCGTGAGGACGAGTGGTTTCGCAAGTTCGACCGGTGGTGTCAGGATTCGGCGTTGGTCCGGGTCGAACGCGCGTTCAAGCGCTTCTTCCGGCAAGGTCGCGGGTTTCCGCGGTTCAAGTCGTATAAGCGCGGGGTGCAGTCGTGTGAGACCATGCACAAGAAACCCACCTTAAATGGCAAGTACGGGTACGTGAAGCTCAATGTTATCGGTCGGTTCCGGTGGCGCCAGGACCATCGGTGCGATGATCGAACCAAGGTCAAAGTCCTCCGTGTCGTGCAACGACCGACCGGCGTCTTTATCCAGTTGGTCTGCGACGACAAGCCCCAACGTCTAGGCTTGAATCAAGCCATCGGGATCGATGTCGGGGTACACCTCCGCGCGGCCTTGTCCGATGGGACGGTGTTCCCGCGTCATACGCCTGACCGCGCTGAGATTAGACGTAAGCAACGTGCCTTGAGCCGTTGCGAGACGGGTTCGAACGGTCGCAAGAAACGACGGGCGTCGTTAGCAAAGGCGTGTTATCGGGCACGCGTCCGTCGTCACAACGACCTGCACCGCCTCACGAATGAGATCGTGAAGCATCATGGCAAATGGATCGCAGTAGAAGATCTCGATATTCAGGCCATGACAGCGTCCGC
>JAJECH010000047.1 GCA_022822135.1 Pseudomonadales bacterium
CGTTGACGTTGAACGATCGTTGGTACGAATGCACGCATTGCGGGTATCGTGACGACCGCGACGTGAACGCGTCAAAAAATGTGTTGCTCAGGGGGCTTGCGCTCTTTGATGCGGGTGGCTCTATTCCCGCAGTGTCGGCAATAGGAAGACCGAATCAGGACATAAGTCCTGATCGACACGGAACCGTGTAACCAGTGTGAAAAACACACAGAAATATATAAGAGCCTATTCCGAACCAGTCATAGCGTGGACGAATAAGAATGTGTGGGCGATTCAACGTTACATCTGATCCGATGACTGAGCTGTTTATGGATTTTGTCGGCCAGCCATTTCAAGGATCTACGAACTACAACACGGCCCCTCGCCAGCAAGCATGGATCATCCGGCAGGAAGAATCTGACGAACGTAGTCCAGCACAGGCACAGTGGTGGCTGATACCAAACTGGGTTAAAGAAGAGTCCTACAAGTACAGCATGTTCAATGCTCGAAGCGAGAATGCCGCAAAGTCACCTGCATTTCGCGGACCGTTCCGGACCAAAAGATGCGTCGTGCCGATTACCGGTTTTTATGAATGGGTGAATCGGAACGGGCAAAAGCAACCGTATTTCGTGCACGCACCCCCTCAGAACGGCTTGCTTCTTGCCGGACTGTGGGATCGATGGTACAACCCAGACACGAACGAGCCGTTGGATAGTTTCACTATTCTTACGACTGATGTGGTACCAGGTCTGAAGTTCCTACATCACAGACAACCGGTGATGTTGAGTCAGCACGACGCCAAAACGTGGCTCAATCGAGACACTTCCGTGCCTTCGTTACAGGATCTCTGTCAATCCCGCTTACCATACGACATGCTTGCCTCGCCGGTTTCGCCTTATGTCAATAACGTGCGCAACCACGGCGAAGAATGTGTCGAGATCATCGGCGACACGGTAGCGCTTGCAGCGAACTAAGCTAGCGCTTCTCCGCAAGATCTAACCAAGCGATATCCGCGTCGCTCAGTTCAACGTCAAATGTGCGGAGACTGCTAGTCGTCTCCCATAAGAACCGAGGTCCGATCAGCGGGAAAGTCTTGAAGGGCTGCGCAAGAACGTACGCCAATGCGACGTTGATGAGCTCGACACCTTTCTGATCAGCGATATCCATAGCACGGTCACGTCTATCAAAATTCTCGTCCGAAAACCAACAACGCTTCATTTCAGCGTCTGAGGGTTGATTCCAACTACTCCCACCTTCGCCTCTTTCGCCTGCACGAACGCTGTCATAGCGTGGTGTGAAGAAACCCCGAGCTTGCGAAGACCACGGGAAGAGAGCGAGGTCGTGTGCCGCTAAGAAGGTGCGAAAATCATCCGTATTGGCAGATATACAGCCTGGCCAAACGGGACTCAGCATCTTCGCCAGACTGAATTGATTCGAGACAACAGAAAAGCCTTGCTTGTCGTTCTTAGCAGCGTAGCTGTTCGCTTCCTCAATTCGGGCATGCTCCCAGTTCGAGCCGCCAAACACATGTATCAGACCTTCACGATGAAGTTCATCGAGCGCGTCTATCCACTCGCCTACATTAACATCGGCGT
Source organism: Pseudomonadales bacterium (assembly GCA_022822135.1). Lineage (GTDB taxonomy): Bacteria > Pseudomonadota > Gammaproteobacteria > Pseudomonadales > Azotimanducaceae > Bin55. Next base: position 1,575 of record JAJECH010000047.1, read on the forward strand.
TGTCTCGGTGCAGGAAATAGATATCCAAGTGGTCGGTTTGAAGGCGATCGAGTGTTTCCGTTAGTTGTGGGCGGCAATACTCAGGACGGTTAAGTGGCGTATGTGCGCCTTTACCGATGATCGCGACTTCTGTCCGAACACCGCGAGCTTTTAACCACTGACCAAGTAAAGTCTCGATCCGACCTCCGCCGTATATATACGCGGTATCAAAGACGTTGCCGCCTTGTTCGATAAAGTGATCAAACATCGCGGCCGCATGCGGAAGATTCGGCTGGTTATCGCAGCCCATTACGACTCGTGAAAGGCTCTTACCGACACCAGGGATGGTGTCGCGCGGCGTGGTGGTATTCGCGGTATCGAGAGGACGACCGTATACAGGTTGCGCCAAGGTTTCGGGTTTCTCTTGGGGATATTCAACGCCAAGGGCTGCACGCCACTTGTCCAGAACGATCGAGTTGCCGATTGAATCCTCCCACGTCATTGCTGGCGATTCAACCAATCCCGCTTGAAGACAGCGATCCACTTCGTCAACTTGATACACATAAGCGCTCTCGCACGTACCTGTAAATTCCTCGGTTTCTCTCCCTCTTGACAATGTAACGCGCCACTCTGTCGGGCACTGCCACGGCGTAGCAACGCGCATGGAACCTTCACTGCCGAAGATCGCGACGGTGTTGTCGAGCTGTTGGCCGACGCCGGTCGCAACGTGGGCACCAATGCCGCCTTCGAATGAAAGTAGCGCTGATGTGTAGAGATCGACACCCGTTGCCGCGAGCATCCCTGTCGCCGCCAGTTCCGTTGGTTCCGCACCGGTGATCATACGCGCCATCGATACCGGATAGCAGCCTACATCCATGATGCCGCCGCCAGCAAGTTCTGGCGCGTACATTCGTGTTGTTTCGGAAAACGGCGAGTTGAATGCAAAAATGGCGTGAATGTGACGTAGCTCACCGATTGCTCCGTCAGCTAGAAGGTCTCGTATTTGCTGGGTTTGTGGATGCATTCGATACATGAATGCTTCAAGTAGAAAGCGGTGATTCACCTGTGCTGCATGAACCATGGCCATTACTTCAGCGTGGTTCAACCCCATAGGTTTTTCGCACAAGACAGCCTTACCAGCGTCGAGCGCTTTGATGGTCCATTCAACGTGTTGTGGGTGGGGAGTCGACACGTAGATCGCGTCGACGTTTGGATCAGCGATTAGTTGGTCGTAGGTGCCATGTGCGGTGATACCGTCATACTCTGCGGAGAATTTATCCGCTTTTTCTTGGGTTCGACTGCCGACCGCAACAAGCTCCGCGGTGCTTGAAGTTTTGATCGCGTTTGCGAGCGTGTGAGCGATCCGGCCTGTTGCGAGGATTCCCCAACGAGTTGTCATGATTCAGAAGTTAGACGAATTCAAGACTGTCGATAGTATCCGATCGAGTTGAGCGAAAGTTATTTGCTTGTATTGCTCCTGAATGTCGTTCGGCAGATTTTGTAGTCGTTTATTGAACGGCCTGCTTGGTAAATGAAATTTGCATATCCTGTTGGGGATATCGGGATGCATCGCTAATCTTCTGCTAGCTGAGCCTCGACAAATTCATCCGCATTGTCAAATGTCCTGCCAGTAGTTGGCGAAAGTCCACCATCAATCGACATGATGATCCATCTGCATCTCTGAAGGTTAGCTATGAATGGGTGAAATGTCTTCTCGAAGCGCAACAATTGATTCAGCGCTCGCTGGTCAACGTCATTTTGTTCGTCCCTACGAAGGTACTCAGTGATTAACGCACTAACTACACTACGGATGCGTTTCAGTGTCTCTTCGCTCTTCTCAACATATTCGACAGTCTCGCCATCGGGGTCGATAGGGTTCTTATAGTCGTTTGCTCCCGCCTCGAAAGCATCTATCATTTTTTCGAAGATAGGGTGCGCTGCGCAAGCGAAATCAACTTTCCTTTCGAAGTCGTCGAGCGTTTGCGGTTCTCTTAAGCTATCGACTATATTCGCAAGGTGGTTAGTCGAACTAAAGGACTCAGGGGTGTTGTCGATTACCAAGCGCGGCAATGCCACCACATTTTGAACTTTGGCTGCGTTCATCATGTTCTTTAGGTCTGATTATTCCTGTAATTCTGATTAGAAATCCATGGAATCGTATGTCAATCTCGCAGATGCTACGTGTGGGTTCAGTAAAGCAGCGAACCCCTCAGTAAGTTCATAAATTCGGCTCTTTTTCGCGACCTCCTAAAGTCGCGATGATGTTTGACAATACGCCGCATATGCGGCAATTTGGGTACGTAGAGTGTGTACGAAAAATGGCGAATGCGGTGGGAATTGCAGGTAGGTCTCGAAGAAGCTGAAAGACTGTTGTTCTAGTCGCCCGCGTTGATCTCCCAAGTCTTTTCGTCCGGAATTGCGAGACCACGTTTCGATTCGTCGGCAGCGGTGAGCATTTTTCGAATGTAATCAAGATGCCCTAGGTCCTGTCTCACTTTCTCGATAGCTTCTGCGAAAATCATGTCGTTCACGAAAAGCGTACGAAAAGCCCGTCGAACGTCACGAATCTGGTTTTCGCTATAACCCGCGCGTTGCATGCCGACACGGTTTACAACGCGCATCCGCGCATTCGGTGTACCTTCTGCGATGGTGTAGGGCAGGATATCTTGACGCACCGCACAACAACCTGCAACCATGGCTACTTCACCAACGGTGCAATACTGATGGATCGCAGAAAGTCCCCCTAAATTGGCGTAGTCGCCAACTTGCACGTGCCCCCCAACCGTCGCAGAGTGACTCAAAACGACATGGTCACCGACGACACTATTGTGGGCGACATGAGCATGCGCTAAAAACGCGTTGTGGTTACCCACAACGGTTTTCGACTCTTCAGCGGTTGCGCTGTGGATCGAAACAAACTCCCGAAAAACGTTGTTACTTCCAATCTCACAATATGTCACGGTGCCAGGCACGTATTTCTGATCCTGAGACTGCACGCCGATCGTTGCGAAAGGAAAAATAGAGCAATCAGAGCCAATCGTCGTGTGACCATCCACGACCACATGTGACACCAGCTTGGTACGGTCGCCGATTTTGACGTTCGGTCCGATCGTGCAAAAAGGTCCTACTTCACAGTTTTCACCGAGTTCCGCCTTCGGATCGACTACGGCTTGTTTATGGATCGTCACACTCATGTTGAATCGCCTCCATTCATTCGGCTTTCGTAGGGAGCCATGTCCATTTGTGGATATCGGCATGAAACGCCTTCGAGTGTCTCTGGCGTCCAATATGAATGTCCGGGTTCAGGAAATCCAAACAACGTGCGTTCCTCGGGCGTCGCTTGCGAAACCCATTCTCTAAACTCGGGTCGAATCGCCTGGGCGGACCAGCCAACGATGCCTAACCACTTCCACGCGGCCGGTGCGTAGGTCACAAACATGCCGATACGTCCACCTTCAGCGAGAAATGGCGTGCCACGATGAAAGGTCCTCATACTATAGATGAGCAGTCCACCAGCTGGAACCGTAACTTTTACTTCATTTTCATAGATATCCGGTCGCTCTTCCCGTGTGTAGTGCATCGGGTATCGAACCTTTTCCGGGTAATGCGTCCAGGAACACACCGCTGTAGGCGCGTGATTGATCGTCACTTCCGTGAAATAGAGCAGATACGCGGTTTGCCAATATTCTGGGAGCTTCGGCGGATATGCCAACGTGTGGTTACCGTAATCGCAATGCATGCCTTGATCCACATCCCCTGCATGTCCCTTGTGTTTGTAAGAAAGGTGACTCTGTTCGCAATACATGTCAGCGCCACCGGCGAAGTGTTTCGCGAATTGGTGGAGATCTTCGTCCAATGTGATCTGATTCAACATCGAACCGGGGTAGGGAAACTGATGCCGACTGGCTCGGCGATATGGGAATGGTTTGTCGCCAGGTCTCTCGTCGGTTTCGCCAAGACAATACTCGACACAGCCAGGAAGGCAGATTCTTAAATCGTCGTAGGCTGACGAAAGCGCTTCGGCCGATAGAAAATCCGGCACGATTGCGAATCCGTGCGCCGCATAGTGTTCGTAATGTTCCGACTTTATTCCCATGATCTAGCGTACGTGTAGCCTTTCAAATTATCTCAATGGCACCAAGTTTCGGCGTACTGTGAGACGCACGACCCATATCTAGACATTCCAAGTCGTTATCTATTCATACTTTGAGCGTCGGTCGAACGAGAAGTCGTCTATTTAGAATGCGTCATCCGCAGTCCTCTCATGTGCAACTATTGATCTTTCGTTTCGTTTCTGCTGTATGCGCGGCGGGTCTTTTGTGCTGCGCGGGAATTAGCGCTGCTTCCGACATTACAGCGGAAGAACTGATTGCGAGGATGATTGACCAGTCTCGTGGACTGAGCTCCTATTCTGAGCTGAGTATGACCGTAAATCGTCCGCAATGGCAACGAACGTCCTCGTTTAACGTGTTGACGCGTGGTCGCGAAGATGCGTTGATTCGATTTACTGCGCCTGCGAAAGACGCGGGTAACGCCACGTTGAAAGTTGGGGAAACGATGTGGACGTATTCGCCCAAGATTCGGCGCTCAGTCCGATTACCAAAGAGCATGATGTCGCAGGAGTGGGCGGGTTCGGACTTCTCGTACAACGATCTAGCAAGGTCTGACAAACTCCTCGCGTACTATCGTCATGACATCGTTGATCAAGTCGAAGAAAACGGCCTCATTACCTATACCATCGAATCAACGCCGAAAGAGAATGCGCCCGTGGTTTGGGGCAAGGAACGAATCGTTTTTCGGAGTGATAACGTGCTTCTTACCCAGACTTTTTTCGATCAAGACATGCAGCCTGTGAAGGAAATGCGCGCTTTCGAAGTTCAGGAGTTAGGTGGGCGCATGTTGGCGAAGAGAATGCGGATGAGTGATCTTGAAGATTCCGAACGGTGGACTGAAGTAACGTACGAGTCCATCGAGTTCGACGTGGAGATCGACGATCGCAACTTCACCCAGTTTGCTTTACGAGGCGAATGAGCGCGAGTAGTACCTATTGAACGACTCCGCACAGTCAGCGTCGGGCTCATTGTTTGTCCCGGTCGCGTGGCGAAATCTCTGGCGTAATCGCCGACGAACACTTCTCACGGTCGCAGCGATCGCGTTCGGTATGCTGATCGTGCAACTGGTGATGTCGATACAGAGCGGCAGTTACGGACCCATGATCGCGCTGGGAACTCGTATGGGAAGTGGACACATCCAAATCCTGCACAAATCATTTCATGACGAACCACGAATCGAGCACTTGATCTCGAACGTTAACGAACGATTGAGCGAGTTAGATGAGTCAACGGAGCTGGATTTCGTGAGCGCTCGTGCCGAAGCATTCGCGCTGGTATCCAACGACCCGCATAGTACCGCAGCGCTCGTTAGCGGGGTGATTCCGGAACGCGAACGTTTATTGTCCGACGTACCAACCAAGGTGGTTGAAGGCACATACCTGACCGGCGACAACCAAGCTTTTATCGGCGCTGTTCTCGCGAGAAATCTTCAGCTTGACGTAGGCGGCGAGATTGTCATTCTCGGCACCAACGCGGAGGGAGGTATTGGTGCAGCCGTTGCAGAGGTCAGCGGTATTTTTGAAGCGACAACCGAGCTGGAGCGCGCGATGATCCAGATCAGTCTCAATACGTTTCAAGAAGCATTCGACATGCCGGATCAGGCTCACAGAATCGTTGCTCTCGTGGACGACCCAATGAGCATGGACGACGGGACCGAGGTATTGCGAGGATTTCTCGAAACTGACGAAATCGTGATGGATTGGACTGAACTCATGCCTGAGATAAGTCAAGGTATCGAGATCGATATCGTGAGTAACGCCATACTGCAGGCCGTACTCATTCTGATTGTTGTCTTGTCGATCATGAACACGTTTGTGATGACGCTCTTTGAGCGCACCCGAGAATACGGCGTACTGTTTGCGATTGGTATGAAGCGCACGTCCGTCTATCGAATGACGTTAGTCGAAGTCGTTTTGTTATGGATGGTTGGGATCGTTTGCGGCGGTTTATTGACATGTTTGCTTGCGGTACCGCTGATGTTCACAGGCATCGTGATCCCAGCGTCGGAAGAAGCACTTGAGAGTCAGTTTACGTTCATGCCGAGTGCGATCTATCCTGATTTCAGCTGGTGGGTCGTCTTCACGGCCCCTGTTGTGATCGGGGTTGGCGCGCTGATTTCGGTTTCATTGGTCGCAATTCGGCTTGCGCGACTCAACATCACAGAAGCCTTACGGAGCGAGTAGATGCGCCTGGTGTTTCAGCTCGCATTGCGCAACATCTGGCGGCAACGGCGTCGGAATGGGCTTGTTCTCTTTGCGATCGTCGTTTCGGTGGGCGGTGTGTTTGTAATGAACTCGCTAGCACGCGGAATGGAGCAGGATTTTCTCCGCTTCTCGATCGAGAACTTTCGAGGTCATATCAAAATTCTCGCTCCCAACCAACTGGATGAACCTGGGTTACGGTATTCGATTCCGCAGACTACGAATTGGGCAGCGCTTGATCGTCCAGACATTGAAACATGGACGCCACGACTACGTTCCCCGGCGGTCATCATGAGTGAACGCGAAACACGCGGCGTTGAAATTGTTGGTATCGACCCTACGCGCGAATCTCACTCGTTTATTCACGACCTTGTGGTCGAGGGTGAAGGCATTCTTGATCCGAACGATCAACACTTGCTGATCGGCAGAGATCTCGCCGAAGAACTAAAAACGGGATTAGGTCGCCGTCTTGTCGTACTAATGAATGGCCCCGACGACACTGCGATAGAAACGGGGTTCCGAATCCTCGGCATCTTCGATTCAGAAACTACCCGTTACGAAGAAGCCTACGTGCTAACGGGATTAAGTTCGCTTCAGACGATCTCTGGGGTAGATGGTTTCACAGGGGTTTCTGTGTATCTCAAAGATCTTGCTTACGTAGATGAGGTACAGTCTTCGCTCGCATCTCAATTACCTGATCTGGATGTTGCTACATGGGCGCAACTCGATCCATTCACCAGCGAAATGCATCGCTTTATTGGCTTCACTGTGTACATCCTGATCGTCGTTTTCTTGGGAACGCTGGTGTTCGGGTTAATTAACGCGCTCGTTACCGCGGTGTTGGTTCGAATCAAGGAATTCGGGATGCTACGGGTAGTTGGTATGAAGAGTCGCTTGGTGGTATCGCAGGTCGTGATCGAGTGCGTCATCATCATGTTATTGGCATTGATGATTGGGCTCGGCGTAGGGCTTCTTTTCGTTTGGTGGATCGGCGACGGAATCGACCTAACGGCATTTGCGGCGGGTGTTGAGGCATTCGGGATGGGTGCACGTATGGTGCCTCATTTAGTTGTAGATGATTTCGTGATATTAGGCGTAGCCAGTGTGATCCTTGGGTTGATCGCGAGTTATTTCCCGGCGCGTCGCGTGATCAAAGCGTCCATTCTTCAATCCTTACGAGATGGTTAGGAAACTTCTATGAGTGACTTCGCGGTTCAGACCACCGATATAACGCGTATCTATGGTAATGAAACAGTGCCGGTATATGCGCTCAGAGGTGTCTCACTTGATGTCGAAGTCGGTGAATTCGTCAGCATCGTAGGACCGTCTGGCTCAGGGAAGTCAACGCTATTGCATGTCATCGGAGGGCTTGAACGTCCGACCGAAGGCGAAATTACGGTTGGCGACACGATTCTTGGTGAGTGTTCCGATAGCGAGTTGACTGACGTTCGACTGTACAAGATGGGGTTTGTATTTCAGGCTTACAACCTAATCCCTGTGTTGTCGGCCGTTGAAAACGTGGAATTCATTCTTCAGCTGCAGGGAGTCGGCAAGAAAGAACGTCGCGAGCGCGCGCAAGAGGCATTGAGCGCATTTGGTCTCGAGGATTTGTTTAACCGACGACCCGGCGAAATGTCGGGTGGTCAACAACAACGCGTTGCGATCGCGCGCGCAGTGGTTTCGAATCCCGCTGTGTTACTAGCGGACGAACCAAGCGCGAACTTGGATTCGGAAACGACCAAAGAGTTCTGTGAATACCTGCAACACGCGAACGAAGAGCGCGGTGTCACCATCCTCACGGCGACCCATGATCCGCTTGTCATGGGGTACACGAAGCGTCACATTAATCTGGTCGACGGACAGATTGCGGCATAGCTTCGTCCATCGCACGCTAGTTTTGTCGTGTATTCGTTGGACGATAGGGTTGTTCGTGCTATGCACGACAAGCGTGTCTGCGGCGGAATTGACCGGGCGAGTTAAGGCATTCGCGAGCGCCACGGAACTTTCATCAACCGATATTCTCGTACCGACCGTACGTGATCAGTTGACGGATTTCCGACTGGATCTCCGCCTAATGTTCAAGCACTCAAGTGGCCCGATACGTATCGAATTCGATCCGACATTAACCTGGACCGGCGGTGATGCGGTTCAGTTATTAAGCAATATTGGATTACCCCTCGACCAATTACCTGGAAATGACAGTAGCCGATATTTTGATTGGTCGGAAGAGATATTCAGCGACGATCAACATCGTTTAGTTACGCGGGTGGATCGCCTATCGATCACGTATCGAAAACCTAGTTGGTCATTACAGGCAGGTCGCCAGGCGATCTCATGGGGGAATGGGCTCGTTTTCCAACCCTTGGATCTCTTCAGTCCGTTTGCACCGACCACGATTGACCGCGAATACAAACCGGGGGTTGACTCGGTGTTGATTGAGTCTCTCGTTGGGAACTCGAGCGAACTGCAGTTACTTTGGATCGGACGTCAAGAAAATGCAGAGAGCTCTTCGGCTGATACGACGGCGTTGAAGTGGCATTCTCAGTTGAACGACCTCTCTTTGGACTTGATCGTCGCGGAACATATCGGCGATGATTTCGCGGCATTTTCGCTCTCGCTCCCAGTTGCGGGATCGCTATTGAGATTAGAGACTTCAAGATTGTGCGACGAAACGACATGTACGTTAAGTGGTCTCGCCAATCTGGATTACACGATCGCCCTTGGTCCCACGTTACTCTACCTATTCGGTGAGCTTTATCACAACGGCTTCGGCTTGGAGCAAATTGGGGACAGAGTTCCTGCGACGTTGAGCGAAAGGATGGCGCGGGGAGAAATATTCACGCTCATGAAGAACTACGGCAGTTTCGGCATGAACATAACCTGGCATCCGCTGTGGAGTCAGTCGTTTATCGTCCTTGAAAATCTGGAGGACCAGAGCGGGTTATTCCAGACTGCGGTGAACTACGAACCCGGCGACGCTTCTCGTGTGCAATTCGGCGTTTCGGTCCCTTACGGTGACTTGAACACGGAATTTGGTGAACGCGAACTTGGTGACGACACGACATCTGGGGGTGGATCAACCTACTTCATGTCCGTTGCTTTTTACTTTTGAATTTAGGGAGACCGAATTTGTGATTCGTATACGGCAGGTTTCTATTTCCAGACTCGGGAATTCGGGGAACAGAGGTGGTCGGCATATTGCTTCGTTGCTCCTCTTATTTGGGATTCTGACACCAGGATTCATTCAGGGCAATACCGTTGTCGTCGAGAACGCCGCGGTGTCTTCACGTTCGATGTTGGCCAGTGAGGCTGGCGTTGCCGCCATGCGAGAAGGCGGCAATGCGGTGGACGCAGCGGTAACGACTGCGTTTGTCTTGGCCGTTACGTATCCGTCAGCCGGTAATTTAGGCGGTGGCGGCTTTGCAGTGATTCGAATGCCGGATGGAACAGTATTTGCGAACGATCATCGAGAACGAGCACCAGGTGGTGCAACGACAGACATGTTTCTTGATGAGGACGGTGAGTACGTTGCGGAACGTGCATTACAGTCCCATCTTTCCTCAGGTGTACCTGGTTCAGTAGCGGGTTTACTAGCTATTCACGAGCGATTCGGCGTACTTCCGCGCGAAGCCGTGATCGCTCGCGCCATCGAACTTGCACAAGACGGTTTTGAACTGCCTGCGGATATCGCGCGTCAGTTCCGATCGCACCACAATCGGTTTCAGCATATTGAGTCGACCCGAAAGGTCTTCTATAAGGCGGATGGTTCCTTCTATGAAGCCGGGGAGCTGTTTAAGCAACCCGATCTCGCGGCAACGCTCTCTCGAATCAGCGACCAGGGTAGGGACGGTTTCTATACGGGCGAGACGGCAGACCTCATCGTCGCGGAAATGAGTCGTGGCGGCGGTTTGATCTCAAACGCCGATCTCACGGCGTACGAACCGGTGTGGCGCGAACCGATCCACGGTCGATATCGAGGTTTTGACGTTCATTCGATGCCGCCTCCGTCTTCGGGAGGGGTATTGGTTGTGCAGTTGCTCAACATGCTCGAACCATTCGATTTAAGCGAACTAGGGTTCCATACAGCGCCAGCCATGCATCTGATGATAGAAGCCGAACGACGTGCATACGCCGATCGGGCCGTCCATCTAGGTGATCCTGATTTCTACCCCGTTCCGCTCGATACGTTACTCTCAAAGCGATATGCGTCAAGGCGAATCGAGGACATCGGTGCGACCGCGACGATATCGGACGACATTAAAGCTGGATCGGTGCCAAGAGAACCATTCGAAACGACGCATTTTTCTGTCATTGATCCTGGGGGTATGGCTGTCGCGTTTACGGTAACTATCAACGGTGGCTACGGTAGCGGAATCGTCGTCGATGGCGCTGGTTTCCTCTTGAACAACGAAATGGATGACTTCAGCGCGAAACCCGGTACACCGAACATGTTTGGTCTTATTGGAGGCGAAGCCAACGCTATCGAACCCGGAAAGCGGATGTTGAGTTCGATGACGCCGACTATTGTTTCGAAAGGAGATAGATTCGTGTTGATCACTGGGAGTCCAGGTGGATCAACCATCATCACGACGACATTGCAGGTGATTCTTAATGTGATCGATCATGGTTTTGATCTTGAAGAAGCGGTCAATGCGCCGCGCTTCCATCACCAATGGCAACCAAACAGTGTGCGATTCGAAGCAGGTATCAGATCGACGGTTATTCAGGAGCTAGAGGAGATGGGACACGTGAATCTACGCGTACTCTCCGAGCAGTACCGTATAGGTGACGCCAATTCGATACTTAAATATCGGGATTCGATCACGGCGACGAGCGACGGCAGGAACGCTGGTGGTGCGGCCGGTTTCTAGCGCATATGCTTTGTTTCGCAGCGGATTTTCGGGGACAAGTGGAATGAAGGATTTTGCGCGAGTAGGTCTCTTGTTGTTGGTTCCGGTTTGCGTTTCAACAACGGTAGCTGCGGCACTCATTCAGGGGCATGTCATTGACAACAACAAAGCGCCGCTGCAAGGGGTCTTGATCCGAGTCACGGATCATCAAACTGGTATTTCTGAGTCGGTCTACTCTCGCGGCGACGGGTCGTTCGCACTCGAAACGGCGATGCAGGGCGACGTGGAGATCAGATCTAGGACGCCGTATTACCGAGATAGCAATATTCATGTCTCTTTGAATGGAGATGCGACGAACATCGTTGACATCACCATGAGCAAGATGACGGACGCTCAGGAAATCTCCGATAGCCTACCCGCGGCGTATCACTTTGGCAATTTGCCATTTGAAGAAGGCGATGACTCATTCTTCACCAAATACCAGTTTCAACGAGATTGTTTGACGTGCCATCAGATGGGGAACCCGCTCACTCGTGTGGCTCGTTCGCCACGTGACTGGGTTGGCGTCATCATTCGGATGCATGCCATGCTTGGCAATTTCGATGCGGAACTTCGTGATCGACGATCCGAGCTGCTTTCAGAAGGATTTGATGGCCAAGCACTCGCGGTACGCCCGGAGTTCCCGCTGTCTGACGATTTAGAACACGCGAAGATTTATGAGTATCGGATGGAGCGAAGCGTCGTACCGCACGACGCGATCTACAACGCTTCAGATGGGTTGCTCTATACCGTCGACCAAGCCGCCGACCATATGGCGATCACAGACTTGATCACTGGCCAGACTAAGTACGTATCACAATCGGGCGAAGGCATGGTTCATCACGTCTTTGGATCAGTTGGAGGTGAATTGGCGGTATTCAATGGGCGTAACGGACCGCACTCGCTCGATATGGGTCCGGACGGCAAGTACTATGTGACCAACACGTCAACGAACAGCATCGGCGTGTTCAACCCAAAGACCCACGAATGGGAACCATCGTTTGTTATCGGTCGTGGGGCGATCTATCCCCACACGATTCGTTTCGATTTAAACGGCAAAGCTTGGTTCACGCTTGCGGGGTCTGAGTCGGTCGGTAGTTTGGACCCGGAGACAGGCAAGACGCACGTGGTTCGATTACCAGGTGTTCGTCCCGACGGTATGTCTGGCGGTACGACACCGTATGGGATTGACACCGACCCGATTACTGGCATGGTTTGGTATACGCGGCTGTTTGGCGATCGCATCGGAAAGATCGATCCGACAACCAACGAAGTTACCGAGTTTGAGTCACCGATTCGCGGACCGCGTCGGATGCGGTTCGATTCATCCGGTACCTTGTGGGTCACGGGCTATTCAGAAGGTATGTTGGCGAAGATTGATCCGGCAACCTTTGAATCAACCGTCTATCCGATGCCTGAGTTCGCTTCTGGATTCCGACCCGCGCCTTATGCTCTTGGTGTGCATCCTGGTACGCAAGATATCTGGGTCAATGAAAACATGACCGATCGCATGTACCGTTTTATTCCCGATGAGGAACGTTGGGTGGTCTATCCGATTCCTTTATCGGGAACGTATACGCGGGATATGACGTTTACCGACGACGGTAAGGCATGTACGTCCAACAACCCAGTGCCGCCAGCAGCCCTTGAGGGCGGTGTTCTTCAGATAATCTGCATCGACGCGAACGCAAGTCAGATCGGTTCTTGATGTCTTTATCCTTGCAACACGCGACGCTTTCAGAGGCACAACCGGCGTTCAACGATCAGCAACGGCAAGCGTTTGACGAATTAGGCGTCATCAAAGTGAAAGGCTTGTTCGATGCCAATATCGCATGTGACCTAGAGAACGAACTATGGCGCCGCTTCGAAAAGTGGGGCATTGAGCGTGGTCGTCCAAAGACTTGGGAAGTACTTGACGAAGCCACGATTCGGAAGGTGATGAAAGGCACGCGTCGAATTCGTGGTCTTGAAACGATCTACAACGATCGTTCGGACGATGTCGCCAGCATGCTCGCAAGCGAAACCGAATTTGAAAAACAAAAAGCGCTTTTACTTCTCACGTTTTCACGACAACACAACTACATTCAGGACCAGGTAGTGCCTAGTTCGATATGGCATTCGGACACACCCAATATTCCTGGTAGAGGCTTAACGGGTGTGATTGTGTTGGGGTTCATCAATCATGTGCTCCTGCGTGGCGGAGGCACTATGGTGATTACTGGCTCACATCGGTTGTTTGAGACGTCTACTTCGGCGATCACATCGAAAATAGCGAAACGAAAACTGAGGAAGTACCCCTACTTCCGCGAGTTATTGTCGGATAGTTCGACCGATCGCGAACGATTTTTGAAAGAGCCAGGCTTTGTGAACGATATCGAGTTGCAAGTCGTTGAGCTGACGGGTGAACCGGGCGATGCCTATTTCGTCAATGGCAGCGTGATGCACACGATCACGCGAAACTACCGACCCGAACCCCGGATGATGGTCCGAGGTTTTTATGGGACGTCAAAACTCTCGACGCACTACAGGGATCTATTTGCGAGTAGAGCGGCGAAGAAGCAATCCGCAATGTCGGCGTCTTAAATCCGCGTTCCTACGAGTAACGCTCGCTCATGAGATCATCCGCTAAGATCGAAGACTTCTTAAAGAGACTCCCGTCGAATCGAATCGACTTGGTATGTCTTGGCTTGAGAATTGCGATCCGTTTTGGGAATTTGTCGCTCGATTCGGGACCAATCGAACAGGAAACTCTCCGCTCTCTACATGCGTAAAACTCAGTTGCGCGCTCTGTGAGCCAGAGCTCAAGTTTCTGCTACAAGAGTTGGGAAGCGTCGTTGAAAGTACTCGGGCATGATCGGTTCGATCAGTTGCCTCGTTTTGTTCCATGCTGCGGCAATTAGTAGCAACATCACGCCCATCGTAAGACCTGCGACCGACATATCTGCGATCGTAAAGAGTGCTGCTAGTACCCAAACCATCGCACCAATCAGTAACGCACGACGGTTGATCACTAAGGCGAATACGAGTAAGACCACGAACAGCAAGAATCCAAAGATCACTTCACTCGTCGGATTCCACGCGAGTGCTTCGACCCACCAATAAAGCGGTTGAACGATGAACGGCGCAGCAACAATATGGGTCCAAAACGCGACATCCGTATCAACGGATTGCCGTTGAGGGTCACGTACATCCCACCAAATTGCGTACGCCTCCACGAGACAACCGCAAATAAACGCTGTAGCTAATACAGAAACTCCGCGGAGCACTTCTAGTTGAGTGCGCGGGTCAGTGATGCTAACTGGTTCGAACTCGTTAAAGTTATCTGCAACCGGTGGTGGCGGCAAATGAGCTCCGACAACTATTGCGAGAATCGTCAATAGAATCGCGAGAATGCCTAGAGCGTGTGCTAGCGGTACACGAGCAAATCGCCAAAACCCGATCGAGAGTAGCGCTGAAACGATCAGAGGAACGACGAGTGGTAGCACTACGGGTAAGTGCATTACGGCTACACCAAGTTCTCGCGAAGGGGGCGGAACATCTAGAACTGAACCGTAATTGAAAAACTCAAACCCCAAGAGTATTCCCGAAATCGCGACAGAACTCGATATCACGATTCCCGTAAACCTCATTCTTTGTCGTCGCACAAAATACCACGCCAGCGCGAAAGCAGCACCTAGCACAAGTATGTGATCCAGATACTGCTCTGAAATGAGCGTATTCAAGGAAACAAACGTGAGAATGCATGCGATCCCCACGAAGATATCGTTGTATCCGCTGACGAGGCGGAGGTGTTCCTGCTCGAACGAGGCTCTTTTCGTTAATTCAGTCAAAATGAGATGTCTTGTTTGTGGTTCGTTTTCGTGAACTTGGAGATTGTGACTAGGAATAGCTTACACGCAAAACGGCGAAGTACGAGTAACTAAATTACGTATTTCACCCAAACTCGGGTTGGTGGGTTTTCGCTAGAGTTTTAACTTTGGGGTGGAGTCGCAGAGTTTACTAAATTCCATAGATACATGGAGATCCAGTGGAATTAATGATCGAGTTCGACACGCTATTTGTCAAATCCAATCGCGTCGACGACTCTGAAAACAACTGCGCGGAATTTAAACAAAGAGTTGGTAGATCAGATTACGCTTTGCTTGACGAGATTCAAGCTGGTGCAAATCTCTGTGACCGTACTTAAACGGAGAAAGAAATCGTGAATATCTTGGACAGCAGGAGGCTCAGTGTCCTTAATCAGACGACAGCGGTCGAAAACACTCGACAGCAATCTTTCCGCATTCCTCACTGACGACCGACCAGTCTGACCAGCGAGCAACTAATCCTTTATACAGACTTAGCTCGTCCCCTTCAAGATCGTACGGCATCGGATTAGCTAATTGAGCGCAGAGTTGCTGCAGAGCTGATTGACCACTTTCTTGTGGGTAAAGCGTGTCGAAGCGCGAAAGTGCGAGTTTTACTCTCTCGACGCTTAGACTCTCCGCTAAAGCGACGAAATCAACGTAATCCCGCGTGGCGTTTCGCCGTAAGATCAGAACACCCTGAATCCGCAGAATCTCGTCTCTCGTAGGGACGGCTAACTGTGTGCCATCGACATCAAGATACTCAATTTCCAATGGTTCGCTTCGAATCAACTGTCGAATACCGGTTTCAATCCCATCGAGACTACCGAGAATTAATACGGGTCGGCGAACTCTCGCAGTGTTCCATCCTGCGATCGACTCCAACGACGTTAAGATGTCGTCAAATCGTTCACGCAAGTCAGGCACGACGTGAGCGTGATCGGTTGAGAAGCGATGTGAGGCGTGTATGGCGGCAGCCGACCCACCTACCATTACCGCGTCTGGAACAATCCTCTGCAACGTTGCGGCTGAAGAGAGGACTTTTTCCCAAGAGGGTCGTTCACTGAACATTCTTCCACCAAAAATGGTAGCGTTGTGCATAAGGATTGGCGATATGTGCTTTACAGACCTTTCTTACCTTTTCTTTTAAGGAAGGGTTGCGTACGCACGCCTGTTGTAGCTCTACCCAGTCGGACCACCCACCTCTAGAAATGATGTCATCAATGGCGGGGAGACTGTAGTTGCTATGTGTTAAGTGACGGTGTTCCACAAGCACTTATCCTCTACATACGCTATTTCGTACGGGAAATAGCGCCTTGCCACGTCTTAGTCCACTAAATACATCTCAAGTCTAAACGTGAATGTGCAACAAGCGATAGTCAATCGTGCAACGGACTCAGCACACTGTATCGGGTCCGCCGAACATGTGATTTGTGCTTTATACGCCTCCGCAAAGCGTGTTAGGTCCAGACGCAGCTACTCTGATCACATAGCCTGGTGCTGCGAAAAACAACGAAAGTAAATCAGTGTGCACATCTGCCTTCGATGCGTCCCCACTTATGAAACCAATTGAGTGAGATTTTGACGCTCAATCGCATGGCTCCCGCGGCCTTGACAGGCCATCGCCAATTGCATAGACGTATTTTTTCAAATAGGCAAAGAGTCGATGAATTAGACGAGTCGTTGAGTATTTCCTCTTTTTGCACCGTCCGCCAAGTAGGGTGAGTCAAACAAGGCATGCAGGACCATCGGCTCAGTGTGTATCGGCCTTGAAGTTCTTAAAATTCCCGCGCTTCCGCTCCCGTGCCCTACCTTTTGATTGGTGGTAGTCGCACGAACCCACGAGAATCAAGGAAAGACGCGTGAGTGTTGACTCTTTTAAATGCCGTTCAACCCTCTTTGTAGATAACCGCGAGTACGAGTATTTTGACTTAACTCGTGCGGCGCAGAACGGTGCGGGTGACGTATCAAAAACACCAATATCGTTAAAGGTGCTGTTTGAGAACCTTCTGCGGTTTGAGGACGAGAACAGCGTAACTCAAAGTGACATCGTACAGCTAGGGAATTGGAGCGCGGACAGCGCAGACGCAGCTGAAATCGCCTATCGACCCGCGCGAGTTCTCATGCAGGACTTCACAGGCGTACCTGCGGTTGCCGATTTAGCCGCGATGCGAGGCGCAACGGTTGCGGCCGGTGCCGATCCCGCATTAATCAACCCGCTAACTCCAGTAGACCTAGTAATCGATCACTCTGTAATGGTCGATCATTTTGGATCGTCCAACGCCTTTGCGGCAAATGTTGCAGCGGAAATGGGACGGAATGGTGAACGCTATCGGTTCCTCCGTTGGGGGCAACAAGCGTTCGATAACTTCCGGGTCGTACCGCCAGGTACCGGAATCTGTCACCAGGTCAATCTTGAGTATTTGGCAAAAGTGGTCTGGTCGAGAGAGGAAAACGGTAAGACAATCGCATATCCCGACACACTGGTCGGCACCGACAGTCACACGACCATGGTCAATGGTCTGGGTGTGCTCGGTTGGGGCGTCGGCGGCATCGAAGCCGAAGCAGCGATGTTGGGTCAACCCATTTCAATGCTCGTTCCTAAAGTGGTTGGTGTTCGGCTGACTGGGGAGCTCGCAGAAGGCGTAACGGCGACTGATTTGGTACTACGAGTCGTTGAGTTGCTACGTGCGCATGGCGTAGTTGGCAAATTCGTCGAGTTCTTTGGACCTTCGGTGAAGCATCTTTCATTAGCTGACCGAGCGACCATTGCGAACATGGCGCCGGAGTACGGTGCGACCTGTGGGTTCTTCTCAGTCGATCAGGAGACCATCAAGTATTTGGAACTTTCGTCTCGACCTGCCGAAACCATCGCGCTCGTAGAAGCGTATGCGAAACAACAGGGCATGTGGCTCGACGAAAGCAATGAGCCCGAGTTCTCAGAACTGCTGCATCTTGATCTATCAGAAGTCGAGCCCTCACTCGCTGGGCCGAAACGGCCGCAAGATCGCGTCTCTCTCGCCGGAATTCGTGAAGCGTTTGACGAAGCTGCTGGATCGAGTTCTTCCGATTCCGACGAAGGTGCTATTTCAGTTGAAGGCGAAGACTATTCACTGAAAAATGGCGACGTCGTTATTGCCGCGATTACATCGTGCACGAATACGTCAAATCCTGCAGTGATGCTTGCAGCAGGATTGGTAGCGAAGAATGCCCTCGACAAGGGATTACGGGTCAAGCCATGGGTTAAGACGTCGTTAGCGCCAGGATCCAAGGTCGTAACCGAATATCTTGAGGAGACCGGATTGCAGTCGGCTTTGGATCAAGTCGGCTTCAATTTAGTCGGATACGGTTGTACGACGTGCATCGGTAATTCCGGACCGTTACCAGAGCCGATCTCAAGCGCGATTGCCAAAGGGGATATGACTGTCTCTGCGGTCTTATCGGGAAATCGAAATTTTGAAGGCCGGGTACACCAGGAAGTACGCGCCAATTGGTTGGCATCACCGCCTTTAGTCGTCGCGTTCGCCATCGCTGGAACGACAAGAATTGACCTGACGACTGAACCGCTCGGTCAGGACCGCGAAGGTAACGATGTCTTCCTTCGAGACATCTGGCCTAGCTCAGCGGCTGTGGACGAGGTTGTTGGTCGCGTGACCGCATCCATGTTCTCGCGCCAATACAGTGACGTTTTCACTGGTCCGGAAGCCTGGCGCGAAATCTCGGTTGACGAGTCCAGTACCTACGGATGGGAAGAGTCCACATACATCAAGCAACCGCCATTCTTCTCGGTGGGTGGCGATCTGGACCAATCCATCGTCATCGATCAAGCCCGCGTTCTGGCGATCCTTGGGGATTCTGTGACAACCGACCACATATCACCGGCTGGCGCGATTCAACCTGCGAGTCCCGCCGGTGAGTACCTCCAACAAAATGGGGTGCAAGTCCTTGACTTCAACTCATACGGTTCTCGTCGAGGGAATCATGAAGTCATGATGCGCGGCACGTTTGCGAACATTCGAATCCGCAATGAGATGCTCTCTGATGTCGAAGGTGGGTATACGAAACATGCCCCTACGGGTGAGCAAGTCTCGATCTATGACGCCGCCAATCGGTACGAACGCGAAGACACGCCTTTGGTCGTTTTTGCCGGGAAGGAGTATGGCACTGGTTCTAGCCGCGATTGGGCGGCCAAAGGTACGCGCTTACTCGGTGTAAAAGCCGTGATTGCGGAGAGTTTCGAACGCATTCACCGGTCAAATCTGGTCGGTATGGGTGTATTACCTTTGCTATTCATGGACGATGAGTCACGTCAGGAGTTAAAACTCGATGGTTCGGAATTGGTCTCCATCGGTTTCGCGGATGGGCAGACGGAGATTACCCCACGACAGGAACTGAAAATGATGATCACGCGTGCTGATGGCTCAACCGACGCACATCGTGTGCTGAGTTGCCTTGATACGGACAACGAAATTGAGTATTTCAAGTGTGGCGGCATCCTGCAATACGTACTGAACAACATCACTGGTGAGGCGGCTTGACCGCAAAACTGCTTTAGGAGCGGACCCGTGCCTTTCGAACACTCCGGCGAAATCGACGTCTCAGGCGGCGATGAGCTGTATCGCATCCGTCATAGTTTGGCGCATGTACTCGCGCAAGCTGTACTTGAAATGCGTGAAGGTGCGACACTTGGGTTCGGACCTCCGATCCAAGATGGGTTCTATTACGACTTCGTCCTGCCGGAACCGATCACGGAAGCCGACTTTCCGGATCTAGAACGACGTATGCGTCGAATTCTGAAGAAGGGGCAGCGGTTCTATCAAGAGGAACTTCCGAAAGCGGAAGCGCTCCTTCGCATCGATGAAATGGGGGAGCCTTACAAGCGGGAATACGCCGAGGAACTATGTGAGAAAAACGGGCTCGAGTCGCTCTCGTTTTACCGCAACGGCCCATTCTTGGACATGTGCGAAGGTCCGCATGTTGACACTGCCAAAGACATCCCGCGGGACGCTTTCAAGATAAGAAGTGTCGCAGGTGCGTATTGGCGTGGAGATTCCCGCAATACGATGATGACTCGTATCTATGCGTGGGCGTTCGAGGATAAAGCCACTTTGGATGCGCACGTCGAGGCATACGAACTCGCCCAGGAAAGAGACCACAAAAAACTAGGACGAGAACTTGGGATTTACGCGATCGACAACGAAATCGGTCGTGGTTTGCCGTTGTGGCTCCCTAATGGCACCATCATTCGAGACGAGCTTGAAAAACTTGCTCGTGAGTTGGAGTTCATGGACGGCTATCAACGCGTTGCAACGCCGCACATCGCAAAGCAAGATCTTTTCTATCGGACGGGTCATCTGCCGTATTACGCGGACGATATGTATCCGCCGATCGAA
Source organism: Pseudomonadales bacterium (assembly GCA_022822135.1). Classification (GTDB taxonomy): domain Bacteria; phylum Pseudomonadota; class Gammaproteobacteria; order Pseudomonadales; family Azotimanducaceae; genus Bin55. Next base: position 21,994 of record JAJECH010000047.1, read on the forward strand.
GTGCTTGAGCAGACGGAACATGGTGAATCCGTAAAGGAAGCCTACGTGCTCAAACCGATGAACTGTCCGCATCACCACAAAATTTTCGATTCGTCGCTTCGAAGCTATCGCGAACTGCCTGTACGCCTCGCCGAGTACGGCCACGTCTACCGCTTTGAGGATTCCGGTGCCGTTGGTGGTCTACTTCGGGTTAGAGGTATGTGCATGAACGACGCACATATTTACTGCGCGGAAGATCAGATCGCCGAAGAGTTTCGAAACGTGATCGCACTGTACGATCGTGCGTATTCCATCCTCGGACTGAAAAACTACACGCTGCGCCTTAGTTGCTGGGATCCGGAAGATCCGCAGGGTAAAAACAAATACGTCGACGAGCCCGAGGCTTGGGAATCGTCGCAGGATGTTCTGCGAAATATCCTGAATGAACTTGAGCTAGACTACGTCGAAGCCAAAGGTGAAGCGGCGTTTTACGGACCCAAGATTGATGTGCAATTCCCGACTGTGACCGGACGGGAAGAGTCGTTGAGTACGGTTCAGCTCGATTTTGCCATTCCGAAGCGGCTGGATTTGAAGTACATCGGTCCCGATGGCGAAGAGCATGTTCCGTATTGCATTCATCGCGCGCCGTTTTCAACCCACGAACGTTTCGTCGCCTTTTTGATCGAACACTTTGGTGGAGCCTTTCCGACTTGGCTTGCACCAGTGCAGGTTCAAGTACTTACCGTATCAGAACAATTCGATGAGTATGCGCAAAGGATCATTAATGAACTTCGCTCGGAATTTGTCCGCGCAGAACTAGGTTCAAGCAGTGATACGGTGTCGAAAAAAATCCGTGAAGGTACAACCCGGAAGATTCCGAACCTGCTGATAGTCGGTGAGCGTGAAGCCGCGTCAAACGAAGTTACGTTACGACGCTACGGTGTGCGCGAACAGACTACGATGCCACTCGCGACGTTTAAAGAGAAATTGCGCGAGACCATCGATTCTCGCGCACTCGAATTCGTCCTTTAGTTCTCTAGCGCGGCTGCGGTAGTACTCTCACGATAAGCTAACGTTGGACTGATGTTGATGTAGTCCAGGAGAATTCGGCCTGACTCTTCAACCATGCCATCGACTTCCTCAGCGCGCTTTCTTGGCAGCTCACCCATGATCGTGTCAAGTTCCTCGATGGTTGGCGCAGTTTCCTCGCCTAGCGCCATCAAGTAGTCATTCTCTGTCTTTAATCGCCAAGCTGCACTCTCTGCTCGACGCGCCCGTCTTTCATCTTCATTGAGAGAAACGTGCGTGATGCTTCGATTGAAATCAATGCGTTCTGCAAAGCGTCGGTAGTAATCGAAATGAGGATCATCTTTCGTTCGCTCCTCGTGTTTTTGGGTCAAGGTAGCGATCACGCTATCGACATCCGCGATAACTTCGTACTCGGCTGGTTCGATGACGTCAAGTTCAAGAGCGTTCTGGTACGAACTTTCTCCCACGGCCTCTGAATCGATGAGTTCAGGAAATTCAATATCGGGTTTCACGCCGCTATGCTGGGTAGTTTTCCCTGTTATGCGGTAGTACTTGCCTTGCGTGATCTTCAGTTGACCATGGTTCAACGCGAGGATCGATTGAATCGATCCTTTACCGTACGTTCGCGTACCGAGTACCAGACCTCGACCGTAATCTTGAATCGCACCAGCGAATATTTCGGATGCGGATGCGGAACTCCGGTTGACCAGGACTGCTAACGGACCGTCGTAGGCAATGTTCGGATCTTCATCTTTCATCGCTTGTTGACGGCGACTAAGACCCTTGACGAGCACCGTAGGTCCTGTCTCGATGAACAAACCGACGAGTTTGTGGGCTTCGGGAAGCGACCCACCACCGTTGTTACGGAGATCCAAGACCAAGCCGTCAATGTTCTCTTCTTTGAGCTCGCCGATCAACTTTTCGACGTCTCGAGTTGCGCTGCGATAGTTTTCCTCACCGCGTTGTTCGCCAGCGAGATCGGCATACATCTTGGGTAACTCGATGACGCCAATCTTGCGTTCGATTCCGTCATAATCGAGCGAAAACACTTTCTTCTTTGCAGCAGTTTCTTCGAGTTTCACCTTGTCGCGCGTAATGGCGATGATCTTGGATGCACCACCCGAACTCACAGGTTCCAGAACCTCCAATCTGACGACCGTCCCTCTTGGCCCACGGATTAGATCGACGACATCTTGAATTCGTCGTCCGACCACGTCGATCATGGGACCATCGGGATCTTGACCAACTGCGACGATTCGATCCGCTGCGTTGAGTTCGCCATCCAGTTCGGCCGGGCCGCCTTTTACGAGGCTTATCACTTTGACATATTCGTCCTCTGTACCAAGTAGCGCACCAATACCTTCAAGGGACATGCGCATGGACATGTGAAAGTCCTCTGCGTCACGTGGCGAGAAATAAACCGTGTGTGGGTCGTAGATGTAAGTGAACGAATTGATGTAGTCTGCGAACGCTTCCTCGGATGTGAACTGGCGATTCTGGTTGCGACGATTGGTGTAACGCTTCGTGAGTAGATCGAGAATCTCGTCCGGCTCACGCTTATTGAGTCGCATATGGATGATGGCGTCAGTTAGGTTGTGCTCCCAGCGTAGGTCTGCGTCGGCTTCATCCTTCGGCCATGCAAGATCATCTGGATCCAACGGCAGTTGCACGCTGGATGCTAGGTCGAAAGAAGTGATGCCGGGTTCAAGCCGCTTGAGAATCCATTCGTAGCGGGCGTCACGACGCGATTGCAGTCGGTTGATCATCTTGAACGCTAGTTCGAGACGGCCTCGCTTGAGTGCATCGTCGAATTCGTATCTAAACGTCTCGAACTCTTCGATATCACCGGCGAGATAAAACTGCTTGCGGCGGTCGAGAACTTCCAGATAACGATCGAATATTTGTGAAGACGCGTCGTCGTTCAACGGCGCGTTTCGAATTAGGTGGTTGCTCCTTACTTGGTCGACTATGAAGCGAGCAGCTCGTGGATGAACGGTTAACGGCTCAAGCGTGGGTAGGAATGTTGCTTCACTCTCTGCAACCAGTGAACTGGTGACTGAGAGAATGCAGATTCCAGCCAGTATTCGGATTAAGTGAGGCAAAGAAACGTCCTAATCATTTAACTCTGCGGCAGGTTAGACCGCTGCCGTCATCAAAATGTTACAGATTCTTAAGCGAGAGGTATCACTCTAGGTCAGTAAAGAACCGACTCGGTCGCGGCATGTAGTACTTACTTGTGTCCACAGAGAAGGCGATTGCGTAAGCGCGACCGAGTATGCGGTCACGTTCAAGAAAGCCGAACTCCCTCGAATCCTTGCTGTTATCACGATTGTCGCCCATGACAAAGAACGAGTCTGAGGGTACTTCAATGGGTCCGAATGAGCGAGTCATTGGATTGCCGCGTCGTCGCGACTCCATGATGATTCTGGTGCTGCCAAGCACGGTTTCCTCAAGTAGCCGATGGGTCCTCAGGCTCCGTTGATGGAGTTGTGATGACAGTTGATTCGCAAGGTCTCCCTCGACTTGCCGATAGGTGGCTCGCTCGCCATTGATGATTAGGCGATTGTTCCTCATTTCGACGACGTCGCCGGGTACGGCGATCAGACGTTTGACATAGACCTCATCGTCACGCGGATTGGGAAAGGTGATGACGTCACCACGGTCGGGATCACTCCATTGATGAATACGCGTAAGCGTGAACGGGACGCGTAAGTCGTAGCTGATCTTGTCAACAACAATTCGGTCCCCAACCATGATGTTGGGTTCCATGCTGCCAGAAGGTACCTGATTCCAGTCCGCGATGACCGAGCGAAACAGGATCATCGCGATGACGAAGTAGACGAAACCTCGCCACTCTCGCCAAAACCGTGTCAGTCGACTGACACGACCGTCAGTCTGCTTGGATTCTGTCATATGCCGGAGCCGGAGTTAGTGATGATCCGAGGATTGTTGCATTTTTGCGAGTTGCTCCGGCGTTGCCTCGAGTTGAAACTTCTCTTTCCACTCGGCGTACGGCATGCCGTAAACGCGTTCACGTGCAGCCTCGTAGACGATATTCTCTCCTGCCTCTTCGGCAGCCGCTACATACCACTTGGCGAGGCAGTTTCGGCAGAATCCTGCGAGATTCATCAGCTCAATATTCTGGACCTCTTTATGCTCATCTAAGTGGTCGAGTAGTCGCCGAAATACAGCGGCTTCTAGAGATTCGGAGGTTGCCATTTGGGTCAATTTAGGTAAGTTGCACGCGAATCGGGATTATAAAAACGGGGTCGTAGGACGGTGTTTAGTTAGACCAGCTCTTGGAGGGTTTTGTTCATGGAGTTCGCTTTTACGTATGAAATAGTGGCAGCGTTTGTCACGCTGACAGCGATTGAAATCGTATTGGGCGTGGACAACATCGTCTTTATCTCGATCATCACTAATCAGCTTCCAGCGAATCAGCGGCGAAGCGCGCGAACGATCGGTCTCGGGTTAGCGATGATGATGCGCATCCTGTTGCTTCTGACCTTGAGCTGGATCATCGGACTCACCGCAGATCTATTCCAAATTCTCGGTCATGGAGTCTCCGGGCGAGATCTGATTCTTTTCTTTGGCGGCGCATTTCTGGTTTTTAAGGCGACGCTAGAGATTCACAATTCGTTGGGCGTGGTTGAGGAACATGAGAGCTACCGCAAAACCGCGACGTTTGGATGGGTGCTAGCTCAGATCGCACTCATTGACGTGGTGTTTTCCTTGGATTCGGTCATCACGGCGGTCGGGTTGGTCGACGATGTGGTGGTGATGATCGCCGCGATCGTGACCGCAGTGGTTGTGATGATGTTTACGGCTGGCGCGATTAGCAGGTTTGTCGAAAATCATCCGTCCATTAAGGTGCTAGCGCTCGCGTTCCTGGTTCTGATCGGATTCGCACTCATCGTTGAATCGGCCGGAATACACGTTCCGAAAGGATTGATTTACGCGTCGATGGCGTTTGCGTTCTTCGTGGAACTACTGAATATGGCGAGAACAAGACGTCGTCGCGGCACAACAGGTTCAGTTAAGCTGCGTAAAGCGCAATTCCATGACCTGTTCCCCGCAGATTCAAATGCGGTGTAGCCCTTGAGAATGGTTCGAGAGTAGAGGATGAGACGTTAGAGAATCCGCTATATGCGTTGCTGGAGCGGTGGCGAATACACGTTTCGAGACGTGTTGGCTCCCCGATGCCATGTACTTCAAAACGTACAAACCGCGTTCCACCAATCCGGTGAAAGACGCAATCCAATCGCTTTCGGTTACTCCGTCCGCCCTGTCCATTGAAGTGGAGATATTCAAAGTTCCCTATCGATCGTTCTCGGATTGATACGCAACGATCTTCTCCCTCACTTGATTTGACCATGCGTGATCGTCCGCATATACCCTTTGAACGGAACCTTCAACCGTACGGAACTGGAGTTTTGGCAACTCTCCATCTACCGAGTTGTCGTACACGTAGCCTCTGTCGATCAAGGGGAGAACTTTCGTGAGATTCAGGATCGACTTCTGGTAACGGGCGATGATTTTTGAAATCGGAACGTCGTGCCCACCTTCCATTACCCTATGAGCGATTCTCGTGGCATTGATGGAGGGGTTGTCCGTGCCGACGAAGAACAATCTGACAAAGAACCCGGATTTCAATGCTAAATCGACGAATTCCAGCTTCTCGTCGGCCGAGAATACTGTTTCAAGTGCCAGGGACTTTGACTCGGCGAGACACCGGTAGCGAAGTTCGGTGGCTAGTTGTGCGGCTTTTGCCACTGCAGTAGGGGAGTTCCAGTCACCGAATCGACGCTGCGCGATCAAATCCGGATTGATGTATTCGCAGCCTTCGAGCCATTCGTGCGCCAAAACTCGAGTGGTGAAGTCGGTCTTGCCGGTACCGTTTGGTCCCGTGATCAGAATGAGTCGGGGATTGACGACACTCAACTTTCCAAAGAATCTTGTCGAGACGTTGAATTACGTCGCATTTCCCTAGCTTTCGCAACTCCGGCTTTGGCGGCTTCGTCGATACCAGCAAAAAGTTCATCCATGTAGGCAGTCAACGCAATACGCCACTTTTCATTAGCCACATCGACCATATCCTGCATTAAGGCCTCAAGCTCCTCGTCGGTTGGCTCTCGATTGATGTCGAGTAAATCCACTTTTGGGACTTTAGTTTTAGGCACATCATCCTCCGTGAACCAGATTTTAGCCTGCTCAGCATAAATACACTGAGGCTTTTTGTAGCGAGGATTAACACACTCGTTTAAACGATAAACCGCGTTTTGTTCACTGATCTTGATTGCAACGAAGAGTCAGCAGTGACGCCGGAGCAGCTCAACGTCCATTGGGTTAGGCGGTCATTTTCTCTTTGAGATTAATAGTGGCACTGTCATGGCGAGATGCGGATGTCCATAAGTACAGAATATAAGAGTAGAGAACACTCAATTCGATTGGGACGATCCACGGGTAACAAAAATATTGAGAATGGGTGCGCAAACTCGCTAATCTGAGAACGCTACAAGGTAGACGTCACGACCCGCTTGCATTCTGTGAGTGCTCGGCGGACGCTATCCGATCCCTTGTTTTTTCTACGACTACACGGGTTGTGGTTCGTCGCGCGTAAACACGAGTTTGGACTTAGTTGAACGCTCGTTATCGAACCGATAACCGTTGGACGCGAAGCGTTTTAGTCCCGCAAGATTGTCGATCTTCTCAGTAACGATGTGTCGGGCCATTAATCCGCGAGCACGCTTTCCATAGTAGCTCATAAAGCGGTAGTTACCGCGAAACTTGTCTAGAAACTGACACTGCGCGATCGGGAACTCAATACGCGAAGTGTCGATTACTTTGAAGTACTCGTCTGACGCGAGATTGACGAGAATCGGATTGCGATGCTGACTTAACTCGTCATTAAGACTGTCAGCGATACGAGCACCCCAAAACTGATACAGGTTATCGAAGCCATTCGATTTCACTGAAAGTCCCATCTCCAGTCGATATGGGTGGATTCTGTCCATCGGGCGTAACACGCCATAAAGACCGGATAGGATGCGGACACGTCGTTGTGCAGATGTCAAATCTCGTTCTGATAGCGTAGGAGCGTCGAGCCCCAGGTAAACATCGCCCCTAAACGCGAGAATCGCCGGCTTTGTTCCTCGAAAGTCGGTATCCCAGCTTTGAAAGCGTTCCTCGTTCAATTGGGCGAGATCGTCGTTGATGTTCATCAGGGATTTGATGTCTCGAGCATTCATTTGACGCATCGTGTTCACCAACGATGCCGCCTCGTCGAGAAACATCGGATCGGACTTCTTGCGTGACGTGACACGCGTCTTGAAGTCTAGGTTTTTTGAAGGAGAAATGACGCTTAACATCTGAGAAGAAGGAGCTTGTGTTCTTAAACAATTGTCTTGGATTATAAGGTGACTTGTGGCAGAATATCATTGAATTTGCGTACGGTTCAATAAGCTCTACCGAGTCTATTTCGACGTAATCTTTCAATTGGACGGTATTGTGGCTTCAATTGGTCGAATCAATTTAGAACATGAAGATCGGTGATGAAGCTAAACTAAATAGTTGTAATAATTAGAAAATATCCTTCAATCTCGATGCTGATAGATTGGACTTAAGTTCATATCTTTCAATTAGACGGAAGTTTATTTTCAATTAGACGGCGATGATCTTACAATTAGCGCACGCCCCAATTTATGGAGTTTAGAGTCGCGTGAAGGATTCATATGGTTCGGAACATCTGATACGTGGACGACTACTAACTCGCTGTGAACGATGTACTCTAGGTTAGCTGAACAACACGTCCGCTCTGCTCTTACAAATACTCGAGTCGCATTACTCATCGGACCAAGACAAGCTGGGAAGACGACACTAGCTCAGATTGTTGCGGGTCCGGACATGCGGTACATGAGTTTGGACGACCCGACCGTGCTGTCAGCGGCAGAGACCGACCCCGTTGGGTTCGTGCGCTCTCTTGACAAAGCGGTTATCGACGAAATTCAGAGAGTTCCTGAACTTCTGATGGCACTTAAGACCTCAATAGATTCAGATCGTAGACCTGGTCGATTCATATTGACGGGGTCGGCGGACCTGATGACGATTCCGAGAGTCTCTGAATCACTTGCCGGTCGCATGTCCATGATTCGACTGCTTCCGCTCGCACAAGCAGAGCTGCGCGACCGGACACCGACATTTCTGGATTTCGCATTCTCCGGCGACACGATAATGGATTGCGAAGAGACGGTTCTGGGCGATGACCTAGTCGAGGTAGTGCTCAAAGGCGGACATCCAGAACCGCTTACGCGTGAGTCGAGTGTTGAACGTGAGCTTTGGCACGAAGACTACATCGAAGCAATCATTCAACGAGACGTGCGAGATATTGCGCGAATTGGCTTATTGAATACACTGCCATCGTTGCTTCGAGCTCTCGCCGAGTTTTCGGGACAGCTTGTCAATTGCAGCAAGCTTGGTTCGTTACTAGGCATGAATCATGTGACGACGCGTGAATATGTCACGCACTTGGCGAATCTATTCCTTGTTTCGATTGTCGAACCTTGGCATGGCAACGCTTTAAAAAGACTGGTCAAGACTCCGAAGTTGCATTTCATCGACACGGGCGTACTTGCAACTCTCAGGCATGTCAATACGGACAGGATTCGAGTCGACCGCACCCCTTTTGGGGCGATATTGGAGTCGTTTGTATACAGCGAGCTATTGAAACTGGCGTATGCATCTACGGGGCGATTTCGTTTCTATCACTTCCGAGATAAAGACATGAACGAAGTAGACGTAGTGGTCGAAGATCGACTCGGACGAGTTGTCGGGATCGAAATCAAAGCCAGTAGCACCGTTACGAATGGCGACTTCGCGGGTTTGCGTCGACTTAAGTCAGATGTTGGAGATCGTTTCATCGCCGGATTTGTCTTGTACGATCACGATCGTCCAGTGCCATTCGGCGAGAAATTCGCCGCGGTACCGCTTTCGTTACTCTGGTCTTGACCTCGCGAACGTCCCATGATGTATCGTAGTGTTGCTCCGACTGCCAATTGCTTGATCGCACTTTCATTTGGTAGCATCGCTCTTCTTGGTCGAACGGGTGCTGATCAAACCTGTTTCATTTGTCGGTGTCGGTACTTTAAACCGACCGTAGAATCGCAAAAATATGCTGTAGGTCAAGCGCGATTCTGAGAGATTGTGACGAAATCTGACACAGGCAATGGGATGCGTATTAGGTACGAGTCTCAGCTTCGAGTATCTCACGATTGATTCTGATCGGTAAGACGTGGAAGGGACGTGTACGTTCTCGTAATGAGGACGTCTACTGGACACGTCCCGAGCTACAACTATGTGGCGTCGCGGACGGCATGGGCGGATTAGACGCAGGACATATAGCTGCTCGGATGACCGCTGATGAAGTAACTCAGCGTATTCGTGATCAGGGCGCCGAAAATATGGATCGCGGTAGTCTTGAGGAAATTGTCAAGCAGGCAAACCGCGAGATTCATGCGCGAGCGCGTGAATTACCGGACGTGCGTGCGATGGGTGCGACACTTGTCATGCTGCAGGTAGTTGCTGAATTAGGGTTTATTTGTCACGCTGGTGACTCTCGTGCGTATCTGGTACGAGACGGTGAGTTCACCCAGATGACAAGGGATCACAATCTCACGAACGAGCGGCTCGACCGTGGTGAAATTTCAGAAGAGGAAGCGCGAAATTCTCCGGCAGACAGTCGTGTCATGCAGTGCATTGGTCCGAGTCAAGTTGTTAAACCGACCATCACCGAATTCGAAGTTCAACCGAAGGACCTTTTCATACTCTGTAGCGATGGACTATCCGGATTCGTCAACAATGACGCATTGTCGACGATCGCGCACGAGTATCGAGGGAACATTAACCTTCTGTTGGATAAATTGATCGATGCTGCGGGAGATCACGGTAGCACGGATAACATCACAGTTGTGTTGGCCGAGGTAAACTGATGACAGTTCAAGAGACGATTGAAACGAAACTCACGGCTTTGGATCCGTTACATCTTGAGGTCGACAATGAAAGCGGTAATCACAACGTTGCACCAGGGTCGGAATCGCACTTCAAGGTGACGATTGTGAGTACTCGCTTCGAAGGGATGCGTCTATTGGATCGCCATCGCTTAATCAACGAGCTTCTCGCGGATGAACTGGCAGGACCAGTACACGCGCTGGCAATTCATGCGTACACCGCAGCGAATTGGGAGAGTCGATTCGGGAAAGCACCGATGTCGCCACCTTGTCTTGGCGGATCCAAAGCAGACTGAGTCAACGATGCACGTCGTTTCGTTTTACGAATTCTCAACCGTTCGGGATTCGACCGAATTAGCGGCCAAATTACGCGAAAAGTTTGAGGAACTAGAACTCGTAGGCACCGCGCTGATCGCCGAGGAAGGAATCAATGCCACCCTCGCACACCGCAAGCTTGAGGTGTTAGAACGCGCAGTCGCGCTCGTCCGAACTGAGTTGGACTCGCCGAAACTTCGAGCAAAGTACTCGACGGCAAACCCAGACAATCCTGTGTTCTATCGATTAAAAGTAAAAGATCGCGACGAGATCATTCAGTTCGGTAAATCGATCACTCCTACCGACCGGGTAGGCACCCATGTTTCAGCTGAAGAGTGGAACGAGCTATTGGCTGATCCCGATGTTCTAGTGCTCGACGTCCGCAACGACTATGAGATCGAGGCCGGGACGTTTGAGAATGCGGTACCAATCGGCGTCACTCGATTCAGAGAGTTTGAGCGTCGCGCGGCAGATTTACTCAAGCAACATGGGCAGTCGGCAATCGCGATGTATTGCACGGGTGGTATACGTTGCGAAAAGGCTTCACGTGCCTTACTGGAGAGCGGTTGCGAAGCCGTCTATCAACTGGACGGTGGCATCCTAGGTTATTTAGAAACCGTGGATCCGAATGAGAGTGAATGGCACGGAGAGTGTTTCGTTTTTGACCAACGTGTCTCTGTGAACGCCGATCTAAGCCAAGGCAGCTACGATCAATGCCACGCCTGCCGCAGACCGATCAGCGAAAAGGACAAGCAATCAAAGCTCTACGTTAAGAGCGTGAGTTGCCCTTATTGCTTCCATGAGACGAGTGAACAACAGAAAGCCCAGTTCACCGAACGTGTAAAACAGGAGACACTGGCCCACGATCGCGGTCAGCGTCACGTGGGCGCGCCGCAAACCTAATCCGAAATCTCGCTTGGTTCTTGCAGTTGCTTTGATAAGACTGGCCATACATTTGCGAGCAAGCCAGGTTGTCCTTCCGCTTTAGGATGTAAACCGTCGTCTTGCATTAATTCTTCGACCCCCGCGACGCCATCCATAAGAAACGGAATAAGACCAGTGTTTTTCGTCTTCGAAAGGTCTTCATACATTGCCCGAAAGGGATCGGTGTATTTAGGCCCGTAGTTTGGAGGGAGCTGCATACCGGCTAGGATCACGAACGCGCCATGAGAATGCGCCCGATCAATGAGTTCCGCTAGGTTTGCGCTCACGGCGTCGAGCTCATACCCCCGCAACCCGTCGTTAGCGCCTAACTCTAAAATCATGATCTGTGGCTTAAATTCGTCAAGCAAAGCGTCGATTCTGTTCAATCCGTCCAACGTTGTATGGCCGCTGACGCTCGCATTGACGACTCGCCACTCGCTACGCTCAGTGTTGAGTTTTCGCTCGAGGAGAGACACCCAACCGGATTCCGTGTCTATTCTGTACGCGGCGCTGATACTGTCGCCTAGTACCAAGATGGTGCGCTGATCTAGTTCAACAGTTTCTGCACCCAAACTCGTACTAATACACAAGTAACCAACAAGGAATAACTTGACCACAACAGCAAACGACAACGATGCCATTCTTCGGGCGGAGGACCTTACAAAGGAAGTTGAGTTCGAAGGTGCGTCGTTAACCATTCTGCGAGATGTTGACATTTCGATCGCTCGTGGCGAAGCCGTAGCTATCGTAGGGGAATCTGGGTCGGGTAAGACTACTTTATTAGGATTGCTGGCAGGATTAGACGTTCCCACTAGAGGTCGTGTCTGGCTCGACGGTGACGAGATTTCTGCATTCAATGAAGATGAAAGAGCACAGGTTCGCGCACGTGCGGTTGGCTTCGTATTTCAGACATTTCAATTGATCGACAGTTTGACGGCGCTGGAGAACGTGATGTTACCGGCCGAGCTGCGTGGTGAACGCACGGCAAGAGAAGATGCGATACGCTACCTCGAACGCGTCGGTCTCGACCAGCGACTCAAACACTACCCACGACAGCTCTCGGGCGGCGAACAGCAACGCGTGGCGATCGCCAGAGCGTTTTGTTCCGAACCACTTGTGTTGTTTGCTGATGAACCGACGGGAAACCTTGACACGAAGACCGGTCATCACATTGCTGACTTGCTATTCGAACTCAATCACGAAAATCAAACAACACTGGTACTGGTAACTCACGATAGGAGTCTGGCTGAACGCTGCCAGTCGAGTACCGAACTTGCTGCAGGCGCGGTTATCGCATGAATCTACGTCTCATTCTCAACTTCATCCTCAGTGACTGGCGGTCGGGCGAGCTGCATTTGCTTCTGATCGCGCTAGCGATCGCCGTTGGAACGGTGTCGTCGATCACACTCACGGTCGATCGACTGCAGAAAGCCATGACGAAAGAAGCGTCAGTATTCCTTGGTGCGGATCGGAGTATCAACTCGCGTAAGGCGATCCCTGACGCTTTCGTACAGGAAGCGGTGAACCGAGGCATCACCACCAGTTCGGTCGTTGCGTTCAACTCGATGGTACTCTCCAGTAGCGACAACACCAAGTCGCACCTTGCCAGTGTCAAAGCTGTTGAAGGGAATTACCCCCTTCGAGGTAAGTTGCGCGTCGCCGAAGAACCTTTCGGTGCCACGACAGAAACGACCGAAATTCCGAAACCGGGCGAGATATGGATGAACTCTCGATTGCTTTACATACTCGATGTGGAGCTAGGGGACGAAGTCGAGGTCGGATATGCAACACTCACGCTCACCGGGATCATCGAATCTGAACCTGACCGCGGTTTCAGCATGCTCGATCTGTCCCCTCGAGTGCTCATGCGCGCTGAAGATATCGAAGCCACGCAAGTCATTCAACCCGGCAGTCAGATTGATTATCGATTGCTACTGGTCGGAGACGACGCGACGTTTCGTGGACTCTATCAAGCTCTTGAAGCCGATCTGGAAGGTTATCGATGGCGAAACGTCAAGGACTCCGACGCCCGTATTGGGCGTGCGCTTGAACGTGCTGAGAGTTTCTTCCTGATCGGCGGCTCCATGGCTGTGTTGCTAGCCGGGGTGGCAATCGCGCTGAGTGCGAATCGATATGCCCGTCGTCATTTCGATCACGTTGGCATTCTCAAGACGTTGGGCGCAAGACCACGCGCAGTGTTATGGGGTTGTTTGGGTTTGTTAATCCTCATTGGTGTGATCGGTATTGCGGTTGGACTTTTTGCGGGGGCGACGATTCATTTCGGCTTGGTTTGGTACCTAACGGAGCGAGTTCTCACAAATGTAGCGGAAATCCCGCCTGCAAGCATCGCGCCGATTCTCACTGGAATCGTTACCGGGTTTATTTGTCTATTTGCGTTCGCGCTACCGCCGTTCCTGGACCTGATCAGCGTTTCACCATTGCACGTGATCCGGCGTGATTTCAGGCGCGCAGGCGTGTCTTCGCTCATAACGTACACCTGTGCGATCACGGGAATACTGGGTCTTTTGATCTGGTATAGCGGGAGCTGGTCATTCACACTTTGGCTCCTACTCGGCATCGTCGCGGTCACGCTCATCTTTGGTACGGCAGCGATCGTATTGTTGCGAGGAGGTCGTCTCCTCGGTATGCAGGCAGGCAGTGTATGGCGACTTGCACTTAGTGGGCTGCAGCGACGAAACGTCGAGAACACCGGTCAAATCATCGTGTTCAGTCTGGTCATCATGTTGTTGATGATTTTGTACCTCGTGCGGACGTCACTTGTTGAAGAATGGCAAGAGCAACTACCCGCCGATACGCCCAATCACGTCCTATTCAACATTTCGGCAGCACAACGCGATGACGTCGAACAATTCATCGAAAAATACGCCACGGAGGGGGATCTTGCGGCGTTTTACGATGGACGTGTGGTGGCTTTAAACGGGACCCCGGTAAGAGAGTACCAGCGATCTCGGTCAAACGTGGCCGGGCCGCGACTTTCGTCTGGTCGTCAGCTGACTTGGTCAGATGAAGTACCTGCCAACAATGAAGTAGTTGATGGCGAATGGTGGTCGCCAGGAACGGAGGAATTGCTGGTGTCGGTTGAGCGAGACTATGCGCTTACCTGGGGACTCAACATCGATGATATTTTGTCGTTCCGAATTCAAGGCCAGGTTTTAGATGTAAGAATCGCAAATTTGAGAGCACTCGAATGGAATGAGAACGCTCAGTTCAATTTCTTCTTCGTTTTTCCGCCTAGAGTGTTTGCCGATATACCGTCGAGCTATCGCGCAATGATCTACGTTCCAGATGAACATCGTGCGGAGCTCAGTCAATTAATCGCGCGCAACCCGACAATGACCGTCATTGATGTGGATTCGATCATTAAGCAAGTTCAATCAGTTATTGATCGAGTGACGATGGCAGTTGAATGGATATTGATTTTGGTATTGACCTCTGGGGCGCTTGTCCTACTGGCTTCGATCCAAGCCAGCCGTGATAGTCGAATCAAAGAACATGCTTTGCTGAGGTCGATGGGCGGTACGAAAAAACTCATTCTGGGATCACTAACCGCAGAGTTTTTGTTACTAGGCTTAATGGCGGGTCTTGTTGCGATTGTCGGTGCGGAACTGTCACTCTATTTGATCGAAAAGGAACTGTTGGAGTTTGAATATGCGACCCGACCAGAGATCTGGGTTGCAGGATTTCTACTTGGTGGTGGGATCGTCGCGAGTGTTGGATACCTTTCCACCCGTAAGTTGGTTCGACTTCCGCCAGTCACCATCCTTCGCGACGCTGGTTGAATCGATCAGAGATCAGAGCAGAAATGTCATCGACAATCACCCAAATTCGAAAACACGAGATCGACCGCAACAAGCTACGGAAGAAACTGCGGCGACTCGTTGGGCGAGCAATCGGCGACTATCAAATGATTGGGCAGGGCGATCGTGTCATGGTCTGCCTCTCTGGCGGTAAAGACTCGTACACCATGTTGGAAGTGCTGCAATCACTGCAACGAAACGCGCCGATCGAGTTTTCGATTTTTGCCGTGAATGTAGATCAGAAACAGCCAGGATTTCCACCGGATGTTCTGCCAGCGTATGCGGCGGCTCAAGGGGTGGAGTTTCACGCAATCGAGGAAGACACCTATTCGATCGTCAAAGAGAAGACGCCGGAAGGAAAGACCTACTGTCCGATTTGCTCGCGCTTGAGAAGAGGGATTCTGTACTCAGCTGCGAAACGGCTTGGTGCGACAAAGATCGCACTAGGCCATCATCTTGACGATGTGGTGGAGACGCTTTTCCTGAACATGTTCCACGGCGGACGCATGAAAGCGATGCCACCTCGCCTCTTGTCCGACGATGGTCTCCATCATGTCATACGACCCCTTTATTACGTTCGTGAGAAAGACATCGCGCGATACTCGATCGCAGAAGATCACCCGATCATCCCATGCGATCTTTGTGGATCTCAGGCGAATCTACAACGTCAGGTCATCAAGTCCATGTTGCAAGCGTGGGAAGCCGTCCAACCAGGTCGAGTCGAGAATATCGCTCGGGCGATTCGAACGGTCGTACCTTCACATTTGGGAGACTCGGAGCTGTTCGATTTCAGTGGACTTGAGGAGTCTGTAGATCTAGAGCCCATTCGACAGCGCCTGGTCTCGTGAATGAGCTTGCGACGTTAACAAAAATGGCAATTTAGGTGAAGGTCTCGCACAAGCTTCTGTCGCCGGATGCATTGGATTCGTTACTCGACGAGTTCATTACGCGTGATAGCGTAGTATGGGACGGGACATTGGCTCAAAAACGTAAGCGCGTGCTTGATGCACTCGAAAAAGGTCGAGCGTTTATCGTATTTGATGAAGACACCAATTCGACTCACATACTCACGGCCGATGAGTTTGCATCTAGCCAAACTCAAGCAGGAAAGTGATCGTTAGCCACGATAAATTGACGGAGACTAACGCCCAGACGCTACTGACAGTGTCCGGGCTTCTGGTAGAAGTCGGGGAGCGAGCATTGCTTACCGACTTCGATCTAAAGGTCGAACCCGGCGCGTTGATCGAGATTAACGGTCCAAACGGCAGCGGTAAGACGACGCTCTTGAGATACTTAGCCGGCGTTCGTCGTGCGCACAAAGGCACCGTCGACTATCTGGGTCATTCCTTAGCGTATATCGGTCAGAAATCCGGATTGAATTCGTCCATGACCGTGTTCGAAAATCTAACATGGATCAGCCAAAACGCCGATCAGGAAATCACGGAGCCGGACCTCTTAGATGCATTGGCAGAACTTGGTCTCAAAGCACGTCGCAATACGCCGGTAGGAGCGTTGTCGGCCGGGCAAGCCAGACGTTGTGGACTTGCGAGCTTGCGGGTTTTCGACGCGAAGGTCTGGTTACTTGATGAACCACTTACGTCGCTGGATGCTTCAGCAAGTGATTGGCTTAAAGACTCGATCACTGCTCATCGAGCTGAAAACGGCGCTGCTGTCGTTGCAACGCATACCTCTCTTGGATTGCCTGATACTGTAACGATCGATCTCGACTTGCCATGAGTGCCTTCTTGATCGCATTCAATCGTACGATTCGAATTGGTTGGCGACACCCTTTAGATAGCCTCAATCCTATGGCATTCTTCATCATCGTCACGTCTTTGATTTCGATCACGGTCGAAGGCGGGTTTTCGGCGACAGAAAGTGCACTTGCAATCGCGATTCTTTGGGTGGTATTACTACTTTCGACGATGATGGCTTCCGGCAGCGCATATGCGCAAGACTATGAAGACGGCTCACTTGAGCAATTGATCGCTCAGAATCAGTCTTTGTACATTAGCGTGCAAGGGTCGGTAGCGGCACGCTGGTTTCTTAGTTCAGTTCCACTGCTGGCACTCGTGCCTCTAGGCGCATGGATGTTGAATCTTGATATGAGTGTGTGGGGGATGTTGTTCCTGACTCTAATCCCAGGTTCGATCGTCTTCGCGCTGTTTGGTGTATTAGGTGCCACACTAACACTCGGTGTTGGAAGAAACGGCGTCCTGCTTGCATTACTGGTACTTCCTCTGTATGTGCCAGTGCTCTTGTTGGGCGTTGGTGCATGCCAGCGAAGTCTGGGTCAGGAACCATTCGAATTCGCGCTGATTGGCATATACGCTATCGCGGTGGCATCGATCACGTTTTTACCGTTCGCCATCGCGGCACTGTTGCGCGTGAGTCAGGAGTACTGATATGAATTGGTTCACTCGCACGTTTCACAAAATGGGATCGCCACCGTTCTTCTATCGCGGAGCAAAAAACTGGGTGAAGTGGCTCTACGTTATCGGTTTAGTTTCGCTACTCGTCGGTACGGTATGGGGTCTTGGCTTCACGCCCGCGGACCGCTTACAAGGAGATAGTTTTCGAATCATCTATCTTCATGTACCTACAGCCCATTTGTCTCAGTTGATCTACATTGCGATTGCTGTCGCAGGCTTCGTGTATCTAGTTTGGCGCATGAAGATGGCAGATGTGTTCATCGTGTCTGCGGTATGGTTGGGTGCGTGGCTTACGGCTTTCGCACTATTTAGCGGTATCGTTTGGGGAATTCCGACCTGGGGCACCGGATGGGTTTGGGACGCACGTACGACGTCGGTTCTGGTGCAGCTGTTTCTATTTCTTGGTTTGATCGCGCTCCGAACGGCAATTCCTAATTCACAACGTGGTGCATTGGCAGTTGCGATACTTGCAATCGTTGGTGTAATCAACATACCGATCATCAAGTACTCCGTCGACTGGTTTACGACGCTACATCAACCTGCGTCAATTCAGATTGGCAATCCGATTAGCATCGATGTTTCGATGCTCTGGCCTCTATTGGTGAACACGATTGGCTTGTATTCACTCGCCGCAGGCGTCATCTTGTATTACATGCGTATTCACGTGCTTCGACGCGAGCGCGGTAGCGACTGGGTTCGCGACGTCTTGAGCAATTAAGGAGGATAGTGGAATTGATGGAATGGCTCGAAATGGGCGGATACGCGACGTATGTTTGGCCTGTTTTCATTGTCGCCCTCGCGTTGGTGATCGGAATCTCTGTCACGCCCAGTCTTCGTCATAAACGTGTAATCGAAGAGTTAAGGAACGAGCGAGAGCTCGCTGAAGAAGACTAAGTTTCGCTCTTTGCGATTTGGTCTTGTTCTTTTTGTTCCTTTAGCGCTGCTTGGCGATTCATGTGGATGCGTCGAGTCGGACTGAGACGATAGTCGACTTACTCGTCAGTTCGACATCCTCGCCGACCTAAAGGACATCTCTGCACTCGCCCCCCTAAGTTGGCAAGTTGGACGTGCTGAGTCCCGACTTCACCTTGACCAACGTTCCAGGTTGTGCCTTCGTACCCCGCGCGAATACCGACATATTTGCTACCTGCAAGTTCTCAACGCACTCGAACGTGTGGTCTTTCTGATCGTGGTCGAGCTCTTGTGGAGGTAGTTATGCCGGACACCGGTGATATGGGTGTGCGGACGGTGAACACGGCGTTTAGCGTTGTACCAATCGTTGCTTAACTTGATCGTGTGGCTCCGTGCTTGTTGCACTTTTCGTAGCACAGTCTCATGTTTTCGAAAACTGCTTGACGGTGCGTAGAACATACCATCGGAGAGGGTGGCGAAAGACAACCGTTTTACCCACATTAGGGAGTTGACCCGAAGTGACCCTCTCGTTGCTGAGGCACGTACCGGAAGAATGAGAGCCATGGATTTCGTGCAAGGTGGCACATTCCTATTCCTCAGTTTCCTTCTCGGATCCTATATACAATTTATCAATTACGTATCAACCGTGCGAGAGAATCGGCGTTTTAGGTGAATTCGAAAATTAATGACGGTCTAGATAACGAACAGCTGCTTGAGGCAATGCGAAAATCGCAGCCTTTGACCAAGGAGCAGAAACGCGAACAATTGGTTTCTTTTATCATGGGTGACATGAAGGATTATCCGAAGACTGAGAAGGAACGTGAGCAAAGGCGTGATGAGATTCGCAAGCGGCTTGAAGAGAGCGCTTGGTGAATCTGATTGATTTAGTAGAGAACAACGAGCAACATCCAGTCTATCGAGAACTTGAAAGTTCAAATTTAGCGCGCCACTACGATTTTCTATTTTCGATCATAAATTCCGCTATTGGGATACAACGGCCGTTCATTTCGACAGCAGTTGTTAAAGCACTGAATTTTCACGCGATCGTTGGGTTGTATGAGAGTGCGGGCAAGTATCGAGCCGGAGAGGTGCAAGTGGGTGGTTTCATGCCAGTCCCGCACTATAAGGTTGACTCGTTGATGAACGACTGTATCAACCAGATTAATTGGCAATGGCAAATCATGAACCCAATTGATCTAGCAGCCTGGGCTCTATGGCGAATTAACTGGATTCATCCATTCGAAAACGGCAATGGACGAACCTCGAGAGCAGTGTGTTACTTCATTCTCTGTGTCAGGGCGGGAAACCTCTTGCCGGGTGAAAACGTATTGCCAGAGTTGTTACGCCGCGAACGAGACGAGTATGTTCGTGCGTTGAGACATGCCGATTCACATCATGGAGATGTCACACCATTAACAAACCTATTAAATACGCTGCTAAACGAGCAACTTCCTTAGTTACTCACCGACTCCAGCGACTCGGTACGTTACGAAAATGCGACTTTGGCGCATTGTTCTAGCGATTGTCATTCTTGGATATGGTCTTATAACTCCGCAGTCAGGAACGCTGAGCGGTTGCGCGTCATTTCGTCTAGTCCCGACTTTCGAAACTCAATCCAGTATCGCGACGCTTCTGACCTCTCAACTCATTGATTAAATTGATCGTCTAAAGATGGTTGTGGTACAAACGCCTCATTAAGGAACTCAGAAACGAGAGGGACCTCGCGACTGAGGACTAGGCACTCTCCTTCGCGGATTCTGTCTGTCTCTCTTGTTCGGCTTTCGCAGATTGACGACTCATATAGATTCGTCGAGTCGGACTGAGAAGATAGTCGATTTCCTCATCTAAGTAATTCGCGTTTGAATCGACAGTATGACCTTCGAGGGCATCTTCGCAACCTTTCTGAAAATCCAATTTCCCGCGTACGGGAAGACGCCCGTCGGTAACAATCAAAGCGATCATGTGTCGGGGTCGATCAGACGGATTCGGAACGCCGCGATGCCAGAGTCTGGTATCACGGATCAGCACGTCGCCCACCTGCGTTTCGGGTTGAATGGGTGGTTCAATCGCCACGCGGTCGGCTTCGAGGTTTTTTGGTACTCTAGGACCACCTTCTGGCGGTCTCACAAGATGGGTTCCTGGCCATATTTGAATTGAACCGTTTTGCTTATTCATTGGACCGGCTGGGATATCAACGACGACACTTGACGTTGGTGCGACAGGTTCGGGTGCAAGCGTTGCATGACGCCCGTCCATATGCAGCCCTTGTGTCGTGCTGCCGGGACAATTGGTGTTACCGTTGTAAAACGTGAGTCTCGGCCGATTGTTGTACAACTGGTTGCAGATACGGTTTACGTAGTGATTCATCGCCACATCGGCGAACACGTACTCCGACGAGACCGGCGGACCTTGTTGGAGATGACCTCGTTCGCGCGGGTTGCCACCGATCGACTCACAGTAAGCGAGCAATTCCTCGGTATCGCGGTCCATGCGTTCGCGTAAGACTGCCAGTGGCTCTTTAGGCACCGCTTCCTTGATGATTACAAATCCATGTTCGTGGATGGACGATACGGCGGCTTCGGTTTCGGTTGCGTGAACGCGATTCCTAGATGTCACGATGTGAGTTCTGGAGATGGAATGGAGAAGTCTACTGTCTAGAGGAAGAGCAACTGTTTTTTTAAGGCTTATATGGACTCGTCCACTATTCAATCCAGAATCTTCATGCTTCGCGGTGAAAATGTAAGTGGAGCCAACCGTAAGATCGACCTGCTCTCTGAGAGGAACTTGCAGGATTCAGATAGTCGTTGTTAGCACCGTGATCCTAATCTTCTGCCTGCAGTTTCCGAAGTTGGAACAATTCCCTGAAATCGCGTTCGGCTCGGTCGATTGCCTGTCTTACATCCTCAACACCATTCCAGGCGCGAAGGACTCGTGTGGCGGTATTTTCATCGAGATTAGTTGGTGCAACCTTCGGTACATCTAATGCCGTCAGTATGGCTTTAGCCCGGGAAAGTTCATTTGCCGTCAGTTGCGCCAATTCAGTCAGGTCTTCGACGGCGCGACTGTCATTGGATCCACGAAAAACCGAAGTGTGTTCGAATAGCTCACGTGGTAGGGCAGCACACAGATTACAGAAACGAGATATTGCCCCGGAAATGCGTGTCGGGTCTTGATTTGGGAAGTACTGGACCTTGTTATCCTCGGCCGACTGTCCGTTTAACGAAGCGATCGTCCTAGCGAACTCCTCTTCGCCTAGTCGATCCCTAACGCTTTGAGCAAGTTCATTAAAGTCATGCACTTTCGGAAAATCCTCAAATCCTCGTTGAATACAACCAGCCTTAATGAATCCTTCCGCCATCGTTTGCGTTTCATCCTGAAGACGATCACAAGTCACATCCCAAAGATCGAGTCGACGCATATCAGTCAGTGTTTCATAAATATTGGAGATAACGTTAATACGACCATGAGTCTGTGCCAGATGTTTTCGATATTCCTGAAAATCCATCGAGAATACCTCGTTTGATTGATGAATCGGTAAACGCCACTGCCGTTGCGCAATTGGGATTCCTTCTCGTGCGATAGCCCAAGCGATGTGTGGGAAAGTAAGACGGTGATTTAGGAATACGTCAATCGGGATTCGAACGCAGTTGATTTCTGCACGTCCGCTTGCACACTTGAGTGTAGGTGCACACGACATATACACTCGCTCTCCACCGGAGTACGTGGACGTGATGAGAGCGAGGTCCCAATCACTCTCCTCTTGTGCAGTCCCTCGAGCACGCGACCCAAACAACCAAATCGTCCAGATAGCGCTGTCGTCCTCCAATAGACGTTCCGCCGCGTTTGAGATGACTTCGAAATCGGGATATCGATTTGAAATTACTCGTCGTCGGTCGAGACGTGCGAACCACCTTATGTTGTAAGGTGCCGTCATTATGTGTGAACGCCGAACTGCAGTAGAAAACAAGGCTGAGGTAGAAGAAAGAACATGTAGAACTATAGTGTAGAAATACTCAATCGTCGGCATTTCGTTTTAGGTTCGCGTTTTTGATTGTGAATTTGCGGTTGCATTTCAGGACCAAGCACCTCATTAACTGCATGTTTAGGTGATTATTGCGTGAGTATTTCACGTTGATATGCGACACCCTAACTGCATAGTTAATTCTTGAGGCCATCGGCTGAGGGTAGTAGCGTAAGTACTCGTCGTCAAGGCGGGCGGCCACCTCTACGGTAGCTCGAACTAGCTTCTGGTACGGTTCAACCGCCAAAAGAGCGAAGCGAACTAAAGACCGCCTCATTTTTAGTTGATCAGTAGGAATGTCGCGTTTCAGAATGAAATTCGGGAGAAGAATCTTGCATTTTGGCTTACAGTAATCGCACACGTATAGTGTGCCCCGCTAGAATTTGCCTTAACGGTTATTCTGTCGTTATCAATCTAGACCGCAATTGAATCGCGTAAGGAAACGTCGCTTAGGCGTTGCACTGTTTGTGTTCCTGGGTTCGACTACGACGCTGGGATTGGCTTTCTATGCCATGCAGCAGAATCTAGAGTTTTTCTACTTACCTGACCGTGTTGTGGGCGGCGAAGCGCCAACGGGTAAGACGATTCGAGCGGGCGGTATGGTGGTGGCTGGCAGCATTCATCGCGGGGATCACGATCTATCTGTTCGTTTCGAACTGAGCGATATGGCGGGATCGAGTTTTCCAGTGCTTTATGAAGGCTTGCTGCCGAATCTATTTGTGGAAGGTCAGGGTGCAATCGTGTCGGGTACGCTGGACGAGAGCGGTTTGTTTTATGCGGATCAGGTGCTCGCGAAGCACGATGAAAACTACATGCCCCCGGAGCTCGCTGATTTGCACCTGACAGAATGATTCCTGAATTAGCACACTTTTTGTGCGTCATGGCGTTCACTTGTGCAGCCGCGCTTGCGATCGCAGGTTTTTTAGGCGCCAATCGTCGTCAACTGACTTGGATAAAAGCGGCGAAACAGATCGCGATCGCACAGTTCTTGTTGCTTCTAGGTTCGTTCGTCTTGCTGGATATCGCGTTTCTACGCGACGATTTCACGGTTCAATATGTTGCGGATAACTCGAATGCGTTGCTTCCGTGGTACTTCAAGGCGAGTGCAATGTGGGGTGACCACGAGGGTTCATTTTTGCTCTGGACGTTGGTCATGGCTGGTTGGACTGGTGCAGTTGCCCTGCGCAGTGAATCGCTCAGTTTTGACATGCGTGGTTATGTCCTGTCCGTTCTCGGACTCATCAATGTAGCGTTTTTGCTGTTCTTACTGAGTGCAAGTAACCCGT
This sequence comes from Pseudomonadales bacterium, assembly GCA_022822135.1. Taxonomy (GTDB): domain Bacteria; phylum Pseudomonadota; class Gammaproteobacteria; order Pseudomonadales; family Azotimanducaceae; genus Bin55. The sequence continues at coordinate 45,712 of JAJECH010000047.1, forward strand.
TTCTACGTGCGTTTCCTCTTGAAGCTACGACAGGCGCTGACTTAAACGCGATTCTGCAGGATGTCGGGCATCTCGTCCATCCACCGTTCCTCTACTTTGGTTATGTTGGGTTTTCGGTTGCATTTGCGTATGCCGTCGCGGCTCTGCTCACGGGTCGTATCGACGCCGCGTGGGCACGATGGTCGCGACCGTGGACGAATACAGCTTGGGCTTTATTAACGGTCGGCATCGCACTTGGCTCTTGGTGGGCGTACTACGAGCTCGGGTGGGGTGGTTGGTGGTTCTGGGACCCGGTTGAAAACGCGTCGTTTATGCCTTGGTTGGCGGGAACCGCGTTGATTCACTCGTTAGCGGTTACCGAAAAACGCGGTGCGTTCAAATCTTGGACCGTGTTGCTGGCATTACTGACGTTCACTCTGTGTCTAGTCGGTGCATTTCTCGTTCGGTCAGGTGTCCTCACGAGCGTGCACGCGTTCGCGATTGATCCAGAGCGCGGTATGTATCTGGCGACCATCGTTGCCCTTGTCGCGGGATTGTCGTTGTCGCTCTACGCGTTTCGTGCGGGTCGGCTACGTTCACGTATTTCCTACCGAGGAATTTCACGTGAACTATTGCTCTTATCAAATAACGTACTTCTCACCCTTGCGCTCGCGGTGATCTTTTTGTACACGCTTTATCCGCTGTTTTACGAATGGTTCACGGACGGCGGGCGAGTGTCACTCGGACCGCCTTATTTCAACCGTGCGTTCGTTCCGTTGATGATGATCCTTGCAGCATGTCTAGCGCTGGTACCCATCGCACGGTGGAAACGAACGCCATTGCAACTATTCCGTCCATCGCTTTATATGCTGGGTGGCGCGCTTGTGCTTGGACTCGTCATTCCATTGCTGTATTCCGGCGCTTTACACCTAGGCGTGTCGGTTTGTGTCGCTGCGGCAATTTGGATACTCAGCACGCATCTGTCCGACTTCTATCGGAACCGACGTAGCTTGACTTTGAGTTTTGTGGGTATGTCGATTGCGCACATGGGATTCGCGATAACCGTCATTGGGGTTGCCATCACATCCGGCTTTTCCGTTAGTAAAGATCTACGGCTCACTGTTGGCGATGAAGTCAGCGTAGGGGACCGAACCTATGTGTTTGAGGATCTTCGGATCGTCAACGGTCCGAACTACGTGGCGCACCAAGCTCAGTTTTCGGTTGGTGACATCAGGTTGCTACCGGAAAGACGCCAATACACGACGCGAAACACGGTGACAACCGAAGCGGGTATTCGTCCTGGTTTTACGAACGATTTACTGATCTCGTTGGGCGAACCGGTCGGTGACGGTGCATGGGCGGTGCGAATTCAAGAGAAACCATTGATTCGTTGGGTTTGGCTCGGTGCGTTTCTTGCTGCGGTCGCTGGCCTATTGGCCGTGCTGGACGTGAGGTACCGCAGATTGCGACAACGAGAAAGTCAATCGGTACAGGAACCCGAGCTTGGTGTCACATAAGCGCAACGTTGCGCCTCTGCGAATGGCGCTTTGGTTGCCGTTGGTAGCGTTTGTCGGACTGTGCATCGTATTTTTCGCTAGTTTGGAGTTTTCTCCTCGATCAGAGCTGCCGTCGCCGTTGATCGATCGACCCGTCCCGACGTTTTCGTTACCAGAACTACAGAGTGTGTCGGTAATGACGTCCGACGATTTACCGGAAGAAGCGTTCTTGTTGAACGTATGGGCGACTTGGTGCTTTCCATGTCGCGAAGAGCATCCTGTGCTGATGGATATCGCTGCGGAAGGGATCGCAATTGTCGGATTGTCTTACAAAGACGATGACTCGAAAGCGATCGATTGGCTGAACAGCATAGGGGATCCATATCGATTGAACCTAGTGGATCGGGACGGTGAGTTTGGAGTGGACTTAGGCGTCTACGGCGTACCTGCGACCTATTTGATTGACAGTGAACGCACCATTCGTTACAAACACATCGGCCCTATAAGTAGCTCACAATGGCGGCAGAAGCTAGCGCCAATCTTCAAATCGCTCCAAGCTGTCGATGAGCATGCCTAATTTCACGATCTGGTTGGACCGCGCACCGCAGATCCTTTCCAGCGTCGTCGTCTTATTCGTATGTGCGACATCGATTGGGGAATCCAAGAGTGAAGTCGATCTTCCACCAGACCTAATGGAGAGATACGAGGTGCTGATCGCGGAGCTCCGTTGTCCTAAGTGCTTGAATATCAACATCGCTGACTCCAACGCGCCCATCGCTACCGATCTGAGGATGGTCGTTAAGAACCAATTACAAGAGGGTAAGACGAATTCAGAAATCAAGGCGTTCTTACGCGATAGATACGGTGATTTCATCGACTACAACCCACCCTTGACTCCGGCAACGTTAGTGCTTTGGGCAATACCCGTCGTCTTGTTAATTTGCGCTGCGCTTACTTTTACGTACATCGGCTCACGACGCGAGAAAGTCGAACTGTCTGACGAGGAAAAAGCTCGCCTTCAACGACTGAAGGTACAAGGACCCTCTTGACTGGTATCTTGCTACTGCTGGCAGCCATCAGTGTTGTCGTTGCGGGAGCACTAGCGTTTGTATTCGTTCGTGTGTCGCGCGGGCAACCTACAGAACACGTCGATCGAAACGCTGTCAATATCGCGATTGCTGATGACAATCGTGAAATGCTCGCGTCGTCACTCGAGGCGGAGGAGAGCCAAGAAGGCGACGTTGAAGTTGATATCGCGTTACTGGAAGACGTTTCGCATGAGGGTAGCGGTCAAGTTCGGACGACGAATCGTTGGCCGTTCCTCGTAACAAGCGTTCTCATTCCGCTCATCGCGATAAGTCTCTATTGGTTCGTCTGGGGAAAACCTGGAACAGTCCTCTTAGAGGAGGCGGCTAGCTACCTTGAGACTGAAGTCAATGAAGCCAATTCGAGGCAAGTCGTTGAGCGCATAGAGGATTACGTTTCCCTTCATCCAGAAGACCACAGAGCTTGGATTAGCCTCATGTCGTTTCAGTGGCTTCTCGGCGATCGAGAAGGATTCAGAAAAACTCACAAAGAGGCAGAACTCGAAGGGCACATCTCGCCATTTGGTGATTCGCTCTATCTGCTTGATGCATTTCGAATTCGGCAACTCAATTTGACGCCGTATGACGAAGTGGTTCGAGACCGTCTACGAGAAGTAGATAACGGATCTCAAGTCGTGGCGATGTTAGACGCCATTGAACACACGAGTCGTAACGATTTCCTTGCGGCGAACCGAGCATGGGAAAACGTGTTGGGTCAACGTGACGTATTCGAACTCCACCAGATGGCAGATATTGGACAACGAGCAACACGACTACGACTTGAAGAGGCATCTCATCCAAAGATTGTCGTACACGTTTCACTCGAAGAATCGTTTCAGGACAAATCTTGGTTGTTCGTGTACGCGAAAGCCGATCCAGATTTACCGCCGCTTGCGGTTGTTAAGCGTCCGATCGATGGTCGAAGACGCTTCACCCTGACGTTAGATGACTCTATTGCGATGACGTCGAATTCGTCACTTTCCGAAGCGCAAGCCGTGTTTATTACAGCGCGTCTCTCTTCCTCGGCGGACGCACTCGTTCAGGCGGAAGACCTACACGTAACAAGCGAGGTTGTGAATGCGCTAGATCGTCCATCAGTAGATTTAGCGTTCGGTGCCATGACGCCAATCGTGACAGTCAAGCTACACGTAGAAAACAACGTGACACCGCTTGAAACTGTCTTTATAATCGTGAAAAAGCGAGTTGTTAGTGGTCCGCCAATTGCCGTACGTCGCATCTTCGGACCATTACCTCGTCAGGCAATCGAAGTTACCTTGGCGGATGTCATGATTCCGACTTTTTCCGCTTCTGCATTGGACGATCTAGAGGTATTTGCGCGCCTTTCTCGTACGAGCTCTACCGTCGCTCGACAGGGGGATTTAGAAAGCGTGAGTGTACCGTTCGATCGCGGTGCGACGGTACAACTGACGCTCGATCGGCCTATTGGCGATGAACAACGCAACTGACCATTGCACCTAGTCTCTATCAAACTCGCAGGATTCAAGTCATTCGTCGACGCGACGACCATCACCCTTGACCCAGCAGTAAGCGTTGTTGTCGGACCAAACGGCTGTGGCAAGTCGAACATCCTGGATGCGGTCCGCTGGGCGATCGGTGAAAGTGCAGCGCAACGACTGCGTGGTGACCTCAACCGTGATTTCATTTTCAGCGGGTCTGACACGCGTCCTTCGGCTTCGCGAGCTAGCGTTGAGTTGGTTTTCGATAACCAAGACGGTCGCATTGGCGGGGACTATGCCGCATACGGTGAGCTTTCGGTCCGTCGTGAGGTGCATAGTGGCGAGCAAGTTAGTTCCGACTACTTCCTAAATGGTCAAAGGTGTCGACGCAGCGATGTGCGCGACGTATTTCTCGGTACGGGATTTGGTACACGAGGGTATTCGATCATTCAGCAAGATTGGATCACCCAGCTTGTCAACTCGGATCCCGATACATTACGTGAACATCTCGAGGAAGCTTCTGGAGTTTCAAGGTATCGTGCACGCCGTCACGAGACACTGAACAAACTAAACCTCACCGATCAGAATCTAGAACAGGTCAAACTTAAGCAAGCGGATCTAGGGCGTGAAATTCGTCAACTAAAGACACAAGCAACAAGAGCGAAACGGTATGAGGAGATCACCGGAACGCTGAATCGTTTGAAGACGCAGCTACTTCATCGCAAAATCCATGCGAAGAAGGAAGATCAAGACGAGGTTCTTGCGGAGCTGAAACAGGTTGACGATGCGCTCGCCGAGTTGGATTCGCGAAATGCGGGCTACGGGGAACAACAACTACGACTTGAAACCTTATTGGCATCTCAACAAGACGATCAAGCCCGCGTCGCGGAAACGCGCATTGATGCGCAAACGTTGGTTAACTCCCTCAATCATCAAATCGAGCAGATCGAAAGTACTCGTGACTCGACGGTCGCAAGCATCAATTTGAAGTGTGACCAGCTGAACGACTCACTGAGCACACTCGAATCCGATGCTGAGGAGCTGGCTCGGCTGAACGCTGAGCAGGGTGCACTCCAGACGAAATTGAACGGATTGGCGAGTTCTAAACGTACCGCTGACCAGGATTTAGGACTAGCGCGTCGCGAAGTAGACTCGGCAAACGCGCAAACGCAGCTACTTTCGGAGCGAGCTTCGGAGTTTGCAATCGAAATCGCTGATCTCGATGCTAAGCGCCAGATTGACGAGGCTGCGATAGAGAACCTTTCTCATTTACTCGATGTTGTTGAAACACCAGATGTTGAACTCGATGGGATCGAGGCTGATATTCGAGACGCGACAGCTAAAGTAGCTGAAGGCGAGCAAGCGGAGTCAGAACTACATCAGCAATTAGCTCGTATCGACCAGTCGCTCACGAAGGATGGCAATGAGCAACAGGCAATCGAGTCGAACCTGGCGGAGAAACTGCCCGCGTTACAAGGTCTACGTGACGAGTTACTCAGTCTTCGAACGTTACAAGAAGCGTCTTTAGGCGAAGAAGTCTCGACGGATGAACTCAAAGAATGGATTTCATCGGCAGGTTTAGAGCCAGGCACTCGTCTCGGCGCGATGCTTCAGGTAGAGAGTGGATGGGAATCTGCGGTCGAGGTCGTTCTAGGTGCGCGGATTCAAGCAATTGCGACAAATCAGTTCGAACGACAACAATCTCAGCTCAATTCGCTCAAGGAAAGCGATGTTGCACTCTTCGATGTTGATTTCGAACCAGACGTCATTGCGGAAATTAGTTCTGCACCTTCACTCGCGTCAAAGTTGAAAGGTCCCTATAGGCAGAAGTTTGCACCGTTGGTCGCAGGTGTTTACGTATGTGATAGCTACGCTGATGGTGTAAACATCGTTAGTAGCCTCGGGCAGACAGACAGCGTCATCACAGCAGATGGCGCGTGGCTAGGCAAGAATTGGGTGCGCGTGTTTCGATCGGAAGACCGAGCAGTCGGTGTCATCGAGCGAAGTAGACGAAGTGAAGAGCTCGTCGCAGAAATATCGAAGATTGAACAAGAGATTAGCGATCTGAGAGAGCGTCAAGACGGAATTTCTGGTGAGATCAAGAGCGCATCGAAGCAACGCGAATCAGCGCGCGTGCAGTTGAACAACCTCTCTGCTCAGCTAGTCGAGAATCGCACGTTATTGGCTCAATTCACGAAACGTCGTGACGAAAAGCGCAAAGCGCTCACTGCCCAGCAACTGAGTAACACGGATCGTCGGGCGGATATGGATGGCCTTCGCAACGAGGTGGCTACTGCAAAAGCAAAGTTAGATTCGTTAAGGAAGGAGCAAGATCAAACCGTAAGGGAACTTGAGGAAGCACAGTCCGTTGCAGTACGCGTGGAGTTGACTTTTGACGAGAAACAGGAATCCCTGGACGCTGTCGTACAGCAGATGCGTGAAACGGAACAGGCGAAAACGCAGCTGGACGTGAAAGTTGACTATTTGGAACTATCGCAGGCACGGCAAGAAATCGTTGTCAACCGGTTGGTGGCAGACATATCCGGACTCATCGCGCAAGGAGAACATGCGAAAGCGGAACTTCCTGAGTTGACAGCAAAGCGCGATATCGGTCAGCGAGATCTCACGCAGATCGAGAAGGAACTAAATACCAAGAGTAGCGAGCTTGCGGATACTCAGCATCAACTAACGGATGTACGTAAGTCGCAGAGTGAGCTCTCGAAAGAAAAGGACGAAATCACCGACTCGTTGACACAGCTCAAGTCGCAACAAACGAGACTCTCGATCGAGCTTGAGCAACTGAATACAGAGCTTGAGCAGCTAAACACCCCACTTGAGTATGCGGATGGCGAATCCGAGTTTAGCGTAGAGACGGTCGAGCAAGAGATAGAAACATTGACCGCTCGACTGGATCGACTTGGGTTGATTAACTATCGAGCGACCACTGACTTAGAAGATCGCATTACCGAGAAAGAAGAACTCGACAAGCATGTCCTCGACCTTGAAGCGACTATGAGCGAGATTCGAAGAGCGATCGATCGCATCGACACAGAGACAAAGCAGAACTTACGCAAGACGTTTGATGCTGTAAATGAGAATCTGGCGCGGGTATTCGAATCGCTGTTTGGCGGCGGTACTGCTTCGATTGAGTTTACCGAGGAGGACATTCTTCACGCAGGTGTGATCGTACGAGCGCGTCCACCTGGAAAACGTAATTCGACCATCAACATGCTATCAGGAGGCGAACGTGCGATGACTGCGATCGCCTTCGTATTTGCACTTTTTGAACTCAATCCGAGTCCTGTATGCATATTGGATGAGGTTGACGCCCCGCTTGATGAGAGAAATGTCGTGAAGTTCGCGGAACTTCTATCCAGAATGAGTACGGACACTCAATTCGTGGTCATCACTCATAATCCAGCGACGATGGAAATGGCGGGCAACTTGCTCGGCGTAACGATGGAGGAGGCAGGTGTATCGCGTCTGGTCGCTGTTAATTTAGAAGACGCTTACGCGCTAGCGGCTCAATAGCAACTTAGATCTTCAGTGCAGTAATCTGGATAGCACTGGATCAATCGTATTCCTAGAAACTCCGGCGGCTCACTTTAGTTATCTGGATTGATGCCGGTGACTACGAATTGTGGTAGCGTGAACAGGAAATTGCCGTTTTCCACAGCACTTTCTACTTCCGATATCAATTCACGTACTTCGTCAGAGGGCATCGAGTTGAATTCGGATGCATAGCTCGCCATATTGCGGAGCACCGACAAACTGCCACCTGTTGTATCTACGCCTGCTTGGATATAGACATCCACAGATTCGAAACCCGAATGTAGCAATCTAGATCGCAACACTCTTCCAATCTCAGGGGTTTTGAACGCCACTGATGCTGCATCGAAGAAGCGCGCGGTTCGTTCTGCTCCCCACGGTTCAACTATCACAAATCGCCAATCACTATTAATTACGAGAATTCGTCCACCCGGCTCAAGAACTCGACGAATTTCGTTAAGTGTTGACGACACGCTAGGTACATACTCGAGTACGTTTTTACACAGTGCGCGATTAACCACGTTGTTGTCTAACGGGATTTTCTCGTCGTTGATTGCGTGAAAGGAAACGTGCGAAGTATCGATCGCTCGATTGGATGCGTCTTGGATGAATCGCTCATTTAGGTCGACGCCGTATACGTGACCTTTAGCTCCGACGAGATTTGCCATGCCCATGCTCACGAATCCCGGACCGCAACCGAAATCAAGAACGCGAGATCCGTGTTGAAGGTCAAGCGGCTTCAGCAACGCTTCATGCCCTTCGCGCCAAACAAACATCTGTTCGTAACGATCGATTCGTTCATCCTCGATGCGCTTCCAGTGGTCCGTGTAAAAAGATGCTTGTGTCACCCTCTCTAGTCCCTCTACGTCAGATAGGTCGATGCCATTCCTTGGCATCACTCGCCAGCCATGGAGCGAGTTTTATAGACAAGTGGAATCAGATTCTGTAATCTCAATCAAAAGCAGACGGTGATGAGTGGCAGGAAATCAGGCTCTTCGGTGCCCAAACCAGCCATCGTTCGACCATGCCGTTTTAGCTTGCCGAGAAGTTCTGAGCGGGCACACGGGGCATGCCTAGGCGAGCACGGACTTTTTTCGCTCAGCGTCTCGGTCGAGCGCGAGCGACCCGAACGACTTGACCGCCGGAGGCGTGCTCGAGCAGCAGGTAGAGCTCGCCCGCTAGGCCGATCTCGACGTCTCTAATCCGGGCCAGGTTCTCGATCAGGATCTCCCGCTCGACTAGCTTGCCATCCTCGATTCGGAGCCGAATGAGGTCCGCTGCCTTGAGCGAGCCGACCAGCAGATCCCCACGCCAGGCGGCAAAAGCGTCGCCGTCATAGACCACGAATGCCGACACGGCCACCGACGGCGTGAGATCTACCACGGGTTGCTCGATGTCCTCAAGCGAAACCTCGGTGCCGTGGCGCCCATCCCAGTTGACCAGTGTGCCATCGTAATTTTGTCCTCTCGAGAAGAGAGGCCAGCCGTAGTTACGTCCGGACAGCAGCAGATTCACCTCGTCGCCGCCCCGGGGTCCGTGCTCGGTTCCCCATAGGCGACGGGTGCGCGCATCGAACTCGAGGCCCTGCGGAGTCCTGTGGCCATAGCTCCAGGTGCTCTGCAACGCGCCGGGCACATCGACGAAGGGATTGTCCGCAGGGACTCGACCATCGTCCCCGATCCGGTGGATCTTGCCGTGCGGCGAGGCGAGGTCCTGAATCCCGTCGTCGCTCTTATAGCCCACGCTGAGGAACACGTACCCGTCCGGGTCGAAAGCGATTCGACCGCCGGCTATCATGTCGCTCGAGACCGAGTAGGATTCAAGCGGCGGCTGCCAGATCACTTG
>JAJECH010000040.1 GCA_022822135.1 Pseudomonadales bacterium
ATGGGAACATCCATGTCACGTTCCGTCTGAATGGACACGTACCACTTGTCGTACGAGCCACTGACCGTGACGTTCTTGATCGTTCCCAGCACCTTCCGACTGTGGCGATAACGCACCCAACCGATCTTAGGTAGACAGATACGTTGGTTGTCCTGATCCAGTTTGATCTGCTTAGGCTCCGGATAACGAAATGAGTCCCCTCGTCCACGTTTCATGCGACGGGGAAACTTCGCGCGCTTGGCGAAGAAATGGGTGTACGCGCGATCCAGGTCCTTGAGCTTTTGCTGCATCGCTTGGGACGGTGCATCCGACAACCACAGAGTGTCTTCCGCATGGCGCCAGGTCGTCAATTGACGACAGAGCGCCACGTAGCTGAGGTGTTTCTCACCGTCCGTATACCGTTTTTCTTGCAACGCCAATGCGCGATTGAAGACAAACCGACACGACCCTGCGAACTGACGCAGTTGTCGCACCTGCGCCCCATTCGGTCGCAGTTCGTACTTGAAGGCTTGTCGGCGTTGCATGGCAGGGAGTTTAATAACAAATCAGCCACCGCGCATAACGGATTTCAGCATGGAAAAGCGAGGCATGCCGCGCTATCCATCCCCTCCATGAATGAAGGGGCTTTTCGCGCGATCTTGGTAAGTCGGTACCTAAATTCAACGAGATGCGTGATCGTTCCACCTTGACGGTTAGTTTGACTGCTGGATTGGTCATCGGAGCTATCGTTGGAGGATTCGCTATTTTCTTCCTCCTCATTGAGAGAGAACAACCCAGCGACACGCATGCCGTAACCCTTGAATTCGATACGTCCGAGCGTATGGCGATTCAACCATCCTCAGCTACTTCTCAAGCTGAGCAAGAGGATGAAGGTCTTTCGTACATTAACGTCAGATCCGTCTTGGAAATTTCTAAATTAGGAAGCGATTTCGAGCAGAGTTTGGCGCTCTACGCGTTGCTCGCAAATGCTGACGAAGGTGGTCTTGAACGATACATCTCTGAGTCCTTGTCGATTTCTTCAACGAATCAGCGTAATGCGGCGCTTTCAATCATTTTTGGCCGGTACGCCGCGACTAATCCAACAAAAGCGCTCGAACGGGCGCTATCGATGGTTCAACTAAGCGTTGAGGAAAAGGCGCTGTTGGTACGATCAATTTTTAATGAATGGACCGTGGGGGATATTGAGGGTGCCGTAGCAGCAATTGAGTCACTCCCGGCGCAATTTAAAGTCGCGGCCGCGTCAGCAGTCATGTGGCGTAGCGATGATCTGCCGTTGGCTCAACGTCAGAATCTTGCAGAGCGAATCGGGCCGAGTGACGCGTGGACGACGAATGTTGTCAACTCCATGCGTGGAGAGGCATTCAGATCGAACCCAAGAACCGCGTTCTATGATCGGATTCGCGAAACAGATACGTCAAATGAGAGCTTCTCAGACCTAATGCACATCGCGCTGTATTGGTTTGAGTCCGAAGGTGTAGATGTACTGACTGAGATTGTTGAGTCACCGCTGATGCCGACCTTCAAGACTCAAATGCTGAACAATCTGATATGGAGCTCAATTCAAAGCAAAAGAGCGACACCTGAATCAGTCTTGCGCGTGGTGTCTGAATTCAATAACACAGAAGACGCTAGAAAGGCAACCGAACACACTTTTCGGACCTGGTCAAGAATGGATGCTCGTCAAGCCTTTGAGGTATCGCTTGAGTACGACAGTCATTTAGTATCTCAGAACCTTCGGTCAACGTTATTGAAACAGTGGACAACTGTTGACCCGGAAGGCGTACTAAAAGAGGTCTCATTGATTCCGGCTACGTTTCGAGGAAACGCAACCGTGCAGGCTCTCGGCCGTATATCGATTAATGCTCCACTGGAGGCAATTCGCATTGCACGAAATCTAGATACGCAAACGCTTCAGGTTAGGGCACGAGACGAGATTGTTCGAAATTGGTCGTCCAGAGATGCTGAATCTGCGTTTAAGTGGTTAATAAATGACGGATTTAGTGACGGCCCTCAGAGTATTGAAAGGATTTGGCACCCAATATTCAGATCGTATTTAGACCAAGACTTTGAATCGGCTCGTTCGTTTGCTCACGAATACGAAGGTCAATTGAAAAGCGACTTAATAGTCGCGGTCGCCAGACGCCTAGTTAGCCAGGACATCGAAGATGCTCTGGAATATTTACCAATGATCGATAAAGAGGATCGGTTCATCTTAGAGAACCATATTGGACATGAGTTGGTCTCAACCGACCCCCAGCGAGCATTGAGTTTCGGTGAAACGGTTCCGGAAGAACGGAAAGAGAGTTACTACAACTCTATGCTGAACAGTTGGGCAGATGAGGACGGTACTGCGCTTTTTTCCAACATTAAACGCGTGCCACGGGAGTATCGGGTCACGGCTGCTAGGGAAATTCTCTACTCAAATAGGCGACAATCGTTCCTCAGTGACCGCCAGGTCCGTGAAATGGAAGCGCTGATTGAAGCTGAAGATTCAAGCCTAAGCCGTTCGGCAAGAATCGTCATTCCGCATTGAACGTGTGTGATCTCATCGGCAGTGGTTCATTCGTTTGTACGAGTGCAGATTTGTGTCATCGTCGCGGATGCATGCGGATACGGTCTCTCTACTGAGGAACTGATAAGTCGAAACGAAGACGAAATCTCGAACACGACATCGAACGGCTCTATCCAAGATACACGCGTGTTATTTCGATTCGGTTGTGACCTAGCTCTCGACTGATCTTTAGTCGTACTTCCTGATCGATCTGTTGCTCAATCTTCGTGAGCTCCTTGGATTTTGGACCGCCTCCTGAAGGAGGGTACCAACCCGTAAGTTTGACGTACCGACGTTGCGCATACCCGTGGCGAAGACCATGTAGATTGTGCAATCCCGCACGGAGAGTGGCGTGGTCGTACCGTTTTCGTTGGTGTTTGTATAGCAGTTCGGCTGGGATCAAAGAGCCTGTACCTACGAACGCTCGAACTTGATCAAGGAGC
>JAJECH010000034.1 GCA_022822135.1 Pseudomonadales bacterium
CATCGGAGACATCCAACAGGAGTCCCGATGCAATTGCCCCGGTTCGTGAGCCGGAGTAACCGAAACCGTTTCCACCGTTGCTAGAAGCGTCGTCGAAGTGTCCCGACATAGCTCCCTCCAGATGGAAGTGAAGCCAGGAAGGGACTCCCTGTGGGAAGCGATCCTTCCCAGCAGGGGTGGTAGAAGTTCTGAAACTCAAACGCTTTCGCGTAAGTTCAGAGTTAAGCGGCGATCTGACGCTCAGGCTGAATCACCTGACCGTCCACGCGAGCCCAATCGACACCAATCAAGCGCGTCCGAAGACTAACGCGAGTTTGAGCCTCATCGGTCTCTTTCTTCGAGGTGTATGGAACACCTTCCAGATCGCTCAACCTAAAGCGAATCAGAACGTTGCGTCCTTGAGCGACATCGTCCGCCAAGATGCGCACCCATTCGTGCGCTTGCGTACCGGATACTTTCGCATCGAAATACGTCTTCTTGACGTTACCAGCCCGCCCCCGAAGCGCAGCGATTTTCACCGTGAGAAATGGCATCCCTTCCTCCATGGCCACTTCCGTGACCCGATTCAGGTATCCCACTCCCGTCGTGAATAAATCGAAATAACTCACTTGGCGAGTCTTCATCACACGTCCTCATGCAATGGTTGGTGGCAACACCATCGAGATGGCATTGCCGTTGTGAAAGCGTTGCGGACAAAGCCGCAAGCCGTAGAAGTAAGGTACACGCGTCGACTTAAAAAGTCTGCGCGCTGTCTGCCGGTTTCAGTACCCGTTGGCATCTCTACCGCTAAATCCGTAGCGGCCACGATATGAGTCATCCCGTCGATCATTCGAACACCACGTGGTCGTTCGCATTCTCATGGATCACAGGTGGAATTTCTTTTGCATTGGTTCCGCGAATTCGCGGCGCGAGCGGTGCCCGTCGTTCGCCTGCCAGAATGTCCTTCGGCAGGACGCCCATCAGCTCTTCCGCGCGTTGCCCGACAGGATGTGAGTCGGTTGCACTATCACGCGTGACACCGAGTCGGCGAAAACGAGCTGGCTGATTGAAGACCGAACGGACGCGGCGTGCGCACGCTCGAACGACCGTCACGCATTGCTCATCACTGATCAGCCCAATCTGCTTCGCGGTATAGGCTCGACATGCGAGCTCGTCGAACTGTCCCAGCATCCGTGCGGCTCGATACGCATACGGTGTCGAGAATCGCAACGCCATGCGGAACGGTTCCTTCACTTCTGCCGCGGCAACCTGAAGCGTCCGCGTGCTTTGCAGTAGCAGACGGAGTTGCTTCATTTCAGTCTCGATCCGAGCTTCCGCGACGGCTATCGCTTCGTGCACCTTTACAAGGAACCAGTCGGCATACGGGTCGCCTTCAGCTGCCGCTTGCCATACCAGGCGTATTCGATCGGCAAATGCGAGCAAACCGGAAATCAGTGGCTTGTCCTTGACCGCTCGACCACGCACCAGCATCTGGGCATGTCGCGTTTGCAACACGAGGTGAAGTTCGCTGTGGAGCGGACCACCGAAGTTCTGTTCGTTCGCCGCACCGTTTAAATTGGTACGCGCCACTTGCTCCATAAATTCGTCCGTTGTCATTGAAGGACGAATTTGATGGAATTAGCGCAATCTTCGAACGAAGAATTAAGTCTTCAAACGTATTGGTTTTGCTGGGTTCACGAACGCTTGTGTCTGTGCATTCAGGATGCTAGATATCGATCCCGTATCGTTTCGGATGTATTTATTTTGTTTTTTATGACTCCTGAATAGGCCCGTCGCATTCAAATGCACGAGCGCGTCTCTGCCTTTCGGCACGAGATCCCGTTCTTAGTCCCTTGCCAAACCTGGGGTTCGCGACGGACTCGTAGGCATCGTTTTTCGCAACGCAACCTTGATCGCGGGGCAGGTCGTCATTTGATGGTCGATGCAGCTTTTCAACTTGCGATCGATCGGAAGTGATTTGACGGCATCTTCCCAAACGTCCCTGAACTGGACAGCCGTATCAACCGCTGCTGCCACAAAAGACTGCCGATCAACATCGGCTCCTTCGGCCACAGAGCCGAAATCGTCGAGGCTGAGTTTATTCCACTTTCTAGTCGATCCGATCTTTAATGCCGCATCGTCGTTTTCTATATAAACAGTGGTACAGAGAAAATCGTAGGCACGCGTGAGTTCAGCCGTACGCCCATCCTGATAGAGAAACGACCAGTTCTTTAAGTGCATGTCACCGTTGCCAACAATAGCGTTGAACATCAGTCGACGGGAGAACTCAAGTACGTCATTTTCACCACAGACCCGAGCGATGAGTCGTGTTAAATCGGTGAAATTCAAGGATGTCGTGTACTTATCGTCCGGTCTCTGACCCAGCGCTTGCGCGAAGTCTTCCATGTGTATGCGCTGTTCAGACTCTCGATCGAATCGACGTATCACGAAGGCATGCGTTTCATCGAGATCTAAGACCTCTGGCGGTAGTCCGCCGATCTCCTCTAATGGCATAAGTTGCATTTTTGGGACAGGAATGCCTACCCGCCGTGCCATCGACATAACCGAATATTCGTTTTCTGGGACGCGTTTGTGACGCAACGCGGGGAGTTTTACGATCCAATCGCCACCAACCCCTTGCGCAGGTATCGTTAACCCACCACCCGCGCGTTCAACCGCAGAAAATTTAAGTTGTACCCCTGCTAACGAGAAGCGCAAGGGTTTTGAATTTTCATCCTCATCGAATCTATCGTTTTCAGCCGGAGCTTTCCCACCACCCTCTTCTCGATGGACTACGACCGCGCCGGGGAGATCCCGGCCGAGCAGTTCGAGCATCTCGAATTCCCGTTGTTCACTCACACCTGCTAATCTCGAGAGATATGTGCGAAGATATCCTTCCGGTAGAAGATTCGAGAAAAACGGTGGGACTAACCCGGCAGCGGCAGCTCGTGTTGGCGTCCTAACGCCTCCGTCTTCTTTCACAAATGACTGGCTCAACACGGGGGGATTCGGATCGTTCACATATTGATCGTCAAACTCGAATAAGAGCCTACCGTCATCCAATCTGATGACATGACCAACTGCGATTCCATGAAGGTGTACTCCCAGAGAATCTCTCACAGATATGCCCTATCTCCCAAGATGATCTCTGGGATCGTGCGGGGGCCGTTCTTTCGTTCCTCCAGAACCAGGCAATCCTTGATGGTGTACTCGACCGATTCCGTGAAACCGTCGGGGAACGAGGCGAACGCAATCCCCAGTACTTTTGCTATTGAAAGAACCTCAGACAGCTTTGGATCCACCAACCCGTTCTCGATCTGGGAAATACGTGGTTGGCGAATACCCGTGGCCTGTGCCATTGCTTGCTGCGAAATACCCTTGGCTTTCCGTGTTTCTCGTACGCCGGTGTGCCACGAGTCCTGCGTCACTATCGCGCTCATAGTCGGTGTCCTGAATAGATTGTCGTCAGCTGCATTTTAGAATAGTTATACAATAAACGAATATTTGTCTATATCCTGTCATATCCTGCGTTACCGCGCCAACTCTTTCGATTCCGACCATAGGTGTGAATTAGCGTCTATTTAATCGCGCATTTCGGCTTTGAATTTCTCTCCACTACCAGCCTTCATGTCGATGAACTTTGACATCCTCCCTCCATGAATGAAGGAGCTTTTTGCGCGGTTTGGGTAATCTTCCAGTTGCCTACGACCATCCTCATCGGTGCATGGACGCCGCAGCTTTATTGAGTTTCGGGCTTTAGCGATCTACCGCGTCAGACCTTTAGGCTCTGGCCATAGGTGCGAGTGCGCGTCCATCTGCTGTCGCATCTTTCTGAGAAATTCCTCACGTACATGAGCGAGATCACACTGCATATACGTATAGAAGGAAGGGATTGGGTAGTGGAACTGATTGCTATCGTATTCAGATATTTGCTCAATAATTCCGGCACCCACAGCCTTTTCGTGAAGAGCATCAATGCCGAGAGCAGGTAGGTGATATTTGTCCTGAGCGATCGTGCGGAGGGTACTCCTCAAAACAACCCCGTCTGTGGATTGCTTCGTTGCGGCGCGAATGACATCCTCATAGGTACCTAATCCCGCTGACGAAACCCTTTCACCGTAGAACGTAAGTCGATGTTCATGCCCCCGATCAAATACTTCGTCTAGATCAAGCATCAGAGAATCGCCAGCGCCATACTCCAGAACAGATCGAGCTAGCTCGCTCAAATAGGTATTAGCGTGGCGTGGCCAACCTTCGCTTGCAACGGCGATCATTTTGGACACCCGGCTGATGTCGTCACTAGAGAATAGGTTTTCGAATCCGAACGGTTCATGGTGCATCCACCCTGATACCAGTTCCTCAGATTCATCCTGCGTTAAAGACCCTAACGGAAGTGATGATGATCTTGGGAGTCTCGATACACCGCGTTTTTTCAATTCAGATTTGGTATCTGAAAGGCCGACGAATACCGGTACGATCTTAAGACCGCGAGTCGTATCAAATCCGTTATGAAGGTTCATAACGATATGGTTTTTACCGTCTTCGTTATCTACACCCCGGATGTTCTGTGCTTCGTCTATCAAAAAAATAAATACAGTCTCATCCTTATCGACCGGGATGTTTTCTATAACTGGTTTCCACAGACTGCCTGCGCTTTGAATCTGTTGTTCTAAAGATCGTTCCCTACTCACACTCTCGTAAGATAAGTGGGATCCACCAGCTCCCGCTTGTACACCTTTAGAAGATGCTTTTTCTTTCTGAACATCAAAATCCTCACCGGTATACGCTTCTATGATCTGGTTCGCCACGAAAGCTTCTCGAAAGAAATCCCCACCATCAAATCCGACGACCACGACCGCATCATGGGTTCGTTTCGATTCACCTAACCCTCTGTCCAGTCGTTCCTTAATTTCCTCGATGAGGCTCGTTTTGCCAGCCCCGGGCGCCCCTTGGATAACCCGTGTATAACAAGTCGACCCGCGTGTGTTCGAGCGGCACTCCTCTACATCTTGTGCGAGACGCTGAAAAATATCCTGACGGCCTACGAAAACAGGAGGTCCGCCGCGATCTTGACTGTTGATATACGAAAGAAGATTCGCTCGCGCTTCTTCATCGCGATACGGACGCTGTAACTCTAGAGGCTTTTCAGACATAGCAAACTGATTTTAGAGAGGGTTCCACCACCCTACAACTCCATCCCCACCAGATCACGCATGAACACTTCCCCTCCATCGCGGTCGAGGATCTCGGCGGCTAGACCCGAACCTTCGCATGCGGGTAGGCGGACTGACCAGTCTGCAGGTGTGATCGCGGCGACCAACTTCACAGGGAAACGGCGGTTGCTTCACCACTGACTCGTGGAAGAGCAACCATTCCCGCCTGTTCTCGATCAACTGGTTCATCCAGTATTGAATCTGCGAGGCCTGAATCTCAAACCGTGATGACAGTTCCGCTAATGTCTTTTCGCCTTTCAACGCTTGAACTTTAACGCTGGGGTGAACCGGCATCGACTTCGCTTGCTGATCATGTGTCTCGCACGTGTATCAAACATCACGGGTCCCACAAATCCTAATCCAATCGTCAGAACTATCTCATTTTTCGGCACCACTTCTTTTGTCGTGCGATCGCCTCTACCGTGCCAACCTGCGCAATGCTTCCCACAGATGTGAATTCGAGTTGATTCGATCGCATATCTGGATGGAAGAGGGCTGCAACGTTCGTTGGTCCGATGACCCATGAAATGGAATCTACGCGGCACCTTTCGGTTGTGTAGTCAGGGTTATGACGCCCTTTAAAACGCACTTATCTGGCCCACCTACCGCATACTGATAACCGGGTTATCAGTCGGCTACTACAAGGATTGATAACCGGGTTATCAGTCCCTTTCTTTGCTAAAAATCATGGTCAGACAGCGAGGTACTCTTTCGAACCTCGGTGATAACCGGGTTATCAGACACCTTCTCCACGCGGTGATAACCGGGTTATCAAACACCAAGCTCGTACGACGCCTATCTCGATTCCTCCTGCGTCCATTTTGATACCAGACTCCAAATTGCTCGAATAGTCACGCCAGTTTGTGTGTGCAAGTCAAGGTAGTCAGACCCGTTCAAATCAAAATTGCCTCGACCATCGACCAGCTTTCGCCACGCGGCGTATAGCTCATCCTCAACCTCGCGTTCTGGGAGTTGTGGGCGACCTTTACCGAGGTTTATCGGTAAATGATGTCGTCGAGCCGCGTATTCTCGAGTCGATAGACCGAATAAGTCGTGGAGCATGTCAAACGGCGCATCCTTCTCGATCAGCTCGTTTAGTAGCTCATCGTTTTTCCGTTCGCGCTTGAGTAAATCGATCATCGGCCAAAAAACTTGCCGATTAAGCGAGACCGACAGGCAATGTGCTTTCATCGACTCAACTCGGGACAAATCCAACATCTGCAAGTCGCGGAGCGCTTCGACTTCCTTTTCGCCGAATTGGATACGTCGTAACGAACGTACATCCCCTTCCGCGACGCACCGCATCGCGTACATTAGAACGGCGCAAACCAAACGACCTTCTTTCGTGTTCATCAGCTACGCCCTCCAGAGATTCAGTCCGTGTTCGTCGGCGAGCTGGCGCATTCGCCGATACGAACCGAGCAAGTTCACAACGTGATTCCAATCGGAGTCATCAAGTGCACGCAACAATCGATCACCGCAATCAAGAACATCGAATGCGGCTAGTGAGCCGTATGCGTCGATCGCACGCCCTTTTTCAATCACCTCGGCGAGACGCGACCCTGGATTCATGATCTGCTTCAACACACGTTTCGACGCACGTACTTGATCACACGCCGTAGCGAGCACTTTCCATACGCCGACTTGAACCTTGGTGGCGTTCCGCTTCGGTAACTCGCACATGCAGTAGCCAAACCTGGCGTCAATCATCACATGGACACAGTCACTTAGTTCAAACCGTTCTGCTAGCGCGACACACGCTTCTAGCGCGGATGATCTAGATTTCTGTAATGTGCGGTCGAGATTGAAGGGTCGCTTCTCAGCGGGTTCTTCATCTTTACGCGATTCGTCCGATACGACGGTTGCGTATTGTTCGAGCTCGATCGGTTCACCGGCGCGCTCAGCATCAAGCATGAAGAGAACGCCATTAATGTCGAGGTCCGCAGCGACCGCGATTTCGTTGGCAACGTTCGTTGTGAGATCCTCAAGGTCAAACGTGACGTCATCGCAGTTCTTGACCAGCTCGCTGAAAAGGTCGGTGAATTCACCGGCTTCTTCTGGACACTGCCGGTCCCATATCTTGACTGCACAATGCTCAAGTGAACGCACCGCCGCAACCAGCCGCTTACCCATGCCGTGTTCAAGGGCTGTCGGCAGCAGACCATAGAGTCGGTTGACTGCGTAATCCATCGCCGAAATCACCGGTTGACTCACTGCGTAGCCAAGTTCACTGAGCTGTCGGGCAAGCTCGCGTTGTGAGAGTGGCTCCGCGTCGGGTGGCGTTGTCAACTTCGCGAATTCCATGACGCCTAATGCGCGTTCAATGAACATCAAGTTCCCGCGCATGTCATTTTCCCGTAGATGGGAAACCAATACGTTGACTTCACCTGGCCATTGCTTCACGATGCAAGGCAACTTCGCGAACGCGTCGTCGCCAGCGTCATGCAACGACTGCGCGATGTTTAAGCGAGTGTTTCCACCAGCCCGCAACGTGTAGTTCTTATCGCCAGGTTTCTGCGTTACGACGAGCGGCGACTCGAAACCGTTCTTCTCAAGCGAATGCTTGATCCGCTCGTATTCAGGATTCCGGGTCACCCTGGGATTGTTCGCATAACAAGTGATTTGTTCGACTGGTAATTCAGCGTATCGATTAGTAGCTTTCGATGACGTGGTAGGCATATAAGCACATGCTCCTTCGTTCGTGATCGAGGGATATTTAAGGTCGGTTATTGCTGGTTATCCGTATAGTATATCAAAACTGTACTGTAGATCATCGGAGTGTCACCGAAAAGGTACGAACATACTTCCCTTAATCCCCGGTTAATTTCGTCGTTTGGTGGTCGCGGGGTAGCGTTCAGTTCACGTTCGCCAAGAAAAACGCGCACTTTTCGCGATTTATAGGTTTAAGACCTGCTTCAATAACAAGCCACCCCAAGGGTGCGTGAATGAGAAGCGTACACCAAGCCCATCAACGACTCGAACTGGACTTCACGGATGAGCACGTGACGCCGCTGGCGGGTCTTGCGTTCGTCGCGCAGGCAGCCCATCGTCTCGGGTTGTTGACGGCAATGGACGACTTCGAGCCATGTAAGCAACGGGACCGCGTCGCCAGCAAATTGATCTACCTGGTGCTGCGCGAAGCCACGCGAACATGGACCGGTCCGCTCAAGGACTGGTCAGCGGCACAACGGGAATTCGCGATCTGTTTCGAGGATCGATTCGAGTAATCACCGGGGTAATTAAAATCAATATGAAACGACCCATTGACAGGTGGCAACATCCCTACACCAAGGAAGGTAGGGATTCAACTGTACACGTAATTTCTGACACTCCCGGTTTAAAGGCCCGTTGCACGAGATGGACCTGCATTATCCACCGACGGGGAGCTTTCTCGGCAATCAACTCTATTACATGTGCGGCCTGATCGCGCAGCAGTTGTTCGTGGCGACCCAATACGGCATGTTGCCAGAGGACGCATGGTCCTACAGTCTGCGACCGTTGATCCGTGACGTCATCGGCACCGTCGCGAAATTGACGCGGTCCGCCAGTCGTGGCCGTCTCGCCTTCAGCAAGAGCAACCCGAAACTCAATTGGCTGCTGCAGGCGTGCGACATCCATGACGCATGGTGACCGTTGGCACCAGGATGAACGCCACGTTCACGGCTCACTAAACCTACTTCCGAGCCTATGTGCATAAGTGCGTTGACGCCGACTCGGATCTCACACGTCGACAGCTCGTCCAATGAACACTTGACACGCCATCAAACCGTAAACACCCGCCGGATCGAACTCGATCAACACCAATCAGCTCAGCCAACATTAACACGGCTCCCCGAAACGATGCTACGAAACGTCGCCGAGCGAATCTACAGACTTATCAGGGGATTTAGGCGACGCTTGGCGTGTTTCGACCAATGGCTACTGTATTGGTACAATCGGCTAGGGCGCGGTCATAACGGCGACTCCGTTCTACCGCTTTGCATCTAGCCGACCGCGCCCGCTTCCGAGATGAAAAGACTTAGCCCCAAGAAACGTTATTCGGTCGGGATTCTGCTAACCCTTCTTCTTGGGCCAATCGGATCGTTCTATGCGGGGTGGCGATTCGGCATGATAGTCAACATGATTTGGGGCGGCGGTCACGCCATCCTGATTATCGTGGGGATCGACTCTCAGTTAATTGCAGCATGGTTGAATCTGGCATGGTTAGTCCTCTTCTGGTTACTATCTATTGCAGGTACGATCATCGAGATTTACGAATACAACCGCGTCCGTGGTTCAGTAAAATAGGCACAGGATGGTTCATGGCTAACCGACACACCTTGCTCATCATCCTAAACCTTGAAGCCCCGACTGAGTATCTATCTTCGGGGCTTTTTCATGCATCCCGCCATTGTTTTCGACAGCCTATCAAGTCTGATATCGCTCGATTTGCCAGGAAATCGACTGAGTGGCGAAATTCCAGATACACTGGCGACGTTAACGAACCTTCAGTATCTGAACCGTTCAGACAACCAATTGGACGGCGCGATCCCTACTAGCCTTGGTGATTTGTCAAAACTAGAAACGTTAAACCTATCCACCAACGAACTGACGGGTAGGATTCCGTCTGAATTCGGTAAGCTCGAACAGTTACGCACGTTGTCTCTTGAAAACAATGGACTCACCGAGAGCATACCTTCGTCATTTCGGAACCTTCAATGGTTATCACAGATATTGGCTTCGGACAACGAACTCTCCGGCGAGATCCCGCCCTCAATAGGACTGCTGAAAGCGTTAGTGACCTTGGCGCTGCAGCGGAATCGACTGTCTGGACATATGCCTGTCCAGCTTGCGAATCTCGAAAGCGTCGTAGAGTTGTTTCTTGAAGACAATGAGGACACTGGACAGATTCCACGAAGTCTTGCGGATCTTGAGCGGTTAGCACTGCTCGGACTTTCAGGTAATGCACTTGTCGGATGCGTGCCCCCGTCGCTTCGGGAACTGACGGAATCTGACGTGGATTTGCTTGAGCTACCAGATTGCACCGATGACGACCACGGTGACACTGGAGATGACGCTACACAACTTGGCGCGCTTCCTGCTTCAACGATCGGGTATCTTGAACGCGACACTGACCGGGATGTTTTTTAAGTTGAAGTAGATGTCGCAGGGACGCTCCGCATCCTCACGTCTGGAAGAACGGACACGTCTGGAGCACTGACCGACGCGGACGGCGCTGACTTAGCTCAGGATTATGATGATGGCGACGAGCGAAATTTTCGCATCGAGCGTGAAATCCAAGCGGGTACGTATTACATCGAAGTGAGCGGCTTTAGCAACGCGAAGGGTGGCTACGAGCTTGAAGCGTCCATCGTGCAGGAGCAAACTCTACGAGTCCGTAAAGACTATGCATTAGCGCAGATTGCGAGACAACTCGAATCCGTTACGCTGCATAAAACCCGAAGGTTGAGGGACGTTCCAACGTTAAACGGCTCTGTAACTGACGAGCTACTATTCCCTTCGCTCGTTCGCGAACCTGAGCAAGACTTCGTTACGTCGTAGGAACGGCGGCGCAAATGGACCGTTGTAGACTGCCGAAATCTGTTCACCGATGACCGCATGTCCATCGCGTTTGAGTGACGTAACAAGGATTTCAGCGTTCTCCTTGAACCGCTCCTCGGTGATGCGTTCGCGGTACCGCAATGCCGCAAACTTGTCACGTTTCACTTCGGAGATCGTGACACGATCGTCGTTAGGTAACGGCAACGTTTCTCTGTCGTAGGCGCGCTCCATCACGAAACGCTAGGCAGTCGTTCTTCCGTCTTCGTCCTCGATCCGTTCTCGAGTGACAAGAACCGTCATTTTCATTGACACGGAGTCTGCATCTTACTGGTCTATGGGTGTCACGCGTCGATTGTCGTCGAAGATGCAGCCTGCGAGACATTGAAATGCGGCACTACCGGAGGAGCGGTCGAAGTCGCCGTTGACACGAGTCTCCGCAACGAGATAGCGCGCATACTCTCGAATTTCGTAGTCGTTGGTCTCTTGAAGAACCTCATACTCGGGTTCTTCGTATGCGTTCGCAGCACTAGCCACGAGCAACAGAAGTACGAATTGAAAGCGGCGCAAGGATGATCTCCAACAATATAACCATTTCGTATCCACTAATGGATTGGACAAATATGCGAGGCTTTAGTCAATCCAAGATGCGTACTTTCACGATGCGCTTAACAACTGACCGTGGCCCGAAAATCTCCACTAAGCGCTTTTATTAAAGCAATGTGTTTTCGCGACTCGTGACTAACGCAATCTCAGGATCCTAACACCATTCGTAGCGACCCGCGCAAGGATCGACACATCAAATACCACGCTGTCTCCGCGCACGAGCGTGTGACGGCATCATGAATGAGTGAAATAACCTGAATCCAGTACTAAATGTTCAGTCATCCTTGTCGTTCGCGCGTATTTCTGGGTAAGCTGAAGGCCAGAATGATTCCACCAACCAACGCGGATGCGATCGACCCCATAAGGATGCCTAGTTTATCCGCAGCCCAAAACGATCCATCGGCATGCTCAAAGGCGAGACTTGCCATAAATAAACTCATGGTAAATCCGATCCCACACGCGAACGCAGTACCGGTAAGTTGCGACCAGGTAACGTCTTCCGGTAACCTCAATCGGCGCAGACGCGTCGCCACAAAGATCAGACTGAGAATGCCGATCGGATTGCCGAGGAACAACCCGAGCGCGATCCCAAGCGTCACTGCATTGGTTAAGTCACTAATGCCGATGTCAGCGAACGAAATACCAGCATTGGCAAACGCGAAGATGGGTAACACCACCAGCGCGACCGGATAGTGCAGGTCATTCTCTAATCGACCCATGGGTGATTCCCCCTTATCGTCACGTAATGGAATACACATTGCGATTAAGACACCAGCAAGCGTCGCGTGAACGCCAGATTTGAGCATGGCAACCCATAACGCCGCGCCAACAATCACGTAAGGTGAAAGGAGCGTGACGCGCAATCGATTCAAGCCGATGGCAGCAAACACTGCTACGAACGCGGTGATCAGCATACTGAGAGACAGGTCATTGGCGTAGAAAATCGCGATGATCGCGATCGCCGCCATGTCATCAAAGATCGCTAACGCGAGTAGGAATGCCTTCAGCGCGACGGGCACGCGCGTACCGAACATACCTAGTAAAGCGAGTGCGAATGCGATATCGGTCGCAACTGGGATCGCCCAACCGTCCATCGCCGGGGTATCCTGCCAATTCAAGATGGAGTAGATACATGCAGGAGCAAGGATGCCACCCACAGCCCCAATCGCTGGGAGCGCGACGCGATCAAGAGACGACAGCTCGCCTTCGAACATCTCACGCTTGATCTCGAGCCCGATCAGTACGAGGAAGATCGCCATCAACCCATCATTGACCCACAATAGGAGCGGCTTATCGATGCCCGCACCACCAATCGTGACCACGAGCGGCGTCTCGAGAAGCAAGCAGTAAGCATCAGCGAGTGGAGTGTTCGCAGCCACCATGGCAAGAATCGTTGCCAGTATGAGCAACACGCCGCCCGTCGATTCCAATCGAATAAAACGAAGGATCGACGACGAAAACGGAGCAAGTTGATTCAATTGGTTAGATGCTTGTTTAAATTGGTGCTCTCTTCATTGACACATCTGTCAATGCGAAGTTGAGTCGGCGGTCCGCGCACTTGATCCAGAGAGGTTTCAACCACGCGAAAAGCGATAGCCGCTGTGCAGCCTCTACAACCAGCTTCGGATCCTACAATCGCAGTTGAGGTTTATCGCCTTCTCGCCAACCATTGCCCGAAGAGGGCCATAGAACCTTCTGCCATGGAGTCATCCCTGGCGGCAACACGTCGAGAATCTACTTAATCACATCTCGTGGTCGTCCCAAATTAAACTGAAATGCTGGATAGAAAATCGCCGCCCGTCTTGGAGGTCGAACGAATTAGCTTCTTTCCGCCAACTGGATGCCGCTTCACTGTGATTTCTAGACTTCAATCCAGACATTACATTGATTTGAGCGGCGGTCAGTACGGGTGTGTAATTTAAGAAAGCTAGCCGTACGCGCGAGTTGTCAAGAATTAACACTTCCTCAACGCCTACTAAGTCCGATTTATGCCACGAGGTTGTGGTGTCCAAAGATCGTGGTGCGTCTATTTGCCATGGCTCGTTTGTCGTGGGAAGTATGTCGATTAGTTGACAAACCGCCGAAATGAAAATGGCTACTTGCCGCCACGCAACTCCGCCAATCGGTTATGCCCCGAATCGGTCAAATACTGGATTAGTACATCGCCGCCGTGAATTGCTTCCCGTTGATTTAATCAGCATCAACTCACATTCCAGCATGTTCTTGTATCGTCCTGTGTTCGTAACCTTCTAGTTTTAGATCGGCAGTGCTAAACGGACGAATCGCCGCTTCTGCCGATTCAAGGGTAAATTCAATCAGGTAGTTATCTCGTTCCAAGTTCCACCCTACTCGACTAACGCTTTCTTTGTAACGTACTTGGTTTCTTGCTGGCTAACTTGATCCTGAACGACCTTGACCAACTCGTAACAGTTATCAACATCTCGCTTGGTAGTTTCCATATCCTTACTTAGTTGCTTGGTGTTCCCCTGCGTCTTTTCGGCGTATTCCATCACAAGATTCAAGTTTTCTTGAATCCCGGCAATTACGCCTTGCATCCTTTCAAGATTATTAACGATGCTCTCCGTAACTTACAGGTGATGCAGTTTCGTGAGACAGCTCTTCGATGGATTTAAGCTGTAATCGAACCCATTTCACCACCCCCATGAGGGTGGTGAACATTTTCGACGAAACCTATTTACGCGGCATGTTTCGCCTTCTTTAAGTCATTTTCGTATACCTCGACCGGCGTCCGATTGCCGAGTGCCTGG
>JAJECH010000036.1 GCA_022822135.1 Pseudomonadales bacterium
GGATGTCAATGCCGCCTTGAACATGGCGTCTGGGAGTGGCGCAGCTGGACGGGAGAGGGCTGCAACGTTGGTTGGTCCGATGATCCGTCAAATGGAATCGAGGCGGCAACCGTCGGTTGTTTAGTCAAGGTTATAACTCCCATTCATAGGTACACTTGCGGCTTCCCACTTGATTGATCGTTGATCGCATGAATCTCTTCATCAAGACACATGGCTGTCAGATGAACGAGTATGACTCGGACCGCATGGGCGATTTGCTCCGTGAAAGCCACGCCGCACAAATCGTAGACGATCCAACCCAAGCCGATGTCATCCTGCTAAACACCTGTTCCATACGTGAAAAGGCGCAGGAGAAGGTCTTTCACGAACTCGGTCGATGGCGTCGTCTGAAGGAATCAAACCCGAATCTACTCATTGGGGTTGGTGGTTGTGTCGCGAGTCAGGAAGGTTCTGCGATTGCAGACCGTGCGCCTTATGTCGACATGGTGTTCGGACCGCAAACGTTGCATCGTTTACCAGAGATGATCGAAGAAGCGAGCAAGCGATTGACTCCGGTTGTCGATATCAGCTTCCCTGAAATTGAGAAATTTGATCGACTACCGACACCGAACGCCGGTGGCGTTTCAGCGTACGTCACGATCATGGAAGGATGCAGCAAGTACTGCTCGTTTTGTGTGGTGCCGTACACACGCGGTCCCGAGGTAAGTCGTGGCGTGAGTGACGTCATGCGTGAAGTTGTGAGTCTCGCGCAGCAGGGAGTTCGCGAGATCAACTTGCTGGGTCAGAACGTGAACTCGTACCGCGGCGATCTTGACGGTGCTCAAGTTGACTTAGCGGAACTGATCCACTACGTCGCGCAAATCGACGGCATCGAACGGATTCGTTTTACGACCTCGCACCCGAATGACTTTGGTGATCATTTGATCGAAGCGTTTGCCAATGAAACGAAATTGGTCAATCACCTGCATTTGCCCGTTCAATCCGGATCTGACCGTGTGCTTAGCGCGATGAAGCGCAATCACACGATCCTTGAATACAAGTCCAAGATTCGGAAGCTGAGGAAGGTTCGACCGACGATCGCGCTTTCGTCTGATTTCATCATTGGATTTCCAGGTGAGACCGAAGATGACTTTCAGCGGACCATGAATCTAGTCGAAGAGCTCGACTTTGACACGTCATTTAGTTTTATCTACAGTGCACGACCCGGAACCCCTGCCGCTGATCTCGGCGACGAAACCCCGCTCGACGTTAAAAAAGAACGTTTACAGTCTTTGCA
The DNA here is from genome assembly GCA_022822135.1 of Pseudomonadales bacterium. Lineage (GTDB taxonomy): Bacteria > Pseudomonadota > Gammaproteobacteria > Pseudomonadales > Azotimanducaceae > Bin55. Next base: position 1,277 of record JAJECH010000036.1, read on the forward strand.
GGACAGACTTCGATTCCAGGCAGAAAGGCATGGTGATCGGCTTATTGGCACCGAACAGACGGTGCTCGTACACGGAACGTCCAAGCGAAACCCGAACCAATGGCAGGGTCGCACCGAATGCAATCGGGTTGTTAACTTCGCTGGCGATCCAGGTGGAGACTTCGCTCAAGTGAGAATCGACGAAGCATTGCCGAATTCACTCCGAGGCGAATTGGTTGACGCACACGTCGCCGTCTAGTCTAACCCAGCAGCTCTTAATCAAAATTTCGTGAGAGAGCGTATATGCTTATCAAACAATGTAGCTTTAAGAGCCATCTGATGTTGAAGTCGGTCCTTCCTTTGTGCGCACTAATCTGCGCCTCAGTCACACTCGCTGAAGACGAATGCGTACCGTCGAAGTGGGGTGCTGACGATCAAATCGGCAATCTCAATCTGATGAGCGCAGAGTCGGTGCTTGCTGCCGCCAGCCTCATCAAAGAAGGCAAGGTGTACAGTCTTGGGATTACGATCGATAGTACGACCCCTGCATTCCCGCCTCGAGGTATGAATGTGTACGTCGTGCAACCGGGGCAGCAACATGAAGGTCAACCGTACCCGAACATGACCTACAACGATGACATCATTTCAGGTTGGTTCGGTATCGGTTCTCAACTTGATGGGCTTGGTCACATCGGTGATCCGGACGGCATGTATTACAACTGCAATGATTCCACGGACATCGCCACGATCACTGGTTTAACAAGACTCGGTATCGAGACAGTTCCTCCAATCGTCGCACGTGGCATCGTTCTGGATATGGCGGGACATTTTGGTGTGGAGTCGATGGACGCAGGTCAGATGTTCACGGTCGAAGACGTGCAAGCCGTTGAGGAAAAACAAGGTACACCCATTCAAGAAGGGGATGTCGTGCTGTTTCATACGGGTTGGACCGATGCGAAACTTGTGGCGGAACCGGACGTTTGGGTTGCCGCGGAACCGGGTCAAAGTGAGGAAGTCGCCAGTTATCTAGTTTCGAAGAACGTGATTGCGGCCGGTGCCGATACATGGGGTTTAGACGTAGTACCACCACAGCATGAAAATCGCCCGTTCCAAGGTCATGTGATTTTGTTGCAGGAGAACGGCATCTTCATATTGGAGACCATGAATACAGGACAACTGGTTCGAGACGGAGTCCATGAGTTCCTGTTCATTCTGGGACAAGCCAAAGTACGCGGTGCCGTGCAGATGTATATCAATCCGGTAGCCATTCACTGAATCCAATTCAAACATCATCAAATCGCACGAAACGATTTGCCACGTTTTTACGCGTTTTATCTACGATAATTCGCGCTTCGTCCTAACATAGGAGTACAAACGCTTTTTGAGCGACGATTCACTCGAATCAAGGTCAACCAAATCTCTAAACCTACAACCTAGCGATGCAGGACGGCTCGCGACCTTGTGCGGGCCACTTGACAGAAATATCCGGCAGCTGGAACAGCGGTTAGGCATACATATCAAAAACCGCGGTCATGACTTCCAGCTTGAAGGTCCTCAAGAGGGCGTACGCAAAGGCGAAGCGCTACTCACCCACCTCTATGCTCAGATAGGCGGCGGCGCGACTCTCGACGCTAAGACACTACATCTATATCTGCAGGAAGCGGGTGTCACGGAGCTCGTCGATGGTTTTTCGAAGAACGGCGACAGTGACGGCGACGGTGCGAGTACCCACCTTAGACTCTGGCAGAAAACGGTTCGCCCACGTGGTCCAAGGCAGACGCGATTTGTACGCGACCTGCAATCGGACGACATTGACGTCAATTTCGCCATCGGTCCCGCCGGGACCGGAAAAACGTACTTGGCTGTTGCGTGTGCTGTACAAGCACTAGCAAGTGACCGTGTAAAGCGCATCTTCCTCGTAAGACCAGCCGTTGAGGTAGGCGAGAAACTCGGTTTTCTACCGGGCGACTTGACACAGAAAATCGATCCTTACATGCAGCCGTTGTACGACGCATTGTTTGAAATGGTTGGCAATGAACGGGTCGAACGGTTGATTGATCGAAAAGTCATCGAGATTGCACCGCTTGCGTACATGCGAGGTCGCACCCTCAACGAGGCGTTCATCATCCTGGATGAAAGTCAGAACACCACGATCGCCCAGATGAAGATGTTCCTGACGCGTATTGGCTTCGGTTCGAAAGTAGCGATCACGGGTGACCTTACCCAGATTGACTTGGGCGGTAATCAACAAGATCAGCGATCGGGATTAGCTCACGTGATACCGCTGCTCAAGGACATTCCGGGTATCCACATCACACGATTTAATTCGCGAGATGTCGTGCGGCATCCGATCGTGCAACGCATCGTCGATGCATATGAACAAGATGATCGGCAACAACAGTAATATGACGACATCAACTCAAGTGGATTCCGTGTCACGCGAAATCGTGATTAATCTTCCTAGGGGTGTCGATATCCCGAGCAAGTCGAAGCTACGGGATTGGATCGAATTAGCTAGTGAAGAAAGTCAAGGCGATGTGTTTTTGAACTTTGTGACAACGGATGAAAGTCGACGATTGAACGAGAAGTTTCGGAGCATCGACGAGCCAACGAACGTCCTGTCGTTCCCGGCACAACAAGACAACGTTTTAGGTGACGTGGCGATCTGTGTCGATATCGCAAAGGCACAAGCGGAGGAACAAGAGAAGAGCCTGGATGCGCATCTGGCGCATTTAGTCATCCATGGTGTATTGCATCTGCGTGGTTTCGATCACGTTGATGACAAGGATGCCAGTGAAATGGAAGGTAAAGAGGTCGCCTTACTCAAGTCGGTCGGAGTGACAAATCCTTATGAGTGAAACCGAACAACGCGTGCCATACACCAAACGTGTGCGCAATCTTTTTCGCGGTGCGGTTCGGAAGGGCGTTGACTTAACGTTCGAGCGGAAGTTCCGCAGTCTGGTCGATGAGGTGTTTGAAGTCGGGAATGATTTCGATCAGGAGGTCATTCCGTTAATCGGAAACCTGCTCGAGACATCGACGAAAAACGCTCACGACATCATGGTACCTCGTTCGCGGGTCGTTTCCCTGTCAAAGGACATGACGCTCGCGGATGTACTCGACGTCATTAAGGAAACAGGCCATTCTCGGTATCCACTACGCGGCGATGATCCTGATTCGGTGATCGGATTGGTCTACGTTAAAGACCTTCTTGCGTCACTTCCAGGTGGCAATTCCGTTGGGGAATTCGACCTCGACGCGATGCGACGAGACGTCAAGGTCGTACCGCAGGACCAAGGCATCGTCGCGTTATTAGAGGAATTTCGTAGAGAGCGAGTGCATCTCGCTGTCGTGGAGAACGAATACGCTCAGATCGTTGGTCTCGTCACGATGGAGGATGTGTTCGAGCAATTCTTCGGCGACATTCAGGACGAACATGATCGAGGCGAAGAGGCCGTTTCGTTGATGGTGCATGACAACGGTGGAGCGACGCCTGAGAACAATGGACATTCGGATGTCAGTGCGGACTTGTCGATCGACGAGTTCAACAAGTTCTTCGAAACGGATCTGTCGAACGATCTGAACAACACCATTGGCGGGTACCTCGCGACCAAACTTGGTCACGTACCCGTCATGGGCGAGAAAACCAAAGATGGGGATGTGCGTTTCGAAGTACTCGAAGCGACGGAACGCCGCATAGTCAAGATACGCGTAACGAGGAACGGCCAATAGGCGGGTCGAAACTCGCGTTTCTACTTCCGCTATTCTGCGGAGCGATTTATCCGCTCGGATTCGCTCCCTTTGAGTATTTCCCGGTCACCATCCTGGCCCTTGCGGGACTTTTCTACAGCCTGAATCGGGTTCGCAGGTATCGAACTGCGTTCTTGTATGCGTGGCTATTCGGCGTCGCGAAATTCGGCGTCGGTGCTTCCTGGATCTATGTTTCGATTCAGCAATACGGGGACGTTCACTGGTTGGCTGCCGGTGCGTACGTTGCGCTGTTCGTTTGTCTCATTGCTCTGCTCACCGGGCTTGTAGGCGTTGCATCACACGTTCCGCCACGAACTCTCCGGAGATACCCGACGTTAGATATTCCGCTGTACCGCTGTCTTCAGTTTGCGTTTGTATGGCTCGCGTACGAGTGGCTCAGAAGCTCACTGATGACTGGCTTCCCTGTGCTTGATGCCGGCTACGTGCTCATCAGCACGCCATTCGATGGCTTAGCGCCGATTCTTGGCGTGAAGGGAATGAGTTTTGCGATCGCTTTTATTGCTGCAACGTTGGTTTCAGGCTGGCTGTCGTTAGCGGCGGGAGCTGTTGTCGTTTTGCTTTGTGCTGGATTGGCGTTGTTCGACTACACCGAGCGGCTTGAACCGCGTCAGGTCGGCATCGTGCAAGTCAGCATTCCATTAACGGAAAAGTGGGAGATGGCACGTCGTAGCCAGTCGCTTCGGCTGTATTCACAGTTGACACATTCGCTTAGTCCGAAAGACCTGGTACTGTGGAGCGAAGCGGCATTTGCGACCAGCCAGCCAAGCATGCTTGAAGCGTTAGAGCTCGTTCGCGTTACGTCTAATCACAATTACATTGCGACGGGATACATCGAAACAGATGAAGAACGTCGATACAACTCATTATTGATTGCTGGAGGAGATCACGCGAACTATCGCAAGCTTCGACTGGTACCGTTCGGGGAATACGTCCCGATCCCCTCGATCTTGCGACCGATTCTCGGATTTGCGAACGTACCGTATTCAGACCTTCAGGTCGGTGAAGACGGAGATCGATCGCTGAACGTGGCTGGACTCAAGTTGGTTCCAGCGATTTGCTACGAAGCAAGTTTCGAACGCGATGTTCGTGACGCAGTGCGTCAGAGTGATGCTGACGCGATCGTGGTCGTCAGCGAGGATGCATGGTTTGGTGATTCATTCGCGCCTCATCAGAACTTCGAGATGGCGCGAATGCGCGCCCGTGAGCATGGACGTTACGTGGTGAGAGCTGCTAATAGCGGCATCTCCGGTATCGTCGGACCAGACGGCGAAGTCATCGTACAAGCCGATCAGTTCATGCGTACGACGATTGAAGGTCAGATATTCACGATGTCAGGCAAAACACCTTATACGAGATTTGGTGCACTGTTCATGAATACGTTGCTGATCATCGGCGTATTCATGATCACGGTTAACCGCCTGATCGGGTGGCGTCAAGCAGTCAAGAAACTACCGTACTGAGAGAACTACGTCTATAGGCATCGAAGAGGGTTGAAGGTGTGGTTAAACGTGATCACTGTCCTCAGATGTCACTAACTGGATACTAGATGCGATCAGGATTATTCGTGTTTGTTAGGCTCAATCGTAACGGACACGGTCAGAGTGGCGGATTGGTTAGGTCAAGTTGCATCCTGCAATTGACGAACCTGCCTTCAGTCGTTGGTGCTATTGACTTTATCTTTTCAACGCTGCATTCATATTTAGTGTTTGAATACCTCGAGACAGAGAGCGTCCACCGATTTGTTTTATAGAGAAATTCCCTTCACCGAATTTCTCACGTCCGATTTTTAACGCATCAGATCGAGTGGCATAGACTTGGACGAATTCTCCGTTACTTAAAAGCGCAAATTGCCCCAGATGTCGTTCCTCAAGTTCTTGAGCGATTTTCTCGTATGCGCCAATATTCTGCGATAGTTGCTCTGAAAGTGACATCTCGACCTCCTTTTACTTGTTGCTTGGTAAGCCTATAGATTCGAGAAAGCGCGTCGTAGAGTAATTTTGGTCGAGTCTCGCAACCCTTGCAGTGACGTGATCGGCGATATCCTCGCAGATGGTGCAAATTATTCGATTTGTGCTCATTAAAGCTAACGTGTGAGAGTTTTTCGTCGCGATATCAGGCAAATACTTCCTGAATCCAAGACTTGATTCAACCGTACGATGCCGGTCACGTAATGACTGTCAGGCTATGCTGGTAAATGATCTAGATTCAGAAATTTTGGCAACGCCTCATGAAGGCCGCTAATTCAGACCCGTAGCGAATAAAGGACGGCTGGCCAAACACGTTCAACCTTTTGAACAATGAACTTCTCTTTTCCGTAGGTTCCAAGTGCATGATCCATCGCTTCTAAAAGAGAATCAAAGTAACAAACGGGCTTTTCATCGTGCATCACAACGAACTGCCCCTCTTTGTTGTCTTCGATCATCGCCTCAACGGACGAGGCAAATGCCTCGTAATCCGCTAACATGTTGTAATCGCTTAATTCTGATGCGCTCATGATGCTACTGATCCTCATCGACAACGTGATCAATTTAAAGATTCGGCTAGAGACCGACTTGGCTGTTTACAAAACAAGCTGCTTCTAACGTATCATCTGAGTAACCAACATGAGCACTCCTCCCATGTCTTGATACTCGATACTCGCACTGTGTCGGTCGCCTGGGATTCGCCCCCTCTAAATATATGTACTCTCGTTGCTTTGTTGTGCGACAAATTCGTCGGGATCGCAAACCCCAACAACCGAAACCATTGATCACGAAACTCAGTGAATTTGCACCTATCGATACGTTTTCGAGCCTTTAGTCACACGCTGACCCATCGCAACACGACATGCTTCGGGCATATTGCAACTAAAAACTGAGGGTATATTGTTCCGTAGCTCCGTTGTAAATTAGTACGCACTCAGAGAGCAGATCTCTCCCGATAATGGCTTGGAAGCCTTGATTTTGAATGGGAAGTTCCGCGACCAGCAGCGTTGCGTTCAATAAGGGAGGCTGGTCCATGCCAGCAAAAATCATGGCTGTTATGTCGTAATAATCTACGTCTATTGGCTGGTCCCCGGTCGAAGGCGTTATCACCGCTACGTCCCCTTTTGTTTCTAATCCGAGTGCCTCCACAACACTCGTATCAATGCAGGTTGTGCTTGCACCTGTGTCAACAAGGCCTTTAACGGTAATCGCATTCGGTATAGGCTGTCCACTATCCTGGAGTGCCCTTAATCGCTCTATACTCGCATTAATGTTGACATCTAATAGAGGACCTTCATTAGATATTGTTTGAGTGAAATGCGGCATCTACTACCTTTACTGACGGTACAAAGTGAATTTGCTCGACGATGCTAATCCGTTTAACTAAGAAGGAATCCAGTTTAAATCTCTTATACCCTTCTTGCAGGGCGGCTAGTGAAGTTGGATAAAAGCCGACAACTTCGTCACCTTTAATCAGCGCGAATTTTCCGTTTTCGTCGCTCCATTTATCGAGATGCTCCTTATAGGTATCTAGTTCTGTTCTTAGAACAGTTGATGCCTTACTCATTACTCTTTCCAGTTGCTTCATTTTAATTGACTCGCGACGCTGTTTTAAAAGTCAGCGTGTCAATTTTAGAATCGGATTTTCAACGGTTCTGCCTTTGCTCGTTCTAATAGACTCGGTCGATTTGTAACGCACATTGACGCCGCGAACCGTTGAGATCATGGGTAGATGCCTTCTGGTATTTCCTTGGTTGATCTCAATTCAACTATTGAGGGTTTCTGAAAGCTAGCTCCCCGTGAGGTAGCTCCCATATTGCGAGAACCTTGTATCTTGACGGGTGATCACTTCAATAACCGTCACTCGACCTTCAGCATTCTCTTGCTGGGCTTTTTCTAAAGCAGGCACGAGTTCACGAGGATCTTCAACTTTGATTCCTGTCGCGCCCATCGCTTTTCCGAGGTCCGCATAGTCACCCGTTTGGTTGCCAGCGCCGTACTTCTCCATCGCGACTGGCATCTTCGTGTCATACCCGCCCATCGTACGGTTATTGATCACGACGGTGGTGATTGGCACTTCTGCCCGCACTGCGGTTTCGATTTCGGTACCCGTATGGCCAAATGCGAGGTCGCCCATGAAGTTCATGCAGTATTTGTCGGGTGATGCGAGTTTCGCTCCGATCGCGAGCGGAATGCCGTAACCTAAGTGGGTCGTCTTACCCCAACCGATGTATCCGCGTGGAAGAGTCGCCTTGTAGAAAGGCATGATCTGGTCGCGTGGATTTCCTGCGTCGTGCGTAACAATGGAGTTTTCGTGCTCAACGATATTGTTGATTTCATTGATCACGCGGTAAGGGTTCACAGGAGTCTCGTCGGAAGTGAGTAAGGGTGCCCACTCTTTCAACCACTCAGCTTTCGTGTTCGCGATATCGGACTGGAGCGTTGTGTTCGTTTCGCGACCGTTATCACCGACTTGAGCCTTCACTTCGTCGATCATCGCTTCAAGCGTCAGCTTCGCGTCACCGACAAGTCCGAGGTCAACGTCATAGTCTTTATTGATGTCTTCTGCAGAGATGGTTGAGTGGATCAGTACCTTGTTGTTCGGGATTTCCAAACCAAATCCAGTGCGTGTTAAACCAGACCCGATCGCGAACAACACGTCAGATTCACCGAGCCACTTGTATACAGCCTTTGGTGCGGTGCGGTTTGCAGATCCGAGCGCGAGTGGATGATCGTCAGGAAACGCACTTTTGCCTTCCATCGTGGTGATCACGGGGATCTGGGCTAGTTCTGCAAGAGACCGCAGTTCGTTTGTCGCGTCCGCGTACAGTACGCCTTGTCCGACCCATAGGACAGGATTTTCTGCGTTCAAGAGTGTTTTAACTGCGTCCTTGACATCGCTCGCATTCGGCGAGGTACGCATCACTTTCGTAGGCCGGTATGGAGGTGCTTCTGCAGGAACTTCCTTGCCAAGTACATCGCCGTGCATTTCGACAACGACTGGACCAGGACGACCGTGCTTCAGCGCGTGGAAAGCGCGTCGCATTTCGCGGCTGGTTTGACCGATCTGGTCGATGGATATAGCGAGCTTTGACACATGCTCGTAGTTCTTAACCGCTGAAAAGTTCGGCGTTATGTCGTAGCTACCGGTGCCTGAGCCGCCAGGAAGGAAGAGCAACGGTACGGCTTCACCCCAAGCTTGCGCGATGCCGCCGAATGAGTTTTCGACGCCTGGTCCAGACTGAGATGCAAATACACCGACCTGTTTGCCAGCCATCGTACGAGCGTAGCCATCTGCCGCATTGATACCGCCGCGTTCCTGACGAAAGACGATCGGCCGAATGCCGACTCTAGCGGCGGCCTCGATGAGGGAATTAGCAGGGAAACATGCCATCCACTCAACGCCTTCAGCTTTCAGACATTGTGCAATAAGGTCAAATCCATTCATTTCTAAGTTCTCGTGTTCGTCAGTTACGGCTAGGTGAGCTCAACATTTTCTCCGCGTATCGGATCGCATGAGCGAGCGAGTCGATTCGGGCAACACCTTTCCAGGCGATGTCAAACGCCGTACCGTGGTCTACAGAGGTTCGGATGATAGGCAAACCCAATGTCACGTTTACAGCACGATCGAATGCGAATAGCTTCATCGGCGCATGACCTTGATCGTGATACATGCAAATTAACGCGTCAAATCGATCTAGTTCGATTGCCTGACGGAATACGGTATCAGCAGGATAGGGTCCACTAACGCCTATGTCTCGCTTCCTGAGTTCGTCAATGACGGGTTCTATGACATCCCTTTCTTCCGATCCGAACATACCGCTCTCACCAGCGTGAGGATTCAGTCCGCATACACCAATGCGTGGTTGCGTAATAAATCGTTTTAGCGCGCTGTCGGTCAATTCGATCGTCCGTTTCAATCGACTAGGCGTCAATCGTTCGATAGCTTCTCGCAGTGATACGTGCGTACTTACGTGACTCACAGCAACTTCATCAGTCGCAAGCATCATGACGACTTGGTCGACGTCACATAACTCTGCCAAAAGCTCGGTGTGCCCTGTGAAGGTAGGGTGGCTGCGTTGGGTCGCTTCCTTGTTCATCGGTAACGTTACAACTGCGGAAACTTCGCCTCGGAGCGCTGCTTGCGTTGCGAGCGTCACGTATCGATGCGCGGCGTCGCCTGCAGCTTCGTTAAGCACGCCAGGTGTTAGGTCTGACGCCGTTAAACAGCCGCAGTCCCAGAGATTGAGATGATCTTCTTTGGTATCGTTGAGGCTATCGAGGACATTGATAGGAACTTCAATTCCTAGCCGGTCACAGCCTGTTTTGAGGATTGAGGCATCGCCAAAGACAATGCTGTCACTTGGGATTGCATCCGCATCTAACGAGTGGAACAAGATCTCAGGACCGACTCCGGAGGCGTCTCCCATCGTGATTGCTAATGGCTTGTCGTTTGACTTCATCGAACTACGAAAGTGTGAATGAGCGTCATTCGTACAGCCAATTTGATGTTGAACGTTTCGAAGCTAACTGCCACAGGCAGCCTCGATCCCCGTATCAGTCGGAGTATTGAGTAATCCTAATTGAAGTTGTCTAATACGTGGAATGTTGGCAAGACTCTCTTGGGAATGAATATATCTATACGCTCGATTTCGTTGTCCAGCTCTCTACTAGTACTCTCATGGTCTATCCATGCGGCTGGAATTGAGATTAAGGAAGTACCCGTTACTGAAGTAGCACCAGCCGTCCAGCGTTCCACCGTCTCGCGTTCATTTCCCGCCGATGGGAATGTACAACGATTTTCCGCATTAGTTACGATAGATGGTTCAAGTATGGGCCGGACAGCCTATATACGGTCGTCAGGATTTGATACGTTCTATGAAGTATTGCCGTTCGATTGGCATGTACTCTCTGACAAACCTTTGTTGCAAGTATTGCCAGAATTTGTCGAGTATTCGTCCACGCAAGAGATCGAGTTTCTTGATCTTCTGCGCATATTCAACATTGAAGTGCTTGTACCTCCCGCGCTTGAGTTCGAACACCCGACCGAGACGATACTCGTTTTTGAAATTCGAAGTCTGGAGAAGGCGATTCAAGTCGATTTGCCGATGTATCTCGATCGATCACAGTCCAGTTACTACATTGCTGATCCGATTCAAGTAGAAAGAGAAATAAGTCTTGAGGTCGAAAGATTTGAAATGCCTAGCGATCAGCCTGATCTTGAAAAACCGTGGATCAGCATTCGTGAGCTTAAGGGATTTGGGTTGGTTGACAAAACCGATGAAACAGGCGCTCAGAGCTTGCTACCTGTCGCATATAAGTTGCGCTTTGGTTCGTTCTCAGTGGACTCAGGATTCCAGAAACTAGGTGCGACGGATTCGCATCTTAGTGAATTCCCGTATAAACCACTGCTGACAGAGTAGGTCGGCTGTTTCAGCGACGGCACTGTTACGTTCAGCGCTTAAACTTCTTTAGCTAACGAGGTGGTTTCTCAACATCGCGGGACGACTCCGGAGGCGTCTCCCATCGTGATCGCTAATGGCTTGCTTTCTGACTTCACTTGACTCGAAAGGTGTGACAGGGGGTCATCAGTTCCGCAAATTCGCTGCAATGAGTCTTGGAACTAACTGACAAAGATCGTCTTGATAGGCGCAGCAAAAGTTCTATTGAGTAATCGTACGTGCGTTGTTTAATATCGACGTAGATTGGAAAGACATTCGTGAATGTGAACATGTCCATTCGTTCGATTTCACTAGCTAGCGCTCTCCTGATGTTTCCATTGTCGATTTATGCGGATGGCATAGAGATAACAGAAATACCAGTGACCGAAGTTGCGCCGATGGTCAAAACTGTCTCTTACACGCGTACATTTCGACCCTTTGATGCGGAGTTTCCGAGATTTTCCACCACAGTGAGGAGAGTTAGTTCGAGTTTGGGTCAGCCAACTGTCCAGACAACTCATTTAAAGTCATCGGGTCTCGACACGTTCTATGACGTACTTCCGTTTGACTGGCATGAGGTCGCTGACAAACCGCTTTTGCACGTATTACCAGAATTTGTCGAGTATTCGTCCACGCAAGAGATCGAGTTTCTTGATCTTCTGCGCATATTCAACATCGAAGTGATCGTACCTCGGACTCTTGAGATCGACATTCCAATCGAAGCGACCCTGATTTTTGAAATTCGAAGTCCTCGGAACGCAATCCAAGTCGAATTACCGATGTATTTGGATTCGATCGAATCGAGTTACTTTATCCTGGCTCCAAATCAATTGGAGCGGGAACTAAGTCTTGTGCTCGATAGATTTGACGTATCTGACGACCTGCCTGATCGTGGAAAGCCTTGGATCAACTTCCGCGAGCTTAAGGGATTTAGCCTAGTTGACGAAAACGATGAAGACCGGGATCCTCACATGGAACCTGTCGCATATAAACTGCGATTCGGTTCGTTCGCGGTTGACTCAGGATTCCAGAATGTAGGCTCAAAGAACTCGGTTGATTTCCGATTGCCGTTCAAAACCCCGCTGTTACAAGACAAAACTGACAGTTACGATAACTTGATACTGTAATTCGGTTCTCGAACGATCTTGCCTAGTGGGTCGGTTTCTCAAGATCATGGATCTGCCCACCTTCGATGGATCGGCGCGCGAAGATCAGACATGCCCGTATGTCGTCCGCATGCAGTTCGGGATGTTCCTTCAAAATGACCTCGATTGAATCACCGGCAGCTAACATCGCGAGGATGTGTTCTACTGCGACTCGCATATCTCGAATGATCGGTTTTCCTCCGAACACATCGGGTCTGACCGTAATCCGATCGAGAAGTTGATCTTCAGTCCTCATTGCGATTCCTCCATCACGAAAAACGACTACTTTGCGAGATCGGCCTTGATCCAGGATTCAGGTGTAGTTGGCTAAAACTACCTCATAGTAGTTTAAGTTGAGATAGGTCCGTTTAAGTCGGCTTAGATCATCGATTCCAAACTCAGAATCTAAATCGACCTTGCGAAGCTTGAACTAGCGACGAAACACGATCGACCGGGAGTTGTTTTTCGTAGCATGGTTTCGACTGACGTTGCTCTATCTGATTGCAATCGTGGTTAGTTGAGTAGGATTTGAGCTTGACATCCTCCCCGACCTGAAGGACGAGGATTCTTACCGCGCTCAAGCATGGCACGGAGCCATGGCTTGAGTCGCCTCAGTAGGTTCCTGCTGCTGACGACTTCTGTCGTTCACTTCACAGGCGAACCGGGCATGCCCTGCCCTTAATACATTGATCGCACCGACCACGTCGGCATTACCTTCGTAACCGCAGCTCACGCATTTGAATGCTGCCTGTGTCTGACGGTTCGCCTTGGCGATATGACCGCAGGACGGACACGTACGGCTGGTGTTGTGAGGGGGCACTGCGATCAGATGCCCACCTTGCCACGCCATCTTGTAGTCCAACTGCCGTCGAAACTCACCCCAACCCTGATCCAGGATGGCTTTGTTGAGTCCTGACTTCGCCTTGACCTGCGTTCCTGGATGCTCCCTGGTGCCCTGCGCCGACTTCGTCATGTTCGCCACCTGCAAGTCCTCAATGCACACGAACGCGTGGTTTTTGCTGATCGTCGTCGAGGTCTTATGGAGGTAGTCATGGCGGACGCGGGCGATCCGGGTGTGCAGACGCTGAACACGGCGTTTAGCCTTGGTCCAGTTGTTGCTGAACTTTACTTTATGGCTCAGCTGTTGTTGCGCTTTGCGTAGCGCACTTTCATGTTTACGAAAACTGTTGAGCGGTGCATAGCACGTGCCATCGGAGAGCGTGGCGAATTGGACGACCCCCATGTCGATGCCAACGTCGTTTCCTGTTGGTATGGGAACATCCACGTCGCGTTCGGTCTGAATGGACACGTACCACTTGTCGTACGAGCCACTGACCGTGACGTTCTTGATCGTTCCCGAGACGTCTCGGCTGTGGCGATAACGCACCCAACCGATCTTAGGTAGACAGATACGTTGGTTGTCCTGATCCAGTTTGATCTGCTTGGGTTCGGGATAACGGAATGAGTCCTGTCGTCCACGTTTCTTACGTCGCGGAAACTTCGCGCGCTTGGCGAAGAAATGGACGTA
>JAJECH010000006.1 GCA_022822135.1 Pseudomonadales bacterium
TATCGGAATTACCCGGTGGGAAGCGCTTAAGACGTGGGGTAGAAGACAGACTCTATCGGCAAAAAGCAGTTGTTTGGCGAAATTACGAAGCCAGTCTCGATACCGCTTCACTAGAACCTCGAACGCGATTGTTTGCGACCTATCTCCTTCAAGAGTATTTCGTACCGATTGGAAACTTCTTACCGTTTGTTCGTTCGATGGCAAACGTGTTAAGACGAAACGACGTTAATGCGCTCAACGTATCAATTCGACACTCGCCACCTGACCAAATATCGATGTTGAGGTGGGCGCCGACCGAGGTTTTTTCATTTGTTCTTTATTACAAACAACGCAACACGAATCGAGCCCGTCGAGAAGCAGAAGCGTGGACGCAGGAGTTAATCGACGTAGCGCTTGCTAACGGAGGACGTTACTACCTACCGTATCGTCTCCATGCGAGACAATTTCAATTTATGGAGGCATATCCTGAAGTAAAGGACTTTGTTTGGCTCAAGCAGCAAGTCGACCCGCTAGGGAAATTCCAGAACTTGCTTTGGGAAACATACCTCTAACCGAGGGGTTCGCAGTTAATAAGAGCCGCTAATCTAGGTGTGTCCAGATTTTTAGGCTTCACCGTGATGGTGTTGCTGTTCAGTATGTGCGCTTCCGGACAACAGACCGGTGATATCGAAGGGGTCGTGTCATCGCACGATAAATCTCGCGTGCACGGCATGCTTGTGGTGGCTGATGGCGAAGCAATGCCAAGAGTTCGTGAGGTTCGGACGGATTCTGATGGTCGCTTTGAATTCTCCAATTTGCTTCCAGGCGACTATCGATTGGTCTTTCAATCAACCGATGGAAGGCAACAAACGTTTAAAGCATCGGTAGTTCTTAATCAGACGACTACGATGCAAATCGAACTACCACCGAACTCCGAAGCTGAGATCGAAGAACTGGTAGTGGTAGGTCGGCAGATCAATAGAAATGGACGAGCTAGTATCGCTAATGGGCTCGATGGACACATGGTTCGTGGAATCCCTACTGGTCGAGATTACCGCGACCTCGTAAAACTGGCGTCAGGCGTTCAATATTCCCAAGACGCAGTACGGGGTCCGTCGGCTGGCGGGAACGGGCAAGATAACGTTTACCGCTTCGACGGCGTGGATGTGACGTTGCCGATGTTCGGTACGCTCGCCGCGGAACCTTCAGGCCATGACATTGAGCAAGTGACCTTTGAGCGCGGCGGCGCAGGAGCTGTTGGTTTTAATCGAAGTGGAGGCTTCGTCATGGATTCAACGGCGCGATCGGGCACCGACGAGTTTGAAGCGAAGCTTGAGTACGTGACAGTCCCGACGGGTTTAAGAGCTAAACCAAAGGGAGATTCGCGTTCCTCTAATACGAACCAGCATTGGGTGACGGTTAGTGGAGGCGGACCGGTCTTGCCTTCGCAACTCTATTTCTACGGTTCGTTCTTCTCGCCATATGAGGGTCGTTCTAATCAAGCTACGCCGTACGGCAGCGTCAAGGATTTCGCGAATACACGCCACGAGTACTTCGGAAAACTCACGTACGCACCAACAGATAGTTTCTTGGGAAACGCCAGTTACCGCACCTCTCGCCGTACCGAGAAAGGCGTATCGGTGGGTCCTTTGGATGCGGATTCAGTTTCTTTAGGAGGTCGCGCCGAACAAGATATCGCCAGTGTCTCGGCTTCATGGACGCCTGCGCCAAATACGACGATCGGATTTCAATTTGACGAGTATCTCTTGCACGGTTCGTCCATCCCAGATGTACTCTTGGACGTAGTCCCATCATTCGACTCGAGGTTGGACGTCTCGAACCTGGATCGCATGGGGTATCTACGTGTACCGGCGCTCCAATCGGGAGCAGACGATTTCAACGCCGCGATTGCACCGATCATCCAACGATATGGTTCAGTTGCTTCAACGGGGATACGTCAAGGCGGAGGAGGCGTTGGCGCTCATCCGGAAATTAACGACCAAACGTTCCGACGTCGTGGATTTGAGGTGACATTCGATCATCGGTTTGAGTGGGGTGAGACTCGGCATGCCTTACACGTAGGTTTTTTGCGCGCCGACGCACAGGAAACGCTGCATCGAACGTCGAACGGTTGGGGTACGATCGAAGTTCCTGGAGGTGTCGACCTTGCCACAGACGGAACCCCCGTTTTTTACGTGGCAAGCATTCAACAAATGAGTCTTCGAAAGCCCGATGGCTCGTTGGTTGCTCCGATCAATTCCTACACCAGATCGACTTCACTGGAGCTCAACGATTCGTTGCGATTCGGTTCGCTCAGTGTTGATTTAGGTGTTCTTATCAGTCAAGACGTCCTGTATGGACAGGGGTTGCGAAGTGCACCAGATACGCTATCTGGTTTTGTCGTAGCGCCGGCTGAGAAATACACCATGTACACGATTGGTTGGCAGGACATGATTCAACCTAGAGTCGGAACAACCTTCGAAGTGAACTCTGATACCTCGCTCTATGCAAACTATGCGCGTTACAACCCCGAAGCGTCTTCCCTTGCTCGTGCAGCGTCATGGGACCGCAATACGCGCGCTCGAATACGTGTGCTATTCGATGAATCCGGCAATATCATCGAACACGAACCGTATCCAGGTTCATCGGGTAAGGTATTTCAGCGGGATTTGACGCCGCGCAGAATCGATGAATGGGTCATTGGTGCAAGACGGCAATTGCTTGACGGATTGCAGTTGAAGGCTCATGTGCGTCAGCGTGACGGATCACATTTCTGGGAAGACACGTGGAACGGTTCCCGGAATTACGATAACGCGCCCGCTCACATTGCATCAAAAGGCCTGTACGTGCCTGAACTCGACACGATTAGATCTGAGATCGGTGGTTCGAGTTACGTGATCGCCGAACTGGATGACGCGTACACGAGATATCGCGAAGCGGCGATAGAACTTGAGTGGCTAGGTGATCGCGCCTACCTGAATGCCTCGTACGTCCGTAGTCGCTATATCGGGAATTTTGATCAAGACAACACCAGTGGCGTCAATGACGCGAATCGTTTCATCGGCTCCTCTAACTTAGCGGATGGGTACGGCAGGCAGGTGTGGGATAACAAGGACGGTATCTTGAGAGGAGATCGGCCACACATGATGAAGGTATACGGCTATATGGATTTCAAATGGCGAGGTCGGGCAGGGATGTTTGCCGTGTATCAATCAGGTCAACCGTGGGAGGCGTGGGATTCAGTTGCTTATGGACTCCCTTCGTATTTCTCATCAACCGTCCGATTTGCTGAACCCGCGGGGAGTCGTCGGAGCGCAAGTCATTGGCAGTTAGACGTTAGTTACGAGCGCTCGTTCGAGGTAACACCTTCGCTCGACGCGAACTTGCGATTCGACGTATTCAATGTGTTTGGTCGTACCACCGGATACAACATGGATCCGTATGTGCGAAATGCGACATTCGGGCAACCACGAGGTTATTTCCACTCACGTCGTGTGCAGATCACTGTTAGCGCAGAGATGTAGTCGAGTCGACTTGTCAGTAGTGGGTTATCGTGACTGCTTAGTACAATCCATCGCCTTTCGCAAGACCACTAAAAAATGGACGACCAACCGTCGGTAGTAGACGTTTCCGTCGAAAACTTCCGAGAAGTTGTAGACCAGTCAAACAACCTGTTGGTGGTCTTACTCTTCTGGGCAGAGCAAATCGAACCTTCGGCGGTAACGAAGGACTATTTAGTCGGAGTAGCACCTGCCTACGCTGGTAAAGTACTTTTCGGTCTCGTTGACGTAGCGGCAAATCCACAAATTGCACAACAGCTGCAAATCCAAGGCTTACCTAGTATCCGAGCGATTCAGGAAGGGCAGATTGCGGGGCAACTTGACGGTCCACAAACCGAACAGGCGCTGCGTGAGTTTTTGGATCCTTTCACGTTGTCAAATGCGGATGTGCTCAAACAGCAGATCGCTAGTAGCATCGCGAGTGAAGACTGGGAAACAGCGCTCCAAATCCTACAGGAAGCGATCACCGAAGAACCTACGAATCATTCGTTTCGCGTCGAATGCGCAGACGTGATGATCCTTAAAGGCGACCTGGAGGCTGCCAAACAGATCCTGGCAACAATTCCTGAGGAATTCGCGGACCGCCTACGGCCAGCGACGCGATTGGAAATCGCACAAGAAGCAGCGGCAATGGGCTCTCTGTCTGAGTTGGAAAACGGAATTGAAAGCGATGCTGATGATCTGTCAAATCGCTATGCTTATAGCATCGTTTTGGCTTCGCTAAGACGATACGAAGAGGCACTTGAACAGGCGATGATCATTCTGCGTCAAGACCGGAGCTTCCGCGACGATATCGGCCGAGAAACGATGGTTCGAATTCTCAATCTGCTAGGGTCCGATTCTCCGCTAGCGAAACGCTACCGTCGCCAGATGTTCGCCTTTATGCACTGAGAGTAGAAATGTTTGCAACGTTAGGTAGGTTTCTAGTATTAACGGCGCTTGTTGGTATCACCGCAGTTGGATGTGCGGTCGCCGAGTCTAAAGCAACGGCGAACACGATGAAGTTTGCGCCCGGAGTGTATGAGGCGACGTTGTCTGGTTCGCGCAAAGCAAGAATTGAAATCGACGAAGAGCTTGCGTATCAATATGTGGAAGACAGTACACGTAACGGTCTTATACGGCAAGTAATGCGTAAAGGGAATCTCCTGTTTTCAACGTGGCGCAAGGCGAAAGCCGGAAATGTGAAACTAGAGTGGGTTAGCGAGGACACCATCCGCGTCGTTTCACCGTTCAGTTCGACGATCGGCAACGGCAATAACGAAGGGAACATGGCATATTCAAGTGGTCCATTTCTTACTGGAATGCCTAGCCACACATTTTTCATGAATCGTATTGACTCAGAATAGCGTTCCTTTTTTAGTTTGACCCACATCGCCATCCTTCAGACGGATGAAGTAGAAGACGTCTTCCAACCGCGTTTTGGTACGTTGTCGAAGATGATGCATGCGATGCTTGAATCATCAGGAAGGACTGGTTTCCGAACGACTGCGTTTGAAGTACACAAAGGCGTTGAACCGACTGAATTGAATGAGTTCGACGGTTTTCTACTCACGGGGAGTCGGCGAGGTGTCTACGACGACGACCCATGGATTGAACGGCTCTTCGATCTAATCCAGAGGATCCACGCAGAACGGATCAAAACGGTCGGAATCTGTTTTGGTCATCAAGCCATCGCACAAGCATTAGGTGGTCGAGTCGTGAATTGGTCCGATGGATGGGGCGTGGGTGTTCACAACTATGACATGTGTTTGCCGCAAGGAGGGAGCACTGAAGAGGTAGCGTTACCGTGTTGCCATCAAGATCAAGTCGTTGAGCTACCACCTGGTGCCGAACGCATCCTAACGAGCGATTTTTGCATGAACGCAGGATTTATCCTCGACGAGCACGTCCTCGCGTTACAGCCTCATCCGGAATTTTCGGTCCACTACCTTGAGTGCATCTTGCGGGTAATCGAGGATCGTATTAGCGAACGATTCTCGGATGCGATCGACAGTCTAAAGCGAGATACCGACAACACGCGAATCGCCGATCTGATCGCACAGTTCTTTTTAGCGTCCGGACACGGAACCCAAACAGCCGCGTAACGTCGACGTTTCTATCGTGAAGCAAAACGCCGAGTCTGCGAACTCAGATGGACTCTTCGTCTACCTCGATGAAGAAGCGCGCCACGACATAAACAACGATCGTGATCACTGGCCAGAAATACGCGCATGCTAACGCCGCGACCCGTATTACTGCGACCGGTATGCCGATTCTCTTCGCCAAGTACGCGCATACCCCTAAAAGGACCGCGTCGGGTGTTGTAAATCGTTCTTGCGTGGCTTGCCACAGGCTTTGTAGCCGATCTTCCCAATTGAACATGTTCGCGAGCCTTACGAGCAGATTGTTAGCATACCAAACAGCGATGCTGCTTGCACTTGTGCTTGAAGTGGTTCAACCGAATCACTTGGTACACCCCACAAGCTTAATAGAACGCAAATCGTCAGCATCACAATACTGAGAAGCAATATGCTGCGTTCGCTAAACCTGTGAACCGAAAACCTTCTCATCGTTCGTCATATTTGATGTGTTTCGTTATTTAAGACAAAATCCATGCCAAGTCGTTTGCATTCCACGGATAACTTAACTTATTGAAATGACACGGTTTATTTTTGTTTTTCTGTCGTTGATTGAGGAAGAATTGAGATTATGATAAAAAATCACCATAACATGGTGAAATTGACCATGTGCTACTCAAGCCCGAACAGCGCACCGATATTAATAGCTTCTCTTCGAATTAGATAATCACGCATCGTTTGAGAGGGGGTGTCATGGCTCTGCATTTCGCTAACGCATGGGAAGCTGTCGCTCAGAATCAGCCAAACCAAACAGCGCTTATTTGTGGTGATCGCAAAGTCACATGGGGTGAATACGATCGGCGCGCCGCGTGTCTTGCGGATCTCCTAGCTTCGCATGGCTTAGGTCACGACTCGAAAGTCGGGATTTACGCGCATAACTCGAATGAGTACATCGAAGCGCAATATGCTGTATTCAAGATCGGTGGCTGTCCAATCAACGTAAATTACCGGTACAAAGCTGACGAGCTGATCTACCTCCTCGATAACTCCGATGCTGAAGCAGTGTTCTTTCAAGGCTGCTACGCGGCACGCATTTGGGAGATTCGAAGAGACCTGCCTAAAGTCAAACTGTTTGTACAGATCGACGACGGGACGGAATCTCTCTTGGATGATTCGATCGAATACGAGCGAGGCATTCGGGAAGGATCACCGCTACAGGTCCGCGACCACTCGCCCGATGACGTTTACATGCTGTATACGGGTGGCACCACGGGCATGCCGAAAGGCGTCATGTACAGTCACGGTCAGTTTATCGGAGCCATGCTCGGGAGCCTTCGAGGGCTAGACGTACCCATTCCTTCGACGACCGATGAACTCCTTCATGTCAACCAGATCTTACGTGAGCGAGATTTAGCGCCGATTTGCCTTCCCGCGTGTCCATTGATGCACGGAACCGGCATGTGGCTTGGCACGATGGTGCCGTTGCTTCAAGGCGGCACGGTCGTCACGATCTCAAAACTTGGCTTGGACCCGCATCTACTGTGGAGTGAGGTTGAAGAGAACAAGGTATCCACGTTGGTTATCGTAGGTGATGCATTTGCACGCCCGATGTTAGAAGCGTTGAACGATGCGAAAGCGGCTGATCGCGCATATGACATTTCTTCGCTCAAGCAAATTACCTCAAGTGGTGTTATGTGGAGTCGGGAGGTCAAGCAGGGAATGCTTGAGCATCACGATATGACGCTTCTTGACGCGATGGGGTCGACCGAAGGAGGCATGGGAAGCTCCGTCGCGACTCGCGCTGCACCGGCGGACACCGCGAAGTTCAAGCTCCAGGCTGGGGTTAAGGTGTTCGACGACGAAGACCATGAAATCGAACCAGGCAGCGGCGACGTAGGTAAGTTGGCGACCAGTGGCTTAGTGCCTCTTGGGTACTACAAGGATCCTGAAAAGTCAGCAGCTACGTTTCGTACGGTGCAAGGTGTTCGGTATAGCTTCCCTGGCGATTTTGCTACGGTCGAAGCCGACGGCTCCATCACACTGCTAGGGCGCGGCAGCAACTGCATCAACACGGCAGGCGAAAAGGTTTATCCAGAGGAAGTGGAAGAAGCTCTCAAGAAACACCCGTCAGTCGACGACTGCCTTGTTGTGGGCGTGGCAGACCCGCGATTCGGTCAACGGATTGTTGCATTGGCTTCATTGCGTGAAGGCGAGCAGGTAGATGAAGATGCGCTGATCGACTTCTCACGCGAGCACTTGGCTGGCTACAAACTACCAAAGCAACTTCTGCTATTGGACGAAATCCGTCGTGCACCAAACGGCAAAGCGGATTACAAATGGGCTCGCCAGACCGCAGAATCTCAACTCAGCGCACCCGGCACCTAGACCCTACTAAGACGAGTTCAAACCATGGGAATGCAACGTACTCCGCTCCTAATGTCACGTCTCATCGAACGTGGTGCAACGATTTCGCCGGATAGCGAGATAGTGACCGCGACGGAATCAGGCACACGACGACAAACGTACGCAGAAACAAGCGCGCGAGCACATCAGTTGGCTGGTGCGCTATCGGACGCTGGGATAGGCATCGGTGATCGTATTGGTACGTTCATGTGGAACAGCTCGCAGCATGTTGAGGCATATCACGCGACTGCGGGAATGGGCGTCGTACTCCACACGTTAAACACGCGACTGTCGCCAAAGGACCTTGAGTACATCGTTAACCATGCCGCGGATCGGCTCATCTTGGTTGACGAAGACCTCGTCCCTCTGATGGAAGAACTGCAGCCGCAACTGCCGACGGTCGAGCGATTCGTCGTCGTTGAGGAATCGGAATTCGACGTTTCCAAAACGTCACTGCGAAACGCCGTGACATACGAAGATTTCATTCGCGGTTTTCCGACACGAGTCGAATGGCCTCAACTCGACGAATACGCACCGCTGGGATTGTGCTACACAAGTGGAACGACTGGCAACCCGAAAGGCGTCGAATACGAACATCGAGCGCAGTACTTACACACCATGACGATTGGACTGACGGACTCAATGAATCTGTCGGCGACGGACACCTTGTGCGGCATCGTGCCGATGTTTCACGCGATGGGGTGGGGTTTGCCTTGGGCCGCTCTTATGCTCGGCTGTAAGCAGGTGCTCCCGCACCGATTTATGCAGCCAGATCGATTGCTTCGGCTGATTGCTGAAGAGGGCGTGACGTTGTCAGCTGGTGTTCCCACAATCTGGCAAGGGCTAAGAGCTGCGATCGAAGCCAGTTCGGATGAGTTTGATCTATCAAACCTTCAACGACTTACATGTGGTGGTTCGGCGCCGCCGGTCTCACTGATTCAGTGGTATTGGGAAACACTTGGCGTTGAGATCATTCAGGGTTGGGGCATGACTGAAATGAGCCCACTCGGTACGCTCTCGCGACGTATAGCCAAATACGGCGACGAGAATCGATCCATGGATGAACGTTTTGTTGATATGGGCAAGGCGGGGTTGCTTATGCCGGGCTTGGAGCTTGACGTATTTGACGAAAACAATCAGCCTCTGCCGCATGATGGTGAGCAGATTGGTGAAATCTACGTGCGAGGACCGTGGATTTGTAAAGAGTATTTCGACGATCCACAGCCAGATAAGTTCTTTGGTGACTGGCTGATCACTGGCGACGTTGGTAAGATCGATCCGGACGAATACTTGATCATCGCCGATCGTTCAAAGGATTTGGTGAAGAGCGGGGGCGAGTGGATTTCGTCGGTTGATCTCGAAAACACCATTGTTTCGATCGATGGGATTCAGCAGGCGTGTGTCGTTGCACAACCGCATCCACGCTGGGAGGAACGGCCGGTGGCATTGGTCATCCTTGGTCCTGAAGCCAACGTTTCGAGCCAAGAGATCATTGATCACTGTGCGAATTCATTTGCTCGATGGCAACTACCTGACGAAGTTCTTTTTGTTGACGAGATTCCGCTGACATCAACGGGCAAGATGGACAAGAAGACGGTTCGCGCAAACCTACAGGCGGATGGATACGTCCTACCTGAGCTGAGAGATCGAGAAAGCGCTGCGTAGTTACGGATGCGGTGGACAGGGTGTCCGTCGGTCTGAGTATCTCACATGTCACAGATTCTGGTCGAAGGACTAAGCAAGACGTTTCGTGTTGCTGAACGCAAACCGGGCTTGCTAGGTGCCGTTGGTGGTTTGTTTCAGCGCAAATATCGTTCTGTGGACGCGCTACGCGATGTCAGCTTCACGATCTACGAAGGGGAGTTAGTCGGATACATCGGTCCCAATGGCGCCGGTAAGTCCACTACGATAAAAATCCTATCGGGGATTCTTGTACCGAGTTCCGGTCGATGCGAAGTTGATGGTCGTATTCCGTGGAAGCAACGACGAGCGCACGTCGCATCAATCGGGGTTGTATTTGGTCAGCGGACGCAGCTCTGGTGGGATCTCCCAGTTATCGAGTCGTTCGACTTGCTGCGTGATATCTACCGAATAACAGATTCCGTCTATCAGCAGCGAAGCGACGAGCTAATCGAAATGCTGGATTTGAGCGAATTGCTCGATACCCCTGTCCGGCAGCTCAGTCTCGGTCAGCGAGTCCGTTGTGACATTGCGGCTGCGTTGCTTCACGCGCCAAGAATTCTGTTTCTCGACGAGCCAACGATCGGCTTGGATGCAGTTTCGCAGTTGAATGTACGAGCGTTCATAAAGCAAATCTCCCGCGACCAGAACGTAACAGTGCTGCTCACGACACACAATCTGGATGACATCGAAGTGCTTTGCGACCGGATTTTGGTGCTAAGCGACGGACAGCTACTTATGGACGGTTCGATCGCGGACCTTCGCAAGCAGTACGGAGAAGGTCGGTACGTTGCCGTTGAACTTGAATCGTTTGCCTCGACCGCACCGGAACACGAGACACTTGTCGTGGAACGATCAGACTCGCACATCCTGTTTAGCCTCGAATCGGATGTACCAGAATTCGTTGACGAAGTGTTGCGGCAATACCCTGTGAAGGATCTTCTGATCACGCATCCGCCGATTGAGCGTATCGTTGCTGAGATGTATCAAGCTGAACGCATCGAACATTAGCGTCGGCGTTATTCGCATGTGTAGGGCAGTCGAAGATTGCAGTCTTTAACCGTAGCGCTTCTGCGCAGCTACGTTTCTGTCGTTGCTGCTCGCTTCCGCGTGCTCCTGCAATATCGTGCGGCAGCTCTCGCCGGAGTGGCGACGCAGATATTCTGGGGATGCATCAAGTTGATGGTGCTCGGCGCGTTCTACGCCGTTGCGGTAACAACCCCACCAATGACCTTTACAGCGATCGTTGCGTATGTGTGGTTGGGTCAGGTGCTGTTTGGCCTATTGCCTTCGAATCATGACCCGGAGCTACAGGGACTGTTTACGAGCGGGGGCGTTGCATACGAACTGCTGCGACCACTCGATCTGTATTGGTTTTGGTTTGCTCGCACGCTCGCTTTTCGCACCGCGCCGACATTGTCGCGGATGGTCCCCGGCATCATCTTCGCGACGCTTGTCTTACCGCTGATTGGATTACCTGAGTGGGCGCTTCCAGCGCCGGCGAGTGTCGCGCACGGGCTCATGTTCTTGCTGTCTTTTGTTGTCACTGTGATGTTGTCTTGCGCGATCACGATCCTGATCACTATCTCGATGTTCTGGATGATCGAGGGTAGAGGGATTTCAACGTTCATGTACGGCGTTGTCCCAGTATTTTCCGGCATGATCGTGCCGTTGCCGCTGTTTCCAGATTGGATGCAACCGTTTCTATATTGGCAGCCTTTTCGTGGGTTGTGTGATGTACCGTTTCGGATTTACTCAGGCGATATCCCGCTCGCGATGGCATCCCAAGAAATCATGCTGCAAGTCATGTGGACAGTCATCTTGGTCCTTTTTGGTTATGGACTCATCGCGCGCGCTCGCGTACGACTCGTGGTGCAAGGCGGATGATCGCAGCGATCCAACTGTTTGGACGACTGATGATGATCGCTATCCGCGGTCAGATGCAGTACCGTGGCGCTTTTTTGTTCATGGTTGCAGGAACGTTTGTCACCAGCATGGTGCAAGCTATTGGGATTTGGGCACTGTTCGACCGGTTTGGAAATCTCGGTGTGTGGACCGTCGCCCATGTCGCGTTTCTATACGGGACGATCAACATCGTTTTTGCGAGCGTTGACATCACGGCGCGCGGATTCGACACGTTCGGTTCCTCTCTAATTCGTACAGGTCAATTCGATCGATTCCTTCTGCGACCAGCCAGCATTGTGATTCTCGTAGCGGCTCGCGAAGTAGCGCTACATAAATTAGGGCAGCTACTGCAGGGCATATTTGTATTGACCTACGCATTGATATCACTCGAAATCGACTGGACACTTGGTCGCTTAGCACTGTATGTCTTCGCAGTTTCAAGTATGTATGCGTTTTTTTATGCGATTCAGATCGTGCGTGCGACCATGAGTTTTTGGACGATTGAATCGCTTGAAATACTCAACACGATCTCTCACGGTGGGATGGAGGCGGCTCAATATCCGATGTCGATTTACAAGGAATCGTTTACGAATTTCTTCACGTACGTCATTCCACTCGCATGTGTCGCGTACTTTCCGATGGTAGGGGTTCTCGATGTTCCAGATCCGTTGGGTAGCACGCTCTTCACGCAATCTCTCGCACCACTCGCGGGGTACGTTTTCTTTGCGGTGTGTCTCTCATTCTGGTTCTTCGGTGTGAAGAACTATCAATCGACCGGATCGTGAAACCATCGTGTACTGCTAAACCAATTTAAAAGGACACTGTTGATGCTTCCCTCTGAAACTGACTTTGATCATCTTCGTTTCGATCCCGCGCAGGGAACCGTGATTCGTGACCCTCCTGGTCGGGGCTACGGATACTGGGCCGGTGGTCACAAAGTCTCCTTCGATGAACTCTCTGGGCAATACGTTCTCTTCTATCGCGAGCGCACGCCGTTAGAAAAGGGACGCGGAGGACGTTGTGCGCTCGCCACCAGTACGGACGGGTTGGAATTTACGGACGTCTGGTCTGCGACCAAAGATGAATTCGCGGCATCGTCGATTGAGGTCGGTCACTGTGTGCGCGGTCTGGATGGTCGCTGGAAGTTCTACATCTCCTATGAAGTTGCGGGTGCGGGCTATTGGCGGATCGATCTGCTTGAAGGCGAAGAACTGAGTTCAATCAGTGCACAAGCTAGACGCACCGTTTTTCAGCCGCAAGCTTTCGGTCAACGCTCGCTCAAAGATCCTGTCGTGTACGTTAGCGATGGGTCATATTCGGTCTACGTTGCGGGGGCAAGTACCAACGCACCTCGACAGGAAGGCGATGTCTTTCATGTAGGCGGCGGTGATGCCACTTTCTTGGCGACATCCACTGATGGAAGATATTTCACGTCCATTCGACGCGTGTTTGAACCACCAAATAGCGACACATGGCACGGTCGCCGTGCACGCATCAACTCTGTCATCCGGGAGAAGGATGGGTGGCTCGCCTTTTACGACGGTGGGCGAAATTTCTACGACACGTACGAAGAATGGTGTGGACTAGCCTGGAGCGCTGACGGGACGAAATTCGAACGACTAGATCAGGAGCAACCCTGGATTCAGTCGTCTTTCGGATGTGTGCGATATGTATATGCGCTCGAAGCAGGTGGGCGGGTGTTCTTCTACTACGAATATACGCGAGAGGACGGATCACACGACCTTCGTGTAAGCGTGGTTAACCGAGATTAATTCGGGCGGTCGTAGGTTAACGCTTGACCGAGTGGTGCGTCGATGACTTCGGCGCCGTCGTAAACCATGGTACCGTTCACGAACGTGTGCGTAACTTTGGACGCAAAGGTAATCCCACCGAAAGGTGACCAACCACACTTCGCCAAGATCGGCTCATTGTCGATCGACGTACTTTGCGCGCTGTCGATGACCGCGATATCGGCGAAGTAGCCTTCGCGGAGATAGCCACGATTGGCAACGTCATAGAGCTCAGCAGGAGCGTGTGACGTTTTGCGAACCAAGGTAGGTACATCGAAAATGCCTTCGATCGCGTGTTCGAACACGGCCAGTAACGCATGTTGAACTAACGGTAAACCAGACGGAGCTAACGCAAATGGTTGTTGCTTCTCTTCGATCGTATGCGGGGCGTGATCGGTTGCGATGACATCAATTCGATCCTCTTGGAGTGCTTTGCGCAACGCGAGCTGATCGGAACGACGTTTGATCGCGGGATTGCACTTAATGAACGTGCCCTTCGATTCGTACCAAGCGTCGTTGAAGAAGAGGTGGTGGACACACACTTCCGCAGTGATCCGTTTCGACGCGATGAGACCAGGCTCGAATAAGGCCATCTCATCTGCGGTTGTAAGGTGCAATACGTGAAGTTTTGATCCGTGTTCCTTTGCGAGTGAAACGGCAAGTTCCGAAGATTTAAGACATGCCTCACGCGATCGAATAAGTGGATGCTGGCTCGGCGGCATATCTTCGCCGAATTCTTCTAACGCCGCGCGTTCATTCTCGATGATGGTGGGGGTGTGTTCACAATGCGTGGCGATCAGAATCGGCGAAGCAGCGAAGATGCCGTGAAGCGTTTCTTCGTTGTCAACGAGCATGTTGCCGGTTGACGCACCCATGAATACCTTCACACCACATGCAAGGTGTGGATCAACTGACTTAATCGCCTCTAGATTGTCGTTCGTCGCGCCTAGATAAAAGCCGAAATTCGCATGTGAAACATCTCGTGCGCGCGCGATTTTGGCTCGCAGCCTGTCTTCGTTGATGGTTTGCGGAACACAGTTTGGCATCTCCATATAACTGGTAATGCCACCCGCGACGGCGGCACGGGATTCCGTCTTGATCTCGCCTTTGTGCTCGAATCCCGGCTCACGGAAATGAACCTGATCGTCGATCATCCCAGGGATAACCCATGCGCCATTCACGTCGATCTCGGTCTGGCCGGTGGCGACGCCGCCGACTTGAGAGATCCGTTCGCCATCCATAGCCAGATCGCCTTCTAACGTACGACCTTCGTTTACCAGCGTACCGTTTTTTAAAACTACAGAATTGGGCAATTTTTTATCCTAGAGTCTATGGTTCATCGACCGATGACGACATTCGATCGGATTTGCTTAATCGACCCTATGTATGATATTTCGATGCATAAAGCCCAACCAGTTCAATACATGGAACGCACGCGTCTCTACTACGAGGCGCAAGGATTCGATCGCGCCTATCAATGGGCGCAACACGACGACGTTCCGTTCACACCTCTAAGCAAACCGCTTTCCGAGTCGCGAATAGCGGTGGTAACCACAGGCGCGCGTTACGACAGATTGATGACAGATCCGCGTTTCGTCGACTCAGGTGACGTCAATGACCTACCGTCCCACCTTTTTGCTCGAGACTTAGCTTGGGACAAGAACGCGACTCACCTTAACGATCTAGGTTCATATCTGCCCGTCCGAGTCCTGCAGAAGTTCGCAGAGAATGGCAGCATTCACAGCATCGCGCCACGTTTTCATTGCCTCCCGACAGAATATAGTCAGCGTCGAACCCGAGAAACTGATGCCCCTGAGGTCCTTTCGCGGTGTCAGGAGGATCGAGCCGATCTTGCGCTGCTGGTGCCGTTGTGACCGGTTTGCCATCAGTCCGTTGGACTGACAGCACGGCATCTCGAAGCCAACGGTATCCCGACCGTTATTCTCGGATCGGCGATTGACATCGTCGAACAATGTGGCGTACCGCGGTTTTACTTTGTCGACTTTCCTCTTGGTAATCCTTGCGGAAAACCATACGATCTAGACATGCAGCAGAGCATCGTGTCTGCGGCTTTGCAACTATTTGAGACGGCGTCGGAGCCGGGTACAGTGGTCAAAGACCCGAATCGATGGGGAACCGATGAGTGGCGGCAGCGCTACATGGAGATCAATTCCGAAGATCGCGAGCGGATGCTGCGACAAGGCGAAGAGCGACGTCGTGAGCGGAAGCGTTTGCGAGATATCGGACACACCCGTCAAGACTAGCTTGCATTGCATAGCGTGTTTTAGGGTCGGGAACACTTCATAAATGAGCTGATGAACGATGTCGCTTGAGTTTGCGATTGAACTCATCAAATCGACGTTACCTAGGGACTGCGTTCTAACCGACGCGACTGCGACTACGCCGTTCGAAACTGACGGACTGACCGCGTATCGTCAACGACCACCTGTCGTCGCACTTCCACGAGATACCAACGACGTACGCCAAGTCCTTCGGATTTGCCACGAGACGGGCGTTCCAGTCGTTACCAGAGGTGCGGGAACGGGTCTTTCGGGTGGTGCGTTACCACTTGAGAACGGCGTCCTTCTCGTTCTGACCAAGATGAACCGTATTCTCGAAGTCGACGAAACTGGTTGCACCGCGACCGTGCAGCCAGGCGTTACCAACCTCTCGATCTCAGATGCCGTAGCCGATAAAGGACTCTATTACGCACCTGACCCATCGTCACAGATCGCATGTAGTATCGGCGGCAACGTTGCGGAAAACGCCGGTGGCGTGCATTGTTTGAAGTACGGGCTGACACTACATAACGTGTTAGGGCTGAAAGTGCAGACAATCGAAGGAGACGAACTGACATTAGGCGGAAATGGGTACGAGAGCTCAGGCATTGAGCTCATTCCATTATTCGTCGGCTCGGAAGGTATGTTGGGCGTTGTTACCGAGATCACGGTTAAGTTGCTGCCGTCTCCACCGTGCAAGGAAGTACTGCTAGGCGCGTTCGACGATGTGGAATCTGCTGGCGAATGCGTGGCCGCAATCATCGCGCGTGGGGTCGTACCGGCCGGTCTAGAAATGATGGACGCTTTGGCGATTCAAGCCGCCGAGGACTTTGTCCACGCTGGATATCCGCGCGACGCAGCAACGATTCTTCTGTGTGAAGTTGATGGTACGAAGGAGCAGGTGCGTAGCGATGTGACGCTGATTCGACAGCTAATGGAAACAAACGGCGCTGTCAACATCCGTAGTGCGTCCGAACCTGACGAGCGTGACCTTCTCTGGCAAGGTCGAAAAGCAGCGTTTCCCGCAGTTGGACGAATTTCACCCGACTATTACTGCATGGACGGTACGATTCCTCGGCGCTTTCTGGGGAAGATTCTGTCGAGCATAGCGTTGTTGGCGGCAAAGCATGAACTGCGCGTCGCAAATGTGTTTCACGCGGGCGATGGCAATCTTCACCCGCTAATCCTCTACGACGCGAGCGATGACGAGCAACTTCATCGTGCGGAACGCCTTGGTGTGGAGATTCTTGAACTATGCGTGGCAGTTGGTGGCACCGTTACCGGGGAACACGGCGTCGGTGTCGAGAAGCTCGATCCCATGTGTTCTCAATTCTCAACACCTGAACTTGAGCAGTTCTTCCGGCTTAAGGAAGTATTCGACACGAGTGGATTAATGAACCCGGGTAAAGCCATACCTACACTCGCGCATTGTTCCGAGATCAAAGGCATGCACGTGCACGGTGGCAAACTTCCATTTCCGGAACTTGACCGGTTTTGACGCAACCATTCGACGATTCGCAGCGTCTCCTCGACTCGGTCAAACAAGCCGTCGCACAGAAGCGGCAGCTGTCCATCCTTGGTCACGGAACGAAGGCACACTATGCAAGATCGACTCACGGGGATGCGTTACAGTCTCGAGACCATGTCGGCGTTATCGAATATCAACCGGATGAGCTGACGATTTCAGTACGAGCTGGAACACCTTTGACGGTTATCGCGGAAACTCTCGACCAACATAACCAAATGCTCGCCTGTGACCCACCTAGATTTTTTGGTGGAGGAACAATTGGCGGCGCGGTAGCCAGCGGATTGAGTGGACCTGGCAGGCCATGGTACGGCAATCTTCGAGATGCGGTGCTCGGCGTCGAAATGATCAACGGACTCGGTGAACGTTTGACATTTGGCGGTTCGGTGATGAAAAACGTCGCTGGGTTTGACATATCTCGCATGATGGTGGGGTCGCTCGGTGTGTTTGGCGTGATTCTGAGTGTGAATCTACGGGTACATCCCAAACCTGAAATTGAGCGCACGATTTCGCTTGATCTGAACTGGGACGACGCATGGTCGGTTCTATGCGAAACGATCGCTAAGCCGACCGCAGTGACCGCGACCTGTTATTGGTCAGGTTCGCTCTATCTACGCCTCGCTGGCAATCGTGCAAGCGTTGAAGAAGCATGCTCGAGTTTTCCTTCTAATACAGAAATCGAAAACGATGTCTGGGTGCACCTTCGCGATCACGAACATTCGTTTTTTCAATCGAGCGAGGAACTGAGACGCACATGGCTCGGTCGTGGCTTGCAACCTCAGATCGAGAATGATGAGAGTAACTTGATTGAATGGGCGGGTGCACAGGTCTGGTCATTCAAAGTTCACGGTGATTCGGCTGCGCTTGGTCAGCGCATTTCCAGTGAACCATTCAACCGTTCAAGTGCGGCTCCTTCAACGGAATCGAAATACATGAGACGATTGAGACGTGCGTTCGATCCGCATCAACTGTTCAACAGCGATCTGCTCCTCTAGTTATGCGCGTTGAACTTGCACAAGCATTGGTTGACACTGCAGACGGTCAACGTGCAGAGGAAATTCTTCGCAAGTGCGTACATTGCGGATTTTGCAATGCGACGTGCCCGACATACAACCTCCTCGGCGATGAGCTTGATGGACCGCGAGGTCGAATATACCTGATCAAAGGCATGTTTGAGTCGGACGAGGTCGATGAACACGCGCGCTTTCACCTTGACCGTTGTTTGACGTGCCGTAACTGCGAGACAACATGCCCGTCCGGTGTTGAATACGGCGAGCTCCTTGAATTAGGTCGCGACTACATTCATCGGCAATCACCCGTCGCTTCGTTGCTCGAACGTATCCTCCTTTGGGTTGTCCCGTTCCATCGTCGGCTTCGTTTTTTGGTACGCCTCGGACGTCTTGTTCGGTGGTTCGCGCCAAAGTCTTTGAAGCGCATGCTTCAGCCTGTCCGCACGGCTCGTGTGGAAGACGATGGTTCAGAAGCTACAGTCACGTTGCTTCAGGGCTGTGCACAACGTGCAATGACGCCCGAAGTCAATCAACATATCGCCAAGTTATTACGTGCGCGTGATGTAACCGTCAGATTCATTTCTTCGGAACATTGTTGTGGTGGTTTGCACTTACATCTTGGTCGACATGACCAAGCATTGAAGCACATGACACAGAATGTCAACGCGTTGTATAGCGAGACGACCACCACTTACGTCTCGTCAGCATCCGGATGCGGAGTAACGGTTAAGGACTATGGAAGGCTTCTTGGTACGAAGGAGGCCGTGGCGCTAGCGGATCGTACGCAAGACATCGCTGAATACCTACAGCAATTCACGTTTGAACGCCATCCGAATATCGTGCGAGTAGCACTGCATATTCCCTGTACGTTGCAACATGGTCAACGGATTCACGGTCTGATCGAGCAGATTCTCAAACGTACTGGTTACGAGCTTGTACCCGTTCGAGACAGCGATCTTTGTTGTGGTTCCGCCGGGTCGTACTCGCTACTCCAACCAGAACTGTCGGAGCGGTTGTTAGACCGTAAGCTGACTTCGTTAGAAGAACGCGCACCTGACGTTATTGCTACCGCGAATGTGGGATGTCAGCTGCATCTCACGTCTGGTACATCGACACGCGTTGTGCATTGGGTGAGCTTGCTACGCTAATCCGAGTCCTCAGCCGAACTTGAGGACTCATCGATTTCGGTCGTGCTTGTTTCTTCGAGCGTGGCGCTCGGATCACGACCGGCTGAAAGTTCGTCGACCAACCATTGTGCGGTTGATAGAAGCTGACGGTTTCCGCCCTGCGCGGACACTTGATATTTGTTGCCGATCAGAAGCGCTGGCACACCAAGTGTGCGAGTATCAACAGCGAATTGTCGATTGGTCTCAACCGCTCTTGTGATGTATCTTCCATTCAATGCAGTTAAGAAGCGTTCGCTCGCGATACCATGATCGTGAACAAAGTCAGCAATTTGCTCGTCGTTAAGGAACGTGATGTTCCGTTCGTGAATCGCATCGAATAGACGTCGATGGTTTTCCTCAAGTAGTTCTTGAGATTCGAGAACTAAATAGGTCTTCGCGAGTCGTGTCGTAATGGTGTCGATCGCGATGTGAACCCGCCTGAATTCAACGTTTTCGGGCAATCCATCAACCCAGCCGTCCAACATGCGTTCGAGATTCGAGCAGTGCGGACACGCGTAACTGAAGAATTCAACAACTTCGATTGGATCATCGTGTAGTGGTCTGTCAAGCGTCGTATACGTACGTTCTGTACTCGTACCCCATCCCGGTACAAGATTTAGTGCATAGAGTGTGCTGTACCCAATCACCGCGATAAGAATCACACCAAGGGTGCCTATCAGACCTATGCGAACTCGTTCTACTTTGGTCATTGTGTAAGTTCATCCTCGATTGCCACAATATACTAGCAAGTAGTCTCGCACCTGAATTGAACGGATTCGCTCTTGTCGTTAAAGCTCACTCTATATCAAGATCCGATTTGCCCTTTTTGCATGCGTGTAAAGAGCTTTCTATCAATGAGGGGAATCGATATCCCGATGCGCAATACGGTAATGGATGTCTCGGCTTACAGAGAGCTCGTAACGGGCGGAGGTCGAGCTATGGTCCCGTGCCTTCGAATAGAACGAGACGAAGGGCAGGTCGAATGGATGTATGAGTCCATCGACATCATGCGATTCATTGACGGCGTCGTAGACCAATTGACCTAGTCGGTAGCGTACTCTTCTACAAGCTGCCACGCGAGTTCCGATCGCTTTCGCGCAACCCCTTCGTATTCCAGCGCCATATCCGAACTCGCATTTCCGTCCAAGCCGCGCTTATAGACTCCTTGAATGATTCCTGCCGATCGGAACAGGTTATAGATCACGTAGAAGAGCCAGTTATCGATTTTTTCTAGACCAGATTGGCGACAGTACGACTGAATCACGTCCTGTTCCGTAGGAATACCGAGCTCTTCGAGGTTTGCGCCAGCTATACCGCCGGGTTGTTCGCTTTGCTCACCGTAATACTCTTGGCACCAATAACCTAAATCAGCTAAGCCGTCCCCGAGCGTCGAAAGTTCCCAATCCAGCACTGCGACTACGTTGGGTGCCGTTTCGTCGAGAAGCACATTACCAAGCCGAAAGTCGCCATGGACGATAACGGGTGACGTTTCATCAGGAAGGTGTTCAGGTACCCATTTGATTAGTTCGTCCATCGCCTTGATCGTCTCCGTCTCCGACGCCTGATACTGGCGAGTCCAGCGGGATACCTGGCGTGCAAAGTAGTTACCCGGACGACCAAATGAATCCAACCCGACAGCGCTAGGATCGACGCGATGCAGACACGCGAGAATGCGAGCCATATCGTGATAAACAACTTTGCGGTCCGCTATCGGTAAATCGGGAAGCGCGGTCTTGGTGAAAAGTCGTCCTTCCACCATCGACATGACGTAGAACTTCGTACCGATAACGTCGGTGTCTTCGCAAAGCGAGAGCATTTCAGGGACCGGCACCTCCGTTTCCGCAAGAGCGGCCATGACACGGTACTCGCGGTCGACAGCATGTGCGGATGGGAGGAGCTGACCTGGCGGTTGCTTCCTCATCACGTAAC
This sequence comes from Pseudomonadales bacterium, assembly GCA_022822135.1. Classification (GTDB taxonomy): domain Bacteria; phylum Pseudomonadota; class Gammaproteobacteria; order Pseudomonadales; family Azotimanducaceae; genus Bin55. The sequence continues at coordinate 21,284 of JAJECH010000006.1, forward strand.
GGCGGGAGGGCGTTTCTAGAAGGAATGTGGGATTACTCTGACCGCCTTCAAATTGCTGGACCGTAAACGGACCTCGATAGCCCGAAACGTGTCGGCGCATGTATCGATCGACTCGAACAACATCGAACTCGTGGCCAGGTCGAATTGGCGTTAGTTCAACTTCGCTCATATCTCAGGTCGATCAAGAATCCGGTTTCATTCTAAATGTTCATCGAACGAGTGAATGTTCGCGACAACAACTAAGAAAAATCGTTCAACAAGCGTTGAATGTCAAAACCGTTTTCTTATCATTCGCACCTTCAAAAATCTGGTACGGAAGACTCGTGAGGACTGAAAGCGCGCGGCAGGAAGATGTTGTGCGTGACTGGCTCGTGGTGGATGCCTCTGAGCACAATCTCGGTCGCTTGGCATCGGTTATCGCACAGCGATTGCGCGGTAAGCACAAAGTGATGTACACGCCACATATAGACATGGGCGATTACGTTGTTGTGATCAACGCCGAACAGGTCCAAGTAACGGGTCGAAAGGAAACGGACAAGCTTTATCACCGGCATACGGGGTACCCTGGGGGACTCAAGACAACCTCGTTAGCTGAGATGCGTGACCGTCGTCCAGAGGAAGTCATACGACTTGCGGTCAAGCGGATGTTGCCACGCAATCCACTTGGTCGAAGCATGCTGAGGAAGCTCAAGGTATATCGAGGCCCTGAGCACCCACACGGCGCACAGCTGCCAAAAGAACTCGAAATTTAGTTCGATTGGTCACGTGCGGACCATCCAATTGCGGATGGTTTCATTTGTTTAGGAGCAGTTAGTGGTAGGCGATTACAGCTACGGTACTGGACGACGCAAAGTGTCGACAGCACGTGTGTTTTTAAGTACTGGTGTTGGCCAGATTATTGTGAATGGCAAGCCGCTCGACGAGTATTTCGGACGCGAGACTGCCCGCATGGTGGTACGTCAGCCACTCGAAACAACGGGATTGACGGAGCGCGTCAACTTGAAGGTGTCCGTACGCGGCGGTGGCGGCTCAGGACAGGCCGGCGCGATTCGACACGGTATTGCACGTGCACTGGTGGATTACGACGAAGCGCTTAAACCTCAACTTCGTGCTGCGGGTTTCCTAACTCGGGATGCACGCCAGGTAGAGCGCAAAAAAGTCGGCTTACGCAAAGCGCGGAAACGCCCGCAATACTCGAAGCGATAACGACACACCGTTCTGAACCCTAACTGCAATCGGCAGTTGATGAACAGCTAGACAGGCAGAGAACATTTGAGCGAGGACACTCTAAGTACAAATACGAATCGTCGATATTTACTTTTGGCGACGACAGGTGTAGCGGCTGTAGGCGCCGTTGGCGCAGCGATTCCATTCGTGCAGTCATGGCAACCGAGCGCTCGCGCTCGAGCACTTGGCGGCCCAATCGAAGTCGATATCGGAAAACTCAAACCAGGTGAGATTCTCCGACCTGTGCCAGCTTGGCGAGGTCAACCTGTTTTCGTCGTACGGAGAACCCCTGAAGCGATCGCGATTCTTGAAAACGAAGTGGAGAACCTGGCGGATTCTGATTCTGCTGACAGCGAACAACCTGATTACGCTGAGAATCCACATCGTTCCCGTAATCCTGAAATCGGGGTTTACGTTGGATTGTGCACGCATCTAGGTTGTTCGCCAGAGTTTGAAGGCGATGCACAACCTAAACCGTTCGACAGCGATTGGAAAGGTGGTTTCTTCTGCCCGTGTCATGGTTCAAAGTTCGATCTTGCTGGACGCGTTGAGAAGAACCTACCTGCGCCGACGAATTTGCGGGTACCACCTTACTACTACGAGACGGATACGACGTTGGTGATTGGTTTGGATGGGCGGGTCGCATAGTGTCTGAAGTCACTGAAAAAGGTCGTTGGGTGTCGCGCGCGATTCAGTGGGTCGACGATCGTTTACCGATTACCGCGACTTTTAAAGAACACGCTTCGGAGTACTACGCACCGAAGAACTTCAATGCATGGTATGCCATGGGCGTCCTTGCGTTGGTCGTACTGGTCATTCAAATCCTGACCGGTATATGGCTCACAATGGCGTACGTACCTACTGGTGAAGGCGCGTTCGCGAGTATTGAGTACATCATGCGCGATGTGGAATTCGGATACCTAATCCGATACATTCACTCAACCGGCGCATCCGCATTCTTTGTGGTCGTTTACCTTCACATGTTCCGCGGTTTCGCTTACGGGTCCTATCGTAAACCTCGTGAGCTGCTGTGGCTGATTGGTATGGCAATCTACCTCGTGCTAATGGCAGAAGGGTTCTTCGGCTACCTACTGCCGTGGGGCAACATGTCGTACTGGGGAGCGCAAGTGATCGTATCGCTGATCGGCGCAATCCCTTACTTCGGTCCGGAGCTGATGGAGTGGGTACGTGGCGACTTCGTCATGTCAGGTATCACGCTGAACCGGTTCTTCGCGCTCCACGTCGTTGCTCTGCCGCTCGCGTTAGTGGGTTTGGTGTTCGTACACGTCATCGCATTGCATCACGTCGGGTCGAGCAACCCAGACGGCATAGAAATCAAAGCCAAAAAAGATGAAAACGGTGTACCGTTAGACGGTATCCCGTTCCATCCGTACTACTCGACAAAAGATTTTGTCGCGATCGTTGTCTTCTTGATCCTCTTTTGTGCAGTCGTCTTTTACGCGCCTGAAATGGGCGGCTACTTTATTGAGAAGCCCAACTTTGAGGAAGCGAATCCGCTCAAGACGCCGGAGCACATCGCCCCTGTCTGGTACTACACACCGTTTTACGCGATGCTTCGCGCGGCGACATTCCCATTCCTTGGGCTCGATGCCAAGTTCTGGGGATTGGTCATTATGGCTGGTGCAATTCTCATTCCAGCTGCGTTGCCGTGGCTTGATCGTAGTAAAGTCAAATCCATGCGCTATAAGGGCTGGTTCTCAAAGATCGCGCTCATGGGTTTCGTGGTCAGTTTCTTGGTCTTAGGCTACCTTGGCACGATCCCACCGTCGCCCATCGCTACCGCGAGTGCGCAAATCATGACGATCGTCTATTTCGCGTATTTCGTTCTGATGCCGTGGTACACAACGATAGAGACAACAAAACCTGAACCCGAGCGGGTCACGCATTAAGGCGCGGTGTATCAATGAGCAAACGACTACTCAAATTGATTCGCGTTTACACGATCGCGTTGATAACTCTCGCGTTCGGTGTCTCGACACTTGGGGCTGATTCCGATTGGATCATGGAGTCTATGTCACCCAATCTCGATGACACGGCATCATTGCAACGCGGTGCGAATCTCTATGTGAACTTCTGTCTAGGATGTCATTCACTAGAGCATCAACGCTACGAACGGACTGCCGACGATCTAGGCGAGATCCCACACGAGTTGATGGAGGCGAACGTCATCCATACCGGGCAGAAGATTGGTGAGCACATCCAGTCAGCCATGTCTGAGGAAGACGCGAAAGCGTGGTTTGGCGCAGCTCCGCCGGACCTAACGATGGTGACACGTGTACGAAGTCCGGAATGGGTTTACAACTTCCTATTGACGTTCTACGAGGATTCTTCGCGACCGTTCGGTGTCAACAACAAGGTGTTTCCCAACGTTGGCATGCCGCATGCGATGCTGTCGTTGCAAGGTATTCAGGAAGAGGTCTGTTTTGGCAATCGCCCGATCGATCTACTTGATGTACAAGCAGCGCTCAGGCAGGATCGAGTTGATTCGATCAAAGAGGGCGGTGCTGAGAATTGTGGCGAGCTGTCACTGATCCCTGGTTCAGGGATGTTCAGCACGGAAGAGTATGAACAAGCCGCTTTCGACATCGCGAATTTCCTGCACTACGTGGGTGACCCAACACGCGCGGAACGAGAAGCGATCGGCAAATACGTAATTGGTTTTCTGCTGATTCTTCTTGTGTTAGCGTACTTCTTAAATCGCAACTACTGGAAAGACGTTAAAAAGAATTGAAGCGGCCGATCCTCGCCCCTCAATCGTTTCGTTTGGTGGTTCAACTCCTGTAGGTTAGAGACACTATGAGTCTATCGTCACGTCACACGCCGCTGAAACTCTATTCGGATCCGGGTTCTCAGTACAGTCATCGGGTGCGCATCGCACTAGCTGAAAAGGACTTGGATGTTGATATCTACGATGTCCTCGATCCGGCTAAAGAAGAGGATCTGCTGTTGATAAATCCGTCGCTTTCTCTCCCAACGCTTCAAGATCGCGGCACGGTGCTTAACAACAGCTCAGTGATCATGGAGTATCTCGATGAGCGGTATCCCCATCCTCCACTGTTTCCGATTTATCCCGTGGATAAAGCTAGAAGTCGTTCCATCATGCGTGAAGTCGACGACCATCTTGCGTCCTACGTCGACGTAGTGAGTGCCGGTGGTAAACCGAATACACAACAGAAGAACAAAGCACGCGACGCACTGAAAGGCAACTTAATTGCGTTTCAAGCGCATTACTTACGGGATGGTGAACACTTTGGCGGCGAGGAATTCTCCTTGGTAGACTGCACGGTGTTACCTATCCTCTGGCGGCTCGAATTGATGCAGATTAAATTGCCTGACCGTCAGACGAGGAGCTTGCGACGTTACATGAGTCGTCTGTTTGATCGCGAAGGATTTCGCGCAAGTCTCTCCGAAGAAGAGAAAGAGATGAGATAGAGCGAGCTATGAATTCATCACGCTCGTATCTTGTCAACGCGTTGATCGACTGGATTGTCGATAACGGTTGCACGCCCCACATCGTACTCGACATTTCCTGTAAAGACGTCATCGCGCCGACGGAATTCGCACACGAAAATCGACTAGTCCTCAACGTCTCCGGCACTGCGGTTCGAAACTTCAAGCTTGACTCGGACGGCCTCGAGTTCGACGCTCGGTTTCACGGCGAATCACGTCATGTAAGTTGCCCGACCGGAGCGATCATCGGAATCTACGCTAAGGAGAACGGTGAAGGCATGGCGTTCAGTCCGCAGAAGGACCAAGAAGCTCCATCGAACGACGACGACTCGCCTTCAGACGACGAATCCCCTAAACTGCCGTCACATTTAAGGCTGGTTAAGGACTAAGGCGCCGTACTGACTCTCGACCTGTCAGTCGAGATAGTCAATCAGGAGCATTACAGTTTGCACACCTCGTACATATTTGACGACGTCTGCGGCGGCGATTCCTACAGATCGTGGTGTTATTCCGATTAAGTAAACCGTTCCTTTATGAGCGTATAGTTGGAATTCCTGAGCTCGCGTTCTTGGGTCGTTTAAAAGCGCGAAGCGCGCGGAGGTGGCAATGGTCCGATCTCGATTGGCCTCACCCGCAGTTCTAAGTTCGCCGACATGCAACTCGTTTTGGGTGCTCTTCACGTGCCTGAAGTCACTGGCTATGTCTGACGCTAGTTCTTTGTGATCTTCGGTTTGGACGGAGCCGATTAAGAACACGCGACCGTCGAGTACCACCGTGTTGATTTGGTATGAGAGTTCCTGACGCCTAAATTCTTCCCGAATCGCGGAACGGACGGCTACGGTCAGTAACTCGTCATCAAGAATGCGACCCGGCGTAAGACGAGATTCAATCGTGGGTGCGGATGTAGCGCATGCTGTAAGGAAGATAAGAAGCGCTGTGCAGATGGGAACGCAAGTCGCACTCAATTTGAACTTCATAAGTAAGGGTTGCTCGATTGCTGTTGATTTACGTCGATGAGAGGGGTTAATGTTTGATTTCGTACCACTCCCCAGTACGGCAGACGCCTGATGTTGCCGGTGGATTCCAGTCGATATCGACTACCGTGACCGGCCATCGTTTTCGACACCTTGACCTCAGACCATAGGTTGCTGAATCTGTAAGCGTCGATACCCATGGCGTAGAACGATGCCATGTTCGGATTCGAATCGAAATATTCGTTCACCGTGTTCGCAAGATCTGATTTGAAAATCCGCCAGGTATCGGTGGTGAACTGAACACCGTTCGCCAATTCGGTGAGTTTTCCTCTAACCGCCGAATCCGTGACGTAAATATCGAGCGGACGATCTGCGTGGAAGCGTAAGGACTCGAGAACCGCTTCTAATTGGCTTGAATCGATAAACGCAACGATGCTGTTGATTTCTTGATTCATGCGCGGTTGGAACTCGAGCGGGAACTGAACGATCGACTCAATTTCAGTCCGTCTTTTCTCGCTCTCTTCGATTCCTATCGTCGCACCGACGTCATCAGTCAATTGCTCGAATTCGCTGATGCGATTAACGGATAGCACGCGGGTCGGGGCAGCGACGTTGAGCTCAAACTCTGCGCGCGCGCGAATCATCCAAGGTTCATTGCCATAAATCACGACGCAGCGAGTGCGTTCGAGTCGGGACAGCGTCTGCGCCATTTTCAATGCTTCGTCCTCAATCGTCCATGCAAGGTAGCGCACAGTGTCCGGCCTGGAGTTGCCAAAGGAATTGGGTGTATTGAGCATCAAGATGGAACCTGGGAACGTACGACCAGCTTGAATTGAGTTAACCGCATCTTTGGAAAGTGGTCCGACAATATGATCCGCACCATCTTCGAATGCCTCGAAAACCAACTGTTCGCGATCTTTTCCAACGGTGTCATAGAACTTGAAGTTGGGTAGAGAAGCCGGATCGACTTGGCGTTTGTCCACCATATATGCCAGCATCCACCCGTCGCGAATGCCTCGTGCGGCTTGCGCGTACGCATCGGATCCGGATTGTGGTAAGAGAATTGCGACTTGCTTGGGACCTTCGGGCGCGAGTCTGATTTGATTTTCTAACCATGGAATACTCTCGTGATGTGGTCGAGTTTGAGCCCATTCTGCAATCGCGTTGCGCCACGACGATAAACTCAGGCTATTGTTGAACGACGCCGCGATTTCAATCCATCCATTGAGGTTGGGATTGTCGTTTCGGTACTGCATCTCGGTCAATCGTTGATAAGGCATCCCAATCAGAAGTTCCCATAGTTGGAGATTCAAACTGGATTGACGTGATGGATCGACGTCGGCCGCGAGTTCCTTCGCAGCCATAAGTGAAGTAATCGACGCTTCATAACGATCAGTGTGTTGTAGAAATCGAGACCACAGTTCAAGCGCGTCGATACGCTGCATTCTTGAAACGGGATTGAGAGCAATCACAAGATCGTTTGCGTCACGACCAATATCCAGTGCGAAATGCGCTCGGAGAAGTCCTAATCGAAAGAGGCCGCTCGGAGATAGCCTTGCAGAACCGCCAGAGCTGTCAGTCACGATGTTGACGATTTCACGAGCGGTGTCGATCCGATCCGAACGATAGTGCTTAAGAGCCCGCTCTAAATAGAGGTCAGGATCGCTCAGAATCGCGTTCACGTTAAATGCATCAGATGACGTTTGTGGTGGCTCGACGGGAGGCTGCTGCTTTACCTCAGGCGCAGTTTCGCTACAGCTTGCCGCGCACAATACAATCAAACCTGCTATACACAGCCGCAACGCAATGAGCGACCAAGGCACGCTATTCATCGTGGCAACGCCGATCGGCAATATCGGAGACATCACCGAGCGTGCACGAAGTGTTCTGGATGACACGACTTTCATTGCATGTGAAGACACTCGCCGTGCGAGCAAGTTGCTACGCCAACTCTCGATCGATTCAAAAGGGAAGTCGCTTCGCAGCTTCAATGCGCTGAACGAAAACGATCTCGCGACGAAAATCATAGCTAGTCTTGAGAATGGTCAAGACGTTGCGCTCATTTCGGATGCGGGGACGCCGGTTCTTTCGGACCCGGGATTACCGCTGCTCAGGGCGGCGCTGGATCGACGAGTGGAGGTGGTACCTGTACCAGGTCCAAGTGCACTCACTGCGTGCCTTTCAGTATGTCCGTTACCTATGCACGACTTTCGTTTTGTAGGGTTCGTCGAACGAAAAGCGAAACAAAAGCGAGTGCAACTTAGGTTGTTGCTTCAACAGACGATTCCGGTGGTGTGTTTTGAATCTCCGAATCGATTGCTTGACACGTTGAGGTTGATGAGTGAGTTGGGTGCTGGCTCACGCGCGATCTTTCTCGCACGAGAACTCACAAAACTGCATGAAGAGAAGCTATTTGATTCGGTCGACAATCTGATCGAGTCGTTTGGCAGTCGTGATCGCGTTCTCGGGGAGATCGTCTTCGTTGTCTCACCCTCGGAAGAGCCGGAACGTCCTGACGCTGGTACATTGGTCGAACTCTTCGCCAAAGAACACATTCCAAAGAGTTCATCTGCAAGGTTGATCGCGAAACTAACTGGAATCTCGAGGCAAGAAGCGTATCGAAGACTATCCTCAACCGATGGACCAGATGACTAGCATTAGTGTCGGGAGTCAACCAAGCAATCGCCGGCGTCATAAGACGCGGGAGGAAAGTCCGGGCACTGCAGGACACGGTGCCAGGTAACGCCTGGGGAGCGAAAGCTCACGGCAAGTGCAACAGAAAATACACCGCTCGATCCGTCGAGTAAGGGTGAAATGGTGCGGTAAGAGCGCACCGCGAGACTGGTAACAGGATCGGCAAGGTAAACCCCACCGAGTGCAAGGCTGAATAGGAACCTAGGGCGTGGTCCGCGTCGGTTCGGGTAAGCTGCTAGTGGAAGTGTACGGCGACGTACGCTCTAGATGAATGATTGCTCTCGACAGAACCCGGCTTATCGGTTGACTCCCACACTTTCGTCCCGATAACAATCCATTGATCACCTGTGCTAAGTGGAATACCTAATAACTCTATGATTTAGTTAGCTTTATGGAGTAGCGAGCTGGAGCTAACAAACGGCTGCTATTCGTTTACTTCCTAGATTTTCATCGTATAATCAAAATTGCATAAAACTTCTCGCATCGGCGAGAAATTTGTGCGTCGTAAGCCTATCCACGGAGGGAGGGTGAGACCCACGGCGTTTGTGTTCTTCGCCGTGTGTGCAGACTCAAGAATGGAGTCGAGATCGTCCGCGACGACTGCGGGCTCCTTTTGTCGGTCACGCTTTAATAAGCGAAGCGACCTGGTACGTCCCGGCGTACCGTCTCTGCGCCACACCGACTCAGCCCAATCTCTTCCAGTACTTCGTGCTTGGCATTCGACGCCAATTTTGACGCGTGTCGTGACTAAGCCACAATCCCCAATAACTCACGAACCGGTTCTCGCACCCCAACTGGTGCAAGCGCTCGTTACAGATCGTGGTGGCACATACCTTGACGCCACATTCGGTAGAGGCGGGCACACGAGGGCAATCTTGGCTGAGCTGAACGACTCAGGTAGGTTGGTCAGTCTTGATCGCGACAAAGACGCAACACAAGACGCACATGAACTCGAGCAACGAGACATTCGTTTCTCGTTCTCGTGTTCGAAATTCAGTGAACTACGAGATGTACTCAACGAGCTCGACATGCCTAACGTCGACGGTATCTGCTTTGATGTCGGTGTCTCCACACCCCAGCTTAAGGACGCCGAACGAGGGTTCGCATTTGATATCGATGGACCGTTGGATATGCGTATGGACGCGGAGACGGGTCTACCCGCGTCTGAATGGATAAACAAAGCTCCGATTGAGGACTTAAGCGAGGTTTTGCGAACCTACGGTGATGTTCGAAACGCCCGTTCTATCGCACGACAGATTGTGGCGCGGCGACCGTTAGGTACAACGTTTGAACTTGTGCGTGCGATCAGAGCAGCGACTCCAGGTAGTGCGACATCAGCGAGGATTCTTGCACAGGTGTTTCAAGCTGTTCGAATTTACGTTAACGATGAACTTAACGAGCTGCAGAACGGGCTTGTTCAAGGCTTTGACGCGCTCAATGTAGGCGGTCGTCTTGCAGTGATTTCATTTCATAGCATTGAACATCGTCTGGTTCGAGATGTCATTCAGTCGTGGGTTCGTCCACCGGTCCCGAAAGGTTTGCCCGTTCGAAATAAGGACGAGGATCCGCGCGCGCGACATGTCGTTAAGAACGTTCGACCGGCATATATAGAGCGGCAGAACAACCCGGCGTCCCGAAGCGCGATGATGCAAGTCGTTGAGCGATTGAGGTAGTCGTTCATGGCGAAGAAATCTACTGCTCGGGGTGCTAATTTCAGTCGCCACATCTTGATTGTCACGTTGATTGTGGCGATGTTGGCAAGTGGGCTACTGATCGTGCAGCAGTCGTCTCTCCGTCTGGACACCTACACGCAACTAACCGAGTTGCGATTGCAACAGGATCGGGAACTTAGCGAGCACTCTCGGCTACTAATCGAGAAGGAGAGTCTCTCTTCGTACTCGTTGGTCCAAACAAAAGCGCAATCTGATGGCTTGGTTTATCCAGATGAGCTGGTTAAACCAGAGACAGGAACAGTTCCGTGAACGATCGGCGTCATACAACGGCCGTGGTGTGCTTTACGTTCGTTACCGCTTTATTAGTGGGGCAAATGGCGTACATCGCCATCGTGGAACGGTACTTCCTCCAGGATCAAAGCAAGATGCAGTCCGAACGACTGCAGAAGATTCCGGTCCATCGTGGCATGATCTACGATCGACTCGGCGAACCGATGGCGATCAGTACACCCGTTATCGGCGTGACCGTAAACCCCTCTCGGATCGAATGGACCGAAGATGAATTCGGCGCGGTCGCCGACATTCTCAAACAGGATGCGAACGATCTACGCGCCAAAATCGAGGGTAATCGATCGCGTGCTTTTCTCTATTTAGCACGGCGACAATCGCCTCAGAAAGCACTCGCCCTTCAGCAGCTTGCGCTGGATGGTTTGGATATTCAGACCGAATATCGACGTTATTACCCATTAGGTGAAGTTGCCGCACATCTAACCGGTTTTACAGATATTGATGAACGTGGACTCGAAGGATTAGAACGAGCATTCGATGCACACCTGGAAGGCGAGGTCGGTACACGAAGGGTTGTAAGAGATCGGAAGGGGCGATTGATTCGCGACATTCGGTACGAGACACTACCTAAATTCGGTGAGGACTTGGTGACGTCTATCGACAGTCGATTGCAGTTTCTCGCCTATAGTGAACTTCAAAACGTCATTGAAGAATACCGTGCCGAATCCGCATCGATGATTCTGATTGATGTGCCTACTGGTGGCGTCCTCGCACTGGCGAACGTTCCGTCCTTCAACCCCAACAATACTTCGAATCTTGATTGGGAAAACGTACGAAATCGTGCGGTAACGGATCTCATTGAACCGGGTTCAACTTTTAAGCCATTTGTGGCAATAGCTGCACTAGAAAGTGGTCGCTATACCCCCGAAACAAAAGTTGACACGAATCCTGGATGGACGGTCGTTCAGTCCAAGACGATCGAGGATCCACGCAACTATGGCGTCTTATCGCTTCGTAACGTACTCGTCAAATCGAGTCAGGTTGGCGCTTCGCGCATTGCTCTGGACTTGGACGAACAATCTCTGCTCACAATGCACGAGAGGATCGGATTCAACAACTACGTGTTGCTTGGTTTACCTGGCGAAACGATTGGTCAGTTGTCAGGCGACGATATTTCGAAACCTCTCACGCGAGCGACAATGTCGTACGGATATGGTTTTTCGGTAACGCCGCTTCAGCTTGCGCGTTCGTACCTCACGATCGCGACCGGTGGACTACAACGACAGATCTCCATTCTCTTGAACGATGAATACCGTGAACGCGATTTTCGGGTATTCGACAAGGGTCACGCATTGCAGGTGCTCGACATGCTCTCGGGCGTGGTTGGACCCACCGGGACCGCGAGTAAATCTCCAATCCCCGGATTTCAGGTGGCCGGTAAAACTGGTACGGTGCGAAAGATTGCGAGAGACGGTTATTCCGATCAACACCATCTGACCTTGTTCGTGGGGATTGTCCCGATGAAAAACCCTCAATTTTTGGGAATAGTCATGGTGGACGGACCGAAACCGAAAGTAGAAGGCGGAAAAGTCTCCGGCGGATCTGTATCTGCGCCTGTCTTCAAGCGAGTCGCGACTCGCGCGTTGCAACTTCGTGGAGTGCGGGAGCGTGGAACCGTCGCCGGCGCAACAGGACGTGACGATGCGGCTTGATGTCCTACTGGAGCGTTTAGGTCTACCCAACGTTGAAATAACCGGTATGACGGCAGACTCACGCCGTGTAAAGAGTGGGGACATGTTCGTCGCCGTTCAAGGTAAGGTACATGACGGTCATGCGTTTATCGACGAAGCTATTTCAAACGGTGCACACTGCATTCTGACATCGCGACCGGTTGATTGTGTGAGCGACGACGTGGTGGTGATTTCTGACCCGTCTCTCGTCGAGAAGCGGAATCAACTTGCCGCTCGACTGTACGGGAACCCCAGTCAGAACTTGGCGTGTATCGGTGTTACCGGTACCAACGGTAAAACGAGTGTCGCGTTCGGTTTAGCAGGACTGTTGCGGTCAACCGGTTTTGCGGGAACGCCAGGATGGGGGATTCTGCCGGACGTTACTCACTCCGGACTGACGACGATGGATGGGATCGAACTGCAGGCTTGTATGGCTGCGATGCGAGATCAAGGCGCGCAACGTGTAGCGATGGAGGTGAGCTCTCATGCACTGAGTCAAGATCGTCTAAGCGATGTTCGCCTACAAGTCGGTATCTATACGAACATTTCCCGAGACCACCTTGACTATCACCGATCAATGGCTTCCTACGAAGCAGCGAAACAGAGGATGTTCGAGGACTTCGATCTCGAGAGAGCCGTGATCAATGTCGACGATGCGTTTGGACAGCGACTAAAGCGCGTTTGTGACGAACGCGACATTCCAGTCACGACGTACGGCACGACGCATTCTGCGGATGTCACGGGCGAACTGACGTCACTGACGATCGAGGGAGCGCGGGGATTGTGGCGCACGAAATGGGGAAGCACGCCTCTGCACTTGCCCGTGCGTAGTGAATTTGGGATCGCAAATTGTGCGGCGATTCTCGCTACGCTAGTGCATTTTGGAACTGACTTGGAGTGCGCTTCGCGTCAGCTAGCGAAGTTCCACGCGGCACCTGGGCGGTTCGAATTCGTAAAGCTCCGCTCGAAGGCGCACGCTGTTATCGATTACGCACATACACCTGACGCACTGCGTAAGACTTTGCTCGCGCTACGCAATCTAGAACCTAGTGAAGTTATTTGTGTGTTCGGCTGTGGCGGGGATCGAGACAAAGGCAAGCGGCCACTGATGGGCGCGCTCGCAGAAGAACTAGCTGACCGGGTCATTGTGACGAACGACAACCCGCGTACCGAGTCGCCGGAGGTTATTGCTGACGCAGTCTTACGCGGAATGAAGAAACCAAAACTTGCACGAGTTGAACTTGATCGTGAATGCGCGATCTCAAGCGCGTTGCAGGAGGTACAACCTAACAGCATCGTACTCATCGCTGGCAAAGGCGCTGAGGAATATCAAGAAATAGACGGTGTCAAACATCCTTTCAGCGATCGTGAAATTGTCGATCGCGTTCGACAGGGAGGGCGAAGTGCTACTTTGGTTGACTGAGTGGCTCGAACAGTACGTTTCAGCGTTCAACGTATTTAGTTACATCACATTTAGAACGTTAGTCGCCACAGGAACAGCGCTATTCATCAGCCTCTTGGTCGGACCGTTGATGATCCGATGGCTTGAGCGGAGACAAATCGGCGACGTCATACGAAAAGACGGGCCGGAAGGTCACTATGAGAAGGAAGGCACCCCAACGATGGGGGGTCTACTGATCTTAATCAGCATCATCATATCCTCGCTGTGCTGGGTCGAACTCGACAACCGGCAAGTTTGGATCGTACTCGCAGTGCTGTTGAGTTTTGGGTTCATCGGGTTTCTGGACGATTACATCAAGCTTTCGAAACGAGAGAAGGGCGGACTTTCCGCGAAGCTCAAATTCTTTCTCCAAATAGTGTGCGCTTTGAGTGTCGCGATCGTTCTGTACCAGACCGCTACAAATCCCGCCGAAACGTCATTGTTGGTGCCGTTTTTTAAAGAACTCTCGATACCTTTGGGCTGGGGATTTGTGATTCTCACGCTGCTAATGATCGTAGGGATGAGTAATGCGGTGAATCTCACTGACGGATTAGACGGTCTCGCGACCCTACCAACAGTCATGGTTGTCGGCGCATTAGGACTATTCGCATACGCGGTCGGTCATTCCGAATTCGCGACCTATCTACAGATTCCGTACATCGAGGGAATGGGCGAAGTCGCAATCGTTTGTGGCGCAATTGTCGGAGCCGGGTTGGGGTTCCTCTGGTACAACACTTACCCTGCGCAAATGATCATGGGGGACATTGGTTCTCTGCCATTGGGTGCTGCGCTTGGCGTAATCGGCGTGCTTGTACGACAAGAGATCGTTTTGTTGATTATGAGCGGGTTGTTTGTCTTGGAGACCGCTTCTGTGATCGCTCAAGTTGGGAGCTTCAAACTGCGCGGCAAGCGCGTCCTTCGTATGGCTCCAATTCACCATCATTTCGAACTAAAGGGCTGGCCCGAACCCAAGGTCACAGTCCGTTTTTGGATCATCACATTCTTACTTGTGATGATCGGTCTTGCAACATTGAAGCTTCGGTGATTCCGGATCGCGCGTTGGTGGTTGGACTCGGCGCCACAGGTGAGTCGTGTACTCGTTTCCTAAACGGTCGCACAGAGCTCTACGTTACGGATACTCGCGTTGGACTTGAAGACTCGATTACGAACCGCTTTCGGGATTTGGAGCTGAAATACGTGGATGCTGAGTTCATCATGCCGCAAGAGGTGGCGACCAAGGTGGACTCGAACACGGTCGTTTACGCAAGTCCGGGTATTCCCCTACACGATCCTATCTTCGACGTTGTTCGTTCGTGCAATTCACGAATTTCGTGTGATATCGAGTTGTTTTGTGAGTTGGTCGACGCACCCCTTATTGGTGTTACTGGAACCAACGGAAAGACCACAACAACCCATCTGGTCGCAAACATGCTTCGATCAAAAGGGTATATCTCCGGCGGCAACATTGGGAAACCGGCGCTAGATCTGCTAGAGGAATCAGGGCTAGGTTATGTGCTGGAGTTGTCGAGTTTTCAACTCGAAAAGATGAATCCTCCGCAGCTGAACGCGGCGACGGTGTTGAACATCACAGAAGATCATCAAGACCACCATCGTACGTTTACTGAATACGTTGCAGCTAAATCTCGAATATACGAGCGTAGCGAGGTCGCGGTTTACAACAAAGATGATCCGCACACGAAGCCGATGACGCACGTGTCATCGATTCCTGTAAACGGAACCGAAGATTGGTGCGTTCGTGAAGACGAAATCGTGATTGCTAGTGAAGTTGTGCCGACAACGAACTTACGTCTGACAGGTCAGCAGAACCATCTCAACATCGTGATCGCTGCGGCCCTTGCACACGTTTGTGGTGCTGAAGTTAGTGAGCTGGTAGCCACAGCGATGAGTTTTGAAGGTTTACCTCACCGAATGGAACTGATCGCGGAAATTGAAGGCGTACGTTACGTCAATGATTCAAAGGCGACGAACGTTGCCGCTACGTGTGCGGCTCTCGAATCGCTGAGCAACGGAAAGCGAAATATCCTATTGCTGGCGGGTGGGGATGCGAAAGGCGCTAGTTTTGAAGCGCTCACAGACCCAATTCGTCATCATGCGAAAGCGGCTATTTTGTTCGGTCGTGATGCAACGAGGATCGCGGCAGCAATTGACGAGGGGACGCAGTACGTCCATTCAGAATCGCTTGAAGATGCTGTGACCCAAGCGAGGGAACTTGCCAAACCTGGAGATGTGGTGCTACTTTCTCCAGCGTGTGCTAGTTTCGACATGTTTTCCAACTACGAGCAACGCGGTCACCAATTCGGTGAAACCGTCAAGGCGATGCAGTCGTGAATTCAAATCAACCACTAACGGTTCTATATCTTTGGGGCGTATTGATAGGTTTCGGGTTAATCGCGGTCGCAAGTGTCAGTGTGCATTTGGCGGACGCGTGGATCAACCCTATGTTCCTGCGGCACGTTGGTTACGTTGTTGTAAGCGGCATCGCGTTGGTACTCGCGTACTTGATTCCAACTGAGCGCTATTCCCAGTTTCACCGAGCCGCATGGCTACTCGCACTGTTGTTAGCAGGATTGGTGTTAGTTCCGGGGATTGGTATCGAGTCTGGAGGTGGTAGGAGATGGATTTCTCTCCACTTTTTCACGATTCAAGTATCCGAAGTCGTGAAACCCTTGCTTCTGATTTTCATCGCCGGTTATTTGGCAAACAATTTCGAGCGAACGCAGTATTCAATCGCGCCACTCTTGATACTGCTCATTGCAGTAGGCGTTGTCCTCGGGCTAGTTTTCGTAGAACCGGACTTTGGCACGGTGGCGATCATGGGAACGGTCACGGTCGGTGTGTTGTTCTTAGCCAAAGCAAGAATGTCGCACCTGCTCCTACTCGGCGGCTTCGCGATCTCTGGTATTGGCGCACTACTTTACGTGGAACCGTACAGAGTCACGCGTCTGGTGACGTTGCTGTCGCCTTGGGAAGAAGGCGTAAAACTGAATGAAGGCTACCAGCTAACGAATTCTCTGATCAGTTTTGGCCGCGGTGAACTAACGGGTACGGGTCTAGGTACCGGTCTTCAAAAAACATTTACCCCTGCCTCACATAATGATTTCATTTTTGCCACGATCGCAGAAGAAACTGGTGTTGTCGGTGCATCGATCGTACTAGGGTTGTTGATGGTGTTGGTGCATCGGATCGGAAATATCGCGCGTACTGCTTTACAGAAAGAGCGCCATTTCGATAGCATGTTCTGCTATGGCGTGGCACTGTTGATTGGCTTTCAAGCACTCATCCATGTCGGCGTCAATGCGGGTATCTTTCCGACAAAGGGACTGACTCTGCCGTTCATCAGTTACGGTGGAAACAGTCTGTTGATCCTTAGTGCACTGATCGGAATGGTCTTGCGAATCGATCGAACGAACGGGTTAGATCCCTCCAAATGAGACCCGATGACGTTGCGTCATGCCCCGCACAAACCATGCGACATGTACGTCACATACATTTTGTAGGCATCGGCGGTGCCGGAATGTGTGGCATTGCTGAAGTCATGGCAAACCTTGGCTACGTTGTATCGGGGTCGGATCTTGTACCTTCATCTGTTACGAAGAGGCTTGAATCGCTTGGGATTGCGATTTCAACCCAACACGTCGCTGAGAACGTGAACGATGCGGATGTTGTCGTCACATCAAGCGCGATCGCCGACGACAATCCCGAAGTTGTGAGCGCACACGCACTACACAAACCGGTGGTGCCAAGAGCAGAAATGCTCGGCGAACTCATGCGACATCGTTACGGCATAGCTGTCGCGGGATCACATGGGAAAACCACCGCGACTAGTTTTATCGCGGACATCTTCCAATCCGCCAACATTGATCCGACGTACGTGATAGGTGGGTTACTCAAGAGCGAAAATCGAAACGCGAGGCTGGGTTCGAGTCGCTACATCATCGCTGAAGCCGACGAAAGCGATGCTTCATTTCTTTATTTACATCCGATGCTCGCGGTGATCACGAACATTGACCACGACCACCTTGGAACGTACGGTCAAGATTTCGAGCAATTGAAACAAGCATTCCGAGAGTTCGTGTCGAAACTACCGTTTTACGGTGCTGTGATCCTGTGCATCGACGACGAGGAATGCCGACGGTTTGCGGACGAAATCACAAGACCAGTGATCACCTATGGATTGCACGACGACGCTGACTACCAAGCCGTTGACATTGAGGCAGACGGTGTAGAGTGGCGTTTCAACGTCAAACGTCCTGGCGGACAAGCACCATTACCTATTGAGATTCGACTACCTGGAATCCAGAATGTTCAGAACGCTTTAGCAGCCATTGCGGTCGCGAACGACGAAGGCGTTGCAGACACTCATATTCAGGAGGGGATTCGACGCTTCATCGGTGTGGGACGGCGCTTCGAGGTATCGGAAATCACGCTCAAGAACCATCAACTGCCGCTCGTTGACGATTACGGTCATCATCCGACGGAGCTAGCGTGCACCCTAGATACGGTCAAGCAGGTTTGGCCTGGTCGACGCCACTTGATGGTATATCAACCACACAGATTCACTCGCACTCGAGATTTGTTTGCGGAATTTGTGGACGTACTAAGTACCACCGATGATTTGGTGATTCTGGACACCTACGCAGCGAGTGAAGCAGCGATCGACGGAGCTAGCGCGATTGCCCTTCGTAACGCCATAAGTAAGCGAAACGGTAAAAACGTCGGGTTTGCGAAGGACATACACGAGGCCGCTGCGTGGATCAATATGTCCGCGGAAAGCGACCACGTCGTCATTGTGCAAGGCGCCGGAGACGTAAGCGGGGTTTCGGATTTGCTAAAGTCAAGTTAAAATGAGAGGGTGGACACGGATGTCTGCCTACGCGACATGGATTGTTGAACGCGATGAATCGATTCATCAGCTTCCTGACAGGCTTCGCACTAACCTTTTTGTGCGGCAGTCTGCTCGTCATTCAGTACCGACCTCAATTCTCTGGCCTTGATGCGTTGGTCGATACGAACGTATTCGAGCGTGCCTCGAACCTATCAGTCGTAGACGGACAACTAACGAAGGCAGTTGAGTTGTTTGACGCTACAAAAGCGAAGCTCACCGAGTCCATACGAGAGTGGGAAGACATTGATGTTTCCAAATACCTGAGTGTGGTTGAAGACAGTGCGCCATCTTTCGCGGAGATGCTAGCTCAAGACCAGGAGCGTGTTTTTAATGACATTTCCGCGATCGCACTTGCTCAAGGAAAGGTCGTAGCGGACGTCAAGTTCGATGAAAACTCCGGTTGGACGCTTACGTTGGAAAGTGGCGAACAGGTTTTACTTGGCGACGAAGAAGTGAGTACGCGGTTGAATCGGGCGTTGACCATGCTTGATTTTCTGCCTGCGGTTGAAGACGATGAACAAAAACTCGTTGATGCCCGCTACTCGAACGGCATTGCCTTCGCACAAACCGAACGCACCGTGGTAGCAATGGAATGACGAAAGGCAAAACCCCGAATTTATTCGCAGCGATCGACATCGGTTCGAGCAAGATCGCCGTGTGCATCGGCTACCTTCGAACCGATGGACACCTTGAGGTCGTGAGTTTCGCACAGCGTTCATCAACCGGTGTTCATCAAGGCATCGTCGTTGATATGGATCGAACCGTAGGTGAGGTCGAAGCCACACTGCGTGAGGCAGAGCAAGGTATCAAATCGCCGATAGAAGATGCAATCGCAAACGTGAATGGGAGCCACCTCTCTTGTCTCAATGCGATGGGTTCGTCGGTTACCCACAAAGGGGAAGTGTCCGAAAAGCACATCAAGCAAGCGTTGCATACCGCGCAAGCAGTCAATTTGAGCGCGGCGAACGTGATGCTACACGTTCTACCGCAGCAATACATCGTTGACAATCAATTTGGTATCGTTCAGCCGTTAGGCCAAGCAGGAAAAAGGCTAGACGCGAATGTCCACATGATCATGGCATCTAGCAACGCACAACAGAACCTAACAAAGTGCATCACGAAATGCAGACTCCCCAATCTACAGTTGGTTGCATCGCCTCTGGCAAGCGCGAACGCTGTCCTGGACGACGCTTCTCGCGAGTTAGGCGTTTGCGTGATTGATATCGGTCATGAAACGACGGGTGTCGCTCTGTTCGTCGCGGGTGAAATAAAACACACGGGTGTATTGAATTGGGGCGGTCGGCAGGTCGATCAAGATATCGCCAAATCTCTATTCACGCCTCCACAAGCCGCGGAGAACCTCAAAGTAGAACACGGCAGCGTTGTCGGTCATGAGCTGGACGAAAGTGCGATCACGGTTCCTGGAGTGAACGGTCGACCTGAGACCCGTCCGTCAAAGAGTTTGTTTTCGCAGATCATTCGAGCCGTCTACGAGCGGATTTTCAACGAGGTCGCTGCAGAATTTGAGCGACACGACTTATCCAATGAATTCGGATCCACACGAGTCGTGCTAACAGGCGGTGGTTCGAAAATAGAAAACCTCGCGTATTTGGCTTCAGAGGTGCTTGGTCTCGAAGCGTATGTAGATCACCCGAAGGTAGTTCCAGCGCCTGGCGCTAATGCGAATGGTGATTCCACACATGACCAGATCTTTGCTGGTGATGACATTAATACTGCGGAACTCAACGATCCAGCGATGGCAACCGTGGTGGGATTACTCCAAAGGCGGGTAGTCGGTAGAATAAAAACGCACCAAGCGAGGACAGCGCAAACGCGGGGCGTAACAAGTACAGCTGCACGTTCAGTCTATAGATGGTTGGGCGGCAATGTTTGAACGCTTTCTCAAGTGGAGCCCAGCTAGGGAGTGGCAACCATGATTACGGAGACACGAAGTCGAAAGATCGGGGTAGGTGAACCGGTCGCCAAACCACTTGGTATTGGTGTCGTCGGTGTAGGCGGCGGTGGCGGCAATATCGTCAGCCATCTCTCTCGCCGAGGGATTAAAAACGTTGATTTTTACGCCATAAATACCGATAAACAGGCTCTCGATAAGTTAGACGCGGGCTTGGAGACGATTCAAATCGGCGAACGGATTTGCGACGGCGAAGGAGCGGGCGGAAATCCGGAGGTCGGTCGAGGTGCTGCGCAAGAAGACACGCAGCTTCTCATGTCCAAATTCAATGGCAAGCGATTGCTGTTCATTGTTTCGTGTATGGGCGGTGGCACGGGTACCGGTGCTAGTCCCGTGATTGCGAATCATGCTTCGCACGAAAATCCGGGGTTACTGACTATTTCGATTCTGACGACACCGGGCGGCGGCAGTGGCGATCAGACCGTCACGCTCGCGTCTCAAGGCATACGCGCAATGCGCGAAGAAGTCGATGCATTGATGGTGGTGCCCAACAACAAGCCCGGTATGGGCATGCGTGCGCGTCAACGTGAAGTCAATACGTTGGTGTACGAGAAGATCAATGCGATCGCACGCTTGCTGGTCGACACTCAAATACCGAACATCGACATGGCGGATCTGAAGGCGACGTTGTCGAAACTAGACGGCGAAGCGGTCAATATGTTCATCGGCACAGCGTCACTCGAACCGGAAGAGATGAAGGAAGAGGTGAGTGAGAGCGGCGATAGCCAAGCAAGATTCAAAGGCCTATTGGCACACGCGCTTGATACGGACTGGCTAACGATCGACTTCGGTGCACCGATCGAGGAGGGCCGTGGTGTATTGAGTTTCACGCTTGGCGGCGATGAGGACGACGAGGACATAGACGACATTACTGATGAGTCGTCCATCAAGCAATCCGTGGAAGAAATGCAGACGGGTGCTAAGACCTCGAACTTGAAAGTTGCGTCGTTCATCGATGATGATTTGCCGAAAGGTGCGATGGTCGCTACTGTGGTTCTTCGTGCCGCACATAGTGAAGTCGAGACAAGTGTTGACGCGTTCGACGAAGAATCCTCGACGCTCGCGTCAGCCGAATTTGACGAGGAAGCTGAATTCGATCCGTCTGTCTTGCCGGAAGAAAAAGAGCCAGTCGGGTTAGACGGCGATACGGACGACTTTGACGCGCACGTCGTTTCTCAAAATGAGCTCGCCCCATCTAACTCCGGACGTGATTTCGCGGGTAACAAAGACGCGTCTACTGAATTGACGCGAAAATACCCGAGCTAGTAATAGGAGTCTCAACGACTAGCGCGTCGCTAGAAAACATCCGCAAATTCAGCTAAAGTTTCGAACTCCCAGACTGGATGCGCGTTGACATGCTGCACTGCTGACGCGTGCTCGCTTTGTCTGTTAATCCAAACGGTGTTAAGACCTAATTCGCTCGCCGGTGCGATGTCGTGATATCGACTCTGCGCCACATGGAGTATTCGCTTTCCCTGTTGACTGATCTGGTCAAACGCTTTCCGCATCATCACGGGATCTGGTTTGTAGGCACCGAGCTCTTGCGCTGTCAGCACCGCGCAGAATTCCGTTGGCATCGATTTAAGCGTCAATTCGATTAGATCTTTGTCCGTGTTCGAGATGATCGCCAGCTTGAAGAGTTCGGCGAGCTTTGTTATGGCCTCAATCGTATCGCCGAACGGTTCCGAGGTCGAGATCGCGTTGACGAAGCCTTTCGATTCCTCCTCGGTCGGCGTAAATCCCAATCGTGCGCCATAACGTGTCATGACACGACCAAGTACATCTCTGTAAGACCCGCCTGCATCTTGCTCCAACGGTTCCCATTCTGAATAGAACTCAAGGATCGTGCCGTCGAAGACGTGGACATCGTGGGAGATTAAGACCGGTTGGAGATACTGGATGATTGCGGTCTCCCAGTCGACGAGAGTGCCGTAACAATCGAAGCTAAGTACGTCGTAGTCGTCTGCGCGCAAGTCAGGCATGCGAGGTTCGCTTATTGAAAACGCGCGAATTAAACGGAACGAAGTTAGGGTGGTTTGGGTGGACTGCTATTCGATGTGAATCGCATCCGAGCGGATGCCGAAAAAGCTGTCGGCGCCGTGGAAAAACCAGCCTAGATGCTGGTTACATGATTCACAATAGAGATACTGCCATACGCAACCTGGAAACCAGCTGTGCGCGCTTTCATCAGGTCCTTCGACGGCGCAACCTAACGCTTCACTAAAGCATCGAAATTCAAACGTATTGCCGTATGGGTTAGTTTTGACGTGGCGATGGTTTCCGGCGACGCTAATCGCGGTGTCCGCATGAGTGAGAACGTGCTGGCAATTGACGCACTTCACAAATTGATCTGAGCGTTCTTCGAGCGTCTCTTGATAGTTTTCGAGAAGTGATTCGAGCTTTGAATCCTTCTCCTTAACGATCGTCGTTTCAGACACAGGCTCAGATAAATCCTGAATTCAGTCGCGAAAAGTTTACAGGAGCCGAACTAGAGCTAGACTGGTTAACCTGTCTTCATCACGCTAGACGGCTTGCTCCGAGTAGAACGGTCGGTCGCCTTTCACGGTTACCCGAATTCCACTCCTGGTTTCAGGATAGTAATCCCAAATCGCTAGGTGTTGAACACATCGGTTGTCCCACATCGCAATCGAATTGGGTTGCCACTGAAAGCGACACTGGAATGCAGGATTCGTCACGTGCTTAAACAGCATCTCAAGCAATGCGTCGCTCTCCATACGAGACATGCCGCGAATGCGTTTCGTGAATCCAACATTTACAAACAGTGCTTGACGTCCCGTGACCGGATGGGTGCGAACGACTGGATGTACGGCCTTCGGAAACTCGCGTTGTGGTTTATGGTCGCCGTATTGATTCGTGTAGTCGGATACGTGGTGTGCCTCTAATCCGATGAGCAGATTCTGAACCGGTTCACTCAATGCGTCGAAAGCGGCGTACATATTTGCAAACAACGTGTCGCCGCCATGCGGCGGCACACGATGAAGATGCAGTATCGATCCTAACGGCGGTTCTTCATCCGCCGAGACGTCCGAGTGCCAACCCGCGCCATTTTGTATATGCGAGTTCTTATCCGTGTGGACCTTCATGAGCTCGGGATTGTCATGCAGATACGGAGCCGCCGGGTGAATGTGCAACGCACCAAAACGACGACCAAACTCCAGGTGCTGCTCTGGTGAGATCTTCTGGTTCCGAAAGAACAGGACTAGATGCTGCATCCATGCGTCGTGGATTTGTTGGAACCTATCCTCAGAGAGTGGCTGGGACAAATCCACACCGTTTATTTGCGCGCCGATAGTTGGCGTGAGAGGTTCGACTTCGATCGATTGAGACATCTGAATTTCCGAACTTGTGAGGGTTGTAGCCTAGATTGCTAGTGTGAAATATAGACAGAAGAGGATTTCATGATGGCGCCGAGCGTTCGAATTTGGAGGTTGGAATCTCGGGAAGCGACCGTTCGCAAACGAAAAACGCTCATTCGACCAAGCCGTCGAGTGCATCGCTCTATACTCAACCATGTGACAGGAAGTCGCATTTAACCGTAGACGAAGGATGAATGATGGCGGCGTTAGAAGGCATGCGCATCTTGGATATGACTCAATACGAGGCCGGTACGTCATGTACACAGGCATTAGCATGGATGGGTGCAGATGTAGTGAAGATCGAAGCACCAGGCAGAGGGGATCCGGGGAGAGGGTTAAACGGTAACGCCGAGTATTTCGTCGTCTGGAACTCGAACAAGCGCAGCGTCGCGATTGACTTGAAGTCGGAGAAGGGTCGCGAGCTGTTTCTCGAGCTCCTGCCGAAGTTCGACGTCTTTGTCGAGAACTACGGACCCGGCGTAATCGAGAAGCTTGACCTTACGTACGACGTCATGCGGTCATGCAAACCCGACATCATCTATGCTCGCCTCAAGGGGTTTGGTGTAGAAGGTCCTTGGTCGGACTACAAGTGCTACGACATGGTGGCACAAGCAGCCGCTGGCGCATTCTCGATTACAGGTGAAGCCGATGGTCCACCCATGCGACCGGGACCAACCATGGGCGACGCGGGAACAGGCGTGCAGATGGCGCTGGCCATAAGCGCCGCGTATATTCAGAAATTGCGCACCGGCAAAGGACAGTACATCGAGTTATCGATGCAAGAGGCTATGACCTACTACCTTCGTACCGCGACATCAGGTGGTCGTTTCGGTGAGCGTCCTGCTGGACGATCCGGTAACGGTGGCGGACCGTATTCGAACCTGTATCCCTGTCTTGGTGACGGTCCGAATGATTACGTTTTTGTCATGGCTGTCACCGCCAAGATGGCGCAGGCTCTGTTACAGACTGTCGGGTATGTTGATGAATCGGCGGATAACGAAGAGCAATCTCCTGCGGAGCAACGCAAGTTACTTAGCGAGAAGATCACAGCATGGACGCGTACGCGGACAAAGTACGACGCCATGCGCGAACTTGCGGAAGCGGGAGTTCCAGTAAGTGCAGTACTGACGACGCAGGACCTCTACACAAATCGTCACTTAGTTGAGCGTGGATTTGTACGAGAGGTAGACCATCCGGTTCACGGCGCGATTAAGTTGCTTGGTTGGCCCGTCAAGATGTCAGAAAGCGATGTGCCGGTCGAACCAGCACCTCAGCTTGGCGAGCATACGAGCGATGTGCTGAGCGCGGAGTTGGGATTAAGCAACGAGGAGATCGAAGGCTTAGTCCGGTCAGCAGTTGTCAGCGCATAGTTTCTTGATTCTTGCTAGTGGAACACCCCGCGAATTGAACCTGTGGAGTCGTATGCAGACATCGTAAACACTGCTCCAATTAGGGATACGCCGCCAAAACGGCATCCCATACGACATCCGATGCCAGTTCTCCGAGTCCGGCACCCGACCATGGTGTTATGTCGACTTCACCAGTTGAAACGAACCACAAGGTATCGCCGTCGCTGTCTGTTTGAAATGGTTGGATCGCGCGAGACATTGAGCTATGGACCTGACGTGCAAGCTGCTCGATCGAAAATCGCTCGACCGATTGATTCGTTATGACAACGGTTAACGTCGTATTCCCCGATGGTGTTTGCACATTAGCTTCCGCGTCCGCGATCATGCGCTCAATTGCCGCCATGAAGCTGACCCGCTCACCGGATTCAGGGTCTAGATGCCCGCGCACAACCTGACCTTCTCGGTTTACAACCGCACCCATCGCATTCAACACGACACACGCGAAGACCTTGATTCCACCGGTTTCACGAAACGCGGCACCTTGACCCGCCGGTTCGCTTCGGTCAAAGCCAATCGATTTTCCGACGGTGGCGGAAATCCCTGCGCCTCTTGCGCCCAATGGGAATCGGTTAGGCATCGCATTTTCAAACGCCGCACGACCTAGTCGTTTATCGGGATAGATGCTGTTGTTGCGAGGACCAAAATCGAAGATGATGCCGCCGCTCACGAGTGGAATAGCGTTCCAATCATTTTTGTAGCCGTTCTCTGCCAGTATGCCAGCGGTTACGCCACTTGCCGCTTCAAGCCCAAACAATGAGCCACCCGCGAGACTAATCGCGTGAACGTATCCGTAATCCCCGATCACTCCAGGCGAGCCACCGCGTACATCTAATGCAACTCGTGCACCGTCTGGAAAGTGAAAGACAGTCGCACCCGTCGGTCCATCCGGGTATTCGGCGATGCCAACGCTGAACGAATCGAAGTCGTACTCAAGTATGCGTTCACCCAAGCCTTCGCTAATTACCAGGTCAGGGTCGTCGTTGTTCTTAGCCTGAGTTTCACCGAATGCGGTTGTCACAGAGAGATGAGTCGACGCGAAGAGCGCGAGAGCCACTAGGATCCTGTTGCGTACTGGTGATGTTCTGGTTCGATCGCGCAATGCAGAAACCGGTCGTTCTTGTAGTTGAATTCGATTTTTAGCTGTTACCATGCCTCATAACCTAGTGGTGGAACATTTAGCTAGAGTGTCGGTCGATTCGTTTTTTTATGCTCGACGGTCGCTATTGTCAATCTCCGGTTCACGTATGTTGCGGGAGCCAGTGATTTCTAATGTGTTAAGGTCGATCATTAATGGCCAATTTAGGCACTAATCGGTTTCTGTCGTCAACGACCATCGCCGCAATATCAGCCGGCGGGACATCAGGATTAGGTTTACTGGTCTCCCACGTTGCATTCGCAACACTCATCTTTTCGGGTGCGCTCGCACCACATTCGTCTCAAGGCATCGGCTTCATCCTGTTCGGGTGTTTTTCGGGATGCTTGATCATCGCATTGCTCGGCGGCTTTCGCGGCGCTATTGCTGGTCTATCGCCCGCATTGGTAGTCGCGATGGTTCACATCGGCGCATCCATGAATGTGCCAGACGAAGCACTATTCGTTACGACCATCGTGGCACTAGCCGTCAGCGCGGCGATTACTGGATTGCTCTGTTTCCTGGTTGGAAAGTACGGACTCACCCATCTGGTACGTTTTATCCCGTTTCCGGTGGCAAGCGGATTCGTCGGGGGTATCGGCGGCGTGGTGTGTTTGACAGCGATCGCTGTCGCTGGTGTCGATTTGAATTGGCAAACGGCGCCAAGACTGTTTGACGCTGACGTATTAGTCCAATGGGTACCTGGCGTTGTCTACGGACTTGGTCTCTATCTGACATTAAAGCGGTGGCGCAATCCTCTGATCTTACCGCTCAGCGTCGTGTTGTTTGTTGGAGCGTATCAGGTGGTATTGGCGACGCTTGGTTTCTCTGAGGCTGAAGTTCGGGATTTAGGTCTTCTGTACTCGAGTACGGTTTCGGGTAATTTGTGGCCGCCAGTCATGCCTGCTGATTTATTGCAAACTGAGTGGTCGGCGATACTCGGTCAAATCCCTAATCTCTTAGCGTTGGCGCTTGTCGCACTCATTTGCATTGTCATGGCGCTATCTGGTCTAGAAGTTGCACTCAATGAGGATCTAGACTGGGATCGCGAGTTCCGTGCCGCGGGCGCCGCGAGTATGTTCGGCGGGATCGGTGGCGGCACGTTCATTTGCATGATCGTTCCCGCTTCGTTCCGTAGCAAGCAATTCGGCGCGACTTCGCGCCTGACCGGGGTCATTTGTGCACTGGTGATTGGCGGTGCGCTCTTCCTAGGCGATGCGGCGCTTGAGTTCGTGCCGATATCGCTCCTGATCGGCATTCTGTTGTTCGCAGGTTTGGGCATGATCGATGAAGGACTCATTCGCACGTATCAACGTTTGCCGTGGTCAGAGTTTTCGATCGTTCTGATCATCGTGGTCGTGATCATTGCCCTCGGATTGCTCGAAGGCGTCGCGGTTGGTATCTTGGCGACTTTGGTGTTCTTCGCACTACGTCTTTCGCGAATTGACCCGATCACATCCGAGTTTAGTGCTCAGAGCCTTAGCAGCAAAGCGGTTCGAACACCACCGGACCGAACAATCCTCCGTCAACAAGGGAATCGAATCCAAGGATTTCGATTGCGTGGATACCTCTTCTTTGGTAGTGCGTCGGCATTGGCGGATCGGTTGGCCAGTGCGATCGAGAGCGACACAAAGCCGTATCGTCTTATTCTCGATCTCACGAACGTCTCAGGATTCGACTATTCGGCGATTAGCGTTCTTGGAAGGTTCATTCAAAACGCTCAGAAACAACAAGTGAATCTAGTCATTAGTGGCGCTTCTACTTCATTCATTGAGGGACTCTCACGGAACGTACCCTCTAACGCGTTCGAGGAGCTGACCTTGTTCGAGAACGAGGACCAAGCGCTCGAATGTTGTGAAGAAGATTTGATCGAAGACTGGCGTTCGACCACACGTGATCGACATGAAGAGCGCGGGGAGCTACTACAGCAATCTGCGGAGGAGATCGAGCACTATCTCGACAAACAAATGATGTTCGAGGAACTCATGTTGGAATTGCAGACCCACACAATAACTGTAGCGTACGATTCAGGCGAGCTCATCAGCTCAGAGGACGCGAACGAGATTCAGTTTCTACTTCATGGCCGCGCTACGGCGTTCGATGCAAACGGTATGAGGCTGCTACAGTGTCAGCTCGGTGACGTGGTTTGGCCACCGTCCATTGCAGACGCACGTGCAGAGCGTATGGTCGCTGATGAACCAATGGAATGCGCACGATTGTCCGGCGAAAAACTCCAGTTGCTGGAAGAACACGATCATGAGCTCGCGCTTGCGCTCTATCGCTATCTATACGTACTACGTGAGTCCGCATCAGAAATCTAGGTAATTTAGCGCGTGTACTTGAGGAACGGCGAAGTTCTATTTTTTTAGCAAAGACCGGAGATCTATCGACGTATCGCGTAGAGAATCTGGATCAACGGTCTTACCGCACAGTTGGCGCGCCGCCATGAATTCCTTAGGTGAGTTAACCGCATCCGCACCAACCAAGACGCCGTCTTTGAGATGAAAATCGGCGAATGAGTTCGAAGCGTGTTCGCCGCGAGTGACGGTTTCATCCCGGTCCGCCGAAAAGCCAACCATTTGTAGTTTCAGCTTGTACTGATCCGACCAAAACCAAGGGAAACTTGCGTACGTTGTAGGCGTTCCGGCAATATTGGCGGCGGCAACACGAGCTTGTTCCATGGCGTTCGGTACTGACTCGAGTCGTAAGCGACGACCGATGAGTGGATTCGGATGATTCGTGCAATCGCCGACGGCGTAAATATCGGCGTCGTCCGTTTCGCAGCGTTCGTTCACACGAATCCCGTTTTCGACACGAAGACCCGCATCAGATGCCAATTCCGTATTGGGACGAATACCGACACCTACGATCACTAAGTCCAAGTCGATTTTTGCGCCGTCGGAAACCGTTAACGATGAGACACGCCCATCAGAATCCCCACAAATCTCAGTTACCTGGGAATTGAGATGGATGTCGACATCATGCTGCCTGTGTAAATGCGCATAGAAGGACGCTAACTCTTCGGTTGCTACGCGCTTTAGCAGTCGGTCTTCCATCTCGATCACTGACGTTTTAAAACCAAGATGTCCAAATGAAGCGGCGGCTTCTAAGCCGATATAACCGCCACCGACGATACCAATACTTGATGTTGTTTCGAGTTCCGCGACGATGGCGTCAACATCGTCGATCGTTCTCAAGACGTGTACACCGGTCAAGGTAGCGCCAGGAATGGGTGGCAGAATAGGCGTCGAACCGGTCGCGAGCACTAGCTTGTCGTATGCGAGCTCTTCATCTCTATTTAGGTTAACGACTTTCTTGTCGCGATCAATCGATTGAACTTTGCGTCCGAGCATGAGAGATACGTCGTTCTTCTCATAAAACGCTTCGGGTCGTAACGTAACTCGTTCCAGTCCTTGTTCGCGGCGAAGATACTCCTTCGTCAAAGGCGGGCGTTGATACGGTACGTATGCCTCGGACCCAATTAGCGTGATTGGACCTTCATATTTGAGCTGACGAAGACTTGCTGCGACTTGGCCACCTGCGTGACCAGCACCGACGATAACGACTGACATTATTTAGGGAATTTAGATAGGCGTGTTATTGAATGAATGACTAGCGCTTAGGTCTCTCAGGAGTCGGAAATTGGTGAATCTGAGTACCGTCGTTTTCCGTGATTTTCGCTTCGCCAACTTCCTTTACTTCATCGATGCGTTCGACGTTAGCAATAGGAATAAAGACTCGTTTCACCGACTCAAACTCATTACGCAAGCTCTCTTCTGTTGGATCGATCACCATGGACGTTGGTTTGGAGAACACAAAGTCCTGTAGTTCAAGAAAACCGAAAAGTTCCGCCCGACCAACGCTATGGACGAACACATCGTAGATTTTGCCTTGATTGTGGAACAAGACGCGATACACGCGATCTTGTGACTCATCCATAGGGAATTGCGTTTAAGTGGATACCAAACTAACTTATTGTAATTTCGCTTGAGTTTGAGATAGAGGACGACTAAGTCGAGTTACTCGGACGCTGATCACTCGGGTTCGCCTCTAAGACCATGTTTCGTGTCGCGTACATCAATCCTGACAGTAGTACTACAAGCAAGAGACTACCGATGAGAAGCGCGTAGTCGGTAGACGCCAAGCAGAGATATAACGCAGCGTAGACGCCGATTAACAGCACCGCCATACTTCCGGCAAACTTCGCTTGGCGGGTACTGAACCAGGCGTACCCCACGATCAATGTGACGAGCACCGCACTCGCTACGAGATACGACGCTACAAATCCGATGTGTTCTGAGATCGACAGAAGCAATAAATAGAAGAGCGCAAGTGCCGCACCGACGACTGCGTACTGAACCACATGGATCTTTATGCCCGTGATCATCTCAAGGCAGTAGATCGACAGTAACGTCAGCCCTACAACGAAGAAACCGTATTTGACCGCTCTCGTGACCATCCGATACAACGTGACGGGTTCGTGAAAAGAGAAACCCACCGCGCTCGCTTTCGTCACTGCAAGCCATTCGTTTTCGTCAAGTTCGGAGGCAAAGCCTCGTGCCAACGCAATGGATGTCCAATCTGCATCGAAGCCTGAAGAGCTAATTACATGGTTATCAGGTAGTTGGCGTCCTTCGAATTTAGGATGCGGCCAAGAGGCATTCATCGATAACGTACTCTCGTCTCCGACTAGTGCGATCGATTGGCGATTTGAACCCTGCGCAACGAGATTCAACTGGAAGTCGCCGCCATTACATTCAGCATGGCTGAGCTTTGCCTGAACGGGTTCGCCAGACCAACCGAGTAACTGGGAAGACGGTTCGAACTGAATGTCGCGCCCACTGAACTGACCAGTCAGCGAACGAATGGCTTGTGAGTAGGAGAGACCGATTTGGATCGAGCAGTTTTCGATGTTCGCGATGTCGACATTGCGCCGTTCGGCGAATTTCGCCAAATCGATATCAAACGAACCTTCAAGCACGACCGTTGCGACGTAGACTGGCTTCTTGAATATTCCCTTCTGCCGTTCTTCGTGTTCTGATGTGGACCGAACGACTAGCGTTCGTGGCGCGAAGAAATAGCTATCTACTTGCGCGTCTCTGTTCAGTGTGTCGGTGCCTTCTGAAGCGGGTGTATGTACTCTCAGTCTGAGAAAAGGTCCGACGAGCGCCTGTTCATCTCCCCAACCCTTGGAGATTTCGGCTGAAACTTCCTGTTCGTACTCAGAACGAAGTTCGACGACGACCCAAACAAAGGCGATTGGAACGGCGAGTGCAACCGTAAATACGAGCACAGTAAATAACCTAAAGGTAGGCGAAGTATCGAATTTCGGAAGTTGCATCAGTTTATGGGAGCAGAATGTGTAATCGCGTTAGGTCACGTACGAGTGATGACTTTGCGTTTTGACAACAGATTCTCGCGAGAATTGCACAAATTGCGCGAATGGACGAATTCCTTGACGATCGCAACCTTCGCAACCGTGGCACGATGAGCCGATTCATAGGGGACTTATAACCCTGACTAAATTATTTATTGCTATACTTTTGCACAGGGTGCGAGATTTAGTGATGAACACCATACATTCTGACAAACCAGGCAATTCTCACATGCAACGTGTCCATCGCAACGTCACGTATCGACTGCTCCCGGTGACGCGCGCCCGCGCAAAGCAACTGGAGCGACTTGCCG
>JAJECH010000048.1 GCA_022822135.1 Pseudomonadales bacterium
CCCCACAACACGAACCCCACACCTCACCAACTCTTCCCGGGGGCCCCACCCTTATTCATTTCTCTTATATACAAACTAGAAGAATGCAAATTCCGAATCCGCGATCGAAACGAGCAGCTCATAAATACGTTTGTTGTCGTCCGCGACGATGTAGATGGATTGATTTCACATCTGTCGAGATACAAGAATTCACGTCCTCACTACGAGGCAATACGTTCGTGGGATCGCGATCCTCAATTTGAGAATAGATCATCAGTAGAAAAAGCAAGTCGACTTATCTACTTAAACAAGACGTGTTACAACGGTTTGTTCCGAGTCAATTCTGCTGGTGAATTCAATGTCCCATTCGGAAAGTACAAGGATCCAAATATTTGTGATGAGCCAAATCTTCGCGCCTGTTCTAGGGCACTACAAGGTGTTACTCTTGAGGTTGCTGACTACAACGAGTCGCTAAAGCGCATACACGCAGACGATTTAGTTTACATTGACCCACCGTATGAACCGATTTCAACAACATCGAACTTCAATTCATACACATCTGAGCGGTTCGACGAAGTAGAGCAGACGCGACTCTTCAAATTCTGTCAGGCTCTGACGAGAAAACGTGCTCGTTTCCTGCTCTCTAACTCGTCCGCATTGTGGCTTCGACACCTATATCGCAAAGATAAACGATTCAAAATTGGGTTTGTAAAAGCACAGCGCTCCATAAACTCAGACAAGCACGGGCGCGGACCCGTAACAGAAATCGTCGTCAGGAACTACTGATGGCGACGAATTCGAATCAAGAAACTGCTAATGACAAAGCGTGGCGTCAAATATTCGAAGACGACTCGTCAATCCTAAGAGAAATTGACACCCAAGGTTACTTCGACATCTCAAGTTCACGGATTAATCAATATCGTGAAACGCGCCTCGCGTGCAAAATCGATTTCAAGCAGCAGATCCCGCAACCATTAGCGAACGAGTCGCTCTCGGTGTTGGCTATTAAAAACGGCGTATATCGAATCGCGCGGACCAATGCATTCATCGATTTCCCAAGTTTAGAGAGTAGCTCACTACCAACACCTCGGGCATTTCAAATTCCTGAAAACATCAAGGTCTTATCGCCGAAGGGGCTTAGTAGTGAAGCGAAATTGCTCGATGCCGCGTTGATTAGTGGCATGCTTGATTATGTCTTCAACGATGACGTTTCATTGGTGCTCAGAGGATATGAACGGAGTAAGCCATTTAGCTTCGCTCTAGAGGATGGAACGAAAGTCAAATCAACGATCCCTTATGAAGTTGATGGCGTCCAGCTTGAGGTTGATGGCGGGTACGAAGGCGAGAACGGGATATATCTTGTAGAAGCAAAAAGTAAACTCAATGACAACATTAATCTTCGCCAACTCCTATACCCGCTATTACATTACGAAAGCAGGTTTGGTGCACAAAAGCCAATCCTGACGTACTTGCTACTGTACGACATCACTACCGGAATTTACCACTTCACTCGTGTCAGAGTGGACGAGGATCCGCTGTGTGGTCGAAGAATCTCGCTTAATCCACATGACCATATCTCGTGCAGACTTAAAACTAAACACGAACTTACACGAAATTACTGGGAAGAGTTAATCGCAACCCCAATCGACCTGAACCTGACAAACAGAGAAACAGCGTTTCCGCAAGCCAATGATTTTCGAAAAGTACTTGCGTCGTTTTTTCGTCTATCTGAAGAAACCAAAATCTCGAAGGAGGATCTATTTGGCGAATATTCGATTACGGAACGGCAATGGAATTACTACGGCGATGT
The DNA here is from genome assembly GCA_022822135.1 of Pseudomonadales bacterium. Taxonomy (GTDB): domain Bacteria; phylum Pseudomonadota; class Gammaproteobacteria; order Pseudomonadales; family Azotimanducaceae; genus Bin55. The sequence continues at coordinate 1,790 of JAJECH010000048.1, forward strand.
GCTGCTCTGGTTAAGAGTAGCAGTCTACGATCACACCGAAGGACTGTATAGACTCTCATCCATAGGGCAAGCGGTGCAATATCAAGGTTCGAGTAAGGACACTCTGTTTGAACTTGCGAGAATCGTCCTCTCTAACGATATTTTTCATGAGTACCTTCGAGGCGGTGAGAGTGGTGTAACACTTAGTTCGCGTGAGAGAAATATGCCTAGATTCGCCGACGATACGTTTAAGCGACGATTGAGTACAGTCCGAAGCTGGTTGAATTTCTTCCGCCATAATCTAGGCGACCAAACTGAATGAGTTAAGGTTGTTGCCGTAGCTCAAATCCGTTCCCTTCACAGTCCCTAACTGACGCAACCCTAACCGGTACGAAATCGTCCGGTTCTCGCAACTCCCAAAGTTCGCCGCCGTACGACTCTATTCTCGCCTGCATCTCTTCAATATTGTCGACCATGAAGTTGAGTCCAGCATGTGGGATGGGGTTTTCACCCATGTCATGGCCGAGAATGTGGAGTGCGAGCTTGATGTCGCCGAAATCGAGTTCTGTCCATCCTGGGGAAGAGAACAGTACGGGAGCTTCGAAAACGTTCGTGTAGAAGTGAGTCGCTCTTTCCATGTCATGAACGTAGTGAATCACCATCGGTTCACGTGTCTTCATGAAGGGTGCTGCTGGTACGTCGTCAGAAACTCACCGATTTCAGAAATTGCGTACGCGAGCTCGTCACGTGGCGGTAGGAATACGACCCTGAAGTGATCCGGGTCTGGATAGTTAAATGCGGTTCCCTGTACGATCAGAATGTGACGGTCGTGGAGCAAATCAAAAACAAACTGCTCATCGTCTAGAACGTTGAATTTTTGAACGTCGATTTTGGGGAATAAATAGAGTGCGCCTTTAGGTTTTACACAACTAACGCCATCAATCGCGGTCAATCCCTCCCACGCGCGATTGCGTTGCTCATAGAGGTCACCACCAGGTTCGGTCAGCGCATGAATCGACTGATAACCACTCAATGCGGACTCAACACCATGCTGGGATGGTACGTTTGCACAGAGACGCATTGCCGCCAGAACATTGAGCCCTTCAATGTAGTCTCTGGCTAAGTGTTTAGGTCCCGAAATGATCATCCAACCGGTGCGGAAACCAGCGGCACGGTACGTCTTCGAGAGCCCATCAAACGTAAGTACTAGGACGTCCTCGTCGATCGAACCGCACGGAATGTACTCAGCGTCCTCGTACGTGATCTTTGAGTAAATCTCGTCTGCCAAGACGATCAGCCCGTGTTGACGCGCCCATCCGAGCATGTCTTTGAGCAGCGCTCGGGAATACACTGCGCCGGTTGGATTGTTTGGATTGATCACGACGATCGCGACTGTTCGGTTCGTCGTCTTATTTCGGATATCTGCCATATCCGGTTGCCAATCGGCTGCCTCGTCGCAGCGGTAGTGAACCGGTACGCCACCTGCCAATCGGACTGCAGCTGACCAAAGCGGGTAGTCCGGTGTCGGTATCAGTACTTCGTCGCCTGTGTTCAACAAACCTTGCATCGACATGACGATGAGCTCGCTAACGCCGTTTCCGAGGTAGATGTCCTCGATGCCGACATCAGGGATACCGATGCGCGCTGCTTCTCTTTCTATGGCTTCGCGAGCGGTCGTGATTCCCTTTGCATCCGCGTAGCCTTGAGACGCGCCTAGGTTCTGCGCGACGGCACGAGCGACGCCTTCGGGTGTCAAGAAACCGAACGGTGCCGGGTTGCCGATGTTCAGTTTGAGAATGGTCGTACCGGCGTCTTCAATCCGCTTCGCTTCGTCCATAACTGGACCGCGGATGTCATAGCAAACATCGGCTAATTTAGTGGACTTGCTGTAATGACGTACAGGGTCTTTTGACAAGACCAGTTCAGGTCGTGGTATAGGTTTCACTGACTGTCAGCCATTACTTCTCTTCGTAAAATTTGACTACTTAGCGCCTAGAAAATTCTATCAATGCAAGATACCAAGAAGCCTAAAGTAAAGAAGACTGATCAAGAGTGGCGTGAAGAACTGTCGGACTTCGAATATCAAATTACGCGCGAAGCTGCGACGGAAGCACCTTTTACGGGCGAATACACGAATACGAAGGCGAAAGGTACATATGTCTGTCGATGCTGTGGCGAACCGTTGTTCTCGTCGGATACGAAGTACGACTCAGGCTCTGGATGGCCCAGTTTCTACGAGCCGGTAGACTACGAAAACGTTGAAACCAAGGTCGACCGCAGTCATTTCATGATTCGGACGGAAGCGATGTGTTCCAACTGTGATGCACATCTTGGGCACGTATTTCCGGACGGACCGATGCCGACGGGTCAGCGGTGGTGTATTAACTCTGCGTCTTTGAAGCTGCAGGAGAAAGACCAAACTCCAACAGATGATTAGGAGTTGCCAACGTAGCGCGTAGTGATATTAATAGAGCGACATATTCGTCTTCTGTTCGTACTTTCGCTTAGGTTGATGATCTTAAGCCAGATCAGTGGACGCTTGCCTACTACATCGTGCCGCTCAAGGCTTTTTGAAGACGAATCAGAGTGTTTCTCACGCCCTATTGCGCTGTTTCGCTGAGCTCGACACCCCTAGAACTTATCTAGGGGTGTCGGTTGCTGTAACCGAATTGCCAATGAAGAATCTATGCTCCTTTCCTCATCAATTCGATACAGGTGCTCCAATGCCACCGAGCATATCGATAACGCCGTTAACTTCGCCATCCGCATCGTTAGCACCACCGTCCTCGATCATCAATTCGATACAGAAATTACCTTCGTTCAGACCGTTTGAATAACTCTCTGCACCGACTTCGGGACAGCTCGTTGAGGTGCCTTGAGAACTCGCTACCGAATTGTTCTCGTCGGTTGAGAAATCCATCCAAGACTCAGCTTCTGTATAAATCCGGAGCGTTCCATCGGCTGGAATTGCCGCACCGACTGGAATTACGATTCGAACGGTTTGACCAGGTACGGGAATCCGTTGAATTTCTAGATCATAGAGTCCAGATCCATAGTCAAAGCTGGTGTCTTCGGCGTTTAGTGGAGTCTCGCCGCCGTCCTCACCACCGTCGATGATCATTGACTCTGTCACTTTCACACCTCTTACGGAGTTGGAGGTTGCAGCACCTCCGGCCGCGAGTTTAGTACCTCGTTCGGCTACAGCGACAAGATCACTCTCCGATGTGTCGAGCGAGATTGCATGCTTTGCCGCGACTTCATCGAATTCGTCGGGAATGCCATCTTCATCGAGGTCTGGAGTCGCCGAATCGGCAGTGATGTGAATGAGCCTGCGGACTTTATATACCAGGTCCGGGATTCCATCGTCACTCACATCGGCGCTGACGAGATAAGGACCAGCGGTAAGACCCGTAGGATCAAAGCTAAACATCAACGATTCACTTCCCTCTAAGGCCACGAGATTGTTGTCAGATTGGCTCCAATCCGCAGTATGTGTTCCGTTGGGATCTTGGATCTCTACCGTCGCTACGACATTTCCGCCGTCAGGTGACACAAATTGCCCCGAATTTTCACCCTGAGAGATGGAAATGGATAGGCTTGGTGGTACTGCTTCCTCCACAATGGTTAACTCGGTGCTTTCCTGTGATCCAACAACGAAGTTATCGGTGGTTGGTTCTGAGAGAGTCAATCCAACGGTTTCCTCTCCCTCGGCATCCTCATCGGATGTGATGTTGACGAAAATCACACCCTCAAGAGCTGTAGCAATTGTCACGCTCGTTGGCGTTTCAACTGCAGCGGGAACTTGCAGAAGTTTCAAGTCGAAGCTCAAGTCCGAACTAGTGGTACTCACTTGGTGGACTTCAACCGCTAGTACGTTGTTTCCTTCCTCAAGGTGACTTGAAGCGACCGTGAAATCATGAAAATTTTGACCGTCGTCTGATGCATTCGAAGCCGTCGTGTCGTATGCAACATCGCCATCGGCCAAGTTGTCACGAGCTACTTCCGTCCCATTGAGATAGACTACGGCTCCGTCGTCACGCTTCAGGGATAGCGTGAGCGAGGCAATACTCTCTGGCATGTCAATAGCGAAATGGTGCCTGAAGTAGTACGTGATGTGACCAGAGGTGATAACAGTCGTTTCGTCTCCTTCGCCAAATCCCAACTCGGCCGCGCCAGTGGACCAGCTGGAATCATCGAATGCTGCCTCGCGCCAAGACGACCCTTGGTCGGTCCCGTCGTCAAGGTAACTCCACGTCGCTCCTGCGGATACTAAATCGTTCGCACCAGGTGCTTGGCCGGTGGCGAGTTCTAAATTAAAACTGACATCCGAGCTAGTGGACGAGTTCTGATGCACTTCGACCGCAAGAACGTTTTGACCATCTTGTAGTTGATCAGGTGTTAGCTCCACCGTCTCGTACGTCGATTCAGCGTCCCCGCCAATTGCACCTGATGCCAATGTCGAGGATGTGATGTCACCTTCGGGCATGTTGGTACGGTAGATCTCCGTGCCATTGAGATAGACTACGGCGCCATCATCACGCAGAATACTCAATTTCAGACCTTCCACGACGGTAGCATCGTGCACGCTGAAGGGATACCTGAAGTAGTACGTAATATGACCTGAAGACAGTGTGGTTGTCTCACCGCCATCGCCAAATCCCAGTTCTGCAGCGCCGGTTGACCAGCCCGAGTCGTCAAAGCTTGCGCCTGTCCAAGCCGTACCCTGGTCGGAACCATCATCGAGATAACGCCAGGTTGAATCTCTTGCGATTAGTATGGGACTTCCGGCCATGGCTGACACCGAAAAATCATTTTCTTCACTTGCCGTACCGGATAGCACAAACGGGATTTCCACCGGATAGCTTGGAGCGTTTCCGTTGAGAGACACCGTCCAAGAATACGTCTGCCCTTCCGCAACCCTTCCTTTCGAAGAAACTTGGGCGAGAGGCAGAATCTCTATCGATTGAGTTGCCTCAGCGAGGTTGCCAGCAGCGTCGATCGCTGACCAGGTAATCGTGTGCACACCAGGCCTGAACTCGTCTGTCAGTGTGTCGCTTATAGCTGTTAGGTCACCATCTAGTCCATCCACAGCCGTCGCTATGCCAACATCGACTTGTGTATACCAGCCGCTTGCGGGAATGCGCACGTCACTAGGAACAGTCAGTACTGGTGCGACGTCGTCCAGCGTTGGATTCTTCCCTTGCCGATATTCAGAGATATTGTCCAATCCGTCACCATCCAAATCTTCGTTTGCATCGTCACGATTAGGATCAAGTTGGTTCTCCACTTCGAACAAATCCGGCATGCCATCGCCGTCTGTATCGGCGAAGCTTGTAGGCTGAACGATCGTGACAATGGCGGTAGCAGTAGCTGTTCGACCGAGACCATCCGTCGCCGAAAACGTTACGATGGTCGCACCGATGGGGAACGAGTCCCCAGCGTCATGGGAGACGTCAAGTTCATTGCCATCATCGTCGTAAGCTGTCGCACCTTCAAGAAAGGCTTTGATGATTGAGAAGTCGCTCGACAGACTGCCGCCTTCGGCAGAAACTACGACGATGTTGTCCGGTACAGTGAGATTCGGACCTATTTTCGCCAACACCGACACCGACTTTGCACTCCTATTCCCTGAATCATCCCTCGCATTGAAGAGAACATTAGTCTCTCTGCCAAGATTGAGGGGACGGCGCAGGTTGTTCGTTACTGCCACATCCGTATCAACGAGATCGACAGCGGTCACGGAATTGATGAAACTTTGGATTTTGCTGTTGCTTGGTTCGACTGTATTGGTCTGTGATACGACGGCTTTAAGCTCCAGGTCGAAGCTAACGTCGGAACTATTGACGCCTGATTGGTGCACCTCCACCGCAATGACGTTGTCGCCTGACACTAGGTGTCGTGACGCGACCACAAAGTTATGGAAATCCTCACCGTCATCTGCAGCGTTGAACGTGGCTTGGTCGAATGTAATCTCACCCTCGGGCATGTTATCGCGGAGTACTTCCGTGCCGTTGATGTAGACGACGGCTCCGTCGTCTCGTTTCAGGGACAGATTGAGGGAGCTGATTGAAGCCGGGTTAGCAATAGGGAAGTGTTTTCGGAAGTAGTACGTGATATGTCCAGTGGCGAGTGTCGTGTTTTCGTCTCCTTCGCCAAAACCGAGTTGCGCCAATCCGCTAGACCAACCGGAATCGTCAAAGTCACGTTCGCGCCAAGCCGTGCCCTGATCGCTACCGTCGTCTAGGTAGAGCCAAGCCGTTCCCGCCCGAATCACGAAATCTTCACGTTCGAACGGTGCCGATGTAAGTTCCAATTTAAAACTGACGTCTGAACTTGTACTGGAACTCTGGTGAACCTCGACCGCTAGAACGTTTTCCCCGTCCACGAGCTGGTCAGGTGAAATCTCCGCTACGACATAGGTCGATTCTTCTTCCCCGCCGATGGCTGACGTAGCCGTGGTTGCAGAAGTGATGTCGCCGTCCGGCATATTGTCACGGAAGATTTCTGTGCCGTTGAGATAAACGACTACACCATCATCACGCACGATACGCAAATTCAACGCTCCTAACGAAGAGGCGTCCTCAACCGCAAATTTATGTCGGAAGTAGTAGGTAAGGTGACCAGAATTGAGCACGGTTGCTTCGTCGCCGTCACCGAACCCCAGTTCGGCTGCGCCACTCGCCCATTCTGAGTCGTCAAAGTCACTCGCGCGCCAAGCCGTTCCCTGGTCTGAACCGTCGTCGAGGTAGCGCCAAGTAGCGTTTGCCCCTATAAATGTGGGGGTTGCGGAGACGCCTTCATCATTCGAAGATAGATAGATCGTGACGGAATCCGGAGCCTCGATGCTCGGGGGTGTCGTATCGACTACGGTCACGGTAATCGTTGCCGAATTTGTGTTACCAGCTGAATCCGACGCGGTGAATGTAACAGTATGTTCACCAAGCGACAAGGATTCACCGACATCCGCAGTAATCTCAATTTCATCCGTCGAATCTACATCGTCGGAAACGGTTATGTGTTCACGGAGAAGGGACGATGTCAATCGAACACCACCAGGTGCATTGCCTTCTAACGTAATGGCGTCGCCACTGATTTCAGGCGGCGTTTCGTCGATACTTACGGACGCATCCAGTGGATACGCGTCTTGATCGTCGGGTACACCATCGTTGTCGTCGTCCTCGTCACAGGCGTCGCCGACGCCATCAGAATCCGTGTCTAGTTGATCCTCATTCGCGACGTTAGGACAATTGTCATTGTCATTTTCTATCCCATCGCCATCTGAATCTGTTTCTGTAGGAACCCTTTCAAACGTCTTAATGATGCGAAATTGATCGTGAACAACACCATCTCGATCGACGAAAGTTCCGTCGAGTTGATTGTCACTGACGTCGATGATCATCGAACCTTCAATGTTCACCCAGGAAGTCATGATCGGGTGTTGTGAGAGACCGCCCTGATTCTTGGAGGAACTTCCGACGACAGAATAGACCGTGCCTTGATTTCGCCCTTCGTTCTTCTGATAGTCGTTATCGTTCGTGGGATTGCCGTTATCCGAGTCTTTTGCATGGACTGCCGGGTCGTATGTACTCGACGAGTCGTAGTGTCCATCCACTAACACTGAACGTTCATATGAATGACTATGACCCGTTAGATTCAGGTCTGAACCGAAATATTCAATGACCGGGTTAAACCTCTGCCGCATCTCAATGAGTTGAGATTCGGCATCCGAATCATGTGAACCTTTCGTGTATGGCGGATGGTGCCAAAAGGTAAATACCTAATCTTGCGTAGTCGAGGCTAGATCTTCGCAAAGCCAGCCATACATGGCTCCGCCTCCACCGCTGTCGGGGCATATATTGGTAGTGGGGTTGTCTGGGGCAGAGCGATCGGTATCGTGTGAGTCTAGGGCAACGAAATGGACATTGCCATAGTCGAAGGAGTAGTAAGCTTCCGTCCCGCTAGCCACACCTCCCGCTTCTGCAGACTTAGGAAGAGTAAAGGCTTCGTAGTAAGGTCCCGACTGTGACGGCGAATCGGAAGCGCCGAATTCGTGATTCCCAGGCGCAGGCCACAGTACATGATTTCTAAGTACTTTGGCAAGTGGCTCGAACAAGCCTCGTGTGTGCTCGCTATCGGTGCCATCGTTATATGCATTGTCTCCAAGCATGAGGATGATGTCTGCTTGTACATCGCGATTCTCTGATGACCACTCGAGGTATTCTTCCATTACGGCGTTGACGTCCATACATCCTTGGTTGTCTACGGCACATTGCCCAGAATCGCCAATGACCCATATACGAAAGGGATCATCGGCTCCCTTCGGAGGTGAGGTCTTAAAGAAATGGTCAGAGTCGTTACCCGCAAATGTCATATTCGAATTGCCAATTTCGTAAAAATACTTGGTATTCGAATCTAGGTTGGAAATGAGCACCTCATGCTCGGTGGTCAGAGTTTCATTCTCGATGGTTTCGGTCAAGTCGTCGACCGCGAGGCCATAAGAGAGTTTCGTATCGGTAAAGCCGTCTGTACGCCACCGAACGATCATCGATGATGGTGTTCCCATCTGGAGATATGGCCCACGAACGACTTCTGGTGATTCATCTTCACCGATCCAGGCTAATTCCAAGTCGAAACTAAGATCTGAGCTCGTAAGTGAGACTTGGTGTACTTCCACCGCCAAAGTGTTCTCACCAAGCACGGCCGAATCGTTCGTTACTTGGAATCGATGGAAGTTCTTTCCGTCATCGGACGCGTTTTCAGCGAGAGTGGTCGAGGTGACGTCTCCCGAAAGGTTAGATCTGGCAATTTCAGTGCCATTCAGGTATACGACGGCTCCGTCATCACGTTTTAATCGCAAATCCAATCCAACGATTGCATCTAAGTCGTCAATATTGAATTTATGCCGAAAATAGTAGGTGATGTGCCCGGAAGTCAGCGTTGTTGCTTCATCACCTTCGCCAAAACCAAGTTCTGCTGGACCGCTTTCCCAACTTGAGTCATCGAAATCCGTCTCCCGCCACGTGGTTCCTTGATCGCTCCCGTCGTCAAGATAACTCCACGTTGACCCAGTTTCAACGATGGTATTAGCTCCTGGTTCCACATCCGTGGTGTCGAGCGAAAAATCGAAACTTACATCCGAACTCGTGAGACTACTCTGGTGAACTTCAACTGCTACGACATTATTTCCTTGCTGCAGAGCTGAAGAATCAAATTCGTGTAAAAAGAACTCATTTGTCTCTACCGCACTTGCAGCAGTGGTATTCGCCGTTATCGTTCCGGCTGGCATGTTGGTCCGAAAAACCTCGGTGCCATTTAAATAGACGACCGCCCCATCGTCTCTTAGGATCGATAGTGATAGACCAGCGATATTTTCGGTGTCTTCGAGAGCAAAGTGTTGACGGAAGTAGTAGGTAATGTGTCCACTCGCCAATGTAGTTGCTTCGTCGCCGTCGCCGAAACCGAGTTGTGCCGGACCTGATTCCCAGTCTGAGTCGTCATAGTCCGTTGCACGCCAGGCGGTACCTAAATCGCTACCGTCATCCATGTACAGCCAGGTCGAACCTCTTGCGATTAGCTCCTCCGCATTAGCGACAGACGCCGCGAAAACAAGAGAAACGCTCAGCAGAACGTCTATGAGCAGAGTTTTCTTATGGGGGGGTGTCGGGTTCATCTTGAACGTCCTCTTCTCGAATGTCGCGGTTCAAACTCTCTTGAATCGTCTCTTTCAAAGCTAGTGTGGCTGGTGATGTTCTCATTCTCTTGGGAAGTGACTCAATTGAGCGTTCAGCAAGTAGAAATTGCTGTTTCGCTTCCTCTTTTCGACCAATTGAGGAGAGCACTTTAGCCTTTCTGACGAGCCACGTTTCCTTTCGATCTACATTTTGCAGAATCAGATCGACTCGATCAATAGCACTCTGATGGTTTCCCTGAACTATTTCAATTTCGATCGCAAGCCTTTGAAATGTGAGAAGAGGTCCAATCAATGCGATACCTTCCTCGAGTCCTTCCAATGCCCGAGATAAATACGGTTTCCCAGCTTCTTTGTATGCATGAGCTCTAGCGAGATAGTGGTCCGGCGTTGGAGTCGAATGGTTTTCTATGGCTAACTCGTACTCTTGTGCGGCATTCAGGTGTCGTTTCTGCTGAGTAAACACTTTCGCGAGTGCCAGATGACCCCTCGGGCTACTTGGCGATCGATCGATGTAGATCTGAAGCGCGGTTTCAGCTTCGTTGAATTTACCTTGTTCGAGAAGTGTCAAGCCCGTTAAAAAGAAAACTGTGTTGTTCGTTGGAGAAAGTAAGCGAACACGATTCAGATCCTCCAGAGCCTCGTCAAAGTCACGGTGCCTGCGATATATATCTGCACGCTCAAGAAGGGAAGCAACATGATCGGGATTTCGTTTGAGCGAAGCACTGAGCACCTCGATCTGTTCATGTGTATCACCGTGACCAAGCGCTGTTGAAGTAACGCTGAACCAACAGAGTAACCCGATCTTGGCGATACTGCGCGAGACTACCCACCGAAGAGCGCTCAATCGGTAATTCATAAATGAACGCAGATTCTCTTGACAATCGAGGAAATACTTGACAACGATCTATTCAGTTGAGTCAAGCAAGTTCTGCAAGAACACAGTAGAGAAGCACTGCTCATGAATTTGACTATTTCGTGTATTTAACCCTAAAGTGCAACACTAGCGCATATTTGTAAAAAAAGGCAGCCTCGATTTTCGTCTTAGTTGAAATGTGCCGGACGGTTGTCGCACACTCGCGTTTGCAAACATAACAAAGATACGTCTCATGGTCGAAGTCATCAACTGTCGCCTGACATTACCGCAACGATGCACGATCGAAGCGTATTTATCAAGTGGTTGGACCCAACGCGCCATTGCGCGGCTACTCAGCGTATAGCCCTCGACCATTTCCCGCAAGCGTCGACGAAAGGGGTCCGTGGGGTGGATTAAATCGTCGGCTCGCATATCGTTTGGTGAACATACGACATCGTCGACGCTTCATTCATACCCCGCGTAGTGACCGCACGGCAGCTCGATTACATTTACGGTTGTCTCGTTGGACGGTGAACTCCCGATGTCATCGCGTATCGTACATCAGACCCCAGCTTAAAACGGTCCACCCCACAGCTCTATGAGCTGCTCAGGCGCGAAGTGGCCACTGGAGACGACGGATCGGCAGTAAAACGAAGCACTAAATTTCATTTCTGCCCTAGTTCGTGCAATGGCAGCTAAACTTTGGCCACGACGAGGGTTAGACAAGCATTCAACCGAAATTCTAATTTGATCTCAGGAAGTTAAACTATTTGATAATATATTATCTAAAAGTTTAACTAATTGTCAGTAAATTGGCCATAAGCTACAAGCGATGCTTGAGAATCGAGCTGCCGGAGCGTCAATCAGCGTTTCTTTGGGGTCCTCGGCAGTCCGGTAAAACAAGGTACTTGCGATCGAATTTTGAAAGTTCCGTCTATTTCGACCTGTTAGATTTCGACGAGATCAATCGATTCACCCTACGTCCTACAGTACTCGGTGAGGTGTTGGCGGCACTGCCGGAAGAAAAACTGAAAACCCCGGTCGTAATCGATGAGATTCAGAATGTACCCCGCCTTCTGAACGAAGTGCATCGATTGATCGAATTAAGAGGACTCTCTTTTATTCTCTGTGGGTCTAGCGCCCGTAAACTCAAACGACCAGATGTGAACCTTCTAGGCGGACGGGCATGGCGATTTCAGATGTTTCCGCTCTCGATGATGGAGATACCTGAATTTAGTTTGCTCCGAGCTCTGAACCACGGCTTGCTCCCACGTTTCTACACAGAACGTAATCCACGAAACTTGGATAGCTACTTGAGCAATTACCTTGAGACCGAAATCTACAACGAAGCCTATGTACGAGATGTCTCTGCGTTTTCTCGGTTCTTCAACGCTTTAGCGTACTGTCACGGAGAGCAACTAAATTACAGTTCAATCGCACAGGACTGTGGTGTACATCATCAGACAGTTCGGAGTTATTTCGAGATGTTGGTCGATACGCTGGTTGGGTATCTAATCTATCCATTCACTGCCAGTACTGGTCGTCAAACGATCATTCACGCGCCGAAGTTCTATCTATTCGATGTTGGTGTTGCTGGAAGACTGTGCGATCGAAGCGTTTCGTCGGTACGAAGCAGCGAGTTTGGAAGGGCATTTGAGCACTTCATTTTGATGGAAATTTGGATGGCACGCAGTCTCTTAGAAAGACGTTTCGAAATCCAATATTGGCGAACAAAATCCGGGTACGAGGTGGATTTTGTTTTGGGTTCTGGTGAAGTCGCGATTGAGGTAAAGTCTCGTGTGCGCCGTCAAAGTGATTTGAAGCCGATCAACACCTTCGTCAATGACTATAAACCAAAACGAGCGATCGTAGTCGTCGCGGAAAATGACAGACGACGAATCGGCAGTATCGACATCGTACCGTACACCGAGTTCATAGCGGAGTTGCAAGCAGGAGATCTGATTTAGTTCCTAGTGCTTCTTTGTGATTTTGAGATCGTCGAACGCGACCAAACCTGCATTGAGTACTTGCTAGAACCCTAAGGCGCATCCTTCCTTACGATGATCTGACCCAGCGCAATAACCGTCTTCAAGTCGACAGATCAGTTGTGCGCCTCCGAAGAGGTTTTCCTCTGTTTCTGATCTTACATTGTGTCCACGGGTGTGGAGATCAGCGGTTACTGAAGGATCGTACCCTCTTTCTAGGACGATGTCGAACTCTGGAGTGACGTGCCATCTTGGTGCGTCGGAAGCCGCTTGGGGGTTCTGCTGATGATCGAATATTCGACTTACCATTTGAACGTGACCTTGATGCTGCATATGACCACCCATGACCCCGAAGGCAGCGAGAGGCGCGTCGTTTAGATCCGTGACGAATCCTGGAATGATTGTGTGGTACGGTCGTTTACCTCCGCCGACCTGGTTAGGGTGATTTGGAGTTAGGACGAATCCAGCACCACGGTTCTGCATCGCGATTCCAGTACCATCGATCACGATACCCGAGCCAAACCCCATGTAGTTTGACTGAATGTAGGACACCATCATGCCGGACGCATCAGCTGTAGCCAGATATACCGTATCGTGGCTTACCGGCAGCTGAAGCGGCGGCAAATCGGTTGCTTTCGCGCTAATGGTCGATGCTGCTCTTTTCAACGACTCCTCGTCGAGGAGTTTTCCAGTTGTAACGTAATCGGCCATCGTGTCTAGGTCAGCAATGTGATCAAACGCTGCCCGAATTGCGATCTTCATCGCTTCAATTTGTAAATGGACCCACTCGGCTGTATCAGGTTGCAAATTCGCCACGTTCGTGTGCCGCAGAATGCCGAGCGCGATAAGGGCTGCTAGTCCTTGACCACTCGGTGGGAGTTCGTGTAGGCGTACGTCGTTGTAATCGATTGCGAGTGGATCCTGCCATATTCCTTTATGTTGTGCTAGATCATTTACGTTCATGCACCCACCTTCGGCAGTCGATTGATTGACAATCGCTTGAGCTAAGGCACCTCGATAGAAGGATTCACCTCTCGTCGACGCGATGTCGCGAAGCGTTTCCGCTAGTTCTGGTCTTGTGTACCGCTCGCCAGCCTTTGGTGCTCGACCGCCGACACAAAAGTGCTTCTGGAACGGTTCAAAATCTCGAAAGATCTCAGCACTTCGTTGCCAGAGTGGTGCCGTCTTATGACCAACGTGAAAACCATCGCTTGCGTATTCAATCGCAGATTTAAAAAGCGCTTCGAACGGTACGGTACCAAATTTCTCGTGAAGATCTACCCATGTTTGGACCGCGCCAGGAACGGTTACTGCGTCCCAACCTTGCTTGGGCATTTCGTCGTATTTCGCGAATCGGCTCGGCTGCCATGCAGACGGAGATCGTCCAGATCCGGTGTAGCCGTGCAGACGGTCACCATCGAAGATCTGCACGAACGCGTCGCTGCCGACACCGTTATTACAAGGTTCGACGACCGTTAACGTGATAGCAGAGGCGAGGATCGCGTCGACAGCGTTACCGCCTTCCTGCAAGATGCGAATCCCCGCTTGGGATGCTAGTGGCTGCGAAGTCGCAACCGCATTGCGCGCGATGACCGGCGCTCGTCTTGAGGCGTACGGGAAATCCCAGCGAAACCGCGCCGACATCTCGTTATGCGTCCGCGTGCCTATGCATGCTCTCTAACTCGCAAGAGCACGGTGGTTTTCAATTCGTACGCAGGGACGCAGTCTGCAGTTTTTCCGTTATGGACAGGGCAAAGTTGTAGGGTCTAGCGACCTTTCCAATTCGGCGGGCGTTTCTCTGAGAACGCGCGTGGGCCTTCGACAAAGTCCTCACTGCGCGAGAGCGCACGAACGCTGTCATACGGGACCTGCATGGAACCTTCAAGGGAATCCATCGACAGACTCTGATAGACGACATCCTTGCTTGCGCGAATAGAAAGCGGCGCACATTCCAGGATCATCTCGACCCAACGATGAGTCTCTGCCATCAGTTCGTCGTGCGGAACGACGGCGTTTACGAAACCAAGTTCCTTGCCTTCTTCCGGGGAAACATGACGCCCCGTCAGAATCATTCCAAGTGCGCGTTTAACGCCGATCTGTCGCGGTAGTCGTTGTAGTCCACCAGCAAGTGCGGCCAAACCAACCTTTGGTTCGGGTAGTGCGAACACTGCGCGGTCGGAGGCAATGATCAGATCGCAGGCTAGGGCGATTTCGAATCCACCGCCCATCGATACGCCGTTAACAGCGGCAATGACTGGTTTGGTGAGATCGAACCGCGACGTCAAACCGCCAAAGCCTCGGGGTGTTGCGACCCGTTCACCACCTTCAGCTTGATAGCGAAGATCGTTACCAGCACTAAAACCGCGTCCCTCTCCCGTGATGATGGCGACCCACATGTCGTCGTCTGCCGCGAAGGCATCGAATACCTCGCCAAGTTCTGCGTTGGCGGGTGGGTGTAGCGCATTCAGTCGCTCTGGGCGATTAATAGTTACCGTGAAGATGTGGTCTTTTTGGTCGACCTTGCAGAATTCGGGCATAGGAATCCTTAAACCGAGTTAGAAAACGTAATTCGGCGTGATTTTATTGAGAGGGTTTAGGCGTTCACTGTGTCTTGCGCCGATTCGGGTTCAACGGCGACGGTATCCTCAGATGACAAGTGCGCAAATCGATCAATGACAGTACATCCTGCTAAGTCGCCTTCAACGTTACACGCGGTTCGGATCATGTCCAGCGGTCGTTCGACAATCAAGAGAATGCCGATCGCTTCTAAGGGTAGCCCAACCGCAATTAGGACCATCTGCATTCCAACCATCGATCCACTAGGAATCCCGGGTGCCCCGATCGATGCTGCCATCGTCGCGAAAAAGATCACGACAATCTCGATAGCGCCTAGCTCGATGCCGAACAGATATGCGACGAACACGGCCGCGATACCCTCAAACAGCGCGCTACCGTCCATGTTTGCTGTGGCACCAAACGGAACGACGAAACTAAATGTTGACTTGCGAATCCCAAGGTTCTCCGCAGCTTGTAAGGTCACAGGTACGGTCGCTGCACTTGACGCAGTGGTAAACGCAACCACCAGCGGTCGTGCCGCGTGTTTGAAGAACGTTGCGGGATGCATATTGCCGAGGAAATAGGCAAACGAAGGTAGCACGATGATGGCGTGGATGAGTGTTACAACGATGACCAGGAGGGAAAAGCTCAACAACTGCATGACCAACGACATGTCGGTCACGATGGATAGTTGATAGACGATACCTAGCACGCCGATCGGTACAGTCCAGATAATCCATCCGGTGATCCTGAACAGTGCGTCAGTGATCGTGGCTACGCCTCGACGCAAACTGCTTTCCTTTTCGGTGATGAGTAACAGTGCAAGCCCGATGACAAGTGCATTGACCACGATCGCCAAAATGTTGGTTTGCGCAAGCGCGGAAATCGGGTTGATTAACGTGCTCTTAACAACACCGGCCAGTAACCCAGCGACGCCAGCTGAAGAGTCGCCTAATAGGCTGAGTTCAGTGCCTGATGTTGGTAACGAAGTTACTGCTTCGGTATAGGTCCAAGGATGAATCAGAAACACGCTGATCAAGCCGAGCATGATCGCGATACTGGTGGTAGAAAGGTAGTAGAGAACCGTGGTGCCGCCGATGCGACCAAGCTCAGTGGTATCACCGAGTCGGAGAATTCCAGAAATCAAAGAAAAGAAAATGAGCGGTGCGACGATGGCACGGAGGGCTGACAGGAAGATGGACTTCAGCAGTTCCGCTGTCTCGTTCAACCATGTCACATCGCCGAACACCATGGCGATTAGCCACCCGAGGAGCGCCGCAGCCACGACTGCGGGAAACAACAAACGATTGTCCATGAATTCTCCTAGGGTTAGTATCGAGCTATTCGGTGTGCTTAGGTCGTCGAGCGACGACGCGCAATCATAAAGTTAGCTTTAGTGGGAACCGGTAAGACTGTTTTTGTGTATAGTTCTTCTAGGCGTCATGTCGAGAGCGTAGTCGTTCACTTACATGAGAAGCGCATCTACCGAAATGCGTTTCTATTGGGGACGTTCGCTCTGCTCGTTTTGTCATGCGGACCTCGTGATAACCGGGTTATCACCGGTTCAACGATGGGTACATATTTCCGTGTCGAAACGGTATGCAATCAATCGCTGGGTGAGTCCGAGATTGCGCAAGAACTCGAACGCTTGACGTTGATTTTTTCAACGTATCGGGACGATTCGGAGATCTCGAAAGTTAACTCAGACACGAGTGAGAACTGGATTGCGGTCTCACCTGATTTTCTCGCAGTTACGTCACATGCGCGACGCATTTTCGTCGCTAGTCAGGGCGCGTTCGATCCTACCGTTGGTCCGGTTGTCGAACGTTGGGGATTCGGCGTGACCGTTCCCGCGGATTTCCCGAGTGGAGAGGAGGTCGCTAGTCTGCGAATGCGGACCGGTCTGAACCATATTGAGATCCGCGAAATGCCACCTGCGATTAGGAAAAACCTAGTCGACACACGAATTGATTACTCGGCGATTGCAAAAGGGTTTGCAGTAGATCGACTAGCTGAACTTACGCTAAAACTGGAGTGCGAGAATTTCCTTGTTGATATCGGTGGTGAGGTGCGAGTCAACGGCACGAACCGCTTCGGTGAGCTGTGGCGGATTGGGATCGAGAACCCGAACGATCCAGATCAAGTGTTAGGTTATCTTGAACGCGGATCAGGCGCGGTCGCGACGTCGGGAACTTACCGCAATGTAAAGACCATTGATGGCGAACAATTGAGCCATTTGATGGATCCAATTAGTGGGAGACCCGTCGATCACGAAATCCTATTGGCTTCGGTATATACCGAAGAGGCAACGACGGCAGATGCTTGGGCGACCGCATTAGCCGTAAAAGGACTCGAGGCTAGTACGGATCTGATTAGTCGTTGGCGACTATCAGCGATGCTAGTTGAAGAGTCATCGACAGGTGAACTGATCATTCATCGTTTTGGTGACTTCGAAACCGCGTTCGAAGCGTTGTAGGTACGGAATTTAGATAGTCATTGAGATGAAGTCTTGTCAGTTCTCGAGCGGTAAATGACGCGCGCGTTATTTCATCCGCTTTCTGTCCTACTCAGCTGGCGTTACTTACTCACCAGAGACGTGGCGTTGATGTTCGTGACGAAAACATCGATGCTCGGACTCATCGTCTCTATCACGACGCTTCTGGTGGTTCAAGGAATTGTTGCGGGTTTCCAGCGTGACCTTAACCAAAACGTACTGGGTCTCATACCTCACATTACGTTATCAGATCCAAATGGCCTCGATATCGAACTGGGCGCGCGAGTTGCTTCTTCGGTGCCTGCCGTCACAGCAACAACGATGGTCGTACAGTCGAGTGGGCTCGTCAGTACGTCAAAAGCCGTCCAGAGAGCGCAATTTATCGGCGTTGAGCCCGACGGTATGAGCGAATTCATAACGACCGCGAATCCTGTTCGCGACATGATGTGGGAAAAGCTGAAACCTGGTCTGTTTTCGATTCTGTTAGGAACTGGCTTGGCACGCGAACTCAAAGCTGACGTCGGTGATAGTGTTTTAGTGACACTTGCCGCTGAGGGGATTTCGCCATTTGGCTACATGCCACGTCAGAAGCGCTTCCTCGTCGCGGGATTGGCGGAATCCCAGACCAGTCTGGATTCGATGGTCGCCTACATAAACCGCGAGGACGCACGTCGCATACTGCAGATGTCGAAGCAGGCTAATGCAGCTTTCTTCAGACTAGCCAACCCTCTGGAGGTATCGAGCGTGTTCTTTCCAATCTACGTTGCGGCGAATGAACCTGATCTATTCGCGGCAACCTGGCAAGACCTCTTTGGTGCGCTCTTCAATTTCCTGCAACGATTCAAAAATCTACTGTTCTTGCTCTTGTCCATGCTAGTCGCCGTGGCCACATTCAATCTCGTTTCAAACATGGTCATGCTCGTACATAGTCGGCGAGCGGATGTCGCCGTTTTGCGGACGTTGGGAGGTAGTACGTCAACAGTACTGATCTCATTCATTGCGACCGCATGGGTGATTGCGCTGATCAGTCTTATCTTGTGCGTTGTGCTGGCATGGTTGATCGGTCTGGCATTGCCGACGTTACATGGGCTCCTTACCCAACTCCTCGGCGTATCGCTCCGCGATGGATTCGCGTTACACCAACTGAGCGTGGTGCTTCAGCTGTCGGACGTGATGCGCGTGGTGGGTTTGACTGTGTTGATGGTCACGGTCGGTTCACTATATCCGGCATGGCGAGCGACGCAATTGGCTCCCTCTGAGGTGTTACGCGATGAGTGATGTCCTCGTTGGAAAAGGTATTACGAAGACGTTTGACGATGGTCGGCAGAGCCTTCCGGTTTTGCAGGGAATCGATCTGACGATCACCGCCGGGCAGAGAGTTTGCGTGTTCGGGCGATCCGGGTCTGGCAAGAGCACGCTACTGCATATCTTGGCGGGATTGCTTGATGCGGACGCTGGAGAAGTTTGGGTTGGTGATACGAACCTGACCGAATGTTCTAGCAAAGAACGCGCTCTCCTGCGTAATCGCGCATTGGGGTTCGTGTATCAATTTCACCATTTGTTACCTGAGTTCACCGCGCTCGAAAACGTCGCGATGCCCTTGTTAATTCGCGGAGATTCAACGAAAAGCGCTAGATCCAAAGCCAGAGAACTGTTGCGTGAGATCGAGCTCGACGAACGTATGGAGCACTTACCTAAGCAACTATCCGGTGGCGAGCGTCTTCGCGTTGCTGTCGCTCGAGCGGTGGTTGGCGATCCTCAAGTTGTACTCGCGGACGAACCTACTGGTAGCTTGGATGCAGATAGTGCAAGTCGGGTCATGGAGCTTATCCAGTCAGTTAGTGAGACAAGGGGGACAGCGTTCGTGATCGTCTCACATGACGAGGGTAGCAGTGTGTATGCCCATCGGACGGTACGATTGAGCGAAGGTCACCTTGTTGGCGATGTTTGACTCTTTCACGTTCAAAGTTGGATTGCGTTATCTCTTCGTGGGCGCTTCCGGTTTCTCAAAGCTTGTGAACACGATTTCGATCGTCGGGCTCGCACTTGGTATCATGTTGATGATCGTTGTTGCAAGTGTCTTCAACGGTCTTACGGACGAGCGTCGTGAACGGCTGCTACGCGTTGTGCCGCATGCCTTCGTTGCTTCGGACCACCTCGATGACACGCAGATCGAAAGCATCAAATCCAGAATGGATGTCACGAACGTTCAGCGAGAGTTTCACGGCATGTCGTTCATGCGTGGCGGCGACGGCGTGCCGATCACCATTGATTTGATCGGTATCGACCTTGACGCAGGCGCAGCGGAGAAGCTTCAATTCGTGGGCGGAGATATGGTTTCGGATGGACCCTCAAATCAGGTCGCGCTTTCGTTTGATCTCGCATCAAGACTCGGTTTGACGGTTGGTGATCGCATCGATCTCACATTCGTCGCTCCGGCTCCAACGGGTCTCAACACCCACACCGCAGCGTATGAGATCTCTGGTTTGTTTCGATTCACGACCGAAGTAGACGGCGGATCAGCATTCGTTGACATTCAGTCGATTGTTGGAACGCCGTTGCAGAGAACGGGGAAACTCGGTTGGAACGTCTCTGTGCAAGATCCTTTCAAGGTAGCGGACGTTTTCGCAGACGACCCGGGGGTCGTGACATGGGTCGATGAATACGGAGAAGCGTTTCGTGCATACCAGTTGGAGCGAAGTGCGATGTACATTCTCATGACACTCGTCTTAATGCTCGCTTCGTTTAACGTCATCGCTGGACAAGCGATGCTGATTAATGTCAAGCGCTCAGACATTGCGATTCTCGCTACCATCGGAGCATCGAGGCGTCAATTGCTCGGTGCGTTCGCGATACAAGGCGGCTTGATCGCCTTGACAGGTATCGCGCTTGGCCTGGTATTGGGTTTTCTGATTGCTGAGAACATCAACGTGATTTTCGACACGTTCGACGAATTGCTCGGTGTCAGCATTCTTGAGCAATCGGCGTTCGACGAACTGCCGTCTCGAATCGACGCACTTGATGTCATCGGCGCGGTTGCGATTGCGGTAATTCTTGGCGGATTTGCGCTTGTCAGACCGCTGCGACTTGCGTTGATCGAAAGTCCGGTATATGCGCTGAATCGTGCGGTCTAGTTCAACTCGATTCGTTAGTCCGCACGTAAACGCAGCTGCCTAGCTCGCTTTGCAAGGATATGTCGACGCCACAAATACTTCGTAATTGAATAACCAACGTAAGCAGTGGTCAAGGCGCAGACCAAGCTTCCCAAAAGCGTAGGAATGAGTGCGCTTTCACTACTCCAGATTCCATCAAAGCTGAATGGGACACTCTCCCAAAAGGGCAGCAACAGAGACATTGTTCGATCGCCAAGCCAAAACGCTGCGTAGAAGAACGGGAAGAAAGTAAATGGATTGATTACCCAGGTCGCTGCGACTGCGCTAGGGATATTTGCTTTCGCGATTGCCGCCCAAAAAGCAGCAAGGATCATTTGGGTGCCTGGGATTGGATTCCAAGCGCAGACAAGGCCGATGAAGATGCCGCGCGAGACACCTAGCCGATGGATGTGCCAGTGACGTGGGTGGTTTAGAAGATGTGCGAAAGGCTTGATGGACCAATGGCGGACGACTCGATGACGACGAGGTAATTTACTGCGTAAAAATCTGAGCATGTTGTGAGTTACTTCGTCTTAGGCTCTTGTATATTTCTGTGTGTTTTCCACACTGGTTACACGGTTCCGTGTCGATCAGGACTTATGTCCTGATTCTGTCTTCCTGTTGCCGACACTGCGGGAATAGAGCCACCCGCATCAAAGAGCGCAAGCCCCTTGAGCAACACATTGTTCGCGGCGTTCACGTCGCGGTCGTCACGATACCCGCAATGCGTGCATTCGTAC
>JAJECH010000002.1 GCA_022822135.1 Pseudomonadales bacterium
AGGTCGTCATATCCAAACTCCGTGATGGTGACAAACAGCGGCGCAACCGCTTACGATCGCGCCTGAATCACCGGCAGTTTCGATGTCGTTTTTCCGGCAGTTTGCATGTCGCCTAACAGCGAACTCGCAAACGGGAACCTCGCCACGTTAACTCGTCGCGTTGAGCGCTATTTGACCGGTCCCGGCATCCACGGTATGCAACTCGCCATGGACTACGCCTCTGGGGCTAGTGCCGCGCGATCTCGATTGATCGAAGAGCAACGCCACGATGCGCTCCTCGACGACAGTTTCAACCTGCCGTTCCCGTTCGTCGGTGACGCCATCGAGGTGGACGACCTAGGCGACGAGTTCCGCGCACCGGTGCAAAGTTCCGTGCCGACCTTGTTCTGCGCCGGCACGCTTGACGGACGTACGCCTATCGCCAACGCGGAAGCCGCACGTAACGGATTTCCGAACTCGCACCTGGTGGTTGTGGAAGGCGCAACTCACGAGACACCCACGTTACTTCTCGATCCCCAGACCGAATTTCTTCAAGGCGAAGACCCACGCGTCGACCGACTTGTGCGTCCTTTCGCATTCAGTCCGTTCAGCGCCGCGTCATCGAGCTCGCGAAGTAGGCAATCGAAGACAACATGATCGGTAGTCGTTACGAATTGAGTGATGCGGACTCGGGTACTCGTGTTCAGCTAATTGACTACGGCGCAACCGTCACGAATATCTGGTGTGTTGATCGTAGTGGAAACATTGGAGACGTTCTACTCGGATGCCCGTCCCCTGAAGACCACGTTAAACCTCATCCTCACTTCAACTGCATCGTCGGTCGGTACGCGAATCGCATCACCAACGCGCAGTTTGAGCTTGATGGGGTTCTCTACGAACTCGAAGCCAATATCCCTCCACATCAGTTACACGGTGGAAGTCGCGGGTTCGCGAATCGTTTATGGTCTGGAACTCAAGAGAAAAACTCGGTGATGTTTGAGTTAACGAGCGCGGATGGCGAAGCGGGTTTTCCTGGGGAATTAAGTGTCTCGGCAACCTACACGCTATCCGGCCACGTGCTACGCCTCGAAATGGAAGCCACAACGTCAAAACCAACACCGATTAGCCTGACCGCGCACCACTATTTCAACTTAAGCGCTCGACAAGGTACGTACGTGGGAGATCATGAAATCTCAATCAACGCCGATCACTATTTACCTGTGTCCGATAACCTGACCCAACTAGGTCAAGTTGAAAGCGTGACGAACACACCATTCGACTTGCGACAACAGATTCCTCTGAAAAAACGACTACATGCACAGCATCCACAGATCGCACTTGCAGACGGATTCGACCATACGTTTGCGATCAACGGCACAGGTTTACGTGACGCAGCGCAGGTTTACGAACCTGACTCTGGTCGGTATTGCACCGTTCGAACGGACCAACCCGGTGTGCAGCTTTACACCTGCAACACGCTTTACGCACACGGAAAAAACGGTGTACTTTACGGTAAACACCAAGGTCTGTGCCTAGAAACACAGCAGTTTCCAGACGCACCCAATCACGCAAACTACCCTAGCGCGATTCTGCGACCAAACGAAGTCTGGCGTGGTGTAACGGAGTATGAATTCGGCGTTAAATGATCGCTGGTTATGCGGCGTCGAACGATGCGTCGTGGGCGTTTTGCACCAATTCGCGAACATCATCACTCGACAAATTCAGAGCTGGAATGATTTGCTCGAAATTTGCATTAAGGTAACCACCGAAGTAAGCCGGATCGTCCGAGTTTACAGTAGCTTTGATCCCGGCGTCAAGGAACCGTTTCAACGGGTGATTGCGAAGATCATCGACTACACACAGCCGAAGATTCGACAAGGGGCACATCGTTAGAGGAATCTGATCTTGTGCGAGACGACGAACGAGCACTGGGTCCTCGATCGCGCGGTTGCCGTGATCTATGCGCTCAACACCTAGATCATCCAATGCTCCCCACACGTACTCAGGCGGTCCTTCCTCACCGGCATGTGCGACCGTATGAAGACCTAGCTCCCTAGCTCGATCGAACAAAGTCCTGAAGTTCTCCGGTGGGTGACCCACCTCAGCCGACGCTAGCCCAATACCCACGATGTTGTCGTAATACGGTTCGAGTTCATCAAGACTTTTTAGTGCTTCACTCTCGGATAAATGGCGTAAGAAAGTGGGTATCAGCAATAACTCGATACCTCGTTCTTTCCAAGCTTCGGCCGCCCGAACACTACCGCCCAAAATCGCTTCAAGTGGGGTGCCTGTCATCGAACTACCGGCTTGTGCTTCGATAAAGACCTCAGCGTGCGTGATGTTCTCCGCTGTCGCGTGCTCGCAGTAGTCGTTGGCTAGATCTTCGTAATCGTCCGCAGACGCAAGGCTATTGAATCCCACCAAGTAGACATTGATGAAATCCTGTAAATCGGTGAATTCGTACTTCTCACGCAATTCTTCAATCGACTGATATGGGAGGTCGCGACCGTTCCTACCTACGAACTTAAAGATCAACTCTGGCTGCAACGCACCTTCCAAATGCATGTGTAGCTCAGCTTTAGGAAGCGATTTCGCTAGTTCAATGGCATCTTCGTGCATGGTTCTGGCCTATTAGCTCACAGGTACTTTGCGTTGCGCAAGGGCAATCAAATTGCCACTTGGATCTTTCAGGAATGCCATATATTCTGATTCTCCAGCCGTTCCGAAAATCCCGTCCACATCATGATGGATCGCGTGAGGTTCGCCAGCCACTTCTACACCTTTGACCTTCACCTCCGCCACTGCCGAGTAGATGTCATCTACGTAAAGATAGATCACGCTGCCGCTAACCACACCTTCGCCTTCTTCAAGCATAAGGCGGGTCGTACCAATGTCAATGAAGGCGAGCTTCACGCCATGATCGAAACGAGCAATAAGCGGCAGTCCCAGGATATCTCGATAAAACTCAATAGCAGCATCAAGATCTTTAACCGTCAGACTAACTTGGTGTAGCGATTTGACTCTCATTTCGTCACGCGATGATCAAGAAGTGCGAGGTTTCAGCTCGTAAGTGCACTGAAGAACGCTTTACGATGCGCTTGAGGAATCGTGTCGTAAGCAACCGAAGTTCGATCAATTAGATCGCCATATCGCCGCGTTAACTCACCCGCAAGATTCTGGGGTTCATCGATGACGGCGAACTCGTTCAAGATGTCATCTGTAATAAGTGTGCCCATCTCTTGCCACCTGCCTTGTTTCGACATGCTGTTAAGTTCACCTTGCAATTCGCCAGCGCCGATGCTATCGAGTACGCCTTTGTACGCAGGCGTCGAACCGTAAAACGCGATCTGTTGACGAGTCGCGCCTTTCGCTCGTTCTAACCCTTTCTCATCGTCCGCCGTGACTACGAAGCAGGGGTAGCTAATTTCAAAGTCCTCACGACTCTTACCTGCCTTCGCCCACCCTTTCTCTAGCGCCGGGAGTGTCGTTTCACGTAGGTATTTCTCAGTCGTGAACGGATGAACGATCATGCCGTCCGCTACCTCAGCAGCAACTTCCGTCATCAACGGACCAACCGCAGCAAGGAAAACACGCGGTGCACCAAATTCAGTATTACCTGGCGTGAAAAACGGCGTCATTAACGTATGCGTGTAGAACTTTCCGACGAAACTCAACGGTTCGTTGTCATACCAATTCGCCCAGATCGCACGCAGCGCGAGTATGAACTCACGCATACGCGGCGCTGGATGCGACCACGGCATGCTGAATCGCTTCGTGATATGAGCACGAATTTGGGACCCTAGCCCCAAGACAAATCGACCTTTTGAAACAGCGTTCAGGTCGTGAGCGATTGGTGCCAATACCATCGGCGTGCGCGCGAACGCTACGACGATGCTGGTGATCAAATCGACATTCGACGTATGCAATGCCGCTTGTGCGAGCGGTAAGAATGGGTCATGTCCCGTTTCCGCGGTTTGAAGACCCGTGTATCCAACGGCTTCCATCCGTGCCGCGTGTTCGCCAACTTTGCCAAGATCGAAACCAATGCTGGTGTCAACTTTCATTTTGATATCCCTAAGTGATTTTCAAATTAATCGCGAGACGTACAGATACCTTCGATGCTGCCGTTGCCGTCGCGAAAGTGGTAAACATGTTTCGAGTTCCCGTGCGTTTCCACCATATGAACAACGCCGTTAGGAATTCGTAATTGTTGCTTTTGTTGTGCGCTTAAATCGATTAGCAGATCCAAGATGACCCGCGTCGTGATGCCATGCGTTACAAACGCAACCCGGGAGTCCCCGTTGGAGGTAACGGCATCAAGAACCTTCGCCACGCGCTGCTTCAAATCGTTGATCGACTCGCCATCGGGTGGCGAGTTGTTTTCGTTGTCCGCTTGCCAACGACTGTATTCGACTTTCCATTCCTGCTGAATGTACTCTACTCGCTGACCTTCCCATTGCCCCATCTTGCACTCTCGGAGATTAGCGTCGAATCTCATATCCGCGATACAGTGTTCCTGAATGAGAGATACGGTCTGTCGTACGCGTCCTAAATCTGACGCAAATATGCGGGTAACACGCTCGCGATTCAGCAACTCACCGTGTCGAAGCGCTTGGCTTTCACCTAATTGCGTCAACGATGAATCGCCCCACCCTTGCATTCGTCTCTCTACATTCCATTGAGTTTCGCCATGGCGCGCGAGGTAGATACGCATGGTCGTTAGTCGAAACTGAAGCGGTCTTGTGTGAAGGCACTAAACGTCACGAACGCCTCGTCGAGGCTCATTTTCCCAACGGGTGAAATGATGCTCGTCGTAATGCCTTCGACTGCGTGCTGTCTGATTCGCGCTCGGACTTCATCCGGTGTACCTATGACGCCAATGGCATCGACCAAGTCATCGTGAAAAGCTGCAGCCGTACGTTCGCGATCTCGCGTCATCCAACCTTCGAGAAGCTCTTTCGCCTCATCGGGATAACCACACCATGCGAGGAATTTGTTGTAAACGGGGTTCCCGAAATACGGGATAAACCAACGACGGAATTGCTCAATTGCGGCTTGTTTGTCATCCGAGACGATCATCGCAAACCGATTGACGATTTCAACGTCTTCCAGTTTTTTACCAGCCCGTTTCGCGCCTATTTCAACGTGTTCGAGCATTTTTGGTAATGCTGTACGCGGCCAGAGGTTAAAAATCACACCGTCGCCGATCTCGGCCGCCATCTCGATCATTTTCGGACGCAACGCCGCAAGGTAGATTGGAACACCCGGATCGGACGGATCCTGTGAATAACCGCGACTATAAACAGTATTCAAGTCCGTGAAATCCGACTTTTCACCCTTCATCATGCTGCGAACGAGGATGGCAGTTTCTTTTACTCGAGTCAGTGGTTTCTCAAGTTTGATGCCGTTGAAAGCCTGCAATATCGCTTCGCTCGATGATCCTAGTCCCAAAACGAACCGACCTGGCAACGCTTGCCCGAGAATATCGGCGGAAGCCGCGAGTACAGTCGGTGATCTGGTGTAAACGGGCACGATCGCCATTCCGATACGAAGTGTCTTGGTATGCGGTGCAATCGCTGCCGCGGTGGTCAAACCATCGGGTGCGCCTGGGTCCGAAAACCAACCATCGTCGAAACCGTTCTCCTCGGCCCATTTCACCACCGTGATGGTGTCTTGAAGCGACTGATTGATTGGAAGCGTGACCGCTACGCGTTTTTTAAGTGACAAAATCTAGACCCGTTTACTGACTTGCTCGAAACTCTCTGAGGGTTGAGACGCGAGCAGAGAAATTCAGGCGCACAGCTAGCGTCAGTCTGAAATCGGTTCTGCCCTAAAGCGGCAGAATTTTAGAAGGACGTTGTCCGTCGCTTCTAACGCAGCCGATATCTGCAGCACGGATGTTCCGAATTTATGTGCGTCATTGTCAAATTCGGTTTATGATGAGCTCTACGTGGTAATGGTGGAGCGACCGACCATGAAGAATTGGCTGTGTTTATTAGCCGCTGTGTGTGCTATCGGAGCTACGAATGCGGCAGAAATCGAGCCGCCGGACGTCTATCAAGCCGTTCGTCAAGTTTCCCAAGACATCGAGCTCGTACGAGAAGTCATGGGACGCCCTCAACTAGATGCAGACGCTTGGGTCGTCGAGCACGCTGAACCCAGACACGTTTTCTATCAAGCACAAACCCTCTTTCGCAAAGTTGGACGTCTGAATCGACAGTTGACTGGCGGTGAGAGTGTTATGCCGCCCGTCCCGACAGGCGAGATAGAACCTCAGCATGTCCTGCAAGTCATCCACGCGGCACAGGAGCATGTCGAAACGATACGTGAGGAACTAGGTATCAACTACCGTTCGGAGCTGCCCGCTCGCGAGGCAGACCGCGAACCTAAAGACGTTTTCCGAGAAACGGTCCAGCTCGGTCGGCAACTCAACCTGATGCTTGATCGACCGATCCAACCGCAGGACGTGTACGCGCAACTGGAGTTGGCAGCGACATACGTCGCAGGTGCGTTAACGACCGACGAATCCGAACCAGTTTATGGTGAGCTACCCCCGTTTGAACCGCACAAAGTTCCCGCTGATGTCTATCGACGCGTACTTGAGTGCTTAGGTATAGCGCAGGACATCGGTGAAGAGAACGGCATCAGTGTTCTTCAATTGAACTTGAGGCGGGAATTGCGACGACGCGACATCATGCCATCAGATGTCTACGACTTAGCTACTACTGTGCTCGCTGAGGTGGCTCATCTAACCCTGACGCTGGACGCATTCGACGTCGATGTTCCGCCTATAGAACGGCCTAAGCACATCTTTCCCTCGCACGTTTATCAAGTGGCTAGTATGTTGCAAGAAGAACTCGCGCGGCTTGAATCACAATTGATACAGTAGTCGCTTGACTTGAATTCAGAGTCGCGACGAAGCGACTAGAACAAGCCGCCAATCTGACCGCTGTCGTCGAGCGTGAAGTCCGCTGCCGCGGGCCGTCTCGGCAATCCCGGCATCGTCATGATGCTGCCACAAATAGCGACGACAAATTCCGCGCCGGCTTTCAAATGCACTTCGCGCACCGATAACCGATGGCCTGTAGGTGCACCGAGCAGTTTCGGATCGCCAGAAAAGCTGTATTGGGTCTTCGCAATGCAAACGGGCAGAGATCCGAATCCGAGTGACTCCATTCGCTCAAGTTCCTCGGCCGTGTCGTTTAGGTAGTCGACACCTTCAGCTCGATAAAACTCACCGGCAACCGATTCGATTTTCTTCGACAAAGAGTCATCGTTTTCGTATATCCAGTTCGGCGCGGAAGGAGCTGATTCCACACTCTGTACGACTGCCTTCGCTACGTCGACACCACCGGCTCCACCATCGCGCCATTGCGAACCAACAACACCGACGCAACCTAGTCCAGATATCACGTCGAGTGTTGCCGCGATTTCACCTTCGGTATCCGCTTCGAATCGATTGACCACCACCACGGGTTCATAGCCAACCTTCCGAATGTTCTCGATATGTCGAATGAGGTTTGGCGCGCCGCGTCGCACGGCCTCAATATCCTCGTTCTCTAAATCATCAACTTCGACGCCGCCATGCATTTTGAGTGAACGCACCGTTGACACCAGCACGATCGCATCCGGTTTTAGACCGGACTGACGGCACTTGATATTCATGAACTTCTCGGCCCCTAAATCGGCACCGAATCCGGCTTCCGTAATGACAAAGTCACTATGTGCGAGCGCGAGACGGGTGGCGAGAACTGTATTGCAGCCGTGCGCGATATTTGCAAACGGACCGCCGTGAACGAAAACAGGATTGTGCTCTAGCGTTTGCACAAGATTAGGTGCCATCGCATCACGCAATAGAGCTCCGAGCGCACTGGTTGCTTCTATATCCTCTGCCTTGATGAGCTCGCCGATTGACGAGGTACCAACGACGATAGAACCTAGTCGACGCTTCAGATCGGACAGATCTTCAGAGAGACACAGCACTGCCATGATTTCTGATGCCGCGGTTATGTCGAAACCGGAATCCCGCGTTAGCCGACGACGGACGCGTAAGTTGATCTCGCGTAATGCCCGATCATTGAGATCCACGACTCTTCGCCAAGATACCTTCTCCGGATCAAGGTCGAGCTGATTTCCCCAGTACAGATGGTTATCGACTAAGGATGCGAGTAAGTTGTGTGCCGACGTCACGGCATGAAGATCACCGGTAAAGTGAAGGTTGATGTCTTCCATTGGTGCAACCTGCGCATACCCTCCGCCATGTGCACCACCTTTCATACCGAAACTCGGACCGAGCGAAGGCTCTCGCAAACAAGCACTTGCTTGAACACCGATGAGATTCAGTGCGTCCGTTAGACCAATGGTCGTGGTGGTCTTGCCTTCACCCGCCGGTGTCGGCGACATGGCAGTGACCAAAACCAATTTACCACGACTTGGTTCACGATTTGCCATGGCATAGTCAAACGAGATCTTTGCCTTGGTCCTCCCGTATGTGTTAAGGACATCGGAAGGAATGTCGAGTTTTTCCGTTGCTACATCGACGATTGGGCGGAGATCGATCGCCCGAGCAATTTCCTGGTCTTTCAACTGTAGACGATCCGTTGGAATCCGGCTGATTGCCTTTAGTGCGCGTTTTTTACCAGAAATGAAGACTTTTTTTTAAAAATCCAAGTAATTCGTATGAAATAGCTGCAGACACGCTTTCCCCATGCCGTCGAAGTGTCCGACAAATTGCTAGGTCAGCGGTTTTAGACGGAGATTCGTCTTAGACGTAACGAGACGCTTGTACGTTAAACATCTTCGCGTACGTACCACCTTGAGCCAATAAGTCATCGTGCGTGCCTTGCTCCACAATCTGTCCGTCATCCACAACCGCGATGTAGTCGGCCATTCGAACGGTACTGAAACGATGTGAAATGAAGATCACTGTCTTGTCAGCTGCGTGACGAGCAATCTCTTCGTATAAGTCGTGCTCCTTTAGCGCATCAAGTGCTGCGGTAGGCTCGTCGAGAATGAGGATTGGCGCGTCACTCATGAATGCGCGCGAGATTGCCATCTGCTGCCACTCGCCGCCTGATAAATCGACACCTTCGTCAAATGTCTTTCCTAGTACCGTGTCGTAGCCTTTTTTCAGCCGACTGATAAACGAATCAGCCCCGGCTGCCTGAGCACTTTTTTGCACCACTTCACGGTTCTCAATGTCCTCGATTCGACCGATGCCGATGTTCTCCTGAACGGTCAAGTCGTATCGAGCGTAGTCTTGAAACACGATCGATACGGACTTGCGCAATTGCGATAAGTCGTATGCCGGCAGCGGAACGCCATCGAGCTCGATGTGACCTTCCGTCGGATCATAGAACCGGGCGAGTAATTTGATGAGCGTTGTCTTCCCAGCACCGTTCACCCCTACGATCGCGACTTTCTTTCCGGCCGGTACCTTCAAGGAGAGGTTCCGTAGGACTGGCTCAGTATTGATCGGATACGTAAAAGACACGTTGGTCAAAGTGATGCCATCGTTCAAGGCACGCGGTACCGCTATCCCAGACTCTTCAACCGGTAGTGCTTGCAACGCACCGTCGACCGAACGCGGATCCATATCGACCAACTCAAAGTAACGACGCATGAAAAGAGATTGCTGATACAAACTGCCTAGTTGCCGGATCACACCCGTCAATCCGGTGCTGCACTGTTGCGCCGCTTGTGCCACCATCGTCAATTCGCCAATCGTTATTCGCCCCAATACGGCGCTAAAGACAGCATAGCAATAGATGGACACGATGCCAAGATACGACACAAGCGACATGCCGACATTTGCACCGAATAAACGAACCAGCAGTCGCTGTAAGGCTTCGATTAACTCATTCCGAGTTTTCGAAAACCGATTGAGAAAATAGCGGCGCAAACCAAACGTCCGCACCTCACGCGCCGTTTCCTTACTCGTTAACAATCGAATGATGTAGTCGGACATTCGGTAATAACGAACAAACTGCATATTCAGGTCAAAGCGTCTACGCGCGTGCCATCCTTCAACGAGTATCCGAGGTACGACCGTCCCAATCAACACAACGATCGCGAGTGGATGCAGAATCGAGAGCAATCCAAACATCAGGCATAAGCTGACCAACGACTGCACAAGCGACAGCGTGGAGTACCCAAGGTTTTGAATCTGCCAAAGCTGATTCGACGCATGGTGCAACTGATCGTGCTGTTGGGGAATCTCGAAGAATGCAAGGTCAAGATCTGTCGCCTTCGCCATCAGTCTCTGGGCGGCGACGCTGTACGTTCGCTCTGAAAGTACCTCCGTGACGATACTGTCTAAGCCACCTACGACAGCTTGAAGCATCCAGAGTCCGAACAACATGGCAAGCGGCGTGAACACGACGCTCCATTGAGGATCTACGCCAATCAAACTTACGACACCGTCGATGATGTCCTTCGTAAGCCAGATCACACCAGCCGGAATCGTCGCAAGTACGACATGGACAGAAAGCGTCAGAACCGCATACACGGGTGAGGCTTCCCAGAGGATACGAAACGCCATCGGCAACATCGCGAGACCGCTGCCAATGGAGCGAATGATGGATTGCTCTGGGGGTCGAAATGGATCGCTCATGCTGAGTGTTGTTGTGGCGCTGTGGTCAAGTTTCTATGGAATCGCTGACCTATCTCAATCCCGTGAGAAACACCACATGAATTTCTTCTGCGTAAAGTCGCCAATGCTAGAACGCTCAAGTCCGAAATTGCAAATCAGCAGTGTGGTGGTCGGCTAGGAACGCAACTGAAACCTTAGAGATATTTCCGGGTGCGTTGCGAGGATGAACTGACAAACGATTTCATGCGACTCGCCTCGCATACGTACGCAACGGAAGGTACGGGCTCGTGTCCAACACTAAGCGACCTGAATTTCTATCTAAAATGCCATTCGCTTCTAGCCAACCAACCATCGCGGTTGCGCGTTCGAAACCAACTAGCTCCTAGGTCAAATCAATGAGTTTTCGAACCCTTCGGGTTTTCGAGAAATCGATTTTTATCTTCTTGGCGTTGTCGGCCTTATTCATGACGTTGGTCGCCAACGCTCAAGACACGACAACGCGATACGTCCCATTGTTTCCCTCATCAAATGATGTGTATTCAGGCGCTTTACGAGTCATCAACCATTCGAAAGAATCAGGCGAAGTTTCGATTGTTGGATTTGATGAGGAAGGAACCGAGTACGGTCCCGCCGTGCTTTCGATCGGCAGTCAAGTCAGCTTGCTCGTGTTCACCGATGAATTGGAGGACGGTACCGAAACTCTAGCCAACGGTCTTGGTAGAGGCGTCGGTAGTTGGCGGTTACAGTTAGACGCATCTTTAGATATAGAAGCGACTGCTTACGCAGTCGCACAAGACGGTCTATTGGCCAGCCTTCACGATACCGTTCAAGGCGAACATGGATGTTGGCGCATACCTACGTTTTATTCCCCTGACAATCTAGCAATATCCAAACTTCGTTTGACGAATCCGAATACGGTCATCGCAAACGTCAAGATCAGCGGACGCGACGATCGAGGAACGATCAGCGCTTCCCCAATCGAGCTCACGCTAGACTCCGGAACAACCAAAACGTTCGACGCAACAGATCTTGAGGACGGCACAGGCGAACTAACTGGTTCATTAGGCAACGGTAGAGGAAACTGGCAACTGGCAGTGGAGTCTGACCAACTCATCACTGTAATGAACTTACTTGAAGGCGATCGTACCTTGTCGAACGTGTCGAATCGACCTTCGCATGCCGTCGGACACTGTTGGCTTGGTCAGACACTGGCGAATGCGGATCGCTCGATCGTCAAACAGATTGAAGTGTTCGCATTGCCGGACAGGCTAGAAGAATCGGCACCGATCACACCCGCAATCTATGCTGCCATCATTGATGAAACCGGTGTTCGGGCGATTGCGGCAACGGGCATCAAGAAAGTTGGCGAAGAGAAACCAGCTACGGTTCACGACCGTTTGTATTTGGGTTCTATCACGAAACCGATGACGGCTACGCTGGTCGGTACTTTTATGTTTAGTGAAGATAACGTTTTCACAAACGGATTTGATACATCCATCAGTGATGTCTTTGGCGATTTAATCGAAGATATACACGCAGACTATCACGACGTAACGATCAAGGACCTGCTGACCCACCACAGTGGTATTCGAGCAGATCTACCCGAATGGGAAGACGATCCTACGCAAACGATCATCGAACGACGTCAAGCCGCCATGTTGGCAACGCTTAGCGAAGCCGCTGGAACCCCTAGAGGAAACGTCGCGTACTCTCACGCCGGCTACATGGTCGCCGCAGCGATGCTTGAAAAACTCACAGGAAAGACCTGGGAGGAGCTCATGCAGGAACGATTGTTTACGCCGCTTGGGATGGCTAGTGCCGGATTTGGCCCCCCTGCACTTATTGACAGCGAAAATGAACCGTGGGGGCACACGCTTTCAACTGACACCGAGTGGATCCCTACACAAGACGACTGGCACATCGTCCTACAACCCACCGCTGGCGTTCATGCTTCGATGGAGGACCTAGGGAAATTCCTGCAACTATTTATGAACGGGAAAGAGCCGATGCTCTTGAATCGCGATCAAATCCAGTACCTGACGAGATTGGCGGTCCGCGAAGACGGCACGATCTTGACGTTCCTTTTTTCCGGTGGTTCACCTAGTGCGGGATGGTGGCTGTATCAAGACATATTTGGCTACGGCGAAGCACTAAACACCCCCGGTTCTAACGGCAACTGGTACTCTCTCGTTTGGGTAATGCGTGATATCAGTCGTGCGTATTTAGTCGTCACGAACTCGGTGCTACCGGACGATCGTTTTGGGAGTCGCGCGAGCATTAATCGAGTACTTACGCCGGTTATTACTCGATTGGCAACTAGTCCTGCACGAAGCGAACCGCCGACACTAGCGAAAGACGCGCCAAATTAGTTAAAGCGTACAGCTAGGCAGCACCAATAATTCGCCGCGGTAGCTTCAAACCAAATCTTGGTACAACACTTCATCATATGAGGACGATTACCTCGATACGATACTTCGGATGTAAACTAATTCAAGGTAGTTTCATGCAGTTAGGTAAAGTCTAATGGATAGCTGGATACTGTATGCGCTCGCAGGATTGCTTCTCGTCTGCGTGCCCTTTATGCCTAAGCTGCTCCGACTTAGGATTCGATTCTTCAGGTGGATTCGTTGGGAATGGGCGGCGAGAACACTTGAAGATCATTACATAGGTTGGTGTTTGACCCATCGTGTCGTATTTCTCGTACTTGCGGTGTTATTGATCTACATTGGGTGGGCACACTGATTCCCACTGGGGCTACGTTTAACTTGCGGCTCGGAGGTGATCGAAGCCTTACCGTATCAGTCTCTGGAACACTATTTCTTTCATCATAGGCAAAACGCAATTCGAGCCTGATGTCATCTGCGATTCCAGAGATATTCCGGTCGGATCGGCTCTCCCAAGGTGCAGGCTGACAAGACAGAAGCCAACTCAAACCCACGTTCAATCTTGCGTATGAAAGGCAGTCCACCAGGAAGGTCTTCGAGAATTGCACCCGATCAGGTGCATAACAGCAGATTCGACACCTAACGGTCTGTTAGGCGTCAATCCAGCGTAACCATGTGCCACGCTCACGTCCGTTTACACCGAGGCAAACACGTAGGCAGCATCTCGACGAATGCGCCAATGCGATACTTCCAATGTTTAACCAATTCAAGGTAGTTTCATGCAGTTAGGTGTTTTAGCCGGTATGGGTCGTGACTGGCAAGACTCAATAGAGAAAGTTCGAATCGCGGAGTCGCTCGGCTACTCTATGGTCGCTACGGGCGAAGCGTGGGGACCTTCAAGCATCCCATGGATGACGCTGCTTGCCACTCACACCGAGAAAATACAAATCGGGACGTCCATCCTCAACGTTTATTCGAGATCACCCGGTGCGATCGCGCAGGAATTCGCATCACTTGAGATGCTGTCGAAAGGTCGGATGGTATGTGGCTTAGGATCATCCGGACATCGCGTGATCGAACACTTTCACGGCGTTGCTTTTGATCGACCACTACGCCGAATACGCGAGTATGTCGAAATCATCAAACTCTTGCTCGAAGGTCAAGAACTGAACTACGACGGCAGGCTCATGCAGATGAGTCGAGGATTTCGACTTGACTACGACCGACAACGCGAATCTGTACCAATCTATATCGCTGCGATCACTCCGAAATCCATCAAGCAAACCGGTGAGATCGCGGACGGCATCTTCCCCATACATTGGCCGAGTGAACGGTTCAAGTCCTTGAAGGAAGACCTACGCTCGGGAGCGGTCGCGGCTAACCGCGAGAACATGAACCTCACCGTCGCACCCTTCACCAACGTTTATGTCGGCGATCTCAATGACGAATCCCTTTGGCAGGTAGCGCGCCAACCGCTCTTCCACTATGTCAACCGGATGGGCGATTTCTATTGGAACATGCTGGTAAGCAACGGATTTGAAGAAGACGTACTGGCCTCGCGCGAAGCGTGGCAACAACGCGACCGCGAAGGTGCATTTGGTGCAATTTCAAAAGACATGGTTCAAGCTATCCAGGTGATTGGACCGCCCGACACCATTGCAGATCAGCTACGACAACGCTCAGATGATGGCGCTGACATTCAGTTGATCCCCATGCCGCAAGGAACTCTAAGCGAAGTTGAGCAGCAACTTTCGTTTTATCTAGGCGTCTAAGTCGTTCTCGACGCGATCAAAGGAGAAGCTGAATGACATCAATCGACAACTTTGAGTTTCGAACCGTCACGGAAGACGAGCTCGAAGCGTTCAACAACGTCGTCAAGTATGTGTTCGCAGAAGGTTCTCCCGATCCGGTCCCCGAAGAAGATGCGTTGCAAGCCGAATGGACAACGGCTGCTTTCCACAAAGGCAAGATCGTCGCTACGTCAGGCGGCTACCCATTTGTCATGCGACTCAACGGTAAACCCATTTCTGTTGATGGCTTAACCGCTGTAGGTACAGAACCTGGATTCAGACGGCGGGGACTCGTGCGAGAAATGGTGACCCGTCGTTTGCACGAAGTCCATGAACACGAGGAACAGTCCGCGTCAATTCTTTGGGCGTCGATGGGCGCAATATATCAACGGTTTGGGTACGGCCTTGGAAGTAGCCAAATTCAGTGCAAGTTCGATCCGCGCTACACCCAATTTCAGTTTCCTGATGAAGTGGATGGCTACGTCCGAATCGTTACCGAGGAGGAAGGCGCTTCGATTATCAGAAAACTCTACCGTCAGTTCATTGAAGAACGAACACTCGATCTCGAGCGTGACGACGATATTTGGTGGAAGGGCTACTTCGGGACTAAGAAACGACGTTCGTACTGCGCTATCTACTTCAATGCGAACGATGAGCCGCAGGGATATGTTGCGTACAACACTTCAACCT
Source organism: Pseudomonadales bacterium (assembly GCA_022822135.1). Classification (GTDB taxonomy): domain Bacteria; phylum Pseudomonadota; class Gammaproteobacteria; order Pseudomonadales; family Azotimanducaceae; genus Bin55. The sequence continues at coordinate 15,435 of JAJECH010000002.1, forward strand.
ATAGTCGTCCACCCGATGAAGGTCCAGATCAAAAACTCTGGGTGCGCGAATTGATCTACCTCAACGTTCAAGCATATCGAGCACTGTGGGAGTTCATACGTGAACACGACTTGGTTGGTAAAGTAGAGATGCATATGCCCGTCGACGAACCAGCCATCAATATGTTGCTCGAACCGAGAGCAATGCGGCTGACGCTATCGGACGGAATTTGGTTGCGAATCGTCGATGCAGCTAAAGCACTGACGCAACGAGAATACAGTGGACCGGGCAGCGTCGTACTCGAAATCCTGAACGATCCAGAATGCCCGTGGAATGAGAGACGATTCGAATTAGAGACCGACGGGGAGACGACTGAAGTGGCGGAAACGAATAAAAGCCCGCAACTAACGATTTCGCCCAATGGACTCGCGAGTCTCATGAGCGGTAACGCCAGTCTTTCAGAACTCAACCGAGTCGGACGCGCGGATGTTGCCGATATGGATCAAATTCGTTACTTCGACTTCATGTTCTCGACGAAGTATCGTCCGTTTTGCCGAAACGGGTTCTAACGGAAGAACGCGACTCTAAGGGACTAAGAGTCGACGATTGTCGTTTCGTTAGACGATTCAGTTTCAGTTCTAAATTCTTCCCGAATCGCGTCTGAATGTTCGCCTAAGCGAGGTATACGTACGGCGCCATTCTCTATTTCGCGTTCAGCGTCTGGATATGCGGGCATGTCGATCGGTCCCGTCTCGCTTTCGAATCGTGTCCGGCGTAAATGCGGATGCTTAGCGAAGGTCGGCATGTCGTTGACGACTCCGAATGCAATACGCGCATTCTTTAGAATCGCCACCAGTTCATCTTTCGAACGTTCGCCAAAGAACTGCCGAACGAGTCCATCGACTTCAGGACGTCGTTCCATCCGAACGGGATTCGTCGCGTACAGTGGATCGTTCGTCAATTCCGGTCGCTCGAGGACTTGCTCCGTGAAAGCCTTCCACTCCCGGTCGTTTTGAACGGATATCACGATCGTGACGCCATCATTCGATACGAAACCACCATATGGCGTGATCGAAGGATGTGCTAAACCAACCCGCTCTGGTCCAACACCCTTCTCTTCATGCTGAAGCAAAGGCACTGACATCCAGTCTGCAATCACGTCAAACAGGGAGAGTTTGATCGCGCGTCCTTCACCGGTTCGTGAGCGCGCCACAATGGCCTCGTTGATCGCAAGCGCTGCCGTTAATCCGGTTGAAATATCAACAAGAGAGACGCCGATTCGCCCATACTCACCCGGCGGTCCCGAGATTGAGACGAGTCCAGACTCTGCCTGAATGAGCAGATCGTACGCCTTCATGTCCCGGTACGATCCCGTCTCGCCATATCCCGAGATATCGCATGTGATTAGGTGCGGAAACGCTTCGCGAAGCGAATCCGAACCCAAACCAACTCGCGCAGCAGCACCCACGCTGAGATTCTGGATGAACGCATCGGCCTTGCTACAAATCCGCTTGATCAGCTCAACGTCGGCTGGATTCTTGATGTCGACCGTGAGTGACTCTTTGCCACGATTCGCCCAAGCGAAATATGCGCTCTGACCATTCGCCGCAGTGTCGTACGTTCGCGCAAAATCGCCGGATTCGCGCTCGAGTTTGATGATTCGAGCACCGGCATCCGCTAGACGACACGTTGCCACCGGTGCGGCAACCGCTTGTTCAAGCGCAACGACCGTAATACCCTGTAAGGGTAAATCGCTCATTGAGTCCTTGCTTCCATGGGTGTTTGGAGCGTTAGTCCTTCCTCGCGCGTTCCAATCGATCGTCGAGGATCCAACGCATCACGCACACCTTCACCTATGAAGATCAATAACGTCAGCATCACGACCAATGTCGTGAATACCCCCGCGCCAATCCACCATGCTTGTAGATTGCTCTTAGCCGCAGAAAGTAGCCTGCCTAAGGATGGAGACTCGATGGGCAACCCGAATCCCAAGAAGTCCAACGCGGTTAGCGAAACGATCGAGCTTGTCAGGATGAACGGGAGGTAGGTCAAAGCAGAAACGGCTGCGTTCGGGAGCACGTGTCGGAATATCACGACGAAGTCGCGGACACCCAGCCCCCATGCGGCGCGAACAAACTCGAAATTTCTTGCCCGTAGGAACTCAGCTCGAACCACACCGACCAACGTCATCCAACTGAACATGACCAAGATGCCGAGTAACCAGTAGACATTTGGTTCAACCATACTCGCCAGGATGATGAGTACGAACAACACGGGCAACCCAATCCAGACTTCGACGATTCGCTGCCCGATGAGGTCAACTAATCCCCCGAAATACCCTTGTACAGCGCCAACACAAATACCGATCGTGGAGCTGAAAATCGTGAGAATGATGCCGAACAACACAGACAAGCGGAAGCCATATAGGAGCTTCGCGACGATGTCCGTGCCAAATCCATCGGTACCAAGCCAATGCTCGGCGTCAGGCGCTGCAGGAACGATCGTGCGATCCCAGTCCAGCGTGTCGAACGAGTAACGAATGGGTGGCCAAATCGCCCAACCGTGCTCTGCGATTTCTCGCTCGGTGAATGGATCGATGTACCACGCCTCGGTTTCAAGTACCCCGCCGAGCTGCTTGTCAGAGTACGTAAAGATCAGCGGAAGGTAAACCTCGCCTTTGTAGCCGAAAATGATGGGTTTGTCGTTCGCGATGAATTCCGTAAACATGCTGACGACAAACAACAACGCAAACAACCAGAGTGAGTAAAACGCTCGCTTGTTCTTGCGGAAGTTCTCAATCCGGCGGCGATTCAGGGGGCTCATGTTTCGCGCGTCTCAAAATCGATTCGCGGGTCAACCACAACGTACATCAGGTCACCCACCAGTTGCATTGTTAAGCCGAGCAGACTGAACATGTACAACGTCGCAAACAAGACTGGGTAGTCACGGACGATCACGGCTTCATAGCCGAGCAAACCAATGCCTTCAAGCGAGAAGATCACCTCGATGAGCAATGCGCCTGTAAACAGGATGCCTACGAACGCAGCAGGAAATCCCGCGATGATGATCAGCATCGCGTTGCGAAAGACGTGCAGAAACAGCGTGCGCTTCTCGGTTAAGCCTTTCGCTCGTGCTGTCAGTACATACTGTTTGCCGATCTCTTCCAGAAAGCAGTTCTTCGTCAACATCGTGAGGGTCGCGAAACCACCCAGTGTCAACGCGATCACTGGAAGTGCCAAATGCCAGAGCAGATCCGTTACCTTCTCGAAGAAACTAAGTTCGGCAAATGACTCGGACATTAGCCCCCGCATAGGAAAGGCGTTAAGCCATTCACCTCCTGCGAGTGTCACCAGAAAAATAATGGCAAATAGAAATTGCGGAATCGCGTACGCCGTGAAAATCACCGTGCTCGAAAAGATGTCGAGCGGTCCACCATCACGTATCGCTTTGACCACACCGAGCGGAACCGAGATGGTGTAGATGAGAAACATCGAACTCAGACCTAACGAGATCGAAACCGGAAGGCGTTCGATGATGATGTCGAGAACGTTTCGGTCCTGGTAGTAGGACTTACCAAAGTCGAAGCGAAGGTAGTTCCACAGCATCAAGCCAAAACGAACATGCGCAGGCTTGTCGAACCCGAACCTCTTCTCAATCTCCTCGATAAACGCTGGGTCTAACCCACTTCCACCCTGATACCCTGACTCGGACGACGGTCCCATGGATTCCGCGGTCGAGATATTCGCGGTGGTGGACATATTGAGGCCAGAGAACTGAGCGATCGCCTGTTCGACCGGACCGCCTGGCGCGAACTGAATGATGGTGAAGTTAAGAAGCAGAATCCCAAACAGCGTGATTGGGATCAGCGTTAAGCGTCGTAAAACGTAATGAAACACTAGTATCGATCCGAGTATTCGGCGACTTTGGCGGCCTTTTCTTCATCCCACCACCAATGTTGAACGTGGGAAGTGATCCGAGTTAAAGGAACCGCTTCAGGCTGACCAAATCGATCCCAGTACGCCAATCCAACCTTCGTCTTCGCCATCCCTGGGATAAAGTAGAAGTTCCAGAGCAGGACCCGGTCCAAAGCTCTTATCGCAGCGGCATAGTCCTCGAATTCGTCAGCGGTCTTGATCCGTTCGATGAGGAAGTCGATCGCGGGATCTTTGATGTTGGCCCAATTTGAACTGTATGCCAGGTCAGCCTGCGCGCTGTGGAAAAAGTTATCGATGTGCGACGTAGGCGTGTTATCCGGCAGGAACCAGATCGCTCCCGCATCGAAATCCCCCGTACGCATTCTTGATAGCCAGTTCGAGATTTCCGGCGACTTCGCGGTCGCGGTGATGCCTAAGCGTCTTAACACTTGCATGTAATGGATAAACGATGATGCCAGTGCCGGAGACACGGCAACCATGCGAATATGGAACGCTTCACCGGTCGTTTCGTGAACCAGCTTCTGGTTCTTGAGTACCCAACCGGCTTGACGTAATAGCTCTTGCGCTTTGAGCAACGTTTCACGGTCGTAACCCCCGCCTTGATTCGGGGGTGGTCGATACGGTTCCGTGAACACGCGCGGAGGTACGAGATCTCGGATCGGTTCAAGGTGTCGGAGTTCGCGCTCATCCGGAAGATCCGTTGCGGCATAGACGTCCGATCCATGGAAATAGCTCGTTGCGAGATCGTAGAAGCCGTAGTTACGTTTGTTCAGGAAGACGAGATCGTGGACCAACCAAAGGGCTTCGCGCACTCGAACGTCTTGAAAACGTTTTTGCTCGAGATTCCAAAACACGGGCCACCAGAGACCTGCCGGTCGCATTTGCGGCACGTACGACTTTTGGAACAACCCGAGTTCACGTGGACGGAACTCGTACGCCTGTTCCCATAGGCGCGGGATGTTCTCCACGTGTACGTCGATCACATCCCCCTTCAGACTCTCGGTCTGAACCTGGTCGTCGCGGAAGTAATCGTACTTCACGAAGTCGAAATTAAAGCGCCCTCGATTGACGGGAAGGTCTCGCCCCCAATAGTCTTCGACGCGCTTATACCGGACCCATTGTCCGACGTAAAAATCATCAACCTCGTAAGGTCCGGAACCGAGCGGCGGCTTGACCGTCGTTTCGAGAATGTCGTGCTCTTCGTTCGCCCAATAGTGCTCTGGCAATATCGCCATGGTGCCGATTCGGATCGGCAGCAAAGGATCCGAACGGTACGCCTCGTCGATATGGAACCGTACCTCACGATCGTTGATCACTTCGACGCTTGTAAATCCAGCGATCGGATTCTGAATGCTGGGATTTGCCTCGAAGCGATAGGTGTTAAACGTAAAGACCACGTCGTCAATCGTGATCGGTTCGCCATCATGCCAACGTGCGAAATCTCGCAGTCGAAACGCCACCCACGAACGGTCTGGCGCGACCGCGATGCCTTCCGCGATTAAGCCGTAGATCGACGCAACTTCATCCGATGCAGTTTCCATGAGCGCATCGAGTAGCAAGTTATCCGAAGGTGAACCCACAGAAAGCGCTGCTGCCACACGACCTCGCGGCGGGACCGGATTGAAACTATCCCAATTCCCCATCTGTGGAATGCGGATCTGACCGCCCTTCGGTGCGTTCGGATTGATGTACTTGAAGTTCTTGAAGTCGGGTGGCAGGTCCGGTTGACTGAGAAACGCATAACCGTGTTCATAAACGATTGGATCGGATGGAATGGCAAACGGTGCACACGCTAGTGCCAATACCAGAAGAGGGAGCTTCGAGATTCGCACGAATTTCCTTCCAACGGCTCGTAGCTGCGTCCGATCCAACGTCAGACTCGATACACGCGCGCAGCTGTACCGTAGAACATCGCGTCCTTCTCAGCCTCACTAAAGTCAGCCACGATCTTCTTCAAGCCGTTCCAGAGTACTTGGTAAGAAATCGAAAGCTTGTCCACCGGGAAGTTACTTTCGAACATGCAACGGTCGGGTCCGAAGCACTCAATGGTGTGCAAGTAGTAGCGTCTCTGTGCTTCGACGAATTCGTCTGACGTTGGCGGGCGCTCATTCTTATCCCACCCAAAACCGTTGTCCGGCATGGCGAGTCCACCTAATTTCGCAACGACATTCTCACACTTGCCGATCTCCGCCATATCGCCTTTCCACTGCTCGAAGATCTCCTCCTGCTTCCCCGCGTAGGCACCTACTCCCAAGGGCGTACCAAAATGGTCAAGGATCATCGTCGTACCAGGGCAAGCCCGTGCGAGTTCAAGATATTCGCGGTTTTGGTGGAAGAAGTGCCACGTGTCGTAGGTGTATCCCATCTCCCCTATCGTCGTCACACCTTCCTGAAAATCAGATTGGGTGTAAGGACATGGTCTACCTCGACCTGCATTCGTAAGGGTTCCGGTGTCGTCGTAGGGACCCGCGTGTCGAATGCCTCTAAATCTGCCGTCGCCTGCCGCTTCGTGCGCTTCCATAACTTCGACCACACCTTTACCGAGCGTCATGTCTGCATGACTAACGATCGCGGCAATCGTTGCTTGCGACGCGTCCTTCTCGCTCTCCTTTGCGACGGCTGCGACGTACTCCGTCTCACCGATTGGACGCAAATAAGCGGGTCCATCTTCTCGGTAATTCGAATGGCAGTCAATGAAGACGGTTTTCTCGACATTGTGTCCAGATCCGGTATCGCGCCATAAATCCTCTAACTCGTACTTACCCCAAAACGACGCCGTTGACCATAGATGGTGGTGGGGATCGAGGATTCGACGCTCTGGTTCGACAATGTCTTCTTGGACGAGTGCGAGCCACTCGTCAGTACTTGGTTCTGGCACGAAAGATCCTTATGTATGTCACAAATGTAGGAGTCGCAACTAATCGGTCGGTTCGCCAGAGAAATGACGAAGTAGGATTTATATACGGCGGCAAATCTACTCAACGACAGTACGCGTTCATTTGCGAATACCTAACAAGAAGGTCCGTAGAAGAGATCAGAGGCTCTTCTTGTAAGAAGAACTCCAAGAGGGTGTTGTTGTCAGCCTTGTTAGAGACCTCGCGCCCGAGGTAGTAGCGTGTACGATTTATTCGGTGAATTCTCTGCAATCCAACCGAGATAAATTCAATTCAGCGCGTTGGTAATTTCTGACTTATATTTGCACGGAGTGCTTGATTGACGGATTTTGAACATTAGTGCTTCAGTAGATACTAATTGCCGCCCAAACGTCATATGACAAGTAGAATTGTTAAAATACGCGTGATACTCAATCTTAGAGGTCGTTTGGCGTAGAGCAACGAGGTAACGGACTGAGACGGAGTCGGTTCCAATCCAATGTCGATTCCTGACGAAAGAAGGAGCGAACTGGTTCGCTTGGCGAGCGCGCCGCATTTGCGAAGGAATCAGTTTACACCTGTTCGTCCGACGAAGTGGCAGCCTGACAAGGTTCCCGGTCCTTCTGGGTCTATTGCAGACTACTATACGTCGGATCAGGCTTGGGAGTTGATCATCGATCACTTGAAAATGGGACATGCTGTGAGAGAGATCGTCTTGCGCAAACCACCTGGGAAGACCGCTTATGAAATGCTCATTCGCGTTAACCCGCAGAGTCCAGAGATATATGTCAAAGTTGAGATCCACCGAGGCTTCATCGTTGGTCGCAGCTTTCACTTAAGTGAGTGAGTCCGAATTCGATGAGGAATGTGTCATGAAAAATTCCAAGAATGCAACAACTGAATACGCGTCTGAGATGCGATGCCCCGATTGCGATGGCACGTTCACAAAAAAGTGGCAAGAGACCACCATTCCCTATGGTCTAGGGGCAGATGCCGCCGACGTCCCTGCGCGTTTGCCGCTCTTCACATGCATAGGCTGCGGACTGCAAATTCTTGATGAAGAGGGTGAACGAATAAAGAATGAAGCGATATGCAAACATCTCGGGATTCTGTCGCCTCGTGAAATAAAGGAGATTCGAGAGCAACATGGCATGACGAGGGACGAATTTGCGGAGATGACCGGGATCGGAGAGTCATCTCTTGGTCGATGGGAACGCGCTCTCAACAGACCGTCGTTCGCGTACGACAAATATCTTCGGTTACTACAACGACCGGCGATATTCTCACTGATGCAGAGAGGATTGTCGACAACGGAAGATTCACAGACCGAGCGTTCCAACGTCATAGATTTTCCAAATATTCCGCAAGGAGATCGCGAAAAGCGGCAGCTCGAGTCAACAAACTTCAATCTGGATGAGGTAGCGTAAGCTCGACGATGTACATTTGCACGTTCTACTCGTTCAAGGGTGGTGTTGGGCGCTCGTTAGCACTCGTGAATGTCGCCGCACAGTTTGCTCTATCTGGCAAACGTGTACTGCTAGTCGACTTCGATCTTGAGGCGCCTGGATTAGATACGTTTGATTTGCTCCAATCCAGTTCGAACACACCAGGTATCGTAGAGTATGTTCAAAAGTACCTAAAGGAGAATCGAGTTCCAAATGTTCTCGACTACGTTGCGCAGTCGAAGTTCAACGATCAAATGTATCTAATGCCATCGGGAGAGGCGAAACAGAATTACGCTTCGAAGGCATTTCAAATCGACTGGAAGGATCTCTATGCCAATCGAGACGGGTACTTGCTATTTGAGGACATGAAGGCTCAGTGGCAGAAGGAACTTGAGCCGGATTATGTATTCATCGATTCCCGTACTGGATATAGCGACACAAGCGGTATATGCACACGTCACCTACCTGACTCCGTAGTCGTTCTTTTCTTCCCGAATAATCAGAATCTTCGGGGTGTAACAAAGATCGTAAAGAACATTCGAAGCGAAGCCGAATCGGTGCGACAGAAAGACATCGCCCTTCACTTCGTGATGTCTAACGTACCGTTTCTTGATGACGAAGATGAGATAATTCATGATTTCCAACAGCGATTTGCAGAAGAACTAGACTTCTCTGAGTGCCACGTTATTCATAGATACGACAGTCTGCCGTTGTTGCAACAATCGGTATTTGTGGCAGAGCGACCCAAAAGTCGGCTAGCGAAGGAATATCAACATCTTTCAGAACAAATTAGCAAACGTAATATAGCTGATCGAAACGGTGCGCTATTTCAACTTGATCAATTCTGGAAACAATTGAATAATCCTGATAAATCATATGACACCAAGACCGCCAAGCAACGAGTTATTGACGAAACCGACGTTTTAGTTCAGATTCGTGAGAGCTTCTCTGACGATTTCGAAATCTTGTCCTATTTAGCTAGGCTGTGGACGAAGGGCGGGAATCTTCCCGGAAGTGAAATGAACCCAGTAGACCTCGTCTCGGATGCACTAGAACTCGCGCCTTCCGACGATCGAAACGCCGAATTGTTGGTAACGGTTGCCGAAGACTATCAACCTGAATTTATGGCCACTCAGTTTGCATTAGACGCTCTCGACTACACCGCTACCCTAGATACACTCAAACGCGCGTTCGTTTGTCTTCGGGGGTCTGAGTCTTTCTTTGATATTGACATAGTCCAGAAGATCAATAAATCTCGAGCAGTTTCTAATCTCACATTAGGAGATCAATTTGCATTATCCGTCTATCTAGGGCGCGAAAACTATTTAACTTACAGTAACGCCGTTCTTTCAGAAATTTATGAGCGGGACGACATAGCGATCGAGCTACCGAGTGTTTTATCTCTACTAACACGAAACCAGATCGCACTAGGGCGATACGACGACGCTCGTGACTGTCTTCGAAACGCTTACTCAAATGTTCAGGGAATGAGCATAATTGACGCGTTTAATTTCGGCGTCGCATCTTGGGGAGTCAGTAAGAGGCCAAACCTCGAATCTTTTTACTATGTTCGAGACAAAATCGATGAACATTATTCTGAAGAAGATGCCGAGATCTTGATTGTCGATGCATGGATTTATGATAGGAAGCTCTTTAGTACGAACCCCGATCAAGATTTTAGTAGACACGATTTTGATGCAAAGGAACTACCGCTGTGGCATTTCACGGGTCAGGACGTCGAGGGATTACGTAGGTTCGAACAATATGAACTAGCGCAGATCTACATATTCTGCTGTTGGACTATTATGGAAACAGGAGATTCATTTAATCAATGTGAACAACGCGTCTATGATTTTGAATTGAGTAATAACAATCGCATATTTAGCTACCTACAATACAAGTATGTCGCATTTGATGAATTTCAAAGAGATTCGCAAGCGATGATAGACGCGTTAGAAGGAAAATTTCCAGAATTTACAGCACCCCCATTCATAAGTCCCGAATAAAGTCATTTCGACGCTAGTAACCGAGTGATAGATCCACGAGTCTGTACGTCACTACAAATCAGAGTGCCTAATCGATATCGCTCTTTTCGTCGTCAATCGACATACCGTGAGCGCCGGGAACCATGACGTCGTAGCCTGCCTCCAGCGCTACTTTAGGCCTTAGACAGTCAGCAAAATAGTTGAGCGCACCACCTCCTTGGGTGTATCCGATCAATCGACGCATTTCTTCCGAAAGCGTTCGCGCAACGTTAGGCGGACATGAGAGGAACTGGTTTTCCTCTTGAGACAAGAACGACAGGCTGTAATCGATATTCATGCCGATTCGACGTTCATCGCTGGTGTTAGCGCCGGCGCCATGAACAGTCCAACCCGTCCAGATCAAAACGCTGCCGGCTCGCATCGTCGCTTGCACCGATTCGTGATCGACCTCACCTAGCCACGTCTTCGTACCTTCCCGCTTTTCTCCTTCCATCACGTCTGGCCAGCGGTGACTACCTGGTATGACGTGGGTGGCGCCGTTCTCGACAGTGAAGTCGGTCAGGGCCCACATGGTTTCGATCTGAGGATCTAACCGGTCACCGGCTAAATCATGCACCCACAAACCGTTACCGCGATGCACACCTTGCTTTTGTTGTCCCGGTCCTACGTCAATGATCTGTGTCAAGCCGACGCGCCATGGGTACCGACCTTCCCCTTTCGGGGATTGCGTAATCCGAACTTCCTTCCCTTCCCTGGCCTGATAACCAAGAATTTGCTCGCAGACGTGCAACACTGCCGGGTGCGCAATGGCCAGATGTGATGCTTGCGACCGTGCGACCAGCGCACCGACACGACGGGAGTGTTCCAGACCATGGAGTCCGTGCGGTGTCGTGTCGATATACGGACGCATTTCTGTGACGATCTCGGTCACTTGATCGGAGGTAAGTGCGCCTTCTAGAACGATAGCACCGTCTTCGCAAATCGCGTCAACCATCGATTGGTTGAAACCGTCGAGTGAATTTAAGGCAACAGCCTCAACGTAATTGAATCGCTTAAGCGATGACACTGGTAACCTACCCTCAGAGTTGTTATTACACCACGAAGATTACGCACAGGACTCCGCACGACCGTGAACAATCTGTTCTGAGATTTCAGACACCATGCAAGACCTTAGATACCGTCGAAACAACCTCCTTGGTTGTTCTAGGTATGCGTCAACTTGAGTAGGATATAGGAATATCCGTAATTGGCTCGAACTACCACTATGCGTATCGCCGTATCAAGTCTCGTAGTGGGGGCAGGAGGTGCTCTATTCGGCGCTTTGGTAGCTGGAATTTCGGTTTATTTTCTGATGGGTAACTCCAGCGGTGATCGCGAATTAGATTATTTGACCTTACCCCAAAGTGTGACAGATCAGGATGCTGTAACCGATGTCGCACAACTCAATCCTGTAGATGTCGCGTCCGTAAAGGCTCCTCACGCTCAAGCTCAATCGATTCAGGATTTAGCGAGTCTGAATAGTGACTTTCATCGAAGCATGTCCATCTACTTGCGAATAGCGAACACGAATCAGGATACGCTCGAAACATACATCAGGCAGAGTATGGAAATACCCTCAAAGAAACAGCGTAGCCTTGCACTTTCAATCCTCTTCAGTCGATACGCTGCACTCGACCCACGACTCGCACTCGATCAGTTCTTGCTACTCGATGGATTGACGATCGATGAAGAATATGACCTCATGGAGGTAATCTTCGATGAGTGGATGTCTAGTGACCTCGACGGTGCGGTCGTTGCTATCGCCGCTCTATCTGAAGAAGACAAAGCGCTCGCCGCAGAAGCTGTGATGTTCCTGAGTGACGACTTCGGGACGCAAGAACGTATGGAACTCGCTAGACGGATAGGTCCAAACGACACTTGGATTGAATTCAGAATCAATTGGATTCGTCGTGATTCCTACAAGGATGACCCGAGAAAGGCGTATTACGATCGACTTCAAGATACGTCGTATTCGTACGAACGAACCCATGACTTGTCCGAAATCGCCAAAATTTGGTATGAATCAGAAGGGATTGAGGTTCTAACGGAGGTATATGACTCGCTCAAGGGCGTAGAAGAAAGCGTGCCGCTTATACGTAGCTTGATTCGGAGTATTGACGACTTCGAAAACGAAACACCTACTTCAGTACTGCAGGTGGTTTCACAGTTTCCAAATGAATACGTAGCCAGAGCCGCAACGCTTAGTGCACTTCGGCACTGGGCATACTCGGATCCTCAAGCGGCGTTTGAGGCATCACTCGAATTCGACTCTCGATTGGTTTCCGATAGTGATCATGCCTCTTTTCTATTTACTTGGGCACACAGAGACCCAGAAGGGTTATTCGAAGAAGCCTTGACGTATCCGCGCCAGTTTCAAGGTATAGCATTTGCCGAGGCGCTTGAGCAAATCTCTAGTGAGTCGCCGTACTTGGCAATTGGACTCGCGCGAAAACTAGACACCCGCGCGCTTCGAACCTCGGCAAGGAATGCCATCGTTGACGGATGGCAAACTGACGACGCGCAATCTGCGTTCGAGTGGCTCATGATTAACGAACTAGACGTAAATACATCGAACGACGAGTCACTTTGGAGGCGTACCTTTGCACGGTTTCTCAATCAGGACTATGTCGCTGCTCGAACGTTTGTCGATCAGTATGAAGGTGAATTCAAAGAATTGCTGGTCGACGCCACCGTTGAACACCTATTCGATACTGATTTGGAGTCGGCGATGTCCTACGCAGAGAACTTGGACACTGAGATCAGCGATTCGACCTTGCGTCAGATCGCGCATTCGCTCGCTCAATCTGATCCTTTTACAGCGCTTAACTACGGCGAGACACTTGAGCAACATCGTCAGAAGAGCTTCTACAGGAGTGTACTATCCAGTTGGTCTTTTCTCGACTTCGATTCGCTGCATGCCAATATTCATCGAGTTCCAAAAACACACCAAACGTACGCTGCCAAGCAGCTACTCAAGCAAAACGAGAACAATCACTATCTAAGCGACCAAGCGCTGAAGGACCTCAAGTCGATGGTCGACTAAGGCAGAACGTCGGTTTATGCAGATTGACAGCCGATCGCAAACCCTAACTCCACCATCGCGCAATCAAAAATGTATGTGCTTTGGTCACGATTCGCTTTCGCGATTGCGCGAAAGGCATATGTCCGTAATTTTCCTGGTAGGCGACTCGTCGCTCGCGTTAGATGATCGAACGCTTGAGTAGCATTTTGTTGTCCCCGAATCCGACCAGAGAACCAAAATGCGACCCAGTGTCACAACACTCATTTCAGGAGTTGTGGGTGTTCTGATCGGAGGTTTAGCTGTCTGTGTACTAGTTTTCTTATGGCAAGGCGAAGAGCAGCCGACCGAATTCCGTACTCTGACCTTACCTATCGCTGATAGGACGATAGACTCCAACGTTGAACTACCAAAGATGGCTCGCGAAGAACACGCAGGCAATCTCGACCGGATCCTTCAGATCGAGTCCGTCCACGACTCAACGAAACTGGCAAGTGACTTCGATCAAAGCGTGTCGCTCTATTTGCTTCTCGCACGCGCCGATGTAAGCGACCTTGAACGTTATATCAGCGAGAGTTTCGCCGTATCTTCTCGGAATCAACGTAACGCTGCGCTCTCCATCATCTTTGGCCGCTACGCAGCGCTAGATCCGAACGCGGCGCTCGATCGTGCATTAGCACTCGACCAGCTAACGATGCAAGAGAGATCCAACGTCATCCGGTCGATTTTCAATGAGTGGACCCTTGGCAATTTAGAAGAGGCGACAGCTGCGCTTGAGAATCTGCCCCCGCAGTTCAAATTCTCGGCGGCATCGGCCGTTATGTGGCGAAGCGATTTCCTCTCCGCAGATCAACGCATTCAACTTGCTGAACAAATTGGTCCAAACGACGGTTGGATTGCTAATACCGTCGCGTCCATTCGAAGTGAAGCATCTAAAGTTGATCCTCGCAGAGCGTTCTACGACCGAATTCAGGCAACCACGCAGACGCAAGAACATTACACGGAGCTCTTAGGCATCGTGAGACATTGGTTCGAATTGGAAGGTGCTGCGGTTCTTTCAGAGATTAATGATTCTCTCGACAACCGCAACATGCGAAGATCTGTCCTGAACGCAATGATTTGGAACGCACTCGCGACGAACACTGCAAAACCAAGCGAGGTGTTGAATATTGTGTCTGAATTTCCAAATCGGCAAGACGCCAAAGAGTCGATGCAGTACACATTTCGTTCTTGGGCAAACCTGGATCCTAAACAGTCATTTAAAGCTTCGTTTGACTTCGACGATCCGTTCATAAATCTGGACTTTCGAAAGTCACTATTGCAAATATGGGCAACTAAAGACGCTGATGGACTGCTTATGGAAACCACGTCATTGAAGCGCGAATACCAAGACATTGCTGTACTAACCGCACTTGGTCAAATGTCTAGAAATTCACCGGAAAAAGCCATTCGAATTGCGCGAAACTTAGAAACGAGCGAACTACAGACCCAAGCAAGAGATGAGATCGTCGGAGAGTGGTCGCATGTCAACGCAAGAGCCGCATTCGAGTGGTTGATCGACGACGGACTTGGCGTCGGTGAAGGGGACGAGACATCAATTATTGACCGAGTGTTTGCGGCCTATTTAGATCAAGATTTTGAGTCTGCAAAAGACTTCGTCCGTGAGTATCAAGGTGAGCTAAGAGCTCAGCTCAGTGAGCAGATCGCGACACATTTGACTTACTCAGATCTGGAACAAGCCATCGACTATATGCCAAGCGTAGAGGATGAAACGCGTCGTGCTTGGCTGCAAGCGGAATTAGGTCGACAGCTGGTTGAACTCGACCCTTTCGAGGCACTTAGCTACGGAGAGCAAGTCGCACAAGGCTATCGAGATGGTTATTACAGCCGGGTTTTGTGGAAATGGGCTGCCGACGACTTCTTTGCACTGCACAAGAACCTACATCAAGTGCCAAGTAAATATCAATCGAAGGCAGCTGAAGCACTAATCGGCATTAACGAACACAACAAATACCTAAGCGAACGTGACATTCGGGAACTGGAATCTATGGTAACTACTGAGGAACTTCTGATCATCAGTTCCCACTAAAGTCGCTCGTTTGGTCTGACGCACTCGGTCTAGTGAGCGTTAAATCGCCAGCTGTCAACGCTTAGGACGAATCTTCGTCTGTTTTACCTACAGTTTTTTATCGAGTAAATTAAATTGCACTCGCTGAAGCACACCTTGACTTACTTCGCGCAGGTCGGTCGACCGGATGTACATTCAGCGGTACCATCGTGTCTCGGATGAGTTAATTTGTCCTAGCTGCTGGAGGGAGCTTTATGTCACATCCCAATACGTCCTCTGACTTCAAGGGAAAAATCGGACCTACGGTCGCTGAATCCGAACCGTACTTCGAGCAGCGCCGCCACCCAGGCTCCGACTCTCCGAACGTCGTTATCGTATTACTCGACGATGTCGGTTTCGCTCAGTTTGGCTGCTACGGATCAGACATCGATACGCCACACATTGACGCGATATCCGACGCAGGGCTGAAATTCACGAATTTCCACGTCACGCCGTTGTGTTCGCCAACTCGTGCGTCGCTGCTGACAGGTCGGTCTCAGCACGCCGTTGGAATGCGCACCATTTCAAACTTCACCACGGGTTTTCCGAATCAACTCGGACACATAGCGAATAACGCCGGAACCATCGCAGAGGTGCTTCGCGCGGAAGGTTATGTCACGTTGTGTGCCGGAAAATGGCACTTGGCGCAGACGAGCGATACATCTGCCGCTGGTCCGTTCGACCAATGGCCGCTTGCGCGAGGCTTCGATCGCTTCTACGGTTTTCTTGAAGGTGAGACGGATCAATTTCATCCAGAACTCGTCGAGGACAACCACCACATCCCCCAACCCAGAACGGCTCAACAAGGCTACCACCTCAGCGAAGATCTCGTTGATCAGCTTCTCAAGATGATCAACGACAACCGATCCATACGTCCCGATCGTCCATTCTTCGCCTATCTGCCATTCGGTGCGACACACGCACCTCATCAAGCTCCGCAAGCCTATTTAGACAAGTACCGTCATCGCTACGACGAAGGGTGGGACGTTGCGCGACAACACTGGTACGAGCGTCAGCTCGAACTCGGCGTTATCCCAAAACACACCACGCTCGCGCCGCACAATCCAGGCGTAAAGCCTTGGGAAGATCTATCGGCCAACGAGAAACTATTTGCGTGTCGACTTCAAGAAGCATTCGCTGCGTTCTTGGATCACACGGATGACCAAATCGGGCGGTTCGTCGACGGCTTGAAGCGGATGGGTGAACTGGATAACACCATCTTGATCGTCATGGCGGACAACGGGGCGTCGCAAGAGGGCGGTCCTCAAGGCGTACTCCACGAGATGAAGTATTTCAACGGGATAAGTGAGTCTCCAGACGAAGCCGTTCAGCGCATTGACGAGATTGGTGGACCCCGTAGTCATACAAACTACCCTTGGGGTTGGGCTCAGTGCGGCAATACGCCGTTCCGCTGGTACAAACAAAACACACACGAAGGAGGTGTCCATGTGCCAATGATTCTGCATTGGCCACAACAAATCAGTGAGTCCGAACGCGGTACGCTTCGGCATCAGTTCATCAACGTTTCGGACGTCGCGCCGACGATCTACGAGCTACTCAATATCACACCGCCGGATGAACTTAAGGGTTACAAGCAGCTGCCGATCTCTGGACGATCGTTTGCTTCGGTGATCGAAGAAGCAGACGCTCCCGCTACAAACCGGCTACAGTACTTCGAAAATGGTGGTTCACGCGGACTCGTCGTGGAGCAGAACGGGTGTTGGTGGAAGGCGGTAACTCGGCATATCCAAGGTACACCATTCGACGAAGATCGGTGGGAACTCTATGACCTCGACGCTGATCCGTCTGAGTGCAATGACCTCGCGGAGACCGAGTCAGAGCGGCTCAAGTCGTCGATTGATCTGTGGTGGTCCGAAGCGGAGCGAAATGGTGTATTGCCCCTTGACGATCGGATGAGGCAGCTGTTCCGGAGAAAACCAGACGACCACTCACCGCATCCTACCAATCGCCGTTATCGCTATCGGCCGCCCATGTCGCCCATCCCAACCGCGGCGTCGCCGTTACCTGGCGGTTCGGCTTGGGATATGCGAGCGCGAATAAGTCGAAGTGAAGGTGAAGACGGCGCTCTGTTCGCGATTGGTAACGCAAATGCTGGTATTTCGGTATTTATCCAGAATGAACGCCTCGTCGTCGATTACAACGCGTTCGGCGATCACACCGTCGTCGAATCCACAAGCACCGTGCCGAGCGGCGACTCTACGATCTCGGCCCATCTTCGTCGTACATCGGGGTCGCAGGGTGGAAGCGCGACGGTTGCCATAAACGGAAATGTCTGCGGCGATGCCGAGATCCCCTACATGATGTTCGCAATCAGTTCTGTAGGCGCGAGTGTCGGGGAAGACCATGGTTTGTCGGTTTCGGATCGATATGAAGCACCTTTCGCGTTCACTGGTACGTTGCATGAGGTTGATATCGAATTAGGCAGTACGAGCGAAGCTCAAGTCGCCGCACACGCCAGGGCAGAAATGGCTCGTCAGTAGACCGACGAGTTGAACGCAAGTAGACAATCTAAGTCGGATAAATACAACTGAGCGGCTTTTGTTAACTAGTCGTTTTCATACACAACCAACTCAAGCGTTTAGGTGCGTGACTAGGATTTAAGCACTACCTTCTTGAAGAACTGGGATTCTCAACGTGCGCATCAGTCGCTCAGTTCTAGTCACCAGCGTAGCTCTCGCTTTGGTACTTGGTTTTGCCGCCGGGGTCGCAGTTTATTTCTGGCTAGACAGAGGGCAACAGCCCCAATTCCTTGCTCTGCCGTCACCTAGCGGTGAACCGACGGAAGATTCCAACATCACTCCTCGGGGAGTCGCACTTGAAGAGCACATGAGCGATCTCGACCCGATCCTTCATGTCCAATCGGTGCTCGACTCGACGAAGTTGGCGAGTGATTTCGACCAGAGCGCATCGCTCTATGTGCTTCTCGCGCGCGCTGACGTGAGCGACATCGAACGGTACATCAATGAGAGTATGTCCATTTCCTCTCAAAATCAACGCGTCGCAGCGCTCTCAATCATTTTCGGGCGATACGCGGCGATCGATCCGCGTAAAGCACTTGATCGAGTGTTAACGCTCGTTGAAGTCAAGTCGCAGGAGAAATCAAACCTCGTACGCGCCATCTTCAATGAGTGGACGCTGAGCGATCGAAATGCGGCCATTGCAGCGATTGAAGGTCTCCCGGAACAATTCAGATTTTCGGCGGCGTCCGCTATGATGTGGCGAAGCGATTTCCTCTCCACCGACCAACGTATTCAGCTCGCTGAGCAGATCGGACCAAATGACACATGGATCGCTAATACCGTCGCAACCATTCGTAGCGAAGCATCTAAAGTTGATCCAAGACAGTCGTTTTACGAACACATTCGCGACCCAACCCAAACGCAAGAAAGAAACATAGAGCTACATACGATCCTCCTAAATTGGATTGAATTGGAAGGCGCCGCGATTCTTTCAGAAGTCCATGCATCGCTTGATAACCCGAATACACGAAAACCTGTCTTAAGTAGCTTAATTTGGAACGCTATCTCAATTAAGCTCGTTACGCCCTCCTCAGTGCTGACTGTCGTTTCTGAATTTCCGAATAAGCAGGATGCGATGCAAGCCACAGAAAACGCGTTTAGATCCTGGTCGTACTTCGATCCTAGAGAATCGTTCCAAGCGTCGTTAGAGTTTGACGATCAGTTGATGACCCATGATTTTCGGTCGTCACTATTGCAATCGTGGGCAGCGAAAGATGCAGACGAATTGCTCAAAGAAGCACCGTCGTTACCCCACGAATATCAAAGCACCGCGATTATCGAAGCACTCGGACAAATGTCTCGCAATGCGCCAGAAGTAGCGATTCAGTCCGCACGAAACCTGGACACCCCCGGACTACGAGTTCAAGCGCGAGATCAGATCATTCGGGAATGGTCTTCTGTCGATGCGAAATCCGCGTTTGAGTGGCTCATGAACGACGGCTTTAAGAGTGATGCAGAACCCGATTATTCGATTTGGTGGCGCGCATTTTCCTCCTATTTAGATCAAGATTTTGATAAAGCGCAGAGGTACGCCGAAGTGTATCAAGGCGAGTTAAAAGACCGGTTAATCGAAGGTGTTGCAAGGTATTTAGTTGAATCGGATCCAGATCGTGCAATCGAATACTTGCCGAAGGTGCGGCGTGTAAGTCAACGTTTAAAACTGCGCTTCTCAATCGGTCTAGAGATGGCCAAGACAAGACCTATTGAAGCGCTAGAGTTCGGAGCGACACTTGAGGAACTTCAGGATCAGTACTACGAGAGACTGTTAGGTAGATGGGGTAATCGGGATTTCTTCGCTCTCCACAAGAATATCCAACGGGTACCAAACGCATATCAAGGTCATGCAGCGCGGTACTTACTCCGTATTAACAAAACTGAAAATTACCTAAACGCACGTGACATACGAATGCTTGAGGCTATCGTGGTATCAGCGCCGCCCATCATTCCCAGAGGTGAGTAATAACGCACTTTTGATGAACCGTTTTTACGCTAGAAAGCGTCATTTCTCAGATAGTTCAAAGCTGTCTAATCCAAGTTGAGCGTCCTACTTAGATTCTTCTGATGTGATTAAATTACGTAATTATGTATATGTAGTTGGCATTTTTCCCGTAAAATTGCCAGCATGTATAGCAGAATTCTCAAAAATCCTGAACAATCTTTTTTTCTCTTCGGACCCCGCGGCACAGGAAAAACAACATGGATTAGAGACCGATTTCAAAATGCGCTCGGGTTTGATTTACTCGACTCGGCAACTTTTAATCGATTGTTGAGGAATCCCGAAGATCTCTATACGGAAGTCGCAGCTTCAGAACTAGATT
Source organism: Pseudomonadales bacterium (assembly GCA_022822135.1). Lineage (GTDB taxonomy): Bacteria > Pseudomonadota > Gammaproteobacteria > Pseudomonadales > Azotimanducaceae > Bin55. Next base: position 35,675 of record JAJECH010000002.1, read on the forward strand.
GGGTTGTCATCGACGAAGTTCAACGGGTACCCCAACTACTGAACGAAGTACACCGTGCGATTGAGAATCTGGGTCGGAAATTCGTGTTGTCAGGGTCAAGCGCACGGAAACTTCGACGACCCAATGTCAATTTACTCGCGGGTCGTGCACTCACCAAAACAATGTTTCCACTGACATCACACGAGCTTGAATTGGACTTCGACGTGGACAAAGCGCTTCAGTTTGGCACACTACCAACCGCGGTCAACTCAAACCTACCTACGGAGTATCTGCGCAGCTATACACACAACTACCTCGTGCAGGAGATTCAAACAGAAGCACAGATTCGCGATCTAGCCGGATTCGCACGGTTCTTGGAAATCGCTGCGCGTCAAAACGCCCAGCTTACGAATGTTGCGTCCATTTCCCGAGATGTTTCTGTTGCGAGAAGTACAGTGCAAAGCTACTTCGAGGTGTTAGGCGACACGCTTATCGCGTATTGGCTCCCGCCGTGGAAGCTCAAGCGATCGAATAAGCAAGTAACTAGCAGCAAGTTCTATATGGTCGATTGTGGCATCGTTCGGGCTCTATCGGAACGACTCGCATACCCCATGCACGACGAGGAACGAGGCGGGTTATTTGAGACGCTTGTTATCAATGAAATCCGAGCCTACTTGGATTACATGAACCTTCATTTTCCGCTGTATTTCTTTCGATCATATAGCGGTGTCGAAGTTGACGTATTGTTTGAAACCTTGGACGGCTTTGTCGCGATTGAAACAAAGTCGTCTACGCGGTGGGAGAGGAAATTTAACCGAGGATTGCATACGATCACTCAGGAACTCGGCGACAGTAAGGTACGTAAATTCGGTGTATTCAATGGCGCGCGCGAGCAGCTGATTGACGGCGTACGCGTGATGCCTATCAGAGAATTCCTACGCGCACTTTGGGCTGGGAAGTTGCTCGATCAATAACACGCCAAAGAGTCGCTGCTCGTCTGACCAAGAACGTCGCGATATAAGACGAGCGACATTCTGGTTTGTTGTTCTATAGATGATAGAACCAATACGCTTCGCTTAGTGGTGCTGTACCTACACATCCACAATCTTTGCGGACTCGAACTGATTTTTTTCGCCTGGGTAGCCGCATGGATTGCCTATGCATCGGCAGCTACCTACCATATAGTCGTGTCCGACATGGGTATGACCTGAGATCCAGAGCTTCGGATTCAGTTCGCGAACCAAGTCCTCTTTGTCGTTAATGAAGTAGGAGTTCAGCAAACTCAGTGGATTCGTTGGATCTCTAAACTGTCCACCGATTGCCTGCAAGGAAGCGGGGAAGTGAGTCACAACCACATCAGCGTACTCACTGATCTGCAACCAGGACGTCGCAAACTCGTGCGCGGATTTATGCTCTTCGATTCCCCAGTTGTCAGGTTGATTAAAAGGTGGTCGGAAGTCTGTGATACCCGCTTTTGCGAAGCGTCCGTCACCTCCCCAAAAATCCGAATACCAAGTTGCGCCCTTTATGCGTACACCGTCGATCACGACTTCATCCAGAGAGAGGTAGTGCAGGCCAAGCAGTTCTTGCTCTGCGGTTTCTCGCCACCATGAATCTAGGTCTTTTCGACGATAGCCACCGTAGTACTCATGATTGCCGGGTACGTACACGACTGGTGATATCTCCAATTGCTCTGCAATAAACGATTTCGCACCCATTCCAATCGCGATGTCACCAGCCAGCACGAGCAAATCACGATCGACAGAATCCAGTCGTTTGCCGTTTGCACCGTTCGCAAATTCCAAGTGCAAATCCGACGCGATCTGTATCCTCATTGTCCTAAACTTGTCCTACTAATCCGTGGCATCAGCGTCTTCATGCCGTTATCCGATCACCAATAGATCGAATCGTACGAAGGGTTTCTAATCTAAAAGATACAGCGATTTCTCGATGATGGTGGATTGAATTTCTGTCGATCCGACCGATGGCATGATCTAGACTCGCAAAAGCCAGTGGAATCAATGCTAAGTCAATCAGCAACTCAGTCTGGCTGTACAAATTGAAAAACTAACGAGATCTGACCGGCATCGTTCTGCATGAGGAGTCTGGGAGAGCGCTAGACAAAGGCTCGATTACCCACGCAGAAAAGACTGTGTTGCTCTCTAGCAACCTGCAATTGCGCTACCAAGACCCACATCCTCCTTACCTGCGTGTTCCAAGCTACTGGATAAAGAGGGATAGCTCTCGTATTGTGGGGTTCAACAGCTGCATCGTCGGATGACCCGATGAAAAAACTCTATCCCCTTGCACATTTCCATTTTCAACGATGCGTTCCCATGGTACTTTAGAGTAGTCCGCGCCTAGCCTCACAACGAGCCGACAGGAGCTGTCGTCGGATTGTTCGAGACGACCGCTCTCCCAAGAGCCGATGGTTCCGCCGTAGTCCCAATCAAAGCCAGATAACCTGAAAGGTACTCGATTCAGCGCTTCGATCGATTGAAGATCTAAACCTAGTTCAAGTCCGCTGGGGACCTTCCACGAACTGCTACTGCCTTGTATTCGAACCTTACGTAAGGATTGGCGAGTCTGAGGATCATGCCAGAAGACCTCGACTTCGTCCTGTGAACCCGGAAAAATCAGAGCCCCAAATTCATAAAAACCTTCGTCTTCATGTATCTCTGCTTCGATCACATGGCCAACACCGAACGTTTGCACTAAATCCTCAAACGTCGTTTGCGGATGAAAGATAGCGCCGCACTCAAATGCAAGGCCGTGCTGGGACCCGTATGCAAAGACAACAAACACCATGACGAAATGGATGCAAGCTAGTTTCCTAAAGGTCTTCATGTGAGGATCGAGCAATCGAAGTCTTATGTGAGACAGCTTTCCCGCCGGTTTATTTACCGGGTTTTATTCCTAAACAAAACGCACGGAACGACTGCGAGTAACTAACTGCTACCAAAGACGAGAGACCACAGACTTGCACGACAGACACCTCACACGATCGTTAGAACCGTCCAACTACGTTATCTGAGGGTTCATGTGACGACCGCAGGAACAGATTCGTATTCGGCTGACCAATGGAGTCACAGCCCGATACAGTCGACTCGATTTTTCGTTACCGATATCGGATGCTAATCCACACTCACGGACCATGCGCCGTCTGTCTAGAACAGGATGAATGAATCTGATCTTTGCGATCAGGTCGGATGTCTCTCGACACCGCGTCCAGAAACGTAATTGATTGATAACGGGATTACTAACTGTCTGCGGCTCAGATTAATAGTGAATATGACGCCGGTCGCGCATGGCGCATATGAATCTCCTGCACGATATAACGCCCGGATCCGAATTTTCTTTCTGCGTATTGGATGGCTTGCGACTTATCACCAAAAAAATCTGTGATTTCACGACTGTGAATCACGACGAAGTCACCGGCATGATCGATCATGAGATCCGGTAGCTTCTTTTTGAAAAACGTGTAGTCTTCCAGTTGGTTGCATTCCGACACTTCGCTAGCTCCTATATGAGCCGATGGCTTGGACGCTAGGATTCATTGAAATCGATTCTTAAACGTTTGCTAGGGTGCCTAAAGGAGCACCAAATCTTACCAAATTCATCTTGCGAAATCGCGAAATCGCCTCGAGAGATTATGTCCATACCGATTAGTACATCCACATCTTCACCTAACTGACCGTCGTGTTCTAGAACGCCGACATCAACCTCATGGAGTGAGATGACGTTCTCTTCAGATTCAGTAGTCAAAGGAATGTCAATCATCGCAATTGTCGCTTGACATACAGGTCTTTCAACAGTAACACCATCGACTCCCTTAAACGACTGAAACCCATATGGTGAGAGCCCTAACTCGCTCAATAACCGAGGCTCGACCATCGTCTGATACGCGCCAGTATCCCAAAGCGCATGAAATGGATTAGGATGGTGATTTAGCGTAATTGACTCATCTGAATATTGTGTTTTGGCTACATAAATAAATGAAATGATCTGGTTGTCTCTAACAGGTATGTTCAGCACATGACTCGACGGTTCAAATCCCCTCCTGTTATTTTGAAGCTCTTGGACTGTCCTTCTTCTTCTGGCATTGATACATGGCACTTCTCAAAACTTAAGTCTAATAAATCTTGGAGCTACTAGATTAGTCACTTGTCCGATTAGTTCCGCCTCAAAAAAACAGGCGATAGGTCCTTCGCCGTAATTCGAAGTACTTCTTTGTAAATCTCAAAATCGTTCTACGACCTGTTCCTAAAATCACGCATACTCAAGAGTTGTCGAAGACTGTCCAGCTTACTGGACTCGAAGGAATGCGACGGATATGAAAGACAGCGAGAACCTTTTGGTTTGGGGTGAAACAGACGTCGGCTGGGACGCCAACACGCCGATTAACGAGACCCTCGACGAAAACGGCAATGTTCCTGATGCCAAACGGGGTTTTGGTATCGCGGATCCTCGCGCGCCTAAAGCTCGCGTCTATGACGATCCAAGTGTCGAGGAGCTACGCAAGAAACTTGAGCAACACAACGGTTATCACCAACTGGACATTTGCGACCCCGATGAACTAGAGCGCGCTGCAACCATATTCTGGCGCGATGGATTTGTGGTCGTACGAGACCTGTTAAACGAAGAGAACCTTGAGAAATTCCGTGAAGGAAGCAGTCGGGTGCTTCAAGAAATACTTCGGCCTGATGGCGAGAACGGACAAAAATACATCACGGAATCCAACCGTCTCCCTCACCGCTACAGCTACGGCACAACCTCCTCGTCGCGACAACTGTTACACGACGACGCGTGGGCGTCAATGGTCGATCTCGATACGACTACCCCTCTCCTTACGAAACTCTTTGGCGGTCCTGACTACGTGGTAGTAGGCGCCGGCGGCGATTTGTGTCTTCCAGGTGCCGTCGAATACCAGCATTTGCACTCCGATGTCTATGAACGCTTCAATCTACCCGAAAAGCGCATAGAGCAAGCAGAGGCATTAGGCGTCGAGATTCGGCGTGATGAAGAGTCTGGCGAAATTGAGGACCGCACGAAGCGCTTGATTTGCGATCGAACACCAGCGATCATCACGATTAACTTCATGATGAGCGACCTCACATGGGAGAACGGACCGATCCGTCAGATTCCCGGCACACAAATGGCCGCTCGACATCCACCGCCGCCTTCAGAAGAACCAGAATGGATGCGAATGTGCACGTTGGTGGGAGCAAAAGCCGGTGCGGGTGTCTTCCGAGACAATCGCGCATGGCACGGCGCGACGCCAAATCTGAGTCGCGAAATTCGCTCGTTACCTAACGTCGAATACGGTGCGCCTTGGATCGCAGGACCACACCACGGTAAGACGATGCCGTACAAGGTTTGGGAAACGCTTAGCGACCATGGAAAACACATCTGTCGTTTCGTACACGAAGAACCTGGTGTTTGGCCAGCTGGCGCAGGTCTCAACCACAGTTTAGGGCACGTTCGTAAGGAAGCGAAAGAAACGCTGACTTCTCCACCCGAGCACTACAAGCACTTGGTTTAGTAGCGAAGTCCCATAGCGAAAGTGCTGCTAATACTGTGGGCAGCAACATTACGCATGGTTTAAGCGAAGCCTCGTTACGGGATTTTCGGTAGCTCCGTGATGCGTACGTCGAACAACGCGCAGTCTTAATCCAAAAATAAACTCGCCACAGTATCAAAAATACTTGAAGATTTATGCCTAATCCTCAATGAATCGCAACACTACGATGAAACCCGCAACCTCGATCGGTGCCACGAAATTCAGGGAACAATGTCTCTCGCTAATAGATGAGCTCGAGCCTGAAGGTCTGGTGATTACTAAGCACGGTCGCCCTGTAGCGCGGCTCATTCCTTATCAAATGCGCCCCGAAGAAATGATCGGCTGTTTAGAAGGCAAGCTTGAAATCTATGGCGACATTCTCTCAACGGGTGTCCCCTGGAACGCTAATGAGCGTTCGGACAGTTAGCGTCTAAACGCAACTGTTGTTCATTGCGATGCGTTAGGAATCAAACTGAATCCGAACATCATCCTGTCCTACCAACTCGGCGAATAAGGAGTCGTTTTCTCGTTCTCGTCGTAGCCGACCAGCGACGATACTGGGTCCCACATTGAGCCTAGCGGCATCGATTTGAACCGTGTTTATGCTCAATGCGAGAGGAGACTTGCACTTCGCCCATTCATCCGGCGCTATCAGGTTATCAAACGCGAAAAGCTCAGCTTCTCGCTCGTAATCGTCATTAAGCGAGGCTAGTCCATCGTCGAAGAAGTCGTACCTATGACCAGACACGAGATGTAAAAAAACATGACCTAATTCGTGAAACAACACATACCAGAAGTTGTCAAGACAATCGTATCTCAACGTGAGACCTATGACTGGACTGCCGTTGACGTTCAACATTGCACCGCCATCGACATGGATTCCCTCAAGTCGCTCTTCAATCACAAGCGCGATGCCGTTTTCAGCTAGTACCTTGATCGCCTCGCGTGGACCATTTGCCGCTCGCGTCAAGGTCTTCAAGCTCGGAATCCAACGATCATCAAGGACGAACTCCGGAATATTCATATCCTGAATCATTAAGTTCGCGCGTTGAAGAACTCGTGCTTGCCACGCGAGAAGCGAGTATTCGTCAATGGTTGCGTCGCCTCGCACCTTCTTCCTGTGCAAAGCTGCAGACAAAGATAGGCTCTCACACGCACTCTCGACATACCGCTTAGTTGCCTGAACTTCAGTTTCGTCGCGTTCTAACACTAGCCAATCCCTTTTGAGCATTTCCTCGATGGGAAAACTCTCCCAAGAGATCTCGCTAGGTCGTGACCAAGAAAGCAGACGCCCTCGTTCCTCTAGTTTGTTGTGATATATCCCTTCAACTCGAACTCCGAGCGCCTGAGATATCTCTATCAACCTAGCTAAACTCGCGCCCAGGTAATTCGATGCCTCATAGCGCTGAATCTGCTGAGGTTTTAAGTTCAATCGCGAAGCAAGGTCGGTTTGTGACATTCCAGAAGCGATGCGAGCTTGCACCAGCATGTCTGGCAGGCACTCAATGGAGAAACACTTCGCAAACGTAATGCCGCCGGATCTCAACATGTCATATTCGGCAACTTGCTCTTGTAGCGTTTCGATTTCACTCTGAATCGCCGCCATTTGCATCTCACGATGCCACTCTTCATCGAAATCAGCATTGTCAATCGTCAAGAGTGCGTCCTTGAACTTCTGGATTTCCTGCAACGTGCCATGTCGATGCTTTTCACTAAGAATCATGTCTTGTTCCTCTACACCGATCGATGACCTTCTTGGAGTGTTACAGCCACGATGCCTTTCTTGGCGTCAGTACCTCGAAGTCCTTGGAAAAAGTCAAGAAAGTGGTTACTAGCTCCATTCACGTACTCATTCATTGGGAAAAACGCATCGCGGGTTGAACACGAAAGACCCCTTCATCTCGTACATGCCAGCTTCGCGAATTCCCTCAGGTAGCACAACGAATTCATGGTCTAGCACTCTGATCAACATTTGAATTAGATGTTACAACTATATCGTTGTATCATCTAATCGTATAAAAATCTTCACCCTATGCCAGTCATTTCGATTCCGGTTGGTGACATCGGATGGGGATGGGCGTGCGATTTCGACCCATCAGCGCTAGACATAACGTCAGTACGGTAACGCCGAATTGAGCGCCAAGCGTTCAATCTCAATCGCTTATCTACGATGGCGCGTTTACTCCAATTTCGACGACATCCCTCAAGTCCTGCGCTCAACGTAGGACCGCGCTCCTCGAAACACTGCACGACCTACGTTGGATGTACGATTAGGTATTCCGAGCGTACGCGTTAATACCCTATCGCTCGACTGTGTGTTTCACAATGGAATGACACGCGCGAATTCGTCGAGTATGGAAAATATCGAATGCACGCACCAAACTCGTGTCTAAAACCCGATTGAATGGCTAACGGTTTCGGAGACTAGATCTCCATAAGCTATCAGCGACGACGAGATTCGTCCGATGACGCTAGCGCGGTATCGGACGCGAAAGAGCCCTAACACACACGTTACTAACCGGATCAAAGCACTTGTCGACAACTCACGTCGAATTCAAGAATGTCGCGAAATCCTTCGACGGTCACACCAATGTCGTTGAAGACATCAATCTTCAAATCCCGCGAGGCGAGTTCCTGACATTGCTGGGTCCTTCCGGGTCCGGAAAGACCACCTGCTTGATGATGCTGGCGGGGTTCGAGTCACCGACACAAGGTGAAATCCTCGTCGACGGTAAGTCAGTGCAGGATGTTCCCGCCCACCGAAGAGCTTTCGGCATCGTGTTTCAAAGCTACGCGCTCTTCCCTCACATGAGCGTTGCAAAGAATCTCGCGTTTCCTCTTGAGGTGCGCGGTATCGATAAGTCAAGGCGAGATGAACTGGTCGACCGAGCGTTGGCTTTAGTTCGACTAGAGGGATTCGGTTCTCGAAAACCGAATCAACTTTCAGGCGGCCAGCAACAGCGGGTCGCAATCGCGCGAGCATTGGTGTACGAACCTGAATTGGTGCTGATGGATGAGCCACTGGGAGCGCTTGATCGGCAGCTTCGTGAGGAAATGCAGTACGAAATACGTCGAATCCAAGAGGAAGTCGGCGTTACCATGATCTATGTGACGCACGACCAGGGCGAAGCCATGGTTCTGTCCGATCGCATCGCTGTGTTTGAAGCAGGTCAGATCCAACAACTAGCTGCCCCCATCACTCTTTACGAAGAACCAAACGTTCCATTTGTAGCGAGTTTTATCGGAGAAAACAACCGACTAAATGGAACGGTAACGAAGGTAGTTGACTCACTATGTACGGTCGATGTGGGCGGTCACGCCATTCAAGCCGCGCAAGTTTCTGCGAGTACTGCACCAGGCGACAAAGTTGTCGTGGTTATACGCCCGGAACGCGTCTCGATTTTGCAATCCGAAGGTGGATTTAGCAACGTACATCCTGCGACCGTGCATGACATCACGTTTGTCGGGGACCATCTTCGAGTGCAGTTGGACACCTGCGGAAATCCTGACTTCATCGCCAAGATACCCAACATCGCTGGGCATGGCAGTGTCCTAAAAGGCGACACCGTCAATGTCGGATGGGCAACACTCGACTGCCGCGCGTTGCCACAAAATTCATAAGGAGTTTTAGATTCGTGAGAAACTACTCGTTTACTTCGCTTTGCCTTGCTGTCTTGCTGCTTGGCAGCACCATCGCAGCCCAAGAATCACTCACTGTTGTGAGCTTCGGCGGATCGTACGCTAGGGCATGTGTGGAGGGATATCACAAAGCATTTGAAGCCGAAACCGGCATTAAGGTGAATCTTGAGGACTACAACGGCGAGTTATCGCAATTACGTGCGCAAGTCGAAGCAGGTGCCGTGTCATGGGATGTCGTTGACTTGGAAGGACCAAATGCCGAAATCGCCTGCGACGAAGGTTTGATCGAAACCATCGACGACTTGAACCTGCCGCCAAGTCCCGACGGTGTGCCTGCAGAAGAGGATTTTGATCCTGGTACGCTCACAGAATGCGGCGTAGGTGTCGTTTACTACGCGACGATGGTGGCATATCACCCAGACGCATTTCCCGAAAACAAGCAACCCACCAAGCTAGAGGATTTCTTTGATCTGGAGAACTTTCCAGGTCGACGTGCGGTACATCGAAGTCCGCAAGCAGTTCTAGAAATCTCGCTCATGGCAAGTGGCGTTGCCCCCGAAGATGTATATGACGTTCTAGAGACAGAAGAAGGTATCGAACGAGCTTTCGGGATGCTCCAAAGCATCAAAGATCAGATCGTATGGTGGGAGGCAGGCGCACAACCGCCGCAAATGTTGGCAGACCAAGAAGTGAGCATGGCAATCGCCTGGAACGGTCGCATTTTCAATGCCCAAATGCTCGAGAACCAACCGTTCAAGATCTTGTGGGACGGTCGTGTTATTGACTCAGGCGGCATGGTTGTCGTCGCTGATGCGCCCAATGTGGAGAACGCGCGTCGATTCGTCGAATTCGCCGCCCGTTCTGAGTCGCAAGCAGGCGTCGCGTCCTACATTGCGTATTCACCCGTTCGCAAGTCTGCGTATGACCTTGTTGACAAGCATGCGGAAACCGGTGAGCCGATGAAACCGCATTTACCCACAAATCCCGATCATGGTGGTCGCCAACTCACGCTAGAGACGGACTTCTGGCTCGACCGTCGAGACGAGCTCGTCGAGCGATTCGCAGCTTGGCTTAACCGATAGTTCACGACAGATAACGAAGCGTTCGCATGGGAGCGTTCAAAGCGAGTTGGCTGGCGTTACCGCTGGTTGGGTTCATCATCGTCACGTTACTCGTGCCGATCTTCTCGCTCATCCGACTGAGTGTCTATGACAGTACAGTTGCCGATGCACTGCCGAAAACGGCGGAAACGCTCCAAGCCTGGCAAGGCACCGAGATTCCGTCGATCACGACCTTTGAGATTCTCGGTGAGGAGCTAACGACCGCGCGGGAAACCCGTGAACTCGGAAGAATCGCCTCCCGCGTTAATCGAGTCTTGAGCGGCTCAAGGTCGTTGATCTCGAAAACAGCGCGGCGTCTCGCGCGGGAGGATGCACCCGACGTGCGCTCGGCGTTTATTGCGATCGATGAAGACTGGGGTCAGCTAGAAATCTGGCACGCGCTCCAACAGGCGACGAAAACGTTTTCCAGCCGAAATTTCCTTCAAGCCATCGACTTGGGACTCATGCCGGATGGTTCGATTGAGCAGATGCCGGAAACACAACGGGTTTACGTGACGTTGTTCATTCGCACCCTTGGCGTCAGCATCGCCGTGACGTTATTGTGTTTTCTGATCGGATATCCCATGGCTTACGCCATGGCGCATGCAGGACCTGGTTGGGCACGCGTGTTGCTCGTGCTCGTCCTCATTCCATTCTGGACGTCGCTGCTCGTTCGTACCACTTCTTGGATCGTGATCCTGCAGCAACAGGGCGTGCTCAACGACATCTTCGTTTTTCTTGGATTGGTCGGAGACGACAACCGGCTGACCATGGTTCACAATATGACCGGTACACTCGTCGCGATGACGCAGGTGCTCTTGCCGTTCATGATCCTACCGCTCTACTCGGTCATGACCAACATCCCACGCGACTTGACGAAAGCGGCGAGTTCACTCGGCGCAAATCCGTACCAAGCGTTCGTGCGAGTCTACTTGCCTAATTCACTTCCAGGCGTCGCTGCTGGTGGACTGCTTGTCTTCATTCTGTCAATCGGTTACTACATCACTCCGGCTCTAGTCGGTGGCTCGAAAGGACAACTCATTTCAAACCTGATCGCCTATCACCTGCAAACGTCCCTGAACTGGGGTCTTGCGGCGGCGCTCTCGGTGATCCTTCTAGCTGGTGTGATCTTGCTCTACATCGTGTACGACCGATTCATTGGCATCGACCGGATGAAACTCGGATGAACATGATGGGCTGGCGTACGCTCAAAGGTGCCATCGGCATTTTCACCGCGTTTGGATTCCTGTTTCTCATTGGTCCGCTCTTCGTGATCGTGCCATTGAGCTTCAACGCGGAGCCTTATTTCACGTTTCGTCCTGAGATGCTCATGCTCGAACCGGAAGCGTTTTCGCTGCGATGGTACGAGACGTTATTCAACGACGAAGAGTGGCATCGCGCGCTGTTCAACAGTTTCTTTATCGGGATATGCGCAACGATCCTGGCGACGACTCTTGGCACACTCGCCGCCATTTCGCTCAATCACTCTAATTTCCCAGCACGGCGTACCGTGATGGCGCTGTTGATCTCGCCGATGGTAACGCCCATCGTGATCGTAGGTGTCAGTGTTTTCTTCTTCTATTCGCTGCCGTTCATCGGTCTTTCCCAGACCTATCTCGGGATCATCCTCTCGCATGCGATGCTCGGCGCACCGTTCGTCGTTATTACCGTGACCGCGACGCTCGCTGGATTCAACCAAACCCTCATGCATGCGGCGTCGAGTCTCGGCGCGAACGCGTGGACTCGCTTCCGACGCGTTCAACTCCCGCTCATTTCACCCGGCGTGATCACCGGCGGACTCTTCGCCTTCGCCACCTCGTTCGACGAAGTGGTCGTCGTGCTCTTCATGGGTGGGTTAGAGCAACGCACCCTACCCCGCCAAATGTGGAGCGGAATTCGTGAAGAAATCAATCCGACGATTCTTGCCGTCGCAACACTATTGATCATCTTCGCAGTGCTTGTGTTGTTCACGGTTGAGTGGTTACGAGCACGGACTGCCAAGCAATTGCAACATCAGTAGATATCGAAACCTGCTACGAATAGGTAAATTAGTTTCCAAATAGTGAGCAGAGTCGAATATGCGAATATCCAACATGATCTATCGAAGTGAGATTTTTCGAGTCGTATTGGACTTTAAAGGGTACCGATTGGGTCTGTTCGTGCGTATTCACTTGTCATAGACGACATCCTAAATTGAACGACGGAGACAATTTTGAAGAAGATGAGACTATGTAGTGACTAGTGACAATGTCAATTTCTAGGCGAATTGAGGGTAACATCGAGCGCTTTATCAAGTAGATGAATCGAAGACTCATACCCTACATCGCATCGATCAGAGTAAGACTATGGTACGAAAATGTTCATCTTCACCGACATATGGTTTAACAAAGTCACTTCGTATCATTAGAATGAAACGCTGGTAAAAGGTGTAGAAAACTATTATTTACCACCTAAAGTTAAGTATCGTTGCCGATCATCGGTAGTTCACAGAACTCTTATGTCGTAGTAATCGACCCGATTCGTGACCTATTGTGACGAAATCATAAAGTTTATAAATCAATCACTTAGTCAAACCATTCCGCTTCTGAGTGACTTTCCTTAAACTTATTCAAGTTAGCTTTTCAACTATGGCTCGTAGCTGGTTTACGTAGACATTACGGTCGGTTAATACGAAGTAAGCGTTCGTAGGTGCCGCATTACCCATAAGATACGAGTATAGACACTGAGCTCTCTATCCATCATCAATGATGTTGCTTTCCATCATCACACGTTGATACACCACACGCAAATATGAATCGTACATCGTATCAGCTAGATCAAATGGTCGGTACCTTTCATCGGAATGATCGGTGCATCGAACTTCCGTCGATTAGCACCACATGTCGAGTCACGGTTTCGAACCGTGCTCATCATGTCGTCAAGCTATCATCACAATATTGAGTATCAGTATCTGTGATACTTATATACGTGTTGCTACATGAGTACATATTTGATAAGATATGTACGTCAAAGCAAAAATGCCACTGGTGCGTAGGACGGGATTCGAACCCGTACGGAGAATAGGCCTCCAGAGGATTGGTAGTCCACCGCGTCTTCCAATTTCGCCACCTACGCGTGGCAATTCTAGTTCGGGCTGGGTGGTACCAGCCCGAGCGCTTTCATTGGTCCAAGATTTTTAACGTCCGTTCTAATACCACTTTCATCTCATTGAGATCTTCCGCGCTAACGCATGATTGTTCGGTCGTTTGGACACGCACTATCAAGCTAGGACTGACGTGAATCACGAGCCAGTCTCTAAACCGCGCGGTTTCATTTGGTTGTTTAACTGAGGCCATAGCTTGATTTGCTGACCCTGCATATTCAAGACTAGTGCGATAACTACGAACAAAACGTTCGATGCTGCTCTCTTTGAAATCACTTCTCGCGAGTATGTCAGCTATTTCATCAGATGTCGCATCAGGATACATTCGATTCATCCGCGCAAATTGCACCGGTTTCATTGCCGCTTCATGAAGGGAATTCCCTTCGAGCACTTGAGAACCAAGCGAGGTAATCCGGATCGGATTCTTGCTTATTAATCCGAAGTGCTGCAAAGACGAAAACACATGACTCATCGTCCCGCTATTGAGACTGAATCCCATCGCACGGGTAGCCTCCTCATAGGTCACCTCATCATAGTGATGCGCGATTTTTAGCTCGCGCAATTTTGCTACGCAATACTCTAAACTACGCGTAGGATAGCGTTTTTGAAATTCTGGCATTATCATCTCTTACCAAATTTAAAGCTAGTATTTTATAAATCTTGGAGTAATTGCCAACTTATTTACGCGTATTCAACGTCATATGGTGGACTTGAAGTTTGTGCGTTAGCTACCAATCATTGTGATCTTCTCGCTGAAAAGCAGTATGTATGAGAATACAAAAACTGGATCAGAGCGCTGCGTTTTGCTAAGCCACTATGGTCAGGGTTAATGTATTTCGACACGTAGTTTAGGTTGATCTTATCAATGCAAACTCTTCAGTAGGTTCTACTTAAAGACTGATTACACGTTGGTTGGTTTGGTGTTGACTAACTTAGTTAGCTTAACGCTTTCGTACCGCTAACAGGAAGCACAGAGTGATCGTACGTTCAGAAATCCTTAATCCCCGGTTAATTTAGTCGATCGGTCGTTAGTTGGGGAGTGGAAGTAGCGTTCGCCAAGCAAAACGCGCACTTTTGGCGACTTACAGGTTTAATACCTGCTTCCTAACAAGTCACCCCAAAGGTGCGCGAATGAGAAGCATACACCAAGCGTATCGCAAGTTCGAACTGGACTTCACGGACGCGAACGTGACGCCGCTGGCGGGTCTTGCGTTTGTGGCGGAGGCGGCGTATCGTCTGGGGTTGCTGGCGGCATTGGATGGTTTCGAACCCTGCAAGCGACGCGACCGCGGCGCGAGTGATCAGGAGAACGTGTTGGCGTTACTCGGCTGTCTCACCGCGGGCTGTGGCAAGTTGCGGGATCTCGACGATTTACGCGAAGATCAAGCGGCGCGTCGGGCGTTGGGCTTGGTGCAGGTCTCGAGCAGTCGGCGGATGGGCGAATGGCTGAGTCGCGTGACCGCAGCCCATGTGGCGTCGTTGCAGACGATGTGTCGCGACGTGGCGACCCGCATCGCCCCGCCGGTGATCGCGGCTGAAGTGGCCACCCGTGGGTACGTACCGCTGTTCTTGGACGGCACCTGCATCGAGGTTTATGGGAAGCAGTTCGAGGGTGCCGCGCGGACGTATGGCGACACGGACCAGTACTGGCTGCGGGGTGCGTTTCTGGGACCCTTGCAAGTGGGTGGTCGGTTAGCGCCGGGAGGTGAAGATCCGGTCGGTGACTGGCAGACCCAACTGACGGAAGACATCGATCCGGTGATCCCGTCCGATACGCCGGTGTGGGTGCTGATGGACAACGCGTATTACAGTAAAGAAGTCGTCACGGCCCTGGAGGCGCGCCAGTGGTCGTGGTCGATCTCGGTCACGAACCAGCAGAACAAGCAGGCCGCGTTGCGGCAGCTGTCACCGACGGCGGTGTGGACGGCTATCGGCGACCACGAGGATGCGGCTGATTTCTGGTATCGGCCGTCAGGGTGG
>JAJECH010000051.1 GCA_022822135.1 Pseudomonadales bacterium
CATCGGCATCATGAACATCATGCTCGCGAGCGTTCTGGAACGGAAGCCAGAAATTGGTTTACTACGTGCGGTCGGTGCAACTCAAATGGACGTAGTGCGTCAATTTCTGGTCGAAACTGCCGTCATTGCCTTGATGGGAGCCTTAGCGGGCGTAGTGCTTGGTATCGCTATCGCGTACACGATTGCGGGATTTGCAGATTGGTCCGTTGCTTGGTCGTTGCCTACGATTGGGCTCGCCGTTGGTGTTTGTGTTTCTATCGCAGTGGGATTTGGTGTATATCCATCGCTGTCAGCGGCAAGGCTTGACCCGGTTGAGGCACTTCAAGCCGAATAAACACTTATTGGCTGATCTAGGTTCGAGCGATCGCGTGTCTGATTGAAATTTGAACGCTAGCACTCAATCGCACATAACCCTCAACGTAGCTTTAATAACGGACGGGATGTATTTTTGCTAGTAAATAACTGAATCAGCACTAAAATTCAAGTGTCATTCAAGGAGGAATGATGTCATGGCGCAGTCGGGCACGGAGCCAGTGGCTGTTAGCTTCTACGTCCGCGAAGGTGGCGCGATTCTTCTCGCCGCATTGGCGGTTATATTGCTTCTCGCGTTGGCGAGCTACGTACCTTCCGCACAAGTAGCTGAAGCGGCTGGCGATCGTTTCGTAAACATCATTGGATCAATCGGCGCCGTTGCTGCGTTCGGATGTTACTGGGCGTTCGGTGTTGTCTCGTATCTCATTCCAGCCGGCATGATCTTAGGGTGCGCGGCTATGTTGCGAATGCACTCGGACCCAGTCGATTGGTTTAACGTCGGATGTCGAGTGGGTGGTGTGATGCTGCTCATTTTTGCAACGACCGTACTAGCAACCTTGCACGTTTCGGGATTCATCTCATTACCTGCTGGATCAGGCGGGAGCATGGGCGAAACGTTAGTTCTCTACACCGTTCAATATGTGAATACAGCGGGATTGACCATTCTTGCGTTCGTGGGTGTCCTTATCGCTCTCCAACTGATCGTCG
This sequence comes from Pseudomonadales bacterium, assembly GCA_022822135.1. Lineage (GTDB taxonomy): Bacteria > Pseudomonadota > Gammaproteobacteria > Pseudomonadales > Azotimanducaceae > Bin55. Next base: position 1,021 of record JAJECH010000051.1, read on the forward strand.
GTTTTTCTTGGCTTAACGTCTTGGAGTGGACAGGACGTTGGGTGATCAAGACGTCAGTGTGGCTGTTGATCGCGTCGAAATGGTTATACCGTTCAACCATTGAGGGATATCGGTCGTTAAGGGAAGTGTTCTCATTTGACACTGGCAAGCCGTCGAAACGAGGGCAACCGCGCACTTCTGCGATGCCCCGGGTTGCACCTACGATCAGCGATGATTCGATCGGCGTACGCGATCAAAGGAGCGGCGATACGCTCGGAGTTCCACACGTCGATGATTGGAATGAGAATCGAATTGTGTCGTCATCGCAACCGACGATAGACGAGGAACAGTCCGCCCTCGGCGCTAGGACAGCTTCTGTACCGCCACGAAACGATATTGAACCCACCGTTCTTACGAAGTTTCCGAGCTTAGAGATTCTCTCAACGAATTCGAGCGAAAACGCAGCGAACGAAGAAGAGCACCAAGCTCTAATCGCACTCGGCGAACGGTTACGCTCCATTCTTGCTGACTACGGTGTTGCGATAGAAGTTGAATCCATCATCTCTGGTCCTGTCGTGTCCCGTTTTGAGATTCAGTTAGCGCCAGGACTGAAAGTCAACAAAATCATCTCGCTTGCCAATGATCTAGCGCGAGAAATCGCGGTTAGTTCGGTTCGTGTTGTTCCGGTTATTCCTGGGAAGAGCGTGGTAGGGATTGAAATCCCGAATCGCATACGGGCTACAGTTACATTGAAGGAAGTGCTCGCACAACCTGAGTTCAATGACGCAAAACGACCATTGACGCTTGCGCTCGGGAAGGACATCGCGGGTGAACCGGTTTATGCTGATTTAGAGCGCATGCCGCACCTTCTTGTTGCTGGAACCACCGGCTCTGGCAAGTCGGTTGGCGTCAACACGATGCTACTGAGCATGCTGTACCGACTCACACCCGAGGACGTCCGTTTGATTTTGGTCGATCCAAAGATGCTTGAGCTTTCGGTTTACGAAGGTATCCCGCATTTGCTCACGCCAGTCGTCACGGATATGCAAGATGCCGCGAAAGCGTTGCAGTGGTGTGTGGCGGAAATGGAACGACGGTATCGGCTCATGAAGGAGCTCGCAGTACGCAGTTTGGGCGGTTTCAACGAAAAAATCTCCGAGGCAGAGAAGAGCGGTAAAGAGATACCAGACCCGCTGTGGCAACCAGAATCCGGCGAAGATCAACAAGCGCTCAAGAAGCTTCCCTTGATCGTGGTAGTCATCGATGAATTCGCAGACATGATCATGATCGTTGGTAAGAAGGTTGAGCAATTAATTGCCCGCATCGCGCAAAAAGCACGTGCCGCTGGGATTCATCTTGTGCTCGCAACCCAGCGACCTTCCGTCGACGTGATCACAGGTTTAATCAAAGCCAACATTCCGTGTCGAATCAGTTACCAGGTGTCTAGTCAGGTTGATTCGAGAACTATCATCGATCAAGTCGGCGCAGAACAATTGCTAGGCCACGGCGACATGCTCTATCTACCTCCCGGTTCCAGCGTGCCAGAACGGGTACACGGCGCATTTGTAAGCGATGATGAGGTCTTAGCCGTTATCGCAGATTGGCGACGACGCGGCTCGCCGGATTACGCGTATGACATCATGAACGAGGACGCTACATTCAATCTAAGTGACCTCGGATTCGAAAGCGGCGGCGATGAGGCAGATGATTTGTATCAACAAGCGGTTCAGTTTGTAATCGAATCGCGTCGCGCTTCGGCATCCGCACTTCAGACCAAGTTTCAGATCGGTTGGAATAAGGCCGCTCGATTCATGGATCAAATGGAACAACACGGGATCGTATCCGTGCCAGACCACAAGGGGCGAAGGGAGGTGCTAGCAGCTGAAGACTGAGTATCGATTGGTGCTATTAACGCGCTGTACGTCCGTGACGTTGACGTTATTAACCATGGTTTGGATTGGTACAGTGCAAGCCAATGAGGCAGAGGCAAAGACTGAATTAATCGAACGCTTACAGCGAGTCGAGACGTTACGAGCAACGTTTATTCAGAGGGTACTAGGTGAGAACGGCGAGGAACTTCAGCTACTTGAAGGTGAAATGCTCGCGCGTTCGCCTTCACACTTTCGGTGGGAAGTCAAAAAACCGTACGGATTGAGCTACGTACTTCATCACTTAAACCTTACAGTTGTAGACTTGGACCTGCATCAAGTCACATATCGGACAATAGACTCGCCCGACGAAGTTCCCATTGTCGCGCTGCTATTGCACCGCGATATGAACGTCTTGGACGGGTTCGAAGTAACCCAGCGGCGGAACGCCTTCGAACTTGAACCAGTTGACGAAATGCAGTTGTTTAAGTTGATTACAGTGTATTTCAACGGACTACGTCTCGACGCGATTGACGTGCGTGACTCGCAAGACCGCTTGACTGAGTTTAGTTTCCGTGGCGTTGAGGAAAACACCACTCTGGATGATGCACTATTCGAAGTGGCGATCGCTGACGACATGGAAGTGATCGGCGAACCGCCTGGAAACCTCACGAACGCGCCAGATGATTCGCTATAGTTGATAGGAATAGTCTAGGTTTTCGGGGTGCCGATATCCCGCTAACACCACTCGCTGAGCGGCTGCGACCTCAACGCTTTGAGGATTTCGTTGGTCAAGACCACCTTCTTGGAGAGGATCGACCCCTCGCTACGCTTGCGAAGCAGCGCGCCGTTCACTCAATGATCCTATGGGGTCCGCCAGGTACGGGTAAGACCACGCTCGCTCGGTTATTTGCAACCAACTCTGATGCTCACTGGATTGCGATTTCAGCTGTGCTGGCTGGTGTTAAAGACGTGCGCGCCGCAATTGAAGAAGCAAAGGCTGAATCTCCTCGTCAAACGGTGCTGTTCGTTGACGAAGTTCATCGATTCAATAAAGCGCAACAAGACGCATTCTTACCGCACGTTGAGTCAGGTATGCTGACATTGATCGGTGCAACGACCGAAAATCCCGCATTTGAGGTCAATTCGGCCCTGTTGTCACGCACGCGTGTGTACGTTTTGCATCGGTTAGAGTCGCACCATATTGAAGAGATTGCACGAAGAGCGCTTACCGTGGCTGATAAACCGCTTACGTTCACAGATGACGGACTCGCATTGCTGATTGGCATCGCAGATGGGGATGCTAGACGTGCGCTGAACACCATCGAAGCTGCGCTTCGTCTTGACACCAACGAACTCAATGTGGATGCGATAGAACATGCGGCTGGCCAATCGTTCCGTCAGTTCGACAAAGGCGGCGACGCCTTTTATGATCAGATTTCAGCGTTGCACAAAGCGATCAGAGGAAGTGATCCTGATGCGTCTCTGTACTGGTTCACGCGAATGGTTGACGGAGGGTGCGATCCACTGTACGTTGCACGGCGTCTCGTGCGCATTGCCACGGAGGATATCGGTACTGCAGATCCAAGATGTTTACAGCTAGCGATTGCGGCGCGCGATGCATATCACCACTTGGGTTCACCCGAAGGTGAGCTAGCGCTCGCTGAAACCGTGCTGTATTTTGCGAGCGTTCCCAAGAGTAATGCTGTCGAAGTCGCCTACGAACGCGCCAAAGAGTTCGTTCGCTCGCAGCCTTCTCATCCGGTGCCGCTTCGATTTCGAAATGCACCTACCGCACTCGCCAAATCCCTCGGACATGGCGACGGGTACCGATACGCACATGACGAAGATGACGCGTTTGCTGCGGGAGAACGTTACTTTCCGGACGAAATGCCAGACCAACAGTTCTATTTCCCGTCAGAGCGTGGTGTAGAGAAGCAGATCAAGACTAGGATGTCTAAACTTCGCGCCTTAAATCAACGCGATCGGCACTAACTTCGTGATCAAGTCGATATTGCTTGTCGCCGGTGCGGGTGCGCTTGGCGCGGTTGCACGTTATGGCGTCGTTTCACTTGCCGCATGGCAAGGATGGACTCCGTGGGGTACATTCGCGGTGAATGTGTTCGGTTGTTTTGCGATTGGTGTCCTAGTCGCGGCTGCGAGCGAAGCTGAATGGTTCGAAACTTACGGTCGGAATCTCCTGGTGTTCGGATTTCTCGGCGCTTTCACGACATTTTCTGCATTTTCGATGGATACGCTTCAACTTGCACAAGACGGAAAACTGCACGTTGCGATCCTCTATGCGACGCTGACAGTAACTGCTTGTCTAGCGGCAACCTATACAGGATTAAGGCTGGTTAATCACTGATGTTAGATCCTCGTGTATTACGGCGTGAACCGGAGGCGATTGCTCAAGCGTTAAGTAAACGCGGCGTCGCGTTCGATCTTGATGTCTATAAGGAACTTGAATCTTCTCGTCACGACCTGCAGACTGAAATGGAGACTCTACAGCATGAGAGGAACGAGGTCTCCCGGACGATCGGTCAAGCTAAACGAGACGGTCTTGATATCGAACCATTGCGATTGAGTGTCAGTGAGATCGGTTTTCGGCTGGATGTCGTTAAGCAAGAATTTGGCAAGATTCGTGAAGAACTTGATGCGTTTTTGCTGTCGATTCCCAATATACCTCATGAGTCGGTACCGGAAGGACAAGACGAAGAAGACAACCTCGTTCTCCGTAAATGTGGGGTAGTTCCCGAATTTAACTTCGAACCGAAAGATCACGTCGACCTTGCGCCTGATCTTCTGAATTTAGAACTGGCTGTAAAAATCAGTGGTAGCCGCTTCAGCGTGCTACGTGGACCGCTAGCAAAGCTCCAACGAAGTCTGACGCAGTTTATGCTCGACGTTCATACTGAGCAGCACGGTTACGAGGAGGTGTACGTTCCGTTCATTGTCAACGCAGCATCGATGACCGCCACAGGACAGTTACCGAAATTCGCCGAAGATGCGTTCCATGTAGAACACACGGAACCGATGTACTTGGTACCTACTGCGGAGGTACCTGTCACGAATTTCGTGCGCGACGAAATCCTGAATGCAGACGACTTACCGATGAAATTTGTCGCCCATACGCCGTGTTTTCGTAGTGAAGCCGGTTCCTATGGAAAGGACATGCGCGGCATATTTCGCCAGCATCAATTCGAAAAGGTCGAGCTGGTCCAAATCGTCTCGCCGGATGTGTCATGGGACGCGTTCGAGGAACTGCTTGGTCACGCAGAGACGATTCTGAAAATGCTTGAATTACCGTACCAAGCCAGCGTGCTGTGCGGCGGTGATTTAGGTTTCGCGGCAGCAAAAACCATCGACCTCGAAGTCTGGCTTCCCAGTCAGCGTCGTTATCGTGAAATTTCAAGTGTCAGCAACTTTCTTGATTTCCAGGCGCGTCGAGCTCAAGCACGGTTCCGACGTAAGGCAGGCGAACGGCCGGAGCTTCTACACACCCTAAATGGGTCTGGACTTGCGGTAGGACGATCTCTCATCGCACTGATGGAGAACTATCAAAACGGCGACGGCTCAGTGACCATTCCAGATGCCTTGCGAAATTACATGGGTGGAATTGACTCTCTGAAACTTATCGATTACGACGGCGTCAAGTAATGGCGCAGTTGCCGCTGTTTCTGAACAGCGCCAAGTTGCGATGTTTGATGATCGGTGGCGGAACCGTCGCCGCTCGAAAGCTCGAGACCCTGGTGAAGCACGGTGTATCTTGTCGAATTGTCGCGAAGTCAATCAACGATGAAGTTCAGCAACTTGCGGATGAGAATGAACTTTCGATTGAACTGAGATCGTTTGCTCCCTTCGACCTCGATGGGGTCAATCTGGTCATTGCGGCCACAAACGATAGAGAAGTCAATGCACAAATTGCGTCTGCATGCGCTTCACGATCGGTGATGGTGAATGTAGTCGACGACTACGAGCTATCGACCGCGACATTCCCGGCAATCGTCGATCGATCTCCGGTCCTTGTCGCAGTATCAACTGATGGACGATCGCCGACGTTAGCACGACGCATCAAATCGAAGCTTGAAGGTCACTTGAGTGAAGGACTAGGCCGACTTGCCGAGTACATCTCCGTTAAACGCAAAGAACATGGTGGCGAGGTTTCACGTCCTCTCTGGGATGCAGTAATCGACTCCACGATCCCTGATCTACTCGAGCGTGGTGATGAGAAAGGTGCAGAAGACCAATTTAAACGCCTTCAATCTGATAGTTCGCAAAAGCGTGGATTCGTTTCATTGGTAGGAGCCGGTCCAGGCGATCCAGCGCTTCTGACCCTCAAAGCGATACGATGCATGGAGCGCGCGGATATCGTGTATTACGACAACTTGGTCTCCAGCGAAGTACTAGACCGCGTACGCAAGGATGCACAAAAAGTCTATGTTGGAAAGAAGCGTAAATTCGCTGGCATCCGACAAGCAGAAATCAATCGTTTACTCAGGGATGATGCGCTCGCTGGAAAACGTGTCGTGCGTCTCAAGGGAGGCGATCCGTTCATGTTCGGTCGCGGCGGAGAAGAAATAGAGTCGCTGATCAGCGATGCCATTGAGTTTGAAGTGGTGCCCGGTATTACCGCTGCTTTGGGTTGCTCAGCGTATGCTGGAATTCCGCTAACGCACAGGGATTATTCCCAGTCGGTTCGTTTTGTGACGGGCCACCTCAAGAGTGACGAAATCCATCTCGATTGGCCAGAGCTCGCTAGACCCGAGCAGACACTTGTGGTTTATATGGGACTAGCAAACCTCAGGTTATTCACCGACAACTTGATCAAGAACGGTATGGGACCGGATGTTGGAATCGCGGTAATTTCGCGAGGTACGTTCCCAGACCAGAAAGTCATCAAGTCAACCGTTGGCGAAATTGGCGTCGAGTTAGAACGTCATGAATTAGTAAGTCCGACGACAGCCATCATCGGGAACGTCGTGGCGTTCTCCGATAGACTCGAAAGCGACGAATAGTCTCTCAATAGCGACCGCCCAGCTTTCGGTGGTCCCAAGTAATGTATTTCTCGGGTACGAAGCGGAGCGCGACTCGTTTTTGCGCGGTACCTTGTACCGATTCGCGTAATTTCTCACGTTGAGAGTCTGTCAAGTCTCGCCCACGAGAATTGATTTTCACTAACGCATCAACAACTAACTCAGGGTTGTCGATGATCTCTGTGTGCGAATAGATTACAACACCTTGGAGTTCCGAATACTGTGTCCCTGACTCGATCAGCAAGCTCGCCTTGGGATCTCGTCGCCAGTTAAGTACCTTCTGACTCTTACCAAACGTGGTACAGAGTAGGTTCTCGTCATCGTCGATACCAAACCACATCGGCATGGGGTGCGGATACCCATTTTTACCGTTCGACACGATGATGAGCGTCTGTGCGTTGTTGATGTACTCCTTGCGTTGTGCATCGTCCATTTCTATGAGACTGCGGCGGGATGGCATGGCTACTCCGTACTGTTTAAGTTAGCGTTGTACGAGAAAGGGATGGTGTGACTAGATTCATTCAACGATCTTCGACTCAATCGACGTTTCTAAAGTGGGTTTCCGTAGATATCTACTTCGTCATACCGTAGAAGACTAGGGTCGTACTCTGGGTGTCGATCGAAAATCTGTGGTGCGCCCCATTTGGCCGGAATCGTTTTGTCGTAGTCCGATGGTAGTTCACCAGACGTGCGTTTTGACAGTTCGTCGTGCAACGGTAGGAACACCCGACCGAGATCTGGTGGCATTGGACCTCTGCCGGAGGGTTGGGTCTGTTCTGCGGGTCGGAGATGCAGCTCCTTATCAAATCGGAACGCCTGTTGCTGATATGTGTTTTGGGCTGCTTTTTCGGCGTCGGTCATATTCGCTACGACGGTGCGACCAACCGGGATTACTGGTGAGTACATCGCCATCGTGAGCATGTCGGCTGGTTGGCTATCTTCCGGCAGGGGACCCGCGCCGACGGTCAGTTTTCCGTGTCGGCAGCGGACCCAGAAACCTCCGTGGGATCCGTCAGGAAACGCGTACTTCGGTGTATGCGTGAATTCCTCGGAAAACGTGAAGTCGACGTTCTTAATTGGATCTCGATATTTATCTGATCGCGCGCGAGTCGTGAGTATGGCTCTCGCGTTTGACACCCATTCCGGAGTCATGAAGACGAACCTCGGCATGGTGCGTTCTGCCATAGCGTCATTGACCGCTTGCCAAATGGAGTGGAGAACGCGGTCGGACGGTTGATTGCCGAACATCTGGAATCGACCAAGGCTGAAGAGACGATTTCTCGCCGCGTCGAGGACTTTAGGATCTTTACCTTGAAAAACCAAACGCGCCATGTTGCTCATGAGCGAATGATCCCCAGTCATTTTCATGTCGCATTGATCGTCAGGTAGTTCCTCTGCGAGGATCTCCGCGCCTCCGTTTTCAAAGATCACGCTGTACGCCAGTGTGTTTCCGACATGTAGATACGCTGGAGCATTTCGAGCGACTTGCGAGAACGAGTGTCGGCCCACATCCTTTAGTTGGTCGCGATATCGGTCGACTTCCTCGTTTAGAACATCGCGTGCCGCGTCGACCCACTCCTTCGTAGCAAACGTAAGGTCTCCAATACTCGCTGGCATTGCAGAGGTTAAAACTGAAACAGAACCATTCGCGATCGTCAAGGGAAGTTTCCTAAGGAGTGACGACGCGGAATGATAGAGGGTGCGCTTTCTTGTAACTGCGCGGGGCTTATTGAATTTCGCGTACTACCAGCTGATGGAAAGTACATTGAAGCTCAGCCAGGTGTTACCTACAATTTGACCGATGCGTCTGCGAAGAGTCGCTAAGCGACTCGTCCTTCGGCAGCTAAAGCTCGGAGGTCCAGACGCTTTACTTTTCCGACGTGCTGAGCCAAACTGCGTTGCTGTGCTAATTTGACCAGCTAGGTGCAAAGGGAAAAACCACCTGTGACACCTCTCGCTTTTAACAGACCTAAGCACGTTCGTACGACCAATTCGCTAAGATGAATTTTCAAAGCGAGAATGACGCATGCTCGCACTAATGGCTATGAATATATCTTTTAACCCAATCCAAAGACTGTAATAGCTACCTACGTATCAGTTAGTTAATGATTCATTGTGACAATTGCAAATAACGAAAAACAAAGGTTCGCAATTAAGTAACGGAGACAGAATTTTCCGTCTCGTTCTAGTCGCAAATAGGGAGCTGACGCCGCAGAGAGAGTACAACTGGCTAGTTTTGAGCTGAAACAGACTTCGACGGTTGCCAAGGTACGTCTGGGTCGTTTACCAAGCGCCAGAGCTTTCCTGGTAAGAGTCCATTCACTGTAGCCCCATTCAATTCTGTCAACAGAAACCATGTCTCGTCGAGGCGCTCACGCATTACACTGGTTAGATCATGTACGGAAAGATCTGACACAACCAACACCGCGTGTGGAAATGGTTGAACCCAGGTTGCTATCGCGTCTGTCTCGCTCAGAATTGCTTGAGCTTGTTTTTCCGGGCACAGGTTGCTATGGCAAAAAAGGTACGCCTTCACGATGATGAAATTTCGATCCTTGATATCGTAGGCAGAACGATCGCTCACCGACTCTATGCCAATATTACAAAGTGCACAGCATTAGCGACAACGATCTAGACATGGTTTGAAGCTTGGTGCTTCGATATGCGGAAGATGCAGCTCGCGGGAATAGATCTATAAACCGAAGAGAAGCATTGCGCTATTCCCAACGCAGATCGTAAACCCGTGATTAGAAGGTTAGTCGATTTCTCCTCTCCCTTCTACCGATTATTTCTATAGTGAGACGTCAAGATGGATCCCTTTGCGCCGGCGGTATTCGAAGGGATTCCGAGCTATAAAGCCACAGAGATCGCCATCCAGATAAAACCTATATACGGTTAAGTGAAGACACCGAACGGCCAGTAGGGTGGCTATCTGTATGCTGCTGCTTGCGTCTCGTACAGATTGGCGTATTGGCCTTCGAGTGCGAGCAGATCCTCGTGCGAACCTGCTTCGATCAATGAAGCTCCGTCTAGCACGATGATTTGGTCCGCCATTCTCACAGTACTAAACCGATGAGACACAAGTAGCGTGATACTCCCATCAGCGCTTCCGTTATCGCCTTCATCGCTACGCCGAATACCCGCAGCATACCGTTCGAACAATGCGTACTCGGTCTCTGCGTCCAACGCCGCGGTGGGTTCATCCAGAAGCAGCAGAAGCGGTTTTTCTCGCATGAATCCTCGGGCGAGGGATAGTTTCTGCCATTGTCCGAAGCTAACTTCGACACCTTCGGGCCAACCAGGTCCTAATTGGGTATCTAAGCCATTCTTGAGTTGATCGACGACATCGTCAGCCCCAGCGCGGTGAACTGCACTCGCAACTGCGTTGCCATTACTCATCTGTGGCTCGTCACCGATACCGACCGTGGTCTTGGCGTACAGTTCAAATCGGAAGAAATCCTGAAACGCACCGGCTAATCGCGTCCGCCATGCTTTTGGTTCAAAACGCGATAGATCTTTGCCGTCTATAAAGATTTGCCCTTCTGTTGGTTGATACATACGGGCGAGTAACTTCACCAGCGTTGTTTTTCCGGCGCCGTTCTCACCTACGATTGCGATCACTGAACCTGCTCGCAGTTTGACGTTTACGTTCTTTAGTGCATACCTATCAGCACCTGGATACTTGAACGAAACGTTCTTAAACTCAATCTCGTGTTCGATTCGATCAGGAACCGGTATGGTGTCTTCTCTAAGTTGCCCTTCAGCGTAGTCTTCAAGCCAAGCGAGTCGTTTAGACCCGTCCATCCAAATCCCGCGCAAGAACCCTAGCTCACCGACAGTTGCACTGATGTAACCCGCGAGCCGAGAGCCAACGCCGATCAACAAAAGTGTCTGAGCTGCATGCGCTTCAAGGCCGTAGACGACAAATACGACGGAAAGTACGAAACCAATTCCAAAGATACTCCAGGCGATGGATTGATAGACACCGCTGCCGTTGCGCGCGCGTGATACCGGCCGATACCATTTTTCCCACGTGTCACGTCGGCGTTGAACTAAGTCACGTGTAACGCCAGTGAGACGAACCTCTTTCCCTGGAGGAGCCATGGTCGCCAAATCGAACAGATGACGTGCGAGGCGATCGTACGGTGCGTGTTTCTCTTCAACTGCACGCTCCAAACCAGGACGCCATAGTGAAGATGCAAGACTTGGAATCGCAAACAGAATGAGTGCTAACAGAGCCGGGTGAATCACCACCAGAATCGTGACGGTCACGCCGAGTCTCAGAATCCAGCCAGCAGTCGAGAAGATCGACATGTACATGTGGTCAAGAGTGAAAACTTGATCGCGTAAAACCGTCAAGCGGTCGAGGTACTCAGCTCGTTCATGGAGCTCGACGCTTACGATACTGGCTTGAAGTTGTGCGACGTGGGATTCCAGCGCGATCGAGACCCGATCGCGAAAACGACGTTGCGTACGGTCGCTGACGACGCGTAACGTCCAGGTTAAGGTTGCCGATGCGCCCATACCGATCGCGCCGATCCACACATAGGTGTTGTTCGATTCGATCAGTCCGTAGCCGAGTAGACCTAACCAGACGGCGTACAGAGCATCCGGTAGTGCAGCAAGCAACGCAAGTGTGAACGAGATGACCAGTAATGTGGGTTCTGCGACATATCCGCGTTTCAACGCACGCCACATGGACTCGACCGCACCCGGCATCGGTTCAATTGAGGACATCGAGCTCCGTCTCACTTTCCTCAAAATGCGAGGCCTGTAAATCGAACATCGTTTGGTAACGACCCCCAAGAGCCATGAGTTCGTCGTGAGAACCGAGCTCGATGACGCGACCATGCTCCAGCACGCAGATCAGATCTGTCTTGCGTACCGTCGAGAACCGATGGGAGATCAGAATGGTGGTAACGTCCTTGGTTTCTTCGATGACACGATTGAATATCTCAGCCTCACCCCGAACGTCAAGTTGTGCGGTCGGTTCATCGAGTAGAACCAACCCAGCTCCGAGATATACCTGACAAAGTGCGCGCGCGAGTGCGATCCGCTGCCATTGTCCACCGGAAAAATCAGTGCCACCCGCGTATGCCTTGTTGAGGATTGTGTCAAGCGACACCAAGTCTGCCATCCCGGCTTTCTCTAGTGCGCGTAGGATGATCTCGTCAGACGCTTCACCAGTTGGGCAAACGTTCTCTCTTAGGGAGAGTTCAAACCTGACAAAATCCTGGAACACAGCCGTCACACGATTGCGCCACGAGTCGATTGACAGATCTCGCAAGTCAACGCCATCGATTTCAATGGAACCTTCTTGGGGGTCGTAGAGTCGGCACAACAGCTTCGCGAGCGTGGTTTTTCCCGCACCGTTAGGTCCAACGATTGCTAGTGTCGTCCCCGCCGGGATGGTTAGATTGAAGTTTTCAAGTGTGACTTCGCCGGTCGTAGGGTAGGCGAACTTAAGGTCTTTGAACTCAATCGTCTTGGCTGGTAGATTTTCCGCCGTTTTCGGACCATCGGGAAGATGGCCAGCCTCAGCCATAGCGGGTTGCAGGCGAAGAACGGCTCCCGCAGGTGCGGCCGCACCATCGAGTGCCCACGATAATCCGCCGAATGCGATCATGCTTGCGGTCATCGCTGCGGCCGCAAAGATCACTAGTTCTCGCAATTCCAGATTACCTTGAGTCGCGTCGTAACCTAACGAGACGAAGACAACGACGTTCGCGAGGGTTACGATGATCAGGCTGAGAGCCAATGGTCGTTGGCGTAGACGAGTTGCTTCCCATCGTAAGTCGTGCAATTTGCGCCGATGCGTAGCGAATCGATTGACGACCCAATCCGCCAGACTGAACAATCGGAGTTCTTTGCTTGCTGGGGGATTTACTGCCATTTGGTACGCGTAATCGGCATGTCGCTGTGCCATGCGTACTTCGTTTGTCTGTCGATCACGCCATACGCCACTTTCACGCAGTAAGTAGTGAGTCATAAGCCACGCGCCACCGATCAAGATGGGCGCCCACCAGGCGTATCCGAACAGGAGACTCGTCGCCACCAATCCTGCAACCATTTCCACCAATCCCGCGGCGATGAAGTCCATGGAAACGAATAGAGGCGGCCCACTGATACCTAGATCGAAGTCTCGCGCCATCGCAAGGTCGTTCTGCATCTCTCCGTTTTCAAGATGAGCCATGCCTTGCGGTTCGGTGCACGCCACCGTGAGTCGATCGTAGAGGTACGCAGCCATTTTGCTGCCGAGGTTCTGACTCACCATGAGATGTAAGGGTGAGAGGACCTGTACGAGTACGAACATGCCGCCGACGAGCGCCAGCGGGAAAACCAGATTGTCGCCGTGTTGAACAGCACCTACGAGCACGCCCATGGCGACAACAAAAAGTGCTGGAAGTAAGCCGCGAGCGAGGAGTAAAAACCACCACGCGAACGTTAGCACTGCAGACGCATGCGGAAGCAAGAGCATGTACTTCCACTCGTCGCGCGCAGTCAGTCTAGCGAACATCTAGCGAATCAAACGATTACGTTCTCAGCCACAGTCAGCGGTGTAAGCATAAACGGCGCATTTTCGAATTTTGCAAGATGGTTCAGATGCAGTCTGACGGTTTTGGCAGTCCGCTGATCATCGCGACGTGGCGAGTTGTTTTACTCCCAAATAGCTGCGCTAAAGCAATTGACGAACCGAGATTCGCGGCCACTTCGTTCCGAACGACGCGTACCAGTGGACGCATCGAGAGACTACGTCCGGTGCGTTCATAGAACTGCCTTACTCCTTGAATAACTAGCCAATGATCGTCCGTAAGTGTGATCTGCAATTCGTTCGCAACATCGGATGCAAGTTCTGGAGTCCAAGATTGCGGATTGCGAAGAAATCCATCGTCCGTGAACATCACGGTGCCTTTCTCAGACATGCTCTAGTTTCTGCAAGATATCGGTGGTTGATTACGCGGTGAAAGAGACCAAACGATCACTCTCAAGCATCGCCTCAATGAGTTGCCCTAATCCGCTGACAGTAAAGCCGTCTGCGACTGTATCGTGATCGTCAGCTTGACTAATCCCGCGACGTTGTGCGGCGCTTACACAGAGCACCAACTCAATGTCATGTCGCTTACTTAGCGTGAGCCATTTTGTCTGAAGATTTGGTTCATCAAGTGGTGTATCGAAATGGCGAGCACCAATGGTGACTGCTTCTTGATAGAAGAACACACGAAAGAGATTGTGTTCGGAGCCCGCTACCGACGCCGCGAAGTCAAGTGCTGAGTGGCACGCACGCGTCGATGTTGGCGAACCTTGAACTAGGATGCTTATTTCCATAGTTGGAATTTTGTAAGTTCTTGTCGAACGACATCGTCAAGACTTGCTTCGTTGAATTCATAAGAATATACGGCACCATTTTCAGCGGTTAATAAGTGGAGTCAAATATCATCTCCTGCTGAAGTCAACTAATTCCAGTTTAGCGCTAAGAATCGCAGAGTAAAGCCAGTGCAAACAGAGTCAGAATCCGCAGAACTCTTGTCTGCTAAAGAATATCAACGTCGGCTATCGATTTATGCCTCGGAGGGGGAAGCGCGAGCACGTCAACTGGGTAATCGAGGACCGATTCGACTAGATAAGAATGGAAAACTCCATTCTGACATAACGCGAGCGTATCGGGAGCATGGGTTTTACGTGTTTACGAATGCGCTTAGCAATGCTGAGGTCAATGAGCTCAGAGACGACGTAATGCATGTCTTGGCACATGCTCCTGTTGGTCCAGGACAGACCGTCGATACGAACGGGAAACCAGCAATCGGCAGCGAGATGAAACGCTTTCCGTATCACTTTGTGAAGCCGCTCTCGGACCCGGTTGGCGGAACTGCGAGTTCAGAAGGCCGACATATGAGCAAGATGGCAGAGGCTCAACCAGACAAAAACGCACCAGAGTACGTGGTCCAGATCATCGCGGGAATGTGCCAGTTGTTTGAATCAGGTCTTCGCGTATACGGTCATCCTCAACTCTTGGCGGTTGCCGAAGCCATCAACGGACCAGATTTCGTACCCTACAACGATGCGATCTTCGTGAAGCAACCAGGTCTAGGTGGTTCGGTAGCATGGCATCAGGATGGCGTTACCCATTGGAATAGTCCAGATTGGGACGAAGGCATACACGGTGTCAATTTCCAAGCTCAACTGAATCGAACCTCACCGATGAGTTGTCTTTGGGTGGTGCCGGGCACTCACAAGCGAGGTCAAGTCGATATCAAGGCGATGGTAGAAGCGAATGGTGGTTCCGATCAGTTGCCTGACGCTGTTCCACTGTTTTGCGATCCGGGCGACGTAACAATCGTTAACCGTCAAACACTACATTGCTCATTCGCCAACACTTTTGACGAATTTCGTATTTCTGTTTCGTGGGGTATGCATCGACGCGCTGCAGTCATCGGTCAACATGGCCACCTGCTTCAACCGAAAGAAGTGATTTACGACGACGAGTTTGTGGACAAACGAGCGAGTGTGATTCAAGTCGCAATCGATGCCCGGCGGCAGTACTATTCTGATGAAATGTCATTCGTGTACCAGCCATTCAATGATGTCGCTGAACAGTTTCGCTGGAGTCCAGAGACCTTTGAGAGCGTGATTCGTGACTACAACACCCGTGATATTGGAATTTGAAAAGACGCAAGTCGCGTGTACGAATAATGACCCCGAGTTAGTGCGCCAGAACGCGCCGACGTTTCTTCGCATGAGGATTGCATAGATGAAGAGTGAGAACGAAGTAGCTGATCCTTTAGCGCCTCGTGATATGAACAAACCTCGCGCTCATCGAAACCGAACGGACGGCTGGATCGGAGGACGCCCAGATACGTGGTTTGGTCACTACAGGGAGAATCCTGCAAGTCGAGGAGGCGCCGATGCTAGACGTATGGCAGCTGACAACGATTACGCTAGCGATGTCGCGAAAGACCTTCGGCATGATGACGCACTCTTTCTCAACGGCGACAAAGAGCTCGAAGCTGCCGGACTAACGATTGAGTCTCTTTCACCTGGGATTGGTGTCGAGATTCGTGGGTTTGATATGGCCAATCCCACGGACGCACAGATCGAGCAGATTTGGCGTCTTTATTTACTCCGAAAAGTCGTGTTTTTCCGCGATCAAGGGCACATCAATTGGGATGAACACATAGCGTTTGGGAAGTGCTTCGCCGATATCGGATTCGCGTACGGTCGTCAACGAGCGCTCGGCCGAAACTACACCTCACCTAGCGACTATCCAGAGATACTCCGGCTCTACGCGGACGAATCACAGCCTTTCGCAGCGGCGAACTGGCACTCCGATGTAACTTGGTCGAATCAACCGCCTCTCGGTTCGATTCTTCTCTCGCGAAAGTCACCACCGGTGGGTGGCGACACCGTGTTTGTTGATTGTTACGCACTGTGGGACAGTCTAAGTCCGACGCTTAAGGAGTTTCTTCAAGGGCGAATGGCAGTTCATGGTCGTGGTGGTCGAGACGAAGCTGCTCACCCAATCTGTCGGACTCATCCGGAAACGGGAAGGAATGCGCTGTACATCAACCCGACATTCACGAATTACATTTGCGATATGGCGCCGGAGGAATCTGCCAAGCTACTTGCGAAGCTGTACGCGAAGATGTATTCAACCCCGGAACACACATGTCGTTTTAGGTGGCGAGATGGTTCCGTCGCAATGTGGGACAATCGCAGTTGTCAACACTACGCTGTGGCAGACTTTTGGCCACACGAGCGAAAAATGGAACGCGTTACAATCGTCGATCGGTCTGAAGAAAACGAAGTACCGTTTTGGCAAGACGAGAATGGCAAGCGTCACTTTAGCGAACGACTCGCTTCGCAGGAGTCAATCGATACTCCCGTAGGTTATGGGGATGACATCCTAAACTACCAGAACGACACGGCATCCGAAGCGTAGAGAGCGATCCTCCGATTCGTCTCAATCCGTGCGAATTTGAGCACGGAAATGGATGACTCATGTCTAGGAATTGTGAACGGAGCAATCTGGGTCAATTGCAGCTGTCAGCACTGCGCGGTGGCGAACTTTTGGCCGCACGAACCGAAAATGAAACGGGTTACGCTTGTTGATCGATCTGAGGACGACAAAGTGCCACTTTTGTTGCACGAGATTGGAGAGCATCACGCTGATGAAAGAAGACTCGCTTCACAAGAATCAATCGATACGCCGGTTGGTTGTGTCTAACTCCGTCGTAGATCAATTGCTATGCTTCTCAGAGCGTTCGCCATAACCCGTTCTTTAGGAAGGGAAGTAGATCTCATATGGTTCACCAAGCAGAGTCGATTACAACATTCCGCTATCGATTCTTCGTGAACGGTCGCGTCATGCTAAATGGGTTCACCACGGATCTCGAACGACGCGAGCGCGAACATCAAGTTCGATGGCCTACCGGTCGCATACAACAGGTAGGTGAGCCAACAACCCATGAAGAAGCGTGGGACTGGGAACGGGAGCAACGAGGGATTAAATCGACTTCGACGGATTGAATACCTTGTTTTGTGAATATTTATCAATTAATTCGATGAATTAATTGATAAATATCGTGCTGTTTCTTGCTAAGTTAGGCTCAGAAAATGACAAACCGATGGCCTTTCAAAGATCTTGCAAAGCAACCCGGTCAATGTTGGTCCAATAAAGAGAGTAAAGTGCGCTAAGGTCAGAGGGCTGAAGTACATGACGAATGAAAAACTGATTCAAGCTAAAACATACGACGATCTCTAGATTTAGTCGGCATGCCTCATTCGCGCATCTGACACACAGGAGTAGACAGAAGACAACGCTGGCAGGAATCAGTCTCCAGCGGGATTGCCTAGGACGACGCAATCAAGTAGCCTCGTAAGAGTACCTCTCCTTTTCCGTTGCAAATGCTTCCTGCTGCGTCTCAACTGCGAGCTCTTTATCAATAGGGACATTAACTTTGACACAGTCTCTATGCAGCAAATCCAGTAAGTCTTCGTGAGCGTATCGAGCGACCGACTCATCAATCTGATCGTTATTCGCCAAGTAAAACAAGCGGTTGTACTTGCCTGATATCCGAGATAGGTCGCTCTGTACGAATGAGAGCAGTTCTGATTGATCGGTCAGCATTCTCTCTAAAACAACAGTCAATATGATCAATAAACCGCCAATCGTTACGATTATCTCAACGTGGGTTATGAAACTAGGAATCCAAGCAATGCTCAGAGCGGCAATTCCTCCTGCAATAGCTTGAAGCCAGATCCGGGTTCGCTTCTTACGAGCATGTCGCTCCGCAATGACTGAGTAGTATCTGGCGGCGCGTGACGCTTCGAGCAATCCGTCCCACATCGCATGCTTGGTTGTTTCCGTGACCATATTGCACCATGCACGCGCTGCTACGATTCGATCAATTCTAGGAGGGTAGAGTCAATACGCATAGTGCAGATAGTGCCCGTATCAGAATTGGACTAAGATTCCAGCACTTACTTCAATTCGTTAGATATTTCCCACTCTTGGGAAATCTGACGTGTAAAGCCAAACTTCGCTTGAGCGATGACGTTTCGAAATCTCTTCGCGTAAAAACCTAATTCGGCAACGCTAACTGCACAAAAAATCGAACTTCAACGCTTTTGCGTTCTTGAAGCCCGTCGGAGTCAGGAATTGGAACTGCAGTATGCAGGGTCGGACAGAAGACCTCGCCATTCGGCGGATGTGAGTCGTACGTGGTGAAAACCAAGGCTTCGTCCTTGGTCATGCCCGAATAGTAATTCCAACGCTGATCGTCATTTGGTTTACAGTAGTGGGCGTTAAACGGTCTGGGCTTCGCGTTTGGGTTTAGGTTGTATTCGAGATCAGTCGGTTCAATGGACGTGCGGTCGCATACCGCAAGCGGGAAACGCTCCAGTGGTTTCGGTGACACAGACCGCCAGATATTGATGCCGAGATAGTGCTTATCTTGCGGCATCCCTTGGACTTGGCTGAATTTCTCAATGATCTCACCGGTTTTTTCATCGATGAAATCGGCGTAGTCGTTATGTACTCCTGTCGCACACGGACCGTACTGCACACCGTTTTCCCAAAAGTGCTCTTGAAACTGCTCGTTGCGATACGTGTGGCTGCCCGTTGGTGGCACGACCGCATTCGGTAGCAATTGTTGCAGCAGCTCACGCGTTTCCGCGTAATAGATGTCCGCAACTTCCTTGATGTTGGTCCAGTCCTGAACTTTCGAAGGCGAATTGACGAGTAGAAATCCAGACCCACTCGTCAACAGATCGGTGGCATCCCGAGGCTCCGGCATAACACCTTGCGTCAATCGAGCATCTCGAATCAAGGTTGGCTTGTTGAACCGCGTCTTATAGAACTTTTTCTGTTGTCTTGACGATCCTTGAGATTGTGTCTCGGGATTGACGAAGTTCAAGTTTCCAACGAAATCCAAATTGCTACCTTGAAAGAGATCCACGGGTTGCTGACCGCTCGCGCCGGAGCGATTTAAGTGCTTATATTAGGACTTTCGCGCGAGCGACAAGTAAGAAAATTGCGGTTATCGACCCGCAAGTGCTTATTGAAACAGATCGTATATGACGAGATATCACCTGATAAAACGTTGCGTTTCTGTTGGCTTGTCGCCCGTATTTATGAATTGTCCGTAGTTCAACGGGCTCGAATGAAATTCATCTATCGGCTACTCTTTCCAACCCCATATATCGCTACCCATCCTAATTCCTAACTTAAATTTCGAATGCTCGTACCCATTCAGCCGTTAAAAACAGCAGATTTACCCGAACGCACCAGACCGATTCTGGTCATGCTCGGACCCGGTATCGTGATGGCAGGTCTCGCCATTGGTTCCGGGGAGCTAATCATGTGGCCATGGATCACGTCTGTCGTAGGTGCTCAGTTACTTTGGGCTGCGGCAATCGGCATATTCCTGCAACTTTGGGTCAATATCGAGATCGGCCGTTGGTCCATTGTTACCGGCGAAAGTCCCTTCACGGGTATGGCACGAGTTCTCAAACTCATGGTGTTCCTGTTCGTATTTGTGATATTCGTCGGGAAATTTCTCCCAGGTTGGGCACGAGAAACCGGTGTTGCGCTGCGTGATCTGATTTTTGGACCTGGTCATGACAGCCCGCCGTGGCTCTGGACCGCCATCATTTTCATAACGGTTGCTGCGATCCTGTTTGGACCGAAGGTGATTTACACCGCCGTCGAACGATGCATCATGGGATTGATCGTCGTGATCATCGTGGGTCTGATCTATGTCGTTTGGGAGATCGGATCAGTAGAGATCTTCGTTGCGATGTGGGAAGGGGTCATTGGGATTTTCAGTTTCCCGGATTTCCCTGTGGATGTGCTGGCGGACGACGGTACGGTCCGAGATCAACTGACGTTCAACCGGTTCTTCGGCGCGGTTGTATTCGCAGGAGCCGGTGGGCTAGGCAACCTTTACTACGCTTATTACTTGCGAGAAAAGAACATCGGCATGGGTGCTCGGATGCCATCGTTGATGAGTCCTGCCCATAAGCACGAAATCAAGGAATTGGACACGGGTTACCTATACGAGGAAACCGAAGAGAACCGACGACGCTTTAAGGATTGGTTTCGATACGTTGTCGTCGATCAGACGTTCACATTTTGGCTTCTCGGCACTTTCACGATGTTTCTCTTCATCTTTGGTGCGCTCGCAGTTCTCCATCCGATCGGACTCGTTCCTGATCGCGGTAGTTTGGTATGGGATTTAGCTTCGATACTAGAACAGAGTATGGGGACGTTTGGCCGATACGTGTTTTTGATTGTTGGTATGGCTGCGCTGTTCAGCACTCAATTAGGCGGTGTGGATGGTGGAAGCCGGATATTCGCTGATCTATTGCATACTAATTTCAAGTTCGGGCGTTGGTTGAAGCTTGAACAGTGGTACGTGGTATTGGTCGGGACGACGATGGTTATCGGCGTATTTAGCGTCTGGTTTTTCGGCAAATACGACATCGCTGGTCTGGATTTTCTGTTCATTGCGGCGTTAATGAGTGGATTCGTGATGGCGGTTTATGTGCCGATGATCTTGTATATGAACCTCACTCGTCTTCCTAAATCGGCACGACCTGGTTGGATCAACATCTTGTTCATGGTGCTCGCATCCGCCATGTATATCTCGTTTGCCGCGTATACGATCTATAGCAAGGTTGCTGAAGTAATAACGGCTTAAGAGAAGCTCCGCGAACGCTCCCTGAGTTCTAACTTCGACTTCAGTGAGGCACTTCGGTACTCGAACTGATTTGACGAATCACGAACAAGATTGGAGTCGTGAACATTTAGTGATCAACAGAGATCTGTCACTAAAATCAATAAGTTATATGAAATAGTTGCTGTATTACCCTAAATTCTAAACCGGGAACGGAGCTGTGCTCAGCCTTTAACCTGAATGTTAGGCGTTAGACGACGCTTAGTAGTGTTATGTTATAACATTACGGCTAAACAGGGGCATACATGGGATCAATGCTACCCGTGACTGTGTTGTCAGGGTTTCTTGGCGCTGGCAAATCGACCATCATGAATCACGTTCTCAACAATCGTGAAGGTCTGCGCGTCGCGGTTATTGTGAACGATATGGGAGAGGTCAATATTGACGCTGATCTCCTGCGAGAGGACGTGTCGCTTCAGCAAGTGGACGAGAAGCTAGTTGAGATGACCAACGGGTGCATCTGCTGCACGCTTAGAGAGGACCTGCTTGTTGAGGTGGCGCGTCTCGCAGACGAGCAACGGTTCGATTACCTTCTGATTGAATCGACCGGAGTTTCAGAGCCGTTACCAGTCGCTGAGACTTTTACGTTCGAGGATGAATTGGGTCGCTCGCTGTCCTCGGTTGCCCAGCTCGACACGATGGTGACCGTTGTCGACGCCTACAACTTTCCGCGACTTATGGACGAAGCTGAGAGTCTAAAAGACAAGCACATGGAAATCGGCGAGGAAGACGAACGCAATATCGCCGATCTCCTCATCGATCAGGTCGAATTCAGCAATGTCATCGTCGTGACGAAAACCGATTTGATCAATCCCGCTCAATCCGAGGAGCTGCTTGCCACTTTGCGTCGCCTAAATCCTGGCGCTGAAGTACGTGTTGCCGATCACGGCAAGATTGATCCAGCCACTATTCTCGGTACAAACAAATTTGATATGGTCGAGGCGGCGAGCGCACCAGGTTGGCTCGCGGAACTGCGAGGCGAACATGTGCCGGAGACTGAAGAATACGGTATCGGTAGCTTCGTCTACCGGGCGCGCAAGCCATTTCATCCTCAGCGACTCTATGACTTCCTCGTCGAAGGTTGGCATTACGGCAACCTTGTTCGATCGAAAGGTTATTTCTGGTTGGCTACACGTTTTGACTTGGCAGGTTCGTGGTCTCAGGCAGGCGGCATCATGAATCATGGATTCGCAGGTCTGTTCTGGTCTGCAGTGTCCGAAGACCAGTGGCCCGATCACACGGAACACAGAGCGGAGATCGAAAGCAAATGCGAGCCACCTTACGGCGACCGGCGTCAGGAGATAGTCTTTATTGGGCAAGAGCTCGACGAAGCATCAGCAAGAAGTGCATTGGATGCGTGCCTTCTAAGTGAGCGAGAACTTGCTCTCGGTCCGGATGTTTGGAAGGAGTTCCCAGACCCGTTCCCGCAATGGATTCGAGAAGTAGAGGAGATGGAAGTCTGATGCGACAGGTAACTGGCGATCAACTGGGCGATTTTGCTGCGATTTATGACGAGGATGTTGAACTCGTCAGCGTGACACGCCCACAAGCAGAAGTTTGTGAAACCTTATCAAGACGATTGATCCGTTCGCGTCAGGTTCCCGAACTACGATGGGTCCAATCTGTTGATGATCCCGATGCTCCTACGCGCGAGTTGCCATCGACGGTCGACGCGGATGTAGCTTCTTCGCTTGTCGATCAAATCGCTGAAGCTAGCGAGATGCTAGGCGAGCTTTTGGAATGTAAACAGGTCGGTGTTCGACTTGAGACATTGAATGCGCCTATGTGCCCGCGTTTTCATGTGGATCACATTCCTTGCCGAATGTTAATCACGCTCAGCGGAGAAGGTACAGACTGGATTCCGAACAGCGAAGTCGACTGGCGTGTTTTCGATAACCTTGAAACCGCAGTACCTCCCATTCATGAAAACAAGCAGATTCAACGTTTAAACACTGGCCACTGGTCGTTACTGAAGGGTGGTGCGTGGAAAAAAGATGGTTTTCGCGGAGTCGTACACCGATCGCCACACGACGTCGGTGAAAGGTTGCTTCTAGCTCTTGATCCGGTTTTTTAACTAATGATGTTGATCTGGCCGTATAAACGGAAGGACTCAGGGTAGACGTAGCATTCGTCGGAAACAGCGGTCCCACCACCTGCCTACACAGAGGTGTATACTGAAATTCATTTGAAACATTGAAGACGTTTCCTATGTCCCATGTTCTCGATCTTTACTCAGCGATAGAAGCCGAAGACATCACTAGGATGCGGAAGCTGCTGTCCGGCCAACCTGCCTTTGTCAACTCATTAGAGGAAACTCCGCCTCCGATCCACTGGGCGATCTATTTAGATAAGAGTAATGCAGTCGAACAGCTTCTCGAGCATGGGGCGAACACGGAACTAAAAGATCAGGACCGTAATGCAACGCCACTTGATTACGCGGTCGTCTACGCGCGAAAGGACATTATTCGTCTGCTTGTTTCCCATGGTGCTGATCTGGAAGAAGGTGTGCAGGTTGCAGCGAAAGGCGCGTCAGGTGGTTTTGAGGAGTTCGATGAACTGCCCACTCGAGAAACGTACGAGGAAATAGCCGCTTTGCTTGAGGAGCTTCGTACGACACGCTGAGAAGTAACCGTCGCAGCTGGGTTGGTTAGGGAAGTTGAGGAAAACCTAGATATCGTCAATCATCATTGTCGACGTTTAGTCAAAGCCAAGAGACTAGCTTGGTTTGAGTCAGGACGAAATTACAGGAGCTCCGCCTATCGGTCTTAGGCGGCCTTGCTATTCCTGGATGAGTCGAATGTCGCATCCAACATTCTGGACATAGCGAACGAGCGGGAGACCTTAACGGAAGACCAAAGTAAGATCGTTCGCATCCTCGGCATGATTTGGAACGTCGCGCTGTGTACTTTAGCCATCCCGATTGCGATCGTCCTTTACTACTACCTTTGGATCTGGCAGACGATCAACCAGAATCTAAGGCACCGCTGGGCGGAGTACATTGGGTAAGCGTGCTCAAACAGGGTCCCGTTTCCGATCATCAGTCCCTGAGACGATAGGTCATCGGTCATCGTCGGCGTGTCCAGATCGTTAGCATTGCATTACAATGTCATGCACAACTCGATTTTGACTGGTTGACCAACGATGGCGAACCACCTCGTACAGGCGCGCATTGACAAGGAGATCAAGGAAGAGGCTGCGACAGTTCTGGCCGCCATGGGGCTCACCGTCTCCGACGCGGTTCGGCTCCTGCTCACCCGGGTGGCCAAGGAAGGGGCTCTGCCGTTCGCCCCGCTCGTACCGAACGCCGAGACCATCGCCGCCATGAAAGAAGCGCGCGCAGGTAACTTGCCGCGGTTCGAGGACGTGGAGAGCCTGTTCGACGACCTCCATGCGGAGCATTGAGCGCACGAGTGCGTTCAGGCGCGACTACCGGCGGGAGTCCCGCGGCCGCCATGGCAATCACCTCGACGAGCTGCTACCCCTCGTGGTAACCGCCCTGGCCAACGACAGCTCGCTTGCCCCGCACCATCACGATCACGCACTGAGTGGCCCTTGGGCGGATTTCCGAGACTGCCACCTTCGCCCAGATCTCATCTTGATCTATGAGAAGGACGGTCCCGACGTTCTGCGCCTTGTCCGGCTTGGCTCTCATGCGGAGTTGGGACTTTGACCACATGTCAAGCGACACCGAAACTATCCTCCAAACGACACTGAAACTGCCGAGGCTGTAAACAGTATTTGAAAAGCATCGTCGCAAAAATGAGTCCGGAGGGTGTAGCCCGTCGGCGCTGACATTACGGATTGATTCGCGTCGGTTCGGGAAAGGCGGGTCTGCGGCATGGCCAGTCGTGCTCTGAACTGTGACTGGCCCTACCATACACGAGAATTCCGTGGCCGTGCAACCAGTGCCGGGGGTATCCATGGCACACGTTACCACTTGGAAATCTATGATCTCCTCAACTCAGCGAAAAATACAATAAAAACAATTACTTAAAACTATTGATTGGCGGAGGGGCAGGGATTCGAACCCTGGGAGGCGCTAACCTCGCTGGTTTTCAAGACCAGTGCTTTCGACCACTCAGCCACCCCTCCGTGCGGACGGGATTATAGGAAGCAGATGCCCATATAGGATTCTGTTTTCGCGATTAGAGTACAGCTAAACGAAATCGCGTCGCTATTAAGAACCTACGTCAGGATCCGCCAGTTGCTTCGCCCACTTGTAGTCAGCCTTACCGCTTGGACTCCTAAAGACCTCGCTTACGTAGACGAAATCCTTTGGCAATTTGTAGCGAGCTATGTGCTCTTCGCACGTTTTGAGGATATCGGTTGAGTCGGGTTCAACGCCGTCACGCATTTGGACGATGGCGACGACTTCATTACCCCAACGCTCGGACTTGCGTGCGGTAACGACCGCGTCGAACACATTCGGATGATGTTTGATCGCTTGCTCGACTTCCTCTGCGAATATCTTCTCGCCACCAGAATTAATAGTGACTGACTCGCGACCATGAAGTTCTAGTGAGCCATCGGTCAGCAATCGCACTTTGTCGCCTGGGAT
Source organism: Pseudomonadales bacterium (assembly GCA_022822135.1). Taxonomy (GTDB): domain Bacteria; phylum Pseudomonadota; class Gammaproteobacteria; order Pseudomonadales; family Azotimanducaceae; genus Bin55. Next base: position 26,696 of record JAJECH010000051.1, read on the forward strand.
CGAATATCGGGTGCCATTGACGGTCGCAAAGGTTCGTTTGGTCTTTTCTTCGTCTCCCAGGTACCCAAGCGGGATATTCCCGCTCCGCGCCCACCAGCCCAATCCTTCGTGTCCTGGATCAAGTTCAGTAGACATATCTTCTGATAGCACTGCGTTGTGCTCGGTTAACGTGAACTGACCTGTACTGATACCGGACTTTGCGCTACTGACGTGTGACGCTTGGCCGCCTGTCTCGGATGAGCCAGCCGAATCAATGATGTTTAGATTAGGGAGTAATGCGATGAGTTCTTCTTTCACTTTCGCGGTCATGATGGCACCGCCTGTGATGATGTTCCGCAAAGTCGGAAGTTCGCGGTGTGCTCGCGCGAGTTGATCGGCAAGAGGTCGACCGAATGCATCCCCGACGATCAGCAAATTCGACACATTTTCGCGTTCAATGATGTTGACGACATCTTCCGCGTCGAATTTCCGCACATTGTCTTGAATGACAACCGTGCCACCTGAATTGAGCATTTGCAACGCGTTCCAGTGACCAGCACCATGCATAAACGGCGGTGCTGGTAGTGAACGTCGATCCATCGGGATTGCTCGTTTTACAAATTCGTCCACAGTGGTGAGTACAGACCCATTCGTGCGACGTGCACCTAGCGCTGCGATCAGTATGTCTGCTTGGCGCCATAGAACACCTTTAGGCATTCCGGTAGTCCCACCGGTGTAGAGGATGTATAGATCGTCTGCGGAAAGATCAACGTCGGGTTCCTGTTCGGGAGATACCGCCAGCGCTTTTTCGTAATCAACCGCTCCATCGAGCAGAGCATCTTCCGAATCTCGAACCTGTAGAAAGACCGATAAGGTAGGAACTTCGTGCCTGATCGCTTCAACGCGGTCTGCCAAAGAGCTGTGAAAGATCAGTGCCTTTGCTTTTGCATCGTTCAGTAGATAGATTAGCTCTTCATCAACGTATCGATAGTTGACATTGAACGCAGATGCACGTGCTTTAAACGCACCAAGCATCCCTTCAAGATACTCGTTACCGTTGTATAGATAGAGACCGACGTGGTCTTGTCCCGACTCCCAGGGTTCGAGTTCGTCCCGAGGTTGATTGAACCCGATATCGTTCTGAAGCAGGTAGTTGGCAAGCCGACGAGTACGTTGCTGTAGTTCGTAATACGTGATCCGGCGATCACGAAAAACGATCGCTTCACGGAACGGGACAGAGTTAGCAACTGCATCATTGATGGTGCCGAGATTCATCGTCATCTAGATTTCCTTGGGTTTCCTCTCCAATGAAGAGGTGCTATCGCCATTGAACAGAGGTTGTGATTTCGAGTCTTTAGAGTTATCAGACTTTACGCTACTCGAACTGCTAGGGATCGTGATTTCGTCCGAATGACCGCTTCGAACTTTTGCTACTTCGGGGTACATCAGTCTGAAAAGTAATGTACTTCCACCCACAAGCAGTGCGCTGACTAACATCGCGGTACGGATGGAGTAGGCCTCCGCTAACCATGCGATTGGAATTATTGCCACCGGCATTAGTCCATGGACCGTCCACGAAATCGACATAACGCGGCCCCTTAGCTCTGGCGGCACGGCAAGCTGGAGCATGCTCATATTCAGCGAACCCATCGCTGAATACGCGATACCGACGAAGAACAACGCGAATGCTGCACTCAACATGGTCGTGCACAGCGCGAAGATGGTCAATGCGAGCGACCAGATAAATGCAGAGATAAAAAGCGTTCGACCTTTTCGTCGGAGATCGCCAGCCTGCGCAAAGATCAACGATCCGCTTAACGCACCAATACCCATACTGGTCAACAAGAAACCGTAGTCCTCTGGTCGGTTCGAAAGTACTTCGGCGTTATAGACTGGCATCAGGAAAGTAGGCGCGAATCCAAATGACATCGGTACTAGACCTATCCAGATAAGTCCTTTCACAACGTTGTCGTGCCAAACAAATCGCAGCGCTTCTGCGATGTCTTCCCAAACCGGCGGTTTTTTTTGGCTGTGCGGTTCGCCGCGGAAATCTAGCATGATCGTCCATACCACGGAACCGAGATACAACGCCGTTATGAAGAAAAAGACCAATCCGACGCCAGTCGCCGATGTTGTGTCGCCGGCGGCGAACCACCCGATCAGTATGCCTGCGATCGAAGGTCCAAGAATTCGCGCCGCGTTGTACGTCGAACTTGAGAGCATCATCGCGTTCGTGAGCATTTTCGGGCCAACGATTTCCGGCACGATGGTACTGCGGGCTGGCATGCTTAACGCCAGAACCGTGCCGTTGATCAAGCCGAAAATGATGAAATGATCGTAAGTTACATGGCCGGTAAAGATGATCCAGCCAAAAATCCCGGTCGCGATCGCATTGAGACTCTGTGAAAGAATCATGACCGGCTTCTTTTCGAACCGGTCTGCGATGACGCCGCCTAGAGGTCCGACGATTACGGATGGCGCCATAAATGCAATCATGACCCCCGATAACGCAAGAGCTGACTCGGTGATGTCGTAGGTTAACCAACCACGAGCAACGATCTGCATCTGCATACCGAACGAGGCCGACATGCTTGAGATCCAAATTAGGCGGAAGTCACGGTGTTCGAACGCATTGAGCATTCGAACTCTCTGCCAGATCGACTTTCGGGAGGCAGAGGTACTCAAACAGAAGATACGGTAATAAAGAGCGGCGAATTTTAGGGATTTAGCTCAATTGCGTCTCACCCTTCATCAAAATACGATGTATTTTCCATATAAATCAATAAGATATTGGAATCTGTACCTGCCTCTGAAGGCTACTGCGAATTGAGGAACGCTCTTACGTCCGCTTGATCGTGGTACCGCTCTGGAATGGGGAATTTGAAGATTCGCGCAGCGTTTAAGCCGAGAATTCTCGCACGTTGCGCGTCGCTCAGCTGGGACATCGTGCGTTCAATCGCTGGCGCGGAATGAGGCCAGGTACCTTCATGATGCGGATAGTCGTTTGCCCAAAGGAAGTTATCGACGAGGTTGTGCTCGGCCGCTAGGTCAAGTCCTGGCTTGTCCTCTTGAAAAGTTGCGAAACCGTTCGAACGGAAGAAGTCACTCGGCATTTTCGCGAGTTGGGGTCGCACGAACATGTGATGCTTTCGATATGCTTCATCGAGCGCCCAAATCGTCCAAGGAACCCAACCTATTCCGGCTTCGACACTACCAAACCGCAAGTTCGGATAGCGTTCGAGTACCCCAGAAGCACATAGATTCGCGATGGGTTCCATCGTTGGTGCTAGCGAATGAACCGCATAGTTGATCACCGCACCGCCAAACCCTCGAGACGTCCGAGGATCGCGGCCTGTCGATACATGAAACGTCATCGGTATATCTGCAGCTTCAATAGCCTCCCATAACGGATCGAATTCCGGTAGGTTGTAGTTCAGGTGTTCGTGATCACCGGGACCCCATATCGGCTTACATGGTAGAGCCAATCCACGAAAACCCAATTCCGAAGTACGCTGAATTTCAGCGATCGCACCGGGGATATCTGCTGTCGCAATGCACGCCATCGGCGAAAGGCGATCGTTGAAATCACCAAACGTCTCCCACGCCCAGTCGTTCCACACTCGGCACATTGCTTGACTAAAAATCGGATCCGATGTTGCCCAGATCACCAGACCTTTGTTCGGGAACAGAACCTCGGCATCCACGCCATCCGCGGCTAGATCAGCAAGGCGTTGTTCAGGTGTAACTCCTGCGCCATTGCGGAGCGCGTCTTCACCTTCGAATTTGATATTACGAATGCGTACAGGTCGGAAGCCTTCAGTTTTCTGGAATTTGTTACCTTTCTTGTCGGTACTGACTCCGGGTAAGCGATGTTGGAACTTCTTGTCCATTCGCTTTTGCCATAGGTCCGCAGGTTCCTGCACGTGCCCATCAAGCGAAACCATGAAGTACTTATTGGGGTCATCAGGTCGAGCGGTGCGCGTCCAGTTATCGATGCCGGGAGTTTCTAGTCGCCATGCGTTGTTTTCGTCAACTTGCTGGATTTCGGAGCGCATGCCTAGCTTCAGGGGAGTAACTTGGTCGGAAATGGTACCTTAGCGCCTTGACGGGACGGATATATTTTCCGTCGGAGTGCAGGTATTGATGTGACGCTAAAGAACGATAGAGACGAACAGGAGCAAATCATTAAGTTCTGGTTAGGTGAAGACCAAAACAATCCTGATCTCGTCAAGCAGAAACAAAAAATCTGGTATACCGGCGGCAAGAAGATCGATCGAAAGATTCGAGAGAACTTTGAGGAGGTCTACGAGCGCGCTGCGAACGAAACACTACTACATTGGGCAGAAACGGCTCAAGGTGCCCTAGCATTGGTGATCCTATTGGATCAATTTTCGCGGAATCTCTTCAGGGGAACAGCAAGTGCGTTCGCGCAAGATCCGATGGCGCGAGCAATCGCGAAACGAGCGTTTAATCTTAGCCTCGACCGCGAAATGTCGATTCCAGGTCGAATATTCCTGCTACACCCTTTCCACCATAGTGAGGAGCTAGTCGACCAGCTGTTTGGTTGTGACCGATTGCGCGACATGGTTGATGAAGGGCACGATGAGTGGCATGAGATGCTGGATACAAGTGTTGAATGGTTCAATGGTCATCGAGATATAGTGAAAAGGTTCTCGAGGTTCCCGCATCGGAACAAGCTCCTTGGAAGGACATCCTCGAAGGAGGAAGAGACGTTCCTTGCCGAATCAAGCGGCTTCGGACAATAACCCCTTGTTATGAAGTAATGAGTATAACTTACTGATATAGATACCTTTTTAATATCTTGGTATGTATCGAAGCTACAGCTCTGCTCGTCCAGTTGCTTCAGACTAAGCGGCTTCTTTGCTGTTTAGGACATTCGCTAAACGTACGGAACGCCTTGAGCTTCGACGTACAAAGAGTAGATGGAGTGCGAAGCGCAGATAAACAGCCGGTTCCTCTTAGTGCCCCCAAAGCATAAATTCGCAGATCCCTCGGGCAAGTGAATCTTCCCGATCACCTGACCGTCTGGGTTGAACACATGGACCCCGTCTTCATTCGGATCGCCCCAACCAGTGCTTGCCCAAACGTTGCCGTCAGTGTCACATCGGATGCCATCGGTCGATGTCTGCCCCATACTGCAAAAAACGCGATGGTTGCTAATGGACTTGCCGTCTGCACTCACATCGTATTGGTGAATGTCGCGAGGATGTCCCGGTTTGTGCGACGCGCCCGTGTCAACGATGTAGAGAGTCTGGTAATCAGGCGAAAAGCACAATCCGTTCGGTTTTTCGAGTTCTTCGTCGACTACAGCCGCCGACAAATCATCCGGGTCAATCCGATACGTTCGTGTAGGTAACTCAAACGGAGCCTTGTGACCTTCGTAGTTCCAGATGATGCCGTATCCCGGGTCGGTAAACCAGATACCGCCGTCTGGATGCACTACGACGTCATTCGGTGCATTGAGACGTTTGCCTTCGAAGGAGTCCATGAGCACTGTGATCGTACCGTCGTGCTCAGTACGAGCGACACGTCGTGCGCCGTGTTCACAAGAAACCAAGCGCCCTTGACGATCACGCGTGTGCCCATTTGAGTTATTGGCTGGGTGTCGATAGACTGTCGTTTCACCCGTTATCTCGTCCCATCGCAGAATACGGTCGTTCGGAATATCACTACACAAGAAAAAACGTCCATCGCCAAACCAGACAGGTCCTTCAGCCCAGCGAGCGCCGGTGTAAAGCCGTTCAAGCGACGAACTTCCCAATATGTACTGTCGGAAACTCCCGTCAACGACTTCAACCGCAGGATCTGGGTAACATTGAGGTGCGGTCCAATCGCGTGGTAAGTTGAACGAATTCGGCATGGGTATGAGACTCCTGAAGCCTTTAAGCGTGTTGTGCGTCGTCTGAAACGCGATCGAACACGAGGATGTAAGTGAGCCGTTTGGCTCCTTTGGGTTTAACGGTGATTTTGATTTCCATTACGCCAGAGCGTTCGAGGTTGAACTCATGGGTTACACGTCGTGACGTGGACGAGTATTTCTCTGTCAATTTACGATTCGACCATCTCACCGTACGTCCGTGTATCTTGCCGATCACGAATTTCCGGGGCTCCAACATCTGTGGGCAGGACACCACGACGTCTGATCCTTGCCGATCTAGAGACAGTTCCTGACACGCGAGGACCTTGGGTAAATTTGCAGTTGCGCCGCCTGCGGAGGGACCTCCTTGCCGTCTGGGAACTGGCATCAGCACGCCGCCGGCTCCCACGGCGACATTGGTTCCGAATCCACTTTGTGATGGCTTCGATTTCCGGACTTTAGGTCGCCGTTCTTCCGTTAAGTCTCGATTGAGTTGCCAGTCGCCGATCAGACTTGGCTTTTGATTTGCGACGGCAGGAAACGTAAGTAATGTTGTCGTGCAAACGAACAAGCATGCGAGTACGAGTTTGAGCGGAGAACTCGCGAGTTCGTAAGGTGATTTCTTTTCCATTGTTAAAGACCGGCGGCTACCAAATCCTGCATGCGTATCAATCCGATCGGACGCTCATCTTCGAGCACCACAAGCGATGTGATCTGTGAATCGCGCATTCTCTCCAAGCAGTCGAATGCTCTCGACTCGGCTTCGATGGATCCGCGTTTCACATCGGGTAGACCACTGTTTCGTCGGCTCATTCCGTAGCAGTCGCGACCACTCACTTCTAAGTCAAGCTTGTGGCGTTCTGCCAGTCGTCGAATGTCGCCGTCCGTCAGCATGCCAAAGAATGTATCGTCCGGTTCGGTTAATAACGCAAGTCCCAGTCCTTTAGAAGACATCTCGTAGATCACATCGTTTAACGACGCATCGGCAGAGATTTTCGGTAGTGCGTCGCTTTTCACCATCAAATCGTTGACGCTCAAGAGCAATCGACGCCCTAATGTCCCACTTGGGTGGAATTGAGCGAAGTCATCGATCGTAAATCCTTTCGCTTGTTGGACACAGATGGCAAGTACATCGCAAATCGCTAAACTCGTGCCACTGCTGATGGTCGGGGCGAGATCCCACTCGTCGATCTCGGGGATTTTCGGAATCGTTAGCGCGATGTCTGCGAGCTTTGAAAGAATGGAATTCGCTTCTGACAAACTAACGACAGAGCCACTCGTGACGTTTTTATATTGACGTACGAATTCGAGCGTCTCTTCATTGCCTCCGCTTTTCGAGATCGCGAGCATGGCCGTACCTTCATTCACGATCCCTAGATCACCGTGCAGCGCTTCAACTGGGTGTACGAAGACTGCGCGCGTGCCCGTACTGTTGAGAGTCGCCGCCGCCTTTTGACCAATCAAACCGCTCTTGCCGATTCCGGTCACGACCAGGATTGATTCAAGTCCGGCGATTAGTTCTACTGCTTTGGCAAACGACGTGTCAAGTAGGGTCCTTGTTTCATGCATCGCACGCTCATAGGACGCCAACATGCGCCTGCCTTCTTCGAGCGCGTCACTCATGTGTTCAGTTTTCGCAATTGAAGTACGATGCGGCATTGTCCCAGAAGATACGCTTGATACTGTCGCGAGCTAGCGGTTGTTCTTCCAGGTGTTGCATTCCTAATGGCCAGGTACCATCGGGATGTGGATAGTCTGTATTGAACGCGACGTATTGATCGCCGACAAGCTCGCAAACTGCCGGTAACGTCATTTCATCGCCACGACAAGCCACAAGAAAGTTGGATTTGAAGTACTCGGTTGGTCTTTTCAGGAGCATTGGATGTTCTTCACGTCCCGAAAAGTCGTAGTGTTGCTCCATACGCTGCAACCAATAAGGCAACCATCCCGCATCTGCTTCCACGTGGACGACCTTTAGTCGTGGGTGTTTCTCAATCGTGCCGAACCAAATTAAGCACATCATCGCAACCATCGCTTCAAACGGATGTGCTGCGATATGACCTGATGTGTGCGTCGACATACGATCGCCGTAAGATGGTAAATACGGTGAACCTGAGTCGTGCAAGCAGATTGGTAAGTTCAGATCAGAAATACACTCCCACAATGAGTCGTAGTCCTCACTGCTAAGGTTTCGACCATCTGCTGGATTCGGCCGAATATAGAAACATCGCGCACCTTTCTCCGCCATCATTTTAGCTTCTTCGATAGAGAACTCAGGGGATTGAACAGGCAGCATCGCGGCCATGAATAGACGCGAAGGATCCTCCGAACAGTACTCGAAACTCCAGTCGTTGTACGCACGACACACAGCCCAAAGGAGCTCTGGATCTTTGAATGGTTTACCGAGGATTTGACCGCCAACAGTGGGGTAGATCACCTGAGCGTCGACTCCTTGATCGTCCATATCAGCAAGACGTGCGGTATTACTAAACCCCGCTTCACGCGTTCGTGCAAATCTCTCCATCGCCTTTCGCGTCGCCGCATGGAATTCCGCCGAGTTCATCGGGTAAGACCCATCTTGTTTTGTGATGGGTTCCCCTTCGACCATCATGCCACGTTGTCCATTACCGAAGTCTCCAACGTGGGGCGCTCGGTCGACGAACAAAGGATCGATGTAATCCTGCCATATCGAAGCTGGTTCCATTTGGTGGGCATCGGTATCGAGAACCCTCAAGCCGTCACGCATAGCCAATATCCAAATAACGCATTTCTAGGTGCAAACTTTAAAACAGCGACCACTGTGAATAAAACGCTCGAGTTGAACGCATTAAATTGCGACTCTACAAAGGTACAGATTCGAGGATGAAGCAGGAGCACGAAGAGGGATTGCAACAGCAGCTCGAGCGGTTTGCTGGCATCACCCGCGGCGGTTGGAAGGTTGGTCTCACGTCAGGTGGAAGTCGCGATGGCATGGGAGTCGGATTCCGACCGTTTGGACATATCGCTAAGGATCAAATTTTCGAATCCGGCGTTACGATCGAAGTGAGTCAGGTCGGCGATATTGGAGTTGAGAACGAGTTGTGCTTCTTATTCGGCGAGACGGTGCCAACGAACGCCGATCGCACACGGTTGATGCACTGCATTGAAGCACTTCGACCTGGGTTCGAGCTCAATGAACGTCGTCTTAGCAACGATGCTTCCACTCAAGATCGGCTTGCTGACAATTTGTCCCAGTACGGTATCGTCGTCGGGTCTCCGTTAACGGACTTTCGTAATTTGGAACTTGAGGAACTCGCCGTCACGTTGCGATGTGACGAAACCGCGGTGGCGACCGTTCATAGTCGGGGTCATATCGACGACCACTACGATTCATTGCTCGCGCTAGTTCAAGTATTGGCTCAATTCGATCGGCGAATTGAAGCTGGCGATCATGTCATTACGGGTGCGTTCGCACGCGAACGCGTTTTGTCCCCATCTGTCTGGCGTGGCGACTTTTCTTTAGGTATCGGCTCTGTCGAGGTTGAGTTCAAATGAAAATCCTTGTGATTCCCGGATTGACGCTGCCCACGGTTGACGAGACGATCGTCGAACAGATTCGTGCGGCGAGTCAGGGTGCAGATGTCGTTGTATCGGATCCTCAAAGCGCGATCGATGAAGTGCACGACGCCGAGATTGTGTTAGGTTTCGTCAACCAACGAATGTTCGAAAAGGCTAATTCGCTCAAATGGGTCCAGTCCATTTCCTCTGGCGTCGATATGTTCCTCTACGACGAATTCGTTGAGAGCGATGTCGTGTTGACGAGCGAAAAAGGGTTGGTCGGCGAACACCTCGCGGACCATGGCTTCGGACTCTTACTGATGCTCACCCGTCAGCTCCGAACCGCGTTGCTTCTTGGACCGGACTCGTGGAATCATCGACCTGAAATGCGACGACAAGAAATCGAGCTTACGGGCAGCACGATGGGTGTATTCGGGTTTGGCAGTACGGGTCGAGGCATGGCTAAAAGGGCCGTTGGGTTTGGGATGAACGTTCTTGCGCTTGATCGCGACCCTGTGCCGACTAGTCCAGAGGTGAGTGAAGTTTGGCGCCCCGATCGCTTTGACGACTTACTCGGTTCTTCTGATGTCCTCGCTATCTGTTGTCCATTGACGAATGAAACACGTGGCAAATTCAACGGCGACGCATTTAAGACCATGAAGACCTCTTCGTTTCTGGTCAATGTCACGCGTGGCGAGGTTATGGTTGAAGAGGACCTAGTAGACGCACTCAAAAACGGCGACATCCGTGGTGCGGCATTGGATGTCACGCCACGTGAACCGCTACCTGCGGAGAGCCCACTCTGGGAACTCGAAAACGTGGTTATGACCCCTCACACGGCCGGAGCGAGTCAGTTTCGAGCGCAACGGAACCTGGATCGTTTTTTAGGCAATCTGCAGCGCTACCTATCGAAAGAACCGCTCGAAGGTCTCATTGACAAGCACCTCGGGTACTAGAACATTGACAAGACTGAATACAAAAACGACTCGCGAGTAGCTAGGAACTGCACTTTGGAATCCGCATACGCCATTGAAGTTCAGGGACTTCACAAGTCCTACGGAGATTTTGAAGCCGTCAAAGGTATCGATCTGCAAGTTAAGGTCGGTGAGATCTTCGCACTACTCGGTCCTAACGGAGCCGGGAAAACAACCACCATCGAGATTCTTGAGGGCTTTCTTACACCCAATTCGGGTCATGTGCGAGTTTTAGGTTACGATCCAATAAAGCACGAACGAAACTACAAGGAACGAATCGGCATTGTTCTCCAGGAGACAGAAGTTGAGGAGTTCCTGTCTGTCGAGGAGTCGATTCGTCTCGTGCGATCTTACTATCAAGACCCGTTGCCCCTAGACGATATATTGGCTGCGACAGGATTAACCGACCAACGTCGTGTTCGACCCAGAAAACTGTCGGGTGGTCAAAAAAGACGATTAGATGTTGCGATGGGTCTCGCGGGTAACCCCGATTTGCTTTTTCTTGATGAACCAACGACTGGTTTTGATCCGCACGCGAGACGTGATGCCTGGGACATGCTCCGCAACCTCCGAGAGCTCGGTAAAACCGTATTACTTACCTCACATTACATGGACGAGGTAGAACACGTAGCGGATCGCGCTGCTGTCATGATTGATGGAAAGATCATTTCAGAAGGTACGCCTCAAGAACTGGCGCATGAGTCCGAGCCAACTATTTCCTTCAGCGCTGATACCAACCTTAGCCTCCCAGCTGAACTTGACTCTCACGCAACGCGAGATGGCTCTCATTGCGAGCTGTCGCCCCCGAATCTGGTCGAAACACTACACGTTCTGACGGGTTGGGCGATAGAGAACAACGTACAGCTGGAAGACCTGAGCATCACGCGTCGGTCATTGGATGATGCGTTCGTGCAGTTGACGCGAAGCGCAGATGAAGAGAGCGAAGATTGAATTCACTTCGGCTCTTAGGTGTCCAGTTCGCCTATGAAAACCTGAAGTTCTGGCGGAACTCGATTGCTGCGTTTTTTACCGTAGCCCTTCCCTTGGTGATGATGGTGATTCTCTGCCTCTTATTCGGGTCGCAACAGACCTCAAGTGGGAATGAACCTATTTACCTATCCACTTTCTACGTGCCGGCGATGTCAGCGATGGCGGTCATCGGTGCTTGTTTTACGAACATTGCAATGGAAGTGGCGATTTCTCGCGATCGCGGGCTTCTCAAGCGCTATCGAGGAACACCGCTGCCAACTTCGACGTTGGTTTGCGCGAAACTCGCGCATGCGGTCTTGCTTGGATTTGTGCTCGTTATTTGTCTCGTTTGTGTCGGAGCTTGGTTGTTTGATGCCACGGTGAGCGACATTCGAATCGGCATGTTCGCTGTGATATTGGTATTAGGTTCGGCGACGTTTTGTGCACTTGGTTTGGCGATCGCAGCGGTTATTCCTAACGCTGAAGCTTCGCCTGCGATCGTACAAGCGATCGTGTTGCCTTTGTTATTTATCTCGGATGTCTTCCTGCCAATGGACAACGCGCCAGCATGGCTTCAGTGGATTGCTTCAGTATTTCCGGTTCGACACTTTGCTTTAGGACTGCAGTCATCGTTCCACCCAATTCTGATGAACAATATCCAAGAGTGGGTGCACGTGGTGGTTTTGACGATCTGGTTCTTGGTTGGCCTCCTGGTCGCGACGCGTTATTTTCGGTGGGAACAAAAGAGATAACGTACTGATTTGATTAACTAAATTTCGCAAGAAGCTTGATTAATACGTCCTTGTTAGTAGCGGTTCTTAAAATTGCGCACGGCAAAGATCGTTTGCGTCAAGGCTGTCGTTGAACGGTCATACAACACACGAAAATCGCCATGAGCTTCGGCGATGCGTCGTCAAATACCCATGCTAGATTCCGAGTACAAACACAACTTCCATACCCATACGTTCCGCTGTAAACACGCAAAAGGCGATGCAGTCGATTATTGCGAATATGCTCGGGAACACGGTATGGAAACGATCGGTTTTTCCGATCACACGCCATTGCCTGACGATCGATGGATTAGTGCACGTATGCATGTTGCACAGCTCGACGACTACGTATCTGCCGTGCACCGTGCGCAGCACGAGTATCCCGATCTTCGGGTTCTGTTAGGTATGGAGTGTGAATACGTACCGAAGTTTCATGCGTTCTTCGAAGATGAACTACTAGGAGAACGTGAATTCGATTACTTGGTAGGCGGTCCGCACTTCTTTACCGACGATTACGGTTCGTGGACTGGCACCTACGGTGGGACTGTAGACGCTAAATCGTTAAAAGACTACGGGCGTTACGTGAGTGAGATGATCGAGAGTGGTTTATTTGCGTTCGTTGCTCACCCAGATTTGTTCGGCAACTGTTACAAACATTGGGACGCGAACACAATATCCGCGAGTCGAGACATATTTGAAGCTGCGGCCGAATGCGAAGTTGGACTTGAAATCAACGCGTTGGGATTTCGCAAGATTGCGAAAAAGAAGCTATTCAATCCATATCCGCTTTATCCATGGCCACCGTTCTGGGAACTAGCTTCCGAGTACAACGTGAAAGTCATCGTGAACGCTGATGCCCACCGACCCACAGATTTGCAACGCATGACGTCTGATGCGGAGGCCTTGCGAGTAAGCTGCAACTTAAAAGCAATGGACCCAATGGAGATCGGTGCGGAGCGGTCCACGTAAATGCACTGACGTTAATAACCGAGCTGTACCTAAGTCATCGTGCTGTTTAATACAAGCCCTGATGAATCTGACACATAGCTACCAAATCAAAGGAGAATAGAGGATGGCTGAAGCAATCGACTACCAGTACATTGGTACTCGACCGGTTCGACCAGATGGGATAGAGAAGGTAACCGGACGCGCGAAGTTTGGTGCCGACGAAATACTCCCAGGCATGTTGGTGGGCAAAGTACTTCGTAGCCCGCACGCCCATGCCAAGATACTGTCGATTGATACGTCTGAGGCTAAATCTATCCCCGGCGTGTTCGCAGTCATCACTGGTGACGATTTTCCGGAACGAGCGCCAGGACGAGGTAGAGGTGGTTTTTCTGAGAACATCATCGCAGCCGCAAAAGCGCTCTACCATGGTCATGCGATTGCTGCGGTAGCTGCTGACAATCATGGGGCTGCTGACGCTGCACTGGAAGCAATTAAAGTCGAGTACGACGTACTAGAAGCAGTTACCGACCCGGTCGCTGCGATGGCTGAGAATGCACCGATTCTCAATGAGAAACAGTTTACGCGCAGCCCTAACGGTCCATCATCAGAACCGTCGAACGTCTCCGCACACACGATCACTGCTGATCGGGGAGATATCGAGCGAGGGTTTAGCGACGCGGATGTCGTGGTCGAACGGACCTTCAAGACTCCTATGGTTCATCAAGGCTACATCGAACCACACGCTTGTACCGCGAACTACACCGAGACCGGAAAAGCAACGGTTTGGTGTTGCACGCAAGGCCATTTCGGTGTTCGCTCGCAAACTGCAGGAATCGTGGGTATGGACCTTCATGACTTGAAGGTTGTGGCGAGCGAGATCGGTGGCGGATTTGGCGGGAAAACCATCATTTATCTTGAACCGTTGGCGCTTAAGTTGTCCGAACTAAGTCACCGACCGGTACGTATGGTCATGTCTCGTGAAGAGGTATTTCGCGCAACAGGTCCGGCTTCTGGCTCGGTAAACACGATCAAGATTGGTGCGAAGAAAGACGGAACCATCACGGCGATGTCTGCCAAGTTGATTTATGAGGCTGGGGCATACCCGGGAAGTCCCGTAGGCGCTGGCAGCATGTGTGTGTTTGCTCCTTACGATGTCGAGAACGTTCGAATCGAAGGATTCGACGTGACCGTGAATCGTCCGAAAGTGGCTGCTTATCGTGCGCCTGGCGCTCCTCAGTCCATGTATGCATCTGAATCCGTGCTCGACGAAATCGCGATGAAGATCGATATGGATCCGCTCGATTTCCGACTCAAGAATGCAGCCGAAGAAGGCACGCAATCGACCTATGGACCAAAGTTCCAAGCGATCGGGTTGAAAGAGTGCATCCGCAAGGCGAAGGAACACCCGAACTATCACGTACCGTTAGGTGAAGACGAAGGACGAGGCATAGCAGTCGGTTTCTGGTTCAATGGAGGTAATCAGTCGAGTGCCGAAGTTCACATAACTGATGACGGGCACGTACTCGTCGTAGAAGGCAGTCCAGATATCGGTGGAAGCCGTGCCTCAATGGCATTGATGGCCGCCGAGACTCTCGGCGTACCGTATGACCACATCAGAGTGAATGTCGCGGACACCGATTCGACTGGATACTGCGCAACAACTGGCGGTAGTCGTACGACCTTCGCTACTGGCTTAGCGGTAATAAACGCGTGCGAGAACGCGATCGTCGAACTCAAAAAGCGTGCAGCGTCGGCGATGGATCTTGATGTCGACCAAGTAGAGTGGGCGAACGGATCGGCATCCCCGAAGCCCGGTGTGAACGTCGAAGCTAACCCGCTTTCTCTCGCTGAACTTGCGCGCGATGCAGCACGGACAGGTGGTCCGATTTCAGGTCGTGCGTCCTTGACTGCACAAGGTCCTGGCCCTGCGTTCTCAGTCAATATGAGCGACGTTCATGTTGATCGGGAAACCGGGCGTGTGACCGTGAAGAGTTTCACATCGATTCAAGATGCGGGTAAAGCCATCCATCCGGACTATGTTGAAGGTCAGATGCAAGGCGGCGCCGCGCAAGGCATCGGTTGGGCTCTGAACGAAGAGTACATCTACGATGAATCAGGTGTCTTAGAGAATCCGGGTTTTCTGGACTATCGAATTCCAGTCGCATCAGATCTACCGATGCTCGATACGGAAATCGTCGAGGTACCTAATCCGAATCACCCGTTCGGCGTCAGAGGTTGTGGTGAAACGCCGATCGTCGCGCCGCTTGCAGCCGTTGGTAACGCTGTAAGTCGTGCGTTGGACATGCGATTCACGGAGCTACCTATGTCGCCTCCGAACGTGCTTGAGGCTTTGTCCAACGGCTCATCGTAGCAAGTAGAAACTTAATTGACAGCCGAGGCGATGCCGATCGCCTCGGCTTTTTTATTTGCGGAGTAGGCGTCACATCTGTCACGTACGACGAACTCTAAACTGATTTTTCTTGTATGTACGCGGCTGCTTACGTAACTCTGCGAAACTGAATCGTGTATATTGCCCGCACTAGACCTTGAGTTCTACGGGGGACGACGTCTATGCAACCCATTTCAGCCGACTCACATGTAGTCGAAGCAGCGGATGTTTTTACGGGTTTACCAGAGAGATTCGGTGACGATGCACCACGCATCATGTATGCCGGTACCGATAAAGACGCGATCATCATTCCGTCAAAAGGTGCTGCCGGCGTTCGTAAACGGATCGGTATCGCCGGTCTTCGCGCGCGCGAAGGCGCAGAGGTCGAACGACGCACTGGTTACAAGCCGAACGTTGAAGACATGTCTGACGGCGACATCGTCAAGATCATGTCCCAGGGGTACGATGGAATCCGGGAAGGCATAAAAAATGGTGCGGAACGTCATGTGGATCAAGACATCGACGGAGTAGCCGCGGAATTCCTATATCCTGGTTTCTTCGGTCTCTTCAGTTTCGAAAATCTCGAATTGCTGGTTGCCTGCCAGAAGAATTACAACGACTGGTTGCATGACTATTCGTCGGCCGCGGGTGGTCGACTATTCGGACTGGCAGCTATTCCAATTCAAGATCCTGAAGCGGCAGTTGAGGAACTTCATCGCGTGGTGAAGCTGGGATTCAAAGGTGGTTGTATTCCCTGTACTTCGCCTCCAGAACACCCGTATTACGACGAAATCTACGACCCTGTATGGGCCGCCGCCGAAGAAGCTCGGTTCCCACTTGCGATGCACGTCGGCACAAACGCGTACACGCCAAAGGAGTTCCGCCAGAATCGTGTGCTTCGTGATCCGGTTGGCGACTATGCTCAGTCACAAATTTCCATTCAGCGTTCGCTCGTAGAACTCATCGTGCATGGGGTCGCTACCAAGTTTCCAGATCTGCAGTTTGTCGTCGCCGAATTCAATGGTGGATGGATCGCACACTGGCTTGATCGCATCGAGCAGGGATTACAGCGTGAATACAGCTTCCGTAATAAAGGAACTTATACGGGTGAAAAGCCGCACGATATTTGGGCTCGCCAGTTTTGGGCAACCATCGAAGACGACCGTCCTGCTATCCTAACCCGCGAGTTGATTGGCGTGGATAACTTGATGTGGGGTTCAGACTATCCGCATGTCGATTCGACTTGGCCATGTTCACTTAACGTGCTTGACGAGGTCTTCGCGGATATACCGTCAGAAGACCGCGACAAGATCACACGAACGAACGTAGAACGTCTCTACGGATTATCGAATCGATGATTCCGCGAGCGGACCAATTTTGGTAAGGTCACTTGAAGCGTAGCTGCCAAGACTCAATCCTCACTCTCGCTCACAACGGTTCAATTTTTGCGAGCAACGACTGAGAACGTATTAATGACCCAAGAATGAAAGCACGAAACCGAGGGAGAACAGATAACAGATACGGACTGTGCGTTAGTCCGTATGGTTCGGGAGTAAGAGTCTGGCTTCTTGATCTATTTCATCAAGAATAAGCGCGTTAGCCAGTAATTCTCTGATGCGATTAGATGCCGCTACTTGACCAAGATTCTGTTCCTGAGACACAAGCCAAGTATGTGTAACACGTTCCGCGCGTTTACATAACGAAGCTAGTCTGCGGTGAGTCGCGTTCGTCTTTTCGTATTTTGCTATTGGTACATTCCGCCAAGGATTATTTGTGAAATGGCGTCCGCTAGTTCTACTTTCGAGAAACGCTCTTCCCAAACACGGAGCATTCAATAGAGCAACAAGATACGCAGCTTCATCTGATGTTTGACATTGGTAATAGTGTACTGTGTGCTGAAGAATTGCTGCGCCAGGTCGCCAGCGGGAAGCCCTCATAATATCGCCGGAAGTGGGATACAGTACGAGTGTCTTTCGACTGGACGCTTTCGAAAGTTGCGAAGAGAGTTTGCTACTAAAATCAATTTGTTCTCGTAACGTTTTTGGGGTTCTTCGTCCTTTGCCTTTTAACTCTTGATAGATTTCGTCTAGAGAACTCCAGAAATCTGATTCATGCACTGGATCCTCAACTAGCGATCCTGCGGATGTCATTGGAATGATTGCTTGAGGCAGTGTAAGCGCACATTCAAAGACTAAAAGCTGAGAGGATGTAAGCAGATCATGAATCCAATTTTCTTTCAGATTGCCTACTTGGGGATTGACTTGCTGCCAATCTCCTTTCGCCGAACGCTCAGTTGTAATCTCGAATTCGCCTTGCCGACCAGTAGGAACGGCTTTATCGATGATTGTTAGGACTTTTGGCGTTATTGTTGCCCCTTGCCGAAATAGCGGCTGATCTTTTGCGTCGACATAATCTGAAATCTCTTTTGGAAGCGGGTCGGGGGATGGGTGAAAACTGACGTGTTCGTTTGCCTCCTGTAACGTTATTTCGGGAGCTAATTTGCCATCTGCAATGCGTGCGTAGATTCGATCCGAATCCGCCAGATTGGAATACCTGAAATCGAACAGCACACAACAACGCCGTGCATCACCACCGCCGAATGGCTTTATCGCTTCTAAGTCCAACGTCTGAGCCAATATCGGTGAATGCCATTCTCGGAATTTACTCCATCCTCCCGAAATCAGAGCTGATTTCTTCACCAACCATGCGGCGGGGTCTGATTCAGGACTGGAAAGATAGAGGTCGCGAGTACGCTTTATGAACAACTGTGAGATATCGAAGTGCGGTGCGTTCCGTCCGCCAGTCCATAGATTCATGCGATCGTCTGCAAATTCTTCCAATACGCGCTTGCGACTAGGAACTTGGATATCGGTCATGGAAACCCAAGGTGGATTGGATACGATTCGGTCGACTTTTTGTTCTCGAAGGCGAAGAGGTCCAGCTGTATTGGCAATATACCAAGCCCACACCGAATTGCCTTCATTCTCGATTATTGTTTTAAAGGATTCATGGCACTCCGATAGTGTTATGCGATCTTCAGCGGGCACGGAATCGAGGATATCTTGAAAGAGCGCTTGATTCGAAGCCGCCGATGCGATTAGTCTGCGTAAATTGTCTGTGAAATCCGGTTGTTCTACGAACGACTGAGGTATTGACACGTATCTACCACCAGGCGTTGTTATACGTACCTCTCCGTTTAACCGTCGGAAAAGCGAGTCTTCATCGAATGTGCTGACAAGCAGTGAATCACCAACATATACTCGAATCGCGGACTCGCCATCGGGCGGCTCCGAAGGCAATGCTCGAAGAAGGGTGGCGCGTGAGATTTCTGCTGCAACTGGATGTACGTCGATCCCGATGACTAACCTTGAGATAGCGGCTGCCCGACGGCTATTCGAGACATCTTTTAGGACAGGAGAGCGGAGTAATCTCAGTGCTGCGTGATATAAAAAAGTACCAGAACCACAACACGGGTCAAGAACCCCTACGCCCTCTAACTCCTCCTGATTCCTTTCTGCTTTCAGTGCCGCACGTATGGCCGTCTCGCACCACGTTTCATCTAGCACTTGCTCAACCAGCAGTTCTGCAAGCCAGTCAGGCGTGTAGTACTCACCAAAGGTTTTTCTGTCTCGGGCATCTACGAACTGCTCATACAACGGGCGGAGTACATCGCCACGGCGTCGTCGCCATTCGAACGAGTGAACACTCATTAGAAGATGCTGTGCCCAATCACGTCCTTTATTGCTGTCCAACACCCACGAGACGAAACCATCTTTCAAGATTACGGAAGCATCCGGTTTTTGATGCGGATTCGATACGGTGTGAATTACTCCGCGGGCCAGCGCAACAAGAAACGTATGAGTAACGAATAGTCGACGTCGAGCTACTACGTTCTCGGGCTCCATACTGCCGGTTCGAAGTAGCTCAAGCCATAGATCGCTCTTAGTTTGTGTCTGCTCTAATCTTTCGCCACGAAGACTCTCGTAAAGATCTTGTAATTGCTCGTGGGCAGGTTCAAAAATTGAGCGCGGATCTGGAGGTATCCAGGGCTTACCCACTGGTTTGGTATTTAGAATCGGCATCAAATGGTGTAGCAACTGGTCGGCGTTTATTGGACGAAAATCACTTATCACTTCTTGAGCAACGGCTCCCGATTTGTTATCGAAACGCCAAACATGCCACACTCGTCCATCAGTCAGGATACCGTGCCAGTCGCAGTTATCGCGCTCCTCCAAACCAAGTTGATCAAGTTCGACATGCAGTTCGCTTAAGAGATACCGCTCTAATTGACTGAATGGAGACTCATTGTTTTCACGAGCTTGAGGTTTATGAGGATCGTCCGCAAGCCCGACGGTCTTTGTCTCGAAAAAGGTGCGTCTTCGCGGCAAGTAAATATCCGCGGGACCTCCAGCTGTTCGATACGTAATTACGTTATCAATTTCTAATGCGTCTAACAGACGGCCGATGTCCTGGCGGATATTGTCTTCTGGTCGTGAAACCGACGCTTTGAGTAATGACTCAGCTTTTTGAAGTTGCTCTTCACTCAGCTTGTCACCCTTACTATTTGACATATGGCAAGGTCATTTTCGATACGTAAGAATAAGGACGGAAAATTACTACCTAACGACCCCAACTCGATTTTACTAACAAGAGTATCCATTCGCAGTACGAGTTTGTGACTGAAGGCGTTCCGCGAGGACAATAAGCCTGTCTGACAGATAGTAATTACCAAGCGGTCGTAAATAATTAAAGATCGTCACAGATTCGTATTAACGGTAACTCAAGTGGCAACGATCGCCTAATAAATCGACTTAGTCATTCAGGAGTCGGATCTTCGTTCGAGTCCTCGCCAAAAATCAAGAGCCGTCCGTCTGGATCTCGAAACTCTATTTCCTTCTTTTCGTAGAACCTTACGTAAAAGTCACTCACCTCAACCCCGGCGTTTTGTAAGTGCGTGCGAATACCTACGACATCTTCACAATGGAAGTAATGTATGACGTCCGAATCTAAAGCGCCGTCCGCGTTCTTTTCTGGTGCTTTTAGGTAACTCGCACTCGTCAGCATGATGCGATTGTGAGTTCTAGTAAGCGAAGCCCACCCGGTGAGTCCGACATCGTCCATCCGATCTGCGACTTCAAATCCAAGAATGTCGCGGTAGAAACGAATGGAAGCCTGTACGTCAGCGCAGACCAGCATCGGCACATGCTCACCGATGCGTAGTCGTTGCCCTTCAGACATGTGGTAGCTCGTTGAAGAAAAACTATGCAGCCGGAGCTAGCTGCGGTACAACCTGATTCTGGGTTTCGTAAGGGAACGCATCGTCAAAGCCGATCAGTTCTCGTATCGTGTCTGGATCGTCACAGTCGTCCCACGGTTGCTCGCGCATCGTGACCTTCATGTTTTCTTGAGGGAGTACTGCGTGATGACGATAGTAGGCAACCGCATTCAATCGAAGACCTTTGGTTTTCTTCGGGAATGCACCGTGCCACGTGGTTCCCGGCCAAATGATCACGGAACCGGGAACGCACTCGGCCGCAACGGCTCGTTGTGACGCGAACGGATGATTTGGGTGAGCGTTCGACTTGTGAGATTTAGGTACGTACGCAAGCGCACCATCTTCCTTCGTGTACGTTGTCAACGCCCACGTCGCATTCGCGGTTAAAGCAGTATGACCCCACGGTAGAGGATTCGCCCCTTGGTCACAGTGCAAACCCAAGTGCTCGCCGTATCCGAAGTCGCCTTGCCACTTAACGAAGGAATTGGTACTACTGTATCGCCAGTTTCGTTTTCCGCCAGGACCACGACCAAACAGGTGTCCGATCAGGGCGTCAGTGACCGGGTTCACAAACAAATCGCGAAAACACCGATCCAACTGCAATAGTTGCTGAATCAGCATCTGCGTTGGTTCCGGCGCATCCTTCGGTCGTAAGCCACTATTTGGCGGAGTAGGCCAATGAAGTTCGTCAGTAGGTCCATCTTCAAGCGTAATCCCACAACCGCCGGTGATCTCAGAGAACCTGTCCAAAAGTACTTCGGTGCATCGTTCGAACAGCGCCGAATCTACGCCTGTGACTTCCGGAGGAACAATCGTGAGTCCATCGGTATCCAGTTCGAGCGCATACTTCTCTAGCGAAAGATCTTTGATCGGATCAGAATCAGCCATAGCGTTAATTTGATTTAGTTGAAGAAATGGTGCGCCAGTTTGCCGCACGTTAATCAGACAAGCGGAAATGCATCAATAAACTATGCGACCATGACCTACACAGTACCTGAAGAAGCTGTTCGTAGCTACGAAAAAGACGGCTTCGCCATCCTTCCAAGTGTCATTGATGCAGAGATGCTCGCCATGCTCCAAATGGAGTGTGGGTATTTCATCGGCTACACCGATGCTTGGATGGAAAACAAAGAACTCGACGTTATGGGCATCACCCATAAAGGCAAGCGATATTTCATCAGTAACCGCTATCGCAAGAGCCCGGACATGCATCGATTCTTGTTCGGTGAATTAATGCGTGAAATAACGGCAAGTTTTTTAGGTCCTGACGCCTATCTGTTTGTTGAACAATGGGTCGTCAAAGGCGCCGAGCAGGGAATGAAGTTCGCTTGGCACCAGGATAGTGGGTACGTAAAGTTCATTGATCGTGAGAATGTCCACAAGCCGTACCTCACATGTTGGTGTGCGTTGGACGATATGTCAGCTGCAAATGGGACGATTTCCGTGCTCCCGCATGACGTGATCGGCACGCGTAATAACGTACTTGACCATGTCAGTGAGAAGGGAACCAATGATTTAGTTGGCTATCACGGCGACGAACCTGGTGTTGAGATCAACGTTCCTAAAGGCTCGATTGTTGTGTTTTCGAGCACTAGTCTGCATCGAAGTAGCGCGAATAAGACGGATCGTCGTCGTCGTGCGTATCTAGCACAATATAGTTCGGAACCGATCTATAGTTCAAGCGGCAAACTTTGGTCGATGGCGGTTCCGTTCGTAAAAGATGGCAATGTCGTATATGACCGAGACTCAGATTTGCAGGATCACGAGATCGAGCGAAGCCGACTCCGGGAAGTGCAACGCGCAAGCGAGGCGGGAGCGGGATAGCGGTGCCGGGTCCGCTTGACGGCGTCAAAGTTCTAGATTTAACTTCTATTTACTCCGGTCCGATCTGTGCGTCGATACTTGGCGATCACGGCGCGGATGTCATCAAGATCGAAGCGCCCGAAGGCGATACCATGCGAGCGGGTGCTCGCTACTCTCGGCATGGCGTATCCGGACCTTTCGCCGTGATGAATCGCAATAAACGAGCCATGGTGCTTGATTTACGTACTGACGCGGGTAAGGATGTCCTTCGGCGCATGCTTTCTCAAGCCGACGTGGTAGTGGAAAACTATCGCCCAGGCGTCATGGAACGATTGGGGTTTGGCTGGGAACAATTGCAGGAGATCAACGAACGATTGATCTACGCGTCGATTAACGGCGTTGGGTCCGTGGGTCCTTACGCGAAACGCCGGGTATACGATGCGGTAATTCAAGCGATCTCGGGTGTGGCTTCACTTCAGGCAGACCCGAGTGTAGAAAAGCCACAGATGATCAATACGCTGCTATGTGACAAAGTCACCGCTATTACCGCAGCCCAGAACATCTCCTCAGCGTTATACGCACGTGAACAAACTGGACGCGGTCAGTTCGTCCAAGTTTCCATGCTTGATTCTGCGCTGTTTTTTATGTGGCCGGACAGCATGGCGAACTTCACATTTGTTGGTGAGGAAACGCCACCTCGGTCATACGGCAGCCACTCTTATTTTGTACGAGAAACAAAAGACGGCTACATTGCCACAATGCCGGTCAAACGAGGCGAGTGGCAAGGACTATTCGATGCATTGGAGCTTTCAAACCTTCTCCTCGATGATCCACGATTTTCGACCCCAGCTGCACGACAAGCGAACAGCCAGCTGTTCCAAAAAATCCTGAACGAGAGCTATCAGAAATTCACGACCAAAGAGCTGGTTGAACGCTTAGAAACGAATCAGGTTCCGTTTGCTGAAATTAACAGCCGACCCGAAGTAATAGAAGATCCGCAGATCAAAGCGATGGGTGCGTTGATGGAATTTGATCATCCGGTTGGAGGTCGAATGCGCCAACCACGACCACCGGGACGCTTTAGTGAAACCGAGACGGACATTTTTAGGTGCTCACCGGAACTGGGCGAGCACGGTGCGGAGGTTTTGATGGAATACGGATTTACTGAAGCGGAGATTCAGACGCTCTCTGATCAGGGAGTCATCGTTCCGACAGCCCTGTAAGCGAACCTTTTAAACGTATGCGAGACTCATGTCGCGCCAATAGTTCGTGTAAGTCTTATTGACGCACAACGGATCGTTAATCCGACAACCGTCAGTCTTGGACGCCAATACTGAAAGTGACATCGCCATCCGATGGTCATCGTAAGTGTCAAAGATTGTCGGGTTAGGTTTGCTTGGCCAAATCTTTAAATAATCCGCGCCCTCTTCAACGCGAACCCCGGCACGCGATAGTTCTCGGGCAGGACAGGCTATTCGGTCGCATTCCTTGTGACGCAGAGTAGACAATCCCGATATCTTCACCGGTTGTGGTAAATACGGTGCGATCGCCATAAGCGTAGGCGCGGCGTCTGGCATCTCTGACATGTCAACAGTATCAAGCGGCTCAAGCTCGGTTGGTCCTCGGATCACTGTCGAAAACTCATGCTGTTCGATTTCCGCGCCTAACTGCGCGCACACGTCGATGAAGCCATAGTCTGGTTGCCAACTGGACCGACCGACATTCGTCAATTCGACCGTTCCACCATGTAAAGTGGCTAACGCCATGTGATAGGTCGCTGAAGAGGCATCGCCTTCTATATTGAAGTGACCACCTTGATAGGTTTGTGGTCGCATCCTAAAGATGCTACTGCTCATGTCCTGTTCGATCTTGACGCCGCGATTTTCTATCTCGCCAAGAGTTCCTGCGACGTATGACGCGCTAGCTAATTGATCGATCAGTTGCACTTCCAACCCTTGCGGGAAACACGGTCCGACAATCAATAGTGCTGAGAGGTATTGACTCGATAACGTGGCATCGAGCCTCGTACTGCCATTATTTGTCGGTGCGCTGCTAATCGTGATCGGTAACTTCCCATCGTTCGACTCAACGACGCAACCTATTCCTGAGATTGCGTCGAGTAGGGCTTTATTCGGTCGGTTTGCGAGGGACTCTCGTCCGATAAATCGCGTCACGCCTTGTCTTAAAGACGCGGCGGCAAGCAACAATCTCAACGAGACACCGCTTTGCCTCGCATCCAGTTCGACCTCACCATCTGAATTGAAATTAGGCGTCAGCTGAAGACCGTCTTCCAGTGAGCCGCTGAACTTGGTTCCGAGGCGTTCAAGGCAATCAAGCATCGCATCCACATCGTCACAAGGCGGTATGCCGAATAGCGTTGAATCGTCAAAAGCTAATGCAGAGATGAGCAATTGCCGCAAGGCGATGCTCTTACTCCCGGGTAGGGTTAAGTCGTACTCGAACGGTTTTTCGATGGGTAGGATGAGTTTCGACACGCTGTAACGGACCGACGGTTGAAGCGCAATTGTAGAATCGATAGCACAATCAAATTGGTGATTCACGCTGAAAATATCAGCGTGAAGCCGATGTACCACAGTCTAGGTTGTACATCAACAATAAAATGACGCCCGCCGAATTTACTCGAGATTGAGAGATTGCCATGGCTGAAGCCGCCATTCAACCTGACCTAGAAGTGGATCTGAACAACCTGACGATGAGTGCGGAAGCAGAACCGCTTCTCGCCGCCGTCAAAACATTCATTCAAAATGACATTGCGCCGCAAACGCCAGCATTCCAAGCGGCTGCTGCTGAGCATGGTGATCGTTGGAGTCTTTCGCCACGTCAAGAGGAAATCTTGGGTGGTTTGAAGGACAAAGCGAAAAGCAACGGTTTGTGGAATTTCTTCTTACCTGATGCCGAAACCGGCGAAGGACTAAAGAACCTCGACTATGCGTACATCGCTACTGAGCTTGGGAAAAACCCGATTGCGTCTGAATGTTTGAACTGCAGCGCACCCGATACAGGAAACATGGAAGTACTGGAGCGATACGGAACCGACGAACATAAAGAGAAGTGGTTAAAGCCGCTGCTCAATGGCGAGATTCGTTCAGCGTACGGTATGACCGAACCCAATCTAGCGTCGTCAGACGCGAAACAGATTGGAACTCGTGCTGTGCTTGAAGGCGACGAGTGGGTGATTAACGGCGAGAAGTTCTACATTTCTGGAGCCGGCGACAAGCGCTGCAAGATCATGATTTGCATGGTCAAAACCAGTCCTGATGCTGCGCCTCATTTACAGCAGAGCCAAATCCTCGTACCGTTGGATACTCCTGGCGTGAACATCATTGAACCAATGACCGTATTCGGTCACGACGATGCACCGCATGGCCACATGCACATCAAACTCGAGGACGTGAGAGTCCCGAAAGAGAACATCCTCCTAGGCGAAGGTCGCGGATTTGAGATTTCGCAGGGACGATTAGGACCCGGTCGGATTCATCATTGCATGCGTTCGATTGGTCAAGCCGAACGAGCGCTGGAGTTATTCGTTACACGTGGTATGTCCCGCGAAGCATTCGGGAAAACGCTCGTTCAGTTGGGCAAGAACCTCGAACTCGTATCGAGAGCGCGCATTGACATCGAAATGATGCGTCTCTTGGTCTTGAAAGCCGCGAAGGCGATGGATGTCCTCGGCAATCGTGAAGCGCGCGTATGGGTACACATGATCAAGGCGGTAATTCCGGAGCGTGTGTGTCGGATTATTGATGAAGCGATTCAGATTCATGGTGCTTCAGGCGTCTCGCAGTGGACCCCGCTTGCAGGCATGTATACCGGGCAGAGAACGTTACGTATCGCGGATGGTCCGGATGAAGTCCATCATTTGGTCGTCGGCCGTGCGGAATTGCGGAAGTACGACGAGAACTTCGGTCGAAGCTGACTATGGCGGCAGGTTTAAGAGAATGTTGTCGACACTCCGCGAAATAACCGCTTTTCTACACTCTACGAGGTGATTCCCGGTAGATTCATTTCCTTTAAATCGCCGAAGATAAATCATGAAACGCCGATATCGGCGTTTCATGTACCTGATGATAGAACTTTGGTTTCTATTTAAACGACATCGGATGTCACTCATCCAGTGATAGTTTCACCAACGGTGCGGGCTCACGAGTTACGTCACTTAAGCGAACCGTAGATAAAACCTCTTAGTACGGTCGTTGTCGGAAGTCTACAACGTTTCTGCGTTATTTACTGTGAACACAGGCCAAAAATGACGGTAGTGTCGTCATATTTCATGGAATATGACGGTCGTACCGTCAAATTGAATCTAAATTCAGATCGACTCGTCGCACAAGCGAATACGTTTTGCGTTACTCACCTTCAGCCTGTTCATCGAAAGATTTTTGAGTCGGCTGAGGTACTTCAAACATCAACAGTACGTTGCCTGGCATCTGTCCAAACATGTCGTATCCAGACAGCACCATAACTTGATTACCGGCGATAGCGATTCCAGGGTTATCGATCGATCCGCCATGTGCATCCGTACCGTTGGTGCCTTCGAATTCTTGCTTCGTGTCATACAACCAAACGACTTCGCCGTCAGTGACGCTGAACGCGAATACGCGACCGTCCAACGAACCAGCGAACGCAACGTCATTCGTTGCTGCAGGTGCAGCGGAAAACGCGTAATGCCAAGGGCAGCTCGGCCACTCTGTCATTGAAATTGCTCGTCGCAAACCGCTGAATTCGCAACCACGTTCGGCTTTGTGCGACCAAATGAGTTCACCCGTCTTAATGTCAAGCGCGAAGACACCAGGATTGGCACCATCAACAAATTCCGGGTCAGCAATCGGGACGATGAGCACGTCACCAATGACCGTGATGCCCCAGTGGACGCCGCCGAGGGCAGAGCCAGGGGACAATCTGTTGTGCCAAACGAGCCCGCCGTTGTCAGGATTCAGTGCCCAAACGTCGCCTGACTTTTGACCCGCTAATACCAGATCGACGCCCGCAGATGTGGTGGTCAGTACCGGTGACGCGCCAAAGTCAAAGTCAGGTCCACGCTCCTTCGGACAGTTCGGGCCCATCCGACGACCACACGCCATGTTGAACGCATCGTTTTCCGTGCCTTGGAAAATCCACTTTTCAGCGCCGGTTGTCAGGTCGTAGGCAATGATTGCATCAGATGTATGTGTTGCCGGAGAGGACGTGTTCTCACCGGTGCCGATATACAACTGGTTTCGTTTTGCGTCGATCGCGGGTGTTGTCCATACGGGTGCGCCGGAGGGACCTTGCATCTGAACGCCGAGATCGTTCTTATAGGTCGGTTTCGCATCTTCGGTCGTGTGAGCGGTCCAGCGAATCGACCAGTCGTCAAGACTTACCGCATGTACTCCGCCGTGGCCAATGCAACATGGGTACACCGGATTCATAGCCAGCGCGACATCAATCGCAGACAAGGGCACGTAAAGATGGCCATCGTATGCCCGTTGTGAGCCCGTGAGCATGGACTGCTGGAATATTGCTACGTTTTCGCGGTGAACTAGTGAACCATCCTTTGCATTGACAACCGCAAGTTCATTTGAGGACAACCCAACCGATACGACCGGCATACCATCGATCTCGAATAAGTGTGCAGCAGTTCTTATTTCAGCCTCTGCATCGAAGAACCACTTGACACAACCGGTTTCGCGATTCAGTGCATATAGCTTGCCGGTCGTGTTTGGCAAAAAGATCGTGTCTTCCGATACAGCAGGATAACCTCGCATCGTGCGACTTTCGGGTACGTCGAACGCCCATTTGAGCTTAAGTGAACCAACGTTTGATGCATCGATCGAACTGTTCGGTTGATAGCGTGTGTTTCGCTCGTCGACGCCCCAGTGTGCGATTACGGGGTCCGCGTTTACTGATGCGTCGGTGCAGCGGAAGAGACGTTCTGCTTCATCCGGGTCGGGAACACGCTGAGTGACGTACTCAACGACCTCCTGAATCTGATCCCCACTGAGTCCTTGCGTGAACGGTGCCATTCGACCGACAGTTAGCGTGTCGAGAACCCGCGATTGGTAGTACTGTGCCATGGTGCGTCGATGTGGCACCTTGGGATCGGTGGGTTTGTCGTGACATAAGGCGCACTTCTCGTTGTAGATCGTCTCGCCACTGCCAAAGGCATTAACCGTTAAAAACACACTAAGAAACAACGTTCCAATGACGCCGTGCGTTAGGACGATTCGAATTTGGTCGATCATTTGGTTAGATCCGATGTGTGTGTTTAGAAAACGAGTCGCCACAATAAAATCGCGGATTCGATCCATATTGAGACCGCATTATGAGCGAATTTGACAGCATCCTCTACGAAGTCGAAGACGGTCGTGCCAGAATCACGCTAAATCGCCCCGAAAAACTGAATGCACTTACTTTAAGGCTGCAATCGGAACTCAATGAGGCATTATGGGAAGCGGACAACAACCGAGCCGTTCACTGCGTTATATTGCGCGGGGCGGGTCGCGCGTTTTCCGCAGGATATGACCTTACAGGCGCGGATGGGAACGTTCCGATCTCAAGAGTCCAGTCGGAAGAGAACGAATACCGTGGCGGCAGTAGCATCGATGACGACGCTTGGCAGCTGGAACGCGCCCAACGTTATAGGATGGCGATCTTTGACATGCACAAACCCGTCATCGCTCAGTTACACGGGTACTGTCTTGCAGGTGGAACCGACATAGCGCTCATGTGTGACATGATCATTGCGGCAGACGACACGTTAATGGGCTTCCCACCAGCGAGGGACTTAGGCGCGCTTCCAAACAACATGTGGATTTATCACGTTGGACCTCAATGGGCGAAACGTCTTAATCTGACGGGCGACTACATCACAGGTAAAGAAGCTCAACAGATTGGGCTAGTGATGAAAGCAGTTCCGAGTGAATACTTGGAAAATGAAGTCGAGCAACTAGCCGACCGACTCGCATTGATCGATCCTGATCTTCTTTCAACCAACAAGCGGATCATTAATATGGCGCTGGAATTGATGGGTGCTCGGACACTTCAGCGTATGGCAAGCGAAAACGATGTCCGAGGCCACAACACGAAGGCTGCTGGCGGTTTCAGAAGGTCGGTAGCGGACATTGGCTTGCGGGACACATTGCGTAACCGTGATGGGAAATTCGGTGACGGACGCGTTCGCGTCAATGGTCCCGAATTACGGGATGACGACGGTAATCTAAAACCTCTTGATTAGCTGCCGTTGTATTGCGAGATACGTAGCTACGTACTCCACGTTAGCGTCGATAATTCCCGCGCGCCACACAGCGCCGAACTGATCTCGAACTAGAGAGTCACTCTTTGGATTTCATCAGTCTGGGCACTTTCGTCCAGCTTCTTGTTACCGGTATTTCGCACGGATGCCTTTATGGGCTTGTTGCCTTAGGGTTTGTGTTGATCTACAAAGCGACCGAAATGGTCAATTTCGCTCAGGGCGACATCATGATGTGGGGTGCGTTCATCGCCTACATGCTCGCGAGCAAGTTAGGGTTCAGCTATCTTCCGGTGGTAGTCCTCACGATATTCCTGATGGCGTTGTTTGGTCTAGTGTTGGAGCGTACGATCATTCGACCGATGATTGGTGAACCACCGTTCGCGGTGCTCATGCTGACGATCGGGTTAGGTTTCGTGCTACGGGCCGTCGCGGGGATGATTTGGGGTCATGATGAGAAAGAGTTTGATACGCCATATTCGATCGATCCCCTCGTGCTGGGGCAAGTAAGCCTAGATTACGAGCAGCTTGTGGTTGTAGGTTGCACCATCTTGCTGTGTCTTGGGCTCTACCTCTTTTTGCGATTTACCCGATTTGGCGTCGCGATGCAAGCCGCGTCCCAAAACCAACTCGCGGCGGCGTATGTTGGTATACCCGTACGACGTGTCGTCACAATAACTTGGTGCTTGTCAACCGCAATCGCGGCAGTTGCCGCGCTATTGGTCGCGCCTCTACAGTTGATCTACCCAGGCATCGGCTTCGTCGTGGGAATCAAAGCATTCGTTGCGGCGATCGTCGGCGGATTTGGGAGCCTAGCGGGTGCACTCATTGGCGGAATTTGTATCGGCATCGTCGAGCAATTCGTTGGCTACACATTCGAGGGAGCATACGGTGAAACATCAGTCTACGTATTGCTGTTACTCATGCTGTTCATTCGCCCACAGGGCTTAATCGCAACGCTTCAACGAAAGAAAGTCTGATGCGATTCGTCCTCAAAACTAAATACACGCAGGACATTAACCTCTTCCTGCACAACGGGCAGCGTTTCTGGTACGGGTTGTTGATGGCAGCGCTCATCCTCGCACCGTTCTTCCTTGAGAGTTTCTACGTTGGCGAGCTGACCTATTTATTCATTTGGGTCATAGCAGGAGCCGGATTGATGCTCCTGATTGGTTATACCGGTCTGGTGAGCATGGGTCATGCGGCATTTATGGCGATTGGTGCATATGCTCACGCTGTGCTTTTTAAACTCGGCGTACCTTTCTTCCCGTCGTTGCTCATGGCGGCTTTGATCTCCGGTTTTCTTGGTGCCATCATCGGTGTCGCTGCATTGAGGATGACCGGTATCTACCTTGCGGTGGCAACGATTTCGTTTGCTTTCATCATCGAAAAGGTCATTAGTGCATGGCGACCGGTCACGGGTGGCCACCGCGGATTTATCGTGCCAGAACCCGTGATGTTCGGAGTGGATTTTGGTTCAGATATCGTCTTTTATTTCCTTTGTTTAGTCATCGTAACAGCGGTAATGCTGCTGGTGATTAATCTACTGAGATCGCCGATCGGTCGCGCCATGGTGGCGGTACGAGATTCCGAAATCTCGGCACAAGCGATGGGTGTCAATCTTGTACAAACCAAAACCCTTGCTTTTACATTGTCTGCGGCTTTTACAGGATTAGCTGGAGCACTTTACTCACACAAGATCGGCATGCTCTTTCCGGAGAATTTCACGATTTTGCTGTCGATCAAGCTACTTATGCTCGTCGTGGTCGGGGGATTAGGGTCAGTGCACGGTATCGTCTTTGGCGCGATGTTTATTTCGATTCTGCCTCAAGTGATCGCGATACTGCGAGATTTCCTGCCGACATGGTTGGCGCAGAGACGCGGATTAGAACCGTTGGTATTCGGGTCAATATTGCTTTTCTTCTTGATGTACGAACCACTAGGACTTTATGGACGATGGGTAAAGATTCGGTCGTACTTCACTCAGTTTCCGCTATATCGCAAAGCGACGTTTAAGCGTCAGAAGTCTTACCTTCGAACGGAACGAGTTCATTGAGTATTTTTGCAGCTAAAGAGATTGGCGTTAGCTTCGGCGGCGTACGTGCTCTTCATGACGTTTCATTCAACGTCGAGAAGGGTGAAATCTTCAGCATCATGGGTCCTAACGGCGCCGGGAAAACGACCGTCTTTAACTTGATCAGTCGGTTTTATGATCTAGACCAAGGCGACCTGTTTCTGAACGACGAACGGATCAGCAACATCCCGCCGCACGAAGTCGCTGCCCGTGGTATCGCGAGGACGTTTCAGAACACGGAGCTATTCGAGAACGAAACGGTACTGCAAAACCTTCTCACCGCACACCATACTCATCGCAGCACAAGTTTTCTCTCAGAGATGTTCTTTTTTCCGCATGTGAGACGCCAAGAATTGGCTTTTCGCGAGAAAGTTGAAGATATCATCGATTTGCTCGACTTGCAGAGTTACCGAGATCAACGAATTGACGCCTTGCCGTTTGGTGCACGAAAGATCGTAGAACTTGGGCGCGCTTTAAGTCTCGAACCTCAATTGCTTCTACTTGATGAACCGTCTTCGGGTCTCAATCCGGAAGAGACTGAGGATCTTTCGTTCTGGATCGAAGATATCAATGAAGAACTCGGGGTAACTGTCATCATGGTCGAACACGATATGAACCTTCTTGGACAGGTATCTGGCCGGGTGATGGCGTTGTCCGATGGCGAATTGCTGACGATCGGGACACCTGACGAAGTCCGCGAGCATCCCGATGTCATCAGTGCTTACCTGGGCGACTAAGCGATGGCGATGTTAGAGGTCCGAAATGTCGAGTCCTACTACGGACCGATCATGGCGATTCGCGGTGTATCGATAGAAGTAGAGGAAGGGAACATCGTTACTTTGCTCGGTGCGAACGGAGCAGGAAAAACGACCGTGTTGAAGACGATTTCCGGCGCGCTTGAACCCCAGAAAGGATCAGTGTCATTCGAGGGGGAAGACGTCACCGCCAAGGAACCCGATGTTATTGCCCGTCGAGGTGTCGCACACGTGCCTGAAGGTCGTGAAGTCTTTCCGTTCCTGACTACGGAAGAAAACCTGCGAGTGGGTGCGTTTACTCAAGCCAGTCGGGACTTGGAACACGACTTGGACACCGTATACAGCTATTTCCCGCAGTTACATGAACACCGGAAACTCCCAGCAGGATTCTTGTCAGGCGGTCAGCAACAAATGCTTGCGATCGGTCGTGCACTCATGCTGAGACCGAAAGTGATGCTGCTCGACGAACCTTCGCTAGGGTTGTCGCCTCGACTCGTCCATGAGATTGCAGAAATCGTTGTTCGGCTGAATGAGGAGCAGCATGTCACCGTATTGCTAGTCGAGCAGAACGCGAAGATGGCATTGGGAGTCGCACGTTACGGCTATATCATGGAATCCGGTCGGGTTGTTATGGAAGATTCAACCGAACGTCTGTCGCAATCTACCGATGTGCAGGAGTTCTATCTCGGCATGAAAGCAGGCGGGGTACGAGGAAGGCGACGTTGGAAGAAGCGAAAGACATGGAGATAAACACTTCAAGCATCGTGGATGGTCACGCAACGATGGCGGAACTGTTTTGGGCACGCGTTAGTGAGCTGCAATCCAAAGTCGTGATCCGCGAGAAAGATTTCGGTATTTGGAACGAATACACGTGGTCTGACTGGGGCGAGTACGCAAAGTTAGTTGGGCTCGGGCTCAAGTCCCTTGGTCTGGAACGTGGCGATGTCTGCTCAATCGCCTCGGAGATTAACAAGGAATGGATGTTCGCGGACCTTGGCACAATCTGCATCGGCGGCGTCTGTAATGGTGTCTATCCGACTGATGCCCCCAATCAAGTCGAGTACCTAATTAGTGATAGTGGAACACGCTTTTACTTCGCTGAAGACGAAGAGCAGCTCGACAAAGTACTTGAAGTTCGGGACCGGACACCGACACTCCGAAAGATCATCATTTTTGACATGGAAGGGTTGCGGCATCTTGACGACGAGATGTGCATTTCATTTGAAGAACTTCTCGAACTTGGCCGAGAACAGATGGCGAAAGACGACATTTGGGAAGCGGAAATCGCGAAGGCGAATCCTGACGATCTAATGATCTTGACTTACACCTCCGGCACGACAGGTCCGCCGAAAGGCGCGATGATTTCACAAGCGAACATGATGTTCATGACGAACACGATTCAGAACTCGCTTGGATTGACCGATAAAGATCGCCAGCTTGGCTTTCTTCCGCTTGCACACGTTGCTGGACGGATGCTGTACACATTTGCCGTCATTCGTTCTAAGTCGATCGTCCACCTCGTCGAAAACTTGGAGACGATCGCTAAAGACCAACAAGAAGTTGCGCCGACGGTCCATTTCGCGGTGCCACGAGTGTGGGAGAAGCAGTTTTCACAAGTTTCGATCATGCAGAAAGAGGCTACTCGGTTAGGTCGAGTCTTGTACGAGTACGCACTGAGCGTCGGCAAACGACGTGCGAAGTTCCTGCTTCAAGAGAAAGCGGTTCCTTGGCACATCACTGCTATTTTTGCAATTTTCAATCTTTGGGTCCTACGAAATATCCGAGTTCTCTTGGGAATTCAGGAGTGTAGATGGCTATCGACTGCTGCGGCACCGATTGCACCTGAACTGATTGAGTGGTACTGGGCATTGGGTAGACCGATGTACGAGCTGTATGGACAGACTGAGTGTACGGGGATTGCGACGTCGAATATCCCGGGTTCGTTGCGGATTGGCAGCGTCGGTAAGGCGATGCCCGGGGTCGATGTAGCGCTGAGCGAAGACGACGAGATTCTGATCCGGGGTCCAGGAATCATCAGCGGTTATTGGAGGCAGCCAGAAAAGACAGCTGACACCATTCAGCAAGATTGGTTGTATACAGGGGATGTCGGCCGGATTGACGACGACGGGTTTGTCTACATCGTTGATCGAATGAAAGACATCATCATTACCGCGGGTGGTAAGAACATCACCCCGAGCGAGATCGAAAACCAATTGAAATTCTCGCCCTACATTACTGATGCCGTTGTCGTTGGCGACCGGCGACCGTATCTAACGTGTTTGGTTATGATCGATCTCGAGAACGTCACGTATTACGCACAAGAAAACGACGTGCCGTTTACGAATTACACGAGCCTGTGTCATACTCGCGAAGTACAGGACCTTGTCGAACGCGAGATCGAGCAGGTGAATGAACGGTTTGCCCAGGTCGAGACGATTAAGAAATTCCGGCTGATTGACCAGCTGCTTGATCCTGAGGACGAGGAGCTAACTCCGACACAGAAACTCAAGCGTAAAGTCGTGAACGAAAAATACGCCGATCTGATCGCTGAGATGTATTAGTGCTCGAGTTCCTGCGTAGCAGGAAATCTCCACCCAAAACTCAAAATTCGTCATACTTAAATGGCTCACAAAACGCAATGGAGTACCGAATGACCTTTCGTGATCTACTAACGAACGTCCTCGCTCTGACAAGCCTAATGTTCTTTCTGATAGTAAGTGGTTGCGCCCAACCGACGTCGGAAGAATCATCAGTTGATTCGTCGGAGGAGGCGGATGTCGTCACTGACATCGATGATTCCGTGGAAGGCGCAGGAACGCGTGCCGAAGGGATTACCGACACCGAGGTTATCTTTGGTACGCACACGGATCTCACCGGTCCTATCGCTCTCTACGGTGTTGAATCCGTTAATGGCGTCAACATGCGTTTTGATGAGATTAACGCGGAAGGAGGCGTTCATGGGCGTACGTTGAGACTAATCGCCGAAGACACGATGTATCAGGTTCCTGATTCCCTACGTGCGGCGAACAAACTCATCAATCGCGATCAGATTTTCGCGATGCTAATGGCTCTTGGAACACCGAACAACAATGCGGTTATGCCATTGCAATTTGAATCGGGAATCCCAAATCTGTTTCCATTGACGGGATCTATTCAGATGGGTGAACCCTTTCACCCATTAAAGTGGACTTCACGCGGAATTTACTACTATGAAATGCGAACGGCCATTAAGCACTTTGTAGGCACCGTTGGATTAGAGAGGCCGTGCGTGGTGTACATCGACAATGATTATGGTCAGGAAATCTACGACGGCGCATTTGATCAAGCGGAAGAGATGGGAGTGGAGATCGTAGCGACTTCATCGCATCGAAGTACCGAATCCGAATTCACGGCAACCGTATTGAAGCTTAGAGAAGCAAATTGTGATCTAGTGATCCTCGGTACCGTCGTCCGCGACACGATTCTGCTATTTGAAACCGTTCGCAAGATGGCTTGGGAAGGCGTGACCTTTGTTGGTAACAATGCCGCTGCGGGGCAACCCGTTGCAAATATCGAAAGTGGGTCGTCTGAAGGCTACTATGCCTTCTCGCATATGTCTCAGATTTATCCAGAGATCGAGACTGATGAAAAGCGTCTCGAGTGGTACAACCGTTATCTAGAGTTATATGGCGCTGCGCCAGACGTTCCAGCGATGGAAGCGTATCGAAACGCAGACCTGATCGCTCTCGTTCTAGAGCAAGTCGGCCGCGATCTCACACGGGCGAAGTTCCTAGCCGGTCTCGAATCTCTACATCAGTATGAGGATCCATTCGGCTATACGTTGACGTTCGGCCCTAAAGACCATCGCGGAGTGGATTCTTCCGTACTCGTTCAGGTTCAGAACAAGCGATGGGTGCAACTGGATTTAGTCGTATCGTACGATTGAAACGAAAATAAAAAAGAACGGTCGCATTTGCGACCGTTCTTTTTGCTAGTTAGGGGAACTTCCGTTGAAGTACCAGGCGTTATCTTCTCTCTGCTATTGAGGTTGTGGCACGATGCGAATGTATGGCTTCGGTGCGCGCCAGCCGTCTGGGTATTTCGCCTTGGCATCCTCGTCGGATACCGCCGGAACGATGATGACGTCCTCGCCTTGCTTCCAGTTGACCGGTGTTGCGACTTGGTGCTTCGCCGTCAATTGGCACGAATCTAGGATGCGCAAGACTTCGTCGAAGTTACGACCTGTACTCATTGGGTAGGTGAGCATCGCTTTGATTGTTTTGTCCGGACCGATTACAAAGACTGATCGAACGGTCGCATTATCAGCAGGTGTCCGACCTTCACTCGTGTCACCGGAATCCTCGGGCAACATGTCATAAGCCTTTGCAATCGCGAGTGTTGGATCACCAATCAGCGGATATGTGACCGCGTTCCCCTGCGATTCCTCAATGTCCTTCATCCACTCTTGGTGGTTATCGACTGGATCTACGGAAAGCCCAAGGATCTTACAGTCTCGCTCCGCGAATTCCGAAGTCAGACCAGCCATGTATCCTAGTTCTGTGGTGCAAACCGGCGTGAAATCTTTAGGGTGTGAAAACAGAATAGCCCAGCCGTCACCGATCCAATCGTGGAAGTTAATTTCTCCCTGCGTTGTTCGCGCTACGAAATTCGGAGCGACGGAGTTAATTCTTATCGTCATGTAATTGGCCTCATCAGGCTTTCAAAGGTAATGCCATTTATTCTAAATAAGGCGATCGTGCAGAAGCTCGGATTTAGTCTAGAGTAACACTCTTAACGAGAGCAAAGACCGGATCACCGATGCGAAGGTCGAGCTGATCTAATGACGCACGCGTGATTTGAGCCTGTAGACGCGTCAGCCCAGACTGAATGACACAGTTAACACTCGGTCCAGTGTCAATGTCTTCAATAGCTACGATCTTACCTGGCAGTATGTTCCTAACACTAATGGCTTTTGGTTCTACTTTCGCGAGCGATACATCGCGTGCACGTACACGTAGGGTTGTGATTTCTCCGGGTTGAAGAGGGAGATGCATCGGCACAGACCAGGTGCGATCCTCGACTTCGAGAGTCGTTAGCTGGTACTGACGGTCGTGTGTAAGCACTTTCGCGTTAATGATGGAACTTGTATCACTACCTCCGAGAAGCTCAGCGAGATCGCGGCGTTCCAGCACATCAGCAGTGCGACCTGAAGCGCGCATTTCACCATCCGCTAACACGACCGTATGCGGACATAGCGCTGTTATTTCGTCTACCGCGTGGCTAACGTAGAGAGTTGGAATGTGGTATTTTGTCTGGAGCGATTCAAGATACGGCAGAATCTCTGCTTTTCGCTGAATATCAAGGCCTGTTAACGGTTCATCAAGTAGTAGCAGCTTTGGTTGTGACAGCAACATTCGCGCGAGGATGATGCGTTGGGTCTCGCCACCTGAAACTTGATGTGTACGTCGCGGAAGTAACAAAGACAGCTCGAAGTCTTCGACTACCTGATCGAGAGTAATCTCGCCGGGATAACGTTTCGAGTATTTAACCGGGTAGGCTAGGTTGTCGTGTACCGTTAGATGCGGAAAGAGCTGTGCGTTTTGGCGAACATAACCGATAGGACGGTGATGAGGCTTAACGAGCACGTCAAGCTCAGTGTTTAACCAGTCATCCTCGTCGAAGCAGATCAAGCCGCGCGTCGGTTCCATACCCGCAATTGCCCGCAGCATGGTCGATTTACCACTCCCGCTTGGTCCGAATACAGCGGTAATCGATTTGGGAAACTCATGGTCAACCGACACGCGAAATTCCCCCAACGTTTCAATATCGACTTGCAGCATAGGTCAATACGCACGAAGTGGTAATTGACGATTGATCGTGAACACAGCAAGCAACACCAGGAACGAAAACACGAGAAGCGCTATCGCCAACAAATGCGCGTCCGCATACGAAATAGTCTCTACGTGTTCATAGATCGCGATCGAAATAACGCGAGTTTCACCAGGGATGTTGCCGCCGATCATGAGAACCACGCCGAATTCACCGACGGTGTGAGCAAACGTCAATACCGCCGCGGTTAAGAATCCACGCCGACACTGCGGAAACACAGCAGTGAATACCGCAGTGAGTTTGGATACACCGAGTGCATATGCATCCTGTAAACATTGTTCTTGTACACGTTCAATCGCAACCTGCAACGGTTGCACCATGAAAGGTAGAGAGTAGATCACGGATGCGATGACTAAACCGGTGAAACTGAAAGTCAGACGGACTCCTGTTAGCTCAAAGAAAAATCCCCCAACGGTTGAATTCGGACTAAGTAATAGAAGAAGGTAGAAACCTAAGACCGTAGGAGGTAACACCAATGGCAGTGCCGTGAAGGCTTCAAGCGACGGCTTGTACCATCGTTTTGTGGTGGCAAGCCACCAAGCAAGTGGTGTGCCTATCACGAAAAGCACCAAGGTTGTCACGAGAGCTAGCTGGGCCGTTATCCATATCGCTGAGATGTCTTCGGGATTCATAGCGACGTATAGCCATACTCTGCGATTCGCCGTTGAGTTCGTTCGTCAAGAAGGAAGTCAAGAAATTGATGGGCAGCAATCGCGTTTCTACTTGCTTTCAAGACGACTGCGTCCTGTCTTATGGGTTCGTGACAGTCTCTCGGCACAATGGCATAACTACCTTCATCCACTCCGTTTGCAATTCTGATGCTTGCTAATGCAACTAAACCTGCATCGGCGTTACCGGTTGCTACTTGGGCATACGTTTGCCCCACATTCTCTCCATGTACGAAGCGAATTCGTGCTCGATCAAATCGAAAACACTTCGATAGAGCCGACTCGGCTGCGTTACCGTACGGAGCCAGATCGGGTTGTGCAAACGCGACTACACCTACTTCATTGCCTATTTGGAGAGTATTCTCCGAATCGAAGTTTGGCTGCGAACCAGGATGCCACCAAACAAGCCTACCTTCTGCATAGGTCGTGAGCGTGTCTTCGAATGTCACACCATCTGCGACTAGTCGACGAATGCGAGTTTGATCTGCTGCAAGAAACAGATCGATATCCATCCCGTTTTTAATCTGTGCATAGAGCTTTCCCGTAGATCCCATAATGAGATTTACGTCGATACGCGTTGCTTTGGTGAATTCAGCTGCGATTTCATCCAAAACAGGTGCGAAGTTTGTGGCGACAGCAATACGTAGTTCCCCCGTTGCTGCAGGTTCAGCAGTCGTATTCGCACTTAGGACAACTGTGACGAGTAGGAGCACAACATGGCGGACTTGCTGCTCGAATTTCGCTGATCTCGTCAGAGGTTCACGTTTACCCAACAATTCTGGTCGCAGCGGTTAGACTACGAAGTTAAACACATCGAAGTTTTCTATTGTGAGTTCTTACGCTGCCGTCGAATGGACCGAACAACGCGATCTTCAGCTAGTCGAACGTGACTTGAAGCCTCCCGCAAACGACGAAGTCACCATCGCAGTTGAAAGTGCCGGTATTTGTGGATCGGATCTACATTTCTTCCGCGGCGATTTTTCGCCACATGCGGGGACGACACCGGGTCACGAATTTGCTGGGAGGGTATTCGCGGTCGGTGCTGATGTCTCGACCCATCGTGAAGGCGACCTTGTCGGTGTCGAACCGTTATTGCGTTGCGGACTCTGTGAGTTTTGTCTTACAGGCGACTATCACGTTTGCCAGCAACGAAAGCTGGTCGGCGAAGGTCAGCATGGCGGTATGAGTCAATACGCGACAGTTCCTGCCCACATCGCATACCAAGTCCCTACCTCTGTTGATGCAGAAGGCGCTGCTTTGGCCGAGCCGCTTGCTTGCTCGGTACACGGGTTTCGAAAGATTGGTCTCCAAGGGCATGAAACGGTGTTCATTGTCGGCGCTGGTACGATTGGCCTAACCGCGATACTCGCAGCTCGCGCTGTTGGTGCACGGGTGATCGTTTTAGCGCGTCACCCGCATCAACAAGCTGCGGCCAAAAGACTTGGTGCTATTGAAGTTCTAGGCGAAGATGAAGGATCGCAAAAACGCATCTCCGACTTAATTGCTGGAAACGCCATCGACGTCGCGGTCGAGACCGTAGGGGGCAAAGCAGAGACACTTTGGCAAGCACAACGGGTTCTTCGACCCAAGGGTAAACTAATCGTCCTTGGTGTATTCACAGGAGGTCCGGTACCGATCAACGCGTTGCATCTGGCCATAAAAGAAATCGAGATGGTGGGATCAATGACGTACAATGCGAAGGACGGACACGTAGACTACGAAATAGCGCTTGAGGTTGTCGGCGGGTTTCTTGCTGAAATGAAATCACTAGTGTCGCACCAATTCGATTTAGCTCATGCCAATGACGCGTTTCGCACGGCATCGGACAAATCAACTCAGTCGCTGAAAGTTCATTTCAACCCAAACACTATTTGATTGACGTACCTTGAGACGTTAAAACGATTTCGAAATTTCATTTCGCGGAGAAGAGATGTCAGACGAATTGAAGAAATACCAGTGCATGACCTGTGGTTTCATCTACGATGAAGCTGAAGGGTTGCCGGATCAGGGTATTGAAGCGGGCACCCGGTGGTCCGAAGTGCCCGAAGATTGGCTTTGCCCAGAGTGTGCGACGCCTAAAGAAGATTTCGAAATGGTGGAGATCTAAACGCCCGCTCCGAAGTGTGATATGTGACTAACTGGTGGAAATTCCACGCGTTAGTTCACTGTTCACGCACGTTCACAAACCACGACTGGAATCTCCCGCGTACCAGCACGGCCCTGGTACTCAACGTAAGTCGGGAAGATCGAACTCATCAGTTCCCAGAGTTTTGCGCGTTCATCGCCTTGTGCTGTTCGCGCATTCGCTTTAAATCGTTCCGCTTTGACTTGAAGTTCAACTTCCGGGTTTGCGTCGAGATTTAAGTACCAGGAAGGGTGATGTGAGTGACCTCCCTTGGATGCAACTACGATATAAGCGCCTTCATGCTCCCCGTAGATTAGCGGTAGTTGGCGACTTTCACCTGATTGCCGCCCTTTGGTGGTAAGAAGCAGAGTAGGAAGACCATTCCACATATGGCCGTCCTCGCCGTCGGATGCAATGTAGCGATCAAGGTGATCTTGAATCCAATCTGATAGCTTAAGTTCGGACATGTTTTTTCTCCGTGTGTGAAGATGGGTAGGTAGTTGTGTACCGAATACGTGGTATGTTGCCTAGTCGCGGTATGTGTCGAGATCCCTGAATTGGTTATCACGCCAATCAACCGCGGCGCGAAAACCTAATTCCTGCATCTTCTCTTGCCATAGGTACGCAAACTCGGTCATTTGTGCCATCGCGTCATGTTCGGTACTACTGCGAACAGAAGAGTAAATTCCCATGTTCTCGTAGAA
Organism: Pseudomonadales bacterium; assembly: GCA_022822135.1. Classification (GTDB taxonomy): domain Bacteria; phylum Pseudomonadota; class Gammaproteobacteria; order Pseudomonadales; family Azotimanducaceae; genus Bin55. Next base: position 68,661 of record JAJECH010000051.1, read on the forward strand.
GCGATTCATATTGAGTTTGAGTATTGCCAGGTGGTCAGCAGACATGATCGCTAATCGATCGGCAAACGCGATCGTTCGTTCCTCAAGCTCTTCTTTCGGCCAAGCGTAATTAATCATGCCGATCCGCTCAGCCTCGGCAGCCGAAATACTCTCGCCCGTATACGACAGTTCTTTCGCCTTTCGCATGCCTAGAACCAACGGCCAAATCACGCCATTACGTGCAACCCCGAGTCCACGATGTCCAGGATGCCCTATTTCTGTGTCATCCGACGCGACGACTAGATCAGCCATCATGGCTAACTCACAACCCCCCGCTAACGCATACCGGTGCACGGAAGCGATAGTGACTTTCGCCATATTCCAGAAGTACATCTGAATATCCGTAATTTGCTGCATGCTTGTGCGAGCGCCCATGATGAGCCTGCGTCGTTTCTCGTCGACGGACTTGTAACGTCGATTAGGTCCACCACCGCCACCTGGATTAGGCGTGAGATCGTAGCCAGCGCAAAACGCACGTCCGGCGCCGCGCAGGATGATCACGCGAATGGAGTCGTCTGCCTCCATGTCATGCAATACGTCGTTTAGTTCAAAAAGTAACCCACCTGACAGCGCATTTAATTTTTCAGGTCGATTCATCGTAATCCTTCCGACTCTGTCGTCTGTGCCGACACGGTCGACGATCAGATTGTCGTAGTCATCGTAGCTAGGCATGGTTCGAATTCCGTTGGTCGATATTTAGGCGATACTATTTTGCTGATGAGCCGAAGTGAAGTTGGAATGGTCCCGTGAACCGATCGGCGCATCAGTTGTTTCTTTGATTAAGTGGACCTCGTGTCCAGGAGTAAGATCGAGTCATGGTAGTTGTTTTAGTCAAATGGAAGATCAAGCCGGGTCATGAGGAGACGTTCATTGAGTACTGGGAGAAGGAACTCCGAGTAGGAGAGCAGCGGGATTTGATTGGCGAATTCCTATGCAAACCCGAAGCTCGAGAGTATGCAACGTGGTCGTTGCCTGAGCCTGATGATCCTCCTTGCCACGTATTCGTAAACGTCGGGTTTTGGGTTGACGAATCAGCGTTTCTAGAACAGATCTCGCCATATTTCTCGAATAACGAGGCGCCGATGCCATTTGAGGCGAGTAAACGGGTACGCACCGTGATGAATGCCGAGTCTTGGCGTATCGGGAAAGCACTTCTGCCTAGATTGAGCAGTGACGGCGTAGTTTGAATTTAGAGCGCTTCACTTTACGGTACTCAAGTCACACAAAATCTCGGAATTCCCTAGTTTAGACAGTCAACAGTATCACTTAAATCTCAAAATTACGGTGGTTGTGTTTAGATCAAAACCTTCCATTGGTTCACCAAAGCAATAAACAGGTAATATCGTACATATAACTACCGATTTTAGTTTAAAATCATGAGTTATGTACACTAGATTATTCAAAAAGCTCACTAGATCGGCGTTCGTATTTGGTCCAAGGGGCGTCGGGAAGTCCACATGGGCTAGGACTGAGTTTCCTTCCGCCGCTACGTTCGACCTTCTGGATATGGAACTCTTCTTGGAATTGACCGTGGATCCAAACACCCTCTATCGACGACTGGACTCCCTCAACGAGGGCGCATGGGTGTTTATCGACGAAATTCAGCGAATCCCGGATCTGCTCAATGAAGTACACAGGCTGATTGAGAACAAGCGATTGAACGTGCTGATGACGGGTTCTAGAGCCCGGAAATTGCGTCGCGGGGGTGTAAACCTACTTGGTGGTAGGGCTAGTCACAAACTAATGTTCCCACTCGTATCCGCCGAACTTGGCGACGATTTTGATCTAGCTAAGGTACTGCAGTACGGTTGTCTACCGAATGCTATGCAGGAAGGAGATGAAACTGAATATCTTCGGAGTTACGTCCAAACCTACGTAGCTCAGGAAATCGTCGCAGAAGCGCTCGTCCGCAACCTAGGTAATTTCGCGAGATTCTTAGAAATCGCAGCGCGTCAGAACGGCCAGACAGTCAATCCTGCATCAATTGCGGCTGACGTAGGTGTGGATAGACGGACGGTTGTGAGCCATTTTGACATCTTGATTGACACACTTTTAGGTACATGGTTACCAGCGTGGCGACGGAAGACGAGTAACAAGCAACTACAGCAGAGCAAGTTCTACTTCTTCGACTGCGGCGTCGTTCGTGCGATTATGAACAGAACTTCATACCCACCTAATCCGGAAGAGCGCGGTGCATTGTTAGAGACACTTATCTATAACGAAATGAGAGCATACCTTGAATATGCAAATTTGCATTTCCCAATCTCGTATTGGCGTACGTACGACGGAGCAGAGGTTGATTTTGTCGTCGAAACGCCAGAGAGAATCATCGCAATCGAAGTCAAGAATTCGAGTACTTGGCAAAGGAAATTCAATCGTGGGTTACGCCGATTCGAACGCGAAGCACCCCAGTCGTATTCGATTAGTTGCTTTGGAATCTACGGTGGATCCAACGAGCAGTTGTGGGAAGACATTCAAGTGGTTCCGGTGATCGGTTTCTTAAAGAAACTCTGGAATGGCGAGATCATTTCTTAAAAAGAGACGATCCTCATGTGTACACGATCTGATTGTGTTCTGACCCTAAGTCCGAGCGCTGCATACGTATGAAACGTCGCACGGTCTTTTATTTACATGCGTTAGGGCGCATTGTCAGAACACGCTAACCGAAACGACGGACGCTTAAAATGGCGCGTTCGAATTTCCTGTACAACGGATTAGGTCACGACGATGAGACTAGAAGACATTAGCCATATTGGCGTCCTTGGTGGCGGCGTAATGGGTGGTGGTATTGCCCAAATCATGAGCGCGCTCGCAGGCTATCGAGTGATCGTTCGAGATCTGACGCAAGAGATACTTGATGACACTCGAGACGAAGTCGTTGAGCGTAAATGGGGTGTCAAACGTGCTGTTGAGCGAGGGAAATTAGGCTTCGACCAAGCGACTCGAGCAATCGAGAACGTCTCTTACACACTAAATGTGGAAGATCTTGCTGATTGTGACCTGATCATTGAGGCTGTGCCGGAGCAGCTCGCGCTGAAACAAGCCGTCTTCAAAGAACTCGATGGCGTCGTAAAGGCAGATTGCATCTTTGCATCGAATACTTCCGGTTTCGTTATCAAGGAGATCGCTCAGGACGTCAGTGACGAACGAAAGCGAAATTTCGTAGGAATGCACTTTTCGAACCCGGTTCCGGTCATGAAGATGCTTGAAGTGATCACCACTGACGAATCAGACCCTGACGTTGCAGAAATCTGTAAAGCCATTGGCGAAGCCGCTGGAAGAGCGGTTTCGATGGTCAAGGACAAGGAAGGAACATACGGCTTTATCTTGAACCGCGTCTTCGCTGCCGCCGCTCGTGAAGCGAAACAGATCGTCGATGACGGTTTGGCTTCTCCGGAAGATGTGGATAAAGCGATGATCACAGGACGTAATTGGCCGGCAGCTTTCTTCGGCTCACGGGGCGGAATCGGAAAGCAATGGTGAGATTGGCGATCGACCGATTATCGGCAGAATCCGGCTAAGTTGATTAGCGATCAATCGCTACGCTTGCAAGCTAGCGTTTGATCCGATATACATCTGGAAAGGGAATCTTCTTCCCCTTTAATCCGTCGTATATGGCGCGATTGAGCTCCAGGTCATACTTGTCAAAATCAACTTGTGGTCTAAGATGCAGCGTCCCGTTTGAGGGCTCCTCGTCGAATAGACTAAGGTACGGCGGCACCTTCCGTTCTGATTTTTGTTGTCTAGGTCTGGCAGGCGACTTTCCAAACGGAAACGCTCCGGCGACATCCATAAGTTGACCAAATCGAATCGGGTTGCGATCAAGCGCTTCCTGAGTCACCGTAGGTCTGAAGGGCTCTTGAGATTGCATGTGTGGACGACAATAGGTAGCAAGCATCATTAAGCGCAGTCCATTCGTCTTGCGCGGATACGAGCCGTGCCAAGTGTGATCTCCCCAGATGATCATGGATCCCATGGGAGCTTCAACAGCTTGTGCTCGATCTAGCCAGTACTCAGCTTCCTCAGAAGAAGGAAATCTGCGCCACCGATGACTCCCTGGGACGAAACACAATGCACCGTCGTCTTTAGAGTAATCAGAGAGAAGGTAGTTGAAATTCGCCGTGAATGGTTCCGGCGGGAAAGTCACCATCTCAAACTGTGCCCAATCAGCGTGTATGCCGGTACGGGCGTCGCCTTCCCCCTTTAACCAACCATCACACAAGCTCAAGATGCAATTCGTGCCGAGTAGATACTGAACTAAACCGAATCCCGCCGGATTTAGTAAGGCTCTCTCGAAAATCGGATCATCCCACAACATAAACCGCATCAGTTCCTGACCGTCAGCGAAGACCTCGTCAAGTTCGGACACGTCGCATTCTTTTCGCTCACAAGCGACCGTTAGCAATGCATCGCGAACAGCCTCATGTTGCTCTTGCGGCCCCACCTTTTCTGGTGGGATGACCGTAAAACCGAACGCCTCCAGCTCTGCGATATGCTCGAGCAAATCGAGTTGCTTGAGTTCTCGATATAGTTCAGGTAGGTGTCTTGCTGATGTCCAATCGTTGATTTCCATTGATTTGCTCAGGTTGGGAGGAGGCTGCTCTTGCGAGTACGCGGATAAAGTTGAACTTCCTCTGTTCACTTGCCAAGTTAGCTAGATTTTGGCTGCCACGCCACCATCAACATTAATGATTTCGGCAGTCAGGAAGCGCGATTCGTCAGAGACGAGGAAAAGCACTAAGTTGGCGACATCTTGCGGGTAGCCCGGTCCTTGAATGATCTGATGAAAATCGAACATCTTCTCAAATACATGATGACCGCCGTCTGGATCTCTTGACGTTCCGCGCGTAGCGCCAGGTGTCAGAATCTGACCAGGTCGAACGCAGTTAACACGAATGTTGTTTTTCCCGCCAACACCTGCCATGTAGCGGGTAAGCGCATCGACGCCTGCTTTCGCGGCATAGTAGGAGGATGATGTTGCACCATATGCTTCTGCCATAGCAGGACTGAAGCCTCGTTGCGCGGCGAGCGACGACATGTTCACAACTGCACCACCACCTGCTGCTACGAGGTGTGGCCATACGGCCTTACTCATGTAGAACGTCCCGGTTAGATTGACTTCGATTACGCGAATCCATTCTTCGTCAGGTTCATCCGGGAAATGACCACCAGCTCCACCACCTGCGTTGTTAAAAAGGACGTCGATACGACCGTAAGTGTCCGCGGCAGCAGAGACGGCTTGTTGGACCGATTCCTTGTCGCGTACATCACATGAGAAAAACGTTGCATCGCCACCGTCGGCTCGAATCGCTTCCTCTACTGCCTTGCCTTCTGCTTCCCGACGAGCCATTAGTGCCACTTTAGCGCCTTCTTGCGCAAACGTGTGCGCGGTCGTCTCTCCGATGCCACTATTGCCGCCTGTGACGATTGCGACTTTAGATTTCAATCGATCTGCCATGATGATGTTCCTTCTGTATTGAGATAAATGACGAATCTTTGCCAGGATGCGCCTATTTTGGGTTTCCTCGCTTCACTTTTCTGAAGCGCCAACCATGCATGATGCTACCGTAATGATTGAACACCTGTTTCGCGGCCTGATCACTGAACGGATAGTCCGCGCCTAATTGGCGTGCCGCTGCCAGTCCGCTGACGAAGCATGTTTCTTGACTGTTGATCAAAACGTGTGCACCACAGTGCCAGGATCGTCTTTTACCTTGAATAAAACTGAATAGAGGCACAAGCATTGCAACATGGCGTACATCATGCACCACATGTTGAAACCACCAGCGGCCGACAACACGGTCCGGATCAATCACGCTGTTAGGGTTATACGTCACTAGGCAAGGTTTATCCGAATCTCCTACCCAAGGTTGTTGATTGTGCATGATGTAAGTGATCTCGTAGTTGTCGGGTCTTAGACCGTACTGCACAATGTAATTGCTTCTCGTCGTGAGGGCTTTCATCTCATTGTCAGGTAGGACCGAGGCGTCGGAGTGAACGATGGCATGGTTGTGCAGTTCACTCTCGTAACGAATCGATGAAAGAATGTACCGTTCCAATGTCGTCGGTTGATCGAGAATCATCAACGTCTGATTCGCGTTACATGCAAACACTACGTCGTCAAAAATCTCGGTTGTTCCGTCTTCGTCCTCAATTACGACATGCGACGGGCGACGATAGACCTTTCGAACCGGCCGATTCAGATAGATTTTGTTATTGAACTCTGCCGATATCGAATCGTAAATTCGACGTGTTCCTTGGTCCCACGTTTGCATTGGTGTTGCCGATTCGATGTTAAAGAACTCAAGATATCGCGCAAAGAGTGCCGCCGGCATGTCGAAAACGTTGGTCGCCATGAGAAAGTTGACGAACATTGGTTTCAGTATTTGATTTCTAAATTCAGCAGACAGTCCGGCGAAATTCAGAACCGTACGCATACTAATGTAGTTGAACGGATTAAGCGCATTCAGAAGTTTCGAATTCGCTCGACTCATCCAACCAAATTTCTGTAAACGCTTAAGAGTCTGTTGGAACTTTGTGATCTCTGGTTGTAATCGCGTACGTAGTTCGGAGTCGAAATCGTGTGCGTACTCTCTGCCGCCGTATTCCACGCTGTAGTTGAATCGAGTTGATACAAGGTCGATGCCATATTTCTCTAACAGTAATAAGACATGGTGATATACAGACGGTATACAGGCTGTGACCGAGATGTCGAACGGGATCGAGCTACCGTCATCTTGCGGCATATCTGCCGTTACTGCGTTGCCACCCACTCGCCCTTGAGCTTCGTAAAGTCGAAAATCAAAGCGATCAGGATGTTGACTCAACGCCCACGCGGTAGCGAGACCCGATACGCCGGCTCCGACGATGGCGATGCGTCGCAGTTCCACACTGTCTTTCGACTTCTCGTTTGCCACGTTCATTTAAATCAGTTTTGATTGGCGCATTTTGCGCAATTGATATTCTGTCGATCGATCAATAAGTTTCGTCATCTCGCCTAGGATGATCCCGCTTGCATAATTCGACCCGCGTCGGTTGCTTAACGAAACGTTGCATTACTCAGTGAATTTCCGCTCTTGAATCCACACAATTACGCCACAAAACTCATACCTAGCTTCAGTGTAACAGTACTCCTCATAGTAGGTTGTGCATCAATTGATGTTCCGCGTGTGCCGTCTGACGAGCTTGCGGTTGAACGTCAGCTTCAATTGGAACATACGCTGAGCGTGGGATTTAGTCAAATCGCCAGGCTACACGACTTGCTTTGGCCGCTGTTGCAAGGTAACACCGACTTTTGCCGTGGCATGACCACGCGTTCACTTGGAATCCGTCATACGTCGCCGCGTGGTGAAACCGGTCTAAGTTCTGTCGAATTGAAGGCACGTGACGCGATTTTCAATTTCAATGGCAGGCCAGTGATCTATGCCGTTGCCAAAGGATCGCCAGCCGACGTGGCTGGCGTACAACCGAACGATCGCATCGTCGCCGTTGGAAATTGGACCTGGACAGCTACCAGCGCAAGTGAATTCAATCGATCTTTACCTCGTCGTCTTGATGTAATGATGAGACGCGATTCCGTCCCACTCGAAATTGAGCGAGATGGTGAACGATTTCGCATGAACGTTACACCAGCGCGTGTGTGCGGTGTCAAATTGAGTCTCAAACCAACACTCGAGGTGCAAGCTCGAACGAATGGTCGTGAAATCCTCGTAACGTTAGGTATGGCGGAACGACTCGACGACGAGCAAGTGCGCACGGTATTGGCGCATGAACTCGCCCATTGCACGATGGGTCATATCACTCGTGCGAGTGTGAATTCTGGCGTCGGTTTGTTGTTTGATCTGGCTTTCTTGACTCAACGCGTTTGGCTCGGTGGCGTGTTCTCGCGACTATCGAGGGATGCAATGTCGATTAATATCGAACGTGAGGCCGATTACGCGTCAATGTACCTTCTCGCAAACGCAGGATTCGATACAGCGGGAAGAGCTGAGATTTGGCGTGAATTGGCCGACGAAGTTACGTTTAGATCATCACTTTTTAACACACATCCGTACAGTCCTGAACGTTACCTGTTGCTAACGAAGACGCACGAAGAGATTGAACGTAAACGTCAGCAAGGTCAACCATTAGTACCGAACGGCATGCGAATACGTTGACTTTAAGTAAGACCAGCGAAGAAACACGGCTGGCGTAACGGAGGCAAACAATGAAAGCAATCATGGTGATGTACGACTCGCTCAATCGCCACATGCTGCCGAATTTCGGTTGTGATTGGACTCTTGCACCGAACTTCAAACGACTCGGCGAACGCGCCGTCACGTTCGATAACCATTACGTTGGCAGCATGCCTTGCATTCCGGCACGCCGAGAACTTCACACGGGAAGACACAACTTTCTTCATCGGTCGTGGGGACCTTACGAGCCTTTCGACGATTCAACATTCTCAATCCTGCGCGACAACGGGATCTACACCCACCTCGTGTCCGATCACTATCACTATTGGGAAGACGGTGGCGCGACGTATCACCACCGCTATTCCAGCTGGGTAAACGTGCGTGGACAAGAAGGGGATGCCTGGAAAGGCGAAGTTAAAGATCCAGAGCTACCAGAGCATCTTGGACGTGTCGCGAGACAGGATTGGATCAATCGCAAATACATGCAAGAGGAAGCGCTGACACCGCAGGCTCGAACATTTGCTGGCGGTCTTGAATTTCTTGAGACAAACTGTGACGAGGACAACTGGTATCTTCAAATTGAGACGTTTGATCCTCACGAACCCTTCTTCACATTGAAGCAGTGGAAGGACCGATACAACTATGCTTGGGACGGTCCTCATTTCGATTGGCCTAAATACGAACGCGTAAGTGAGGATCCTGATGCTGTTGAGTATCTACGTCACCAATACGCAGCGCTCCTAACCCAATGTGACCATTACTTAGGCACCGTGATCGATTTCATGGACGAACACGATATGTGGGATGACACCATGTTGATGATCGTCACTGACCACGGCTTCCTTTTGGGTGAGCATGACTGGTGGGGCAAGATGAGAATGCCTTGGTACAACGAAACGGCTCACATACCGTTTTTTGTCTGGGATCCGAGATCTGGGAAACGCAACGTCCACCGACAAAGCTTGACTCAAGCGATCGATGTCGGACCAACGTTACTTTCATATTTCAATCTTGATACACCAAAAGACATGCAAGGCTTCGACTTGAGCGGCTCGATTTCGGACGATACAGCGGTTCGAGAAGCATCGATTTACGGCATGTTTGGTGGGCATGTCAATGTAACGGATGGTGAATATGTCTATATGCGTGCGCCAAAGGAGGGAAACGGACCGCTCAACCACTACACGCTCGTCCCTATGCATATGCGTAGTCCGTTTAGTACAAGAGAACTTGCCTCGATGAAGTGGCACGAGGGGTTCAGCTTTACCAAGGGATGTCCGGTCATGAGAATTCCCGCGCCTGGAATGGCTCGTGCGACGACTGAATTCACAACCCAACTCTTCGATTTAAAAGAAGATCCTGGTCAAGTCAATCCTATTGAGGATCGGCAGGTTGAAGAACGCATGATTTCACTCATGCGCGATGCGATGGAACGCAATGACGCCCCGCCCGAGCAATTTGAAAGGCTTGAACTAAACTAAGCGAGTGGATTCAGCTGACGAAGCTGTGAGATGCACAGAGAGACGTAAATCATGACTGTATTACCGCGCCATAGCAGCGCTCGATCCGATTACGGCGAACACGAAAACGCCATTGTGCGTTATCGGGAAGAAGGTACGCGCCGCGCATTAGCGATGAAGAACCGAGGTCCACTCACGATTGATTCAAATGGCAAAGTAGATCAGAAGATCGTTGACACCTACAACGATTGTGGTTTTTACGTATTTGAAGGTGTTATGTCGGATGCCGAATTAGCTGATCTTGAAGCGGATATCGCTGATATGCTCGATCGTGCGCCGACCCACCGAGGAGCAGAGCTCGACCGTCATGGACGACCTGCTCTGGGATCTGGAAATGAAGCTCGAAGCGTTAGTTTTGTTAAACCACTTTCGGACCCAATTGGTGGCACGGAAGCAGCATTCGGTCGTCATCAAGCCAAGATGATCGAATTGAACCCACCTGAAGATGCACCCAAAGAGATCGTTCAGCTTTTTAGTGGAGCGTTACAGTTTTCGGAAGCGTATCTTCGGCTTTACGGTCACCCAGCTCTGCTCGCATTTGCAGAAGCCATTCATGGAAAAGACTTTACGCCGTTCCATGAAGCCATTTGGATCAAACAGCCTGGTCTTGGCGGTTCAGTTGCCTGGCACCAGGACGGATTTACGCACTGGGATAGTCCGGATTTGGATGAGAATACCCACGGATTCAACTACATGGCACAGATTTACGGTTGTGACGCGGAGAACGGACTTTGGGTAATCCCAGGTTCTCACCGAAAAGGCAAACTGGACATCAAGCAAATGGTCGTCGATGCGGGTTCCGACCGCATTCCGACCGCTGTCCCGTTAATCTGCGCGCCGGGCGACGTTGCAGTGACAAACCGTCAAGCGATCCATGGCTCATTCGCGAATACGAGCGACCGTTTCCGAGTCTCGATGACGTTCGGCTTTCATCGCCGAAGCAGTGTCTTGAATGTTCGAAGCGGCGGTGTACACAGCGCTGTCACAGATTACACGGACGACTACATTCGAAATCGCTCGAAACTCATTCAATTCGGCATCGAAGCTCGCAAACTTCGTTTTCCTCATGAGACGGCGTATGCCTATGAACCGTTTGCAGATCAGACGAACGAGTTTGTCTGGTCTTCTGATCGTCTAACGGAGCTCAAAGACTACAACCTTCAAGACCTAGGCATTTAACCATGGCCAAAACGTCGCTAAAGATGGCGATGGTCGGGTGCGGTGGGATCGCACGGGCTCATTGGAACGGTATCCAAAGACACGCTCCTCGTATTGACGTTACTGCGGTCGTTGACGTTGACGAAGACGCTGCAAAGTCATTCGCTGAAACGGTAGGTGCGAGAGCGTACAAGTCGCTTGAGCGGTGTCTTCATGAAGGTAATGTCGACGCCGTGGATCTGATGCTACCGCACGATATGCATGAATGGGGAGCGGACGTCTGTTATCGAGCGAAGAAGCATGTGGTCCTAGAAAAACCGATTGCCATGGACGTGTTAACCGCCGAGCGCATCTTAAATCGAGCTAAGCATGCGGGCGTCAAATTGATGGTCGCAGAGCAAGCACAGTACTGGATGGACGTCGTCGAAGCACGTGCGTTGATCGATCAAGGCGCGATAGGGGAGGTCGTCACCGCAAGAGCCTGTTTCTATGACCCATTGAAACCGTTCGATTCCGACAATTTGCCGTGGCGGTTCAGCTTGGCGAAATCGGGCGGTGGCATTAGCATCGACGGTGGCGCGCACTGGATTAGACCCATGCGGATGATGCTAGGTGAGATCGACGAAGTCGTTGCTGCGACGGGTCGATTTATTCCAGAAATGGAAGGAGAGTCAATCGCCCAGGCGATATTGAGATTCGAGTCCGGTGTGATTGGTACGTTTCAAGCGGTACAGAGCACGGGTCGTTTGGGACCGATCGAGGACTTTCGGATTACTGGTTCGAAAGGTGAAATCGTGATTGAGCGCGGCCGTGAAGGAAGGTTGATGCTTTACAACGGCGAGCATCCGGAGGGTAAAAACGTCATGAGCGCGTTCGAGAGCAAAGCAGCGTCGTATGGCGTGGAACTCGCGGACTTTGCTAAATATGTACTCGACGACACGCCGCTGGCAGCGCCACCTGAATATGCACTCGGAGAACTACGAACTGCGATTGCGATGTATCGCAGCGTATCGACAGGACGCTGGGAGAAAGTCTGGTAGAACGCGGTTTTTTACTACCTTCTAACCTGGGAGTAGGTGTTTAGAGCGTCTCTCTAGATTGTCTCGAGCAGTTCCTTTAAGCCACGACCGAGGCGCGAGATAGCTGCGCTGTAGATAAAACGATCCCATCCGATACAGAAATGTCGGACGCCCAAATCGATATAGCGCTTAGCCTGCTCAACTTCACCGATTTCAATCCTGGGCGGCACGTCGTACTCGATCGATTTCTTGATCACGAGTTCTTCATATCCGCGTAGTTCGTTACTGCCCTGTAACGAAGGATCGCCCTTGGAAAAACTGAAGTCGGCGGGACCCCACTGGGTCATGTCGATACCTCGTTCCTTTGCACGTTCAAGCACTGAATCGATATTGTCGACCGTAACTGCTTTTTCGATCATGATTACAGATACGATCGAATCGAGGTCCGTGCCGTACACGTCGTTGTTGTAACCCGACAGTGCAGGTCTACGGAGTTTCACCCCCATCTTCGCATCGTTACCAGGCTTATCGGGTCGGATGGCTTCGTGACAGAGATCAACGTCTTCGGCAGTACGTACGTCAGTAAAGAGAACCGATTTGAAGCCAGCGCCTAGTGCAACCTGTGCCCAAAACGCTTGTGCTTCTTGATCCAACTTGATCATTAGAGGTAAGTTGCCGCATTGACCTGCACGAGCCAAGTGGTAAAGCGTGCTCATATCAAACGTTGAGTATTCACCTACGAACTCGGCGTAGTCAAAAAATCCTGAATCACCGATCATTTCTGGAATATCAGGTTCGGCAAAGAGGAAGTGGGTACCGATGGTAGGCAGTCCCTGGTCCAGCTTTTGTCGAAAGGTGTTTTCCATAATCATGATCGTGATCCGTTGATTAAGCGTTTATATCGAGTACGCATGCTGGCTGCAGCGAGTGGCAATGTTACGAACGGTGTTACGGTTTGTTGTGCGTTTTGAAGACCGATGAAAACAAAGGAGTTTTAACCATGGAGATTCAGACGCTTTTGGCTTCGTTAATCAAGAACTCAATCTGGATGAAGGTTCTTGGTGTTTTTTTCATTGTGTATGGTGTGATCACTTGCATAACGATCATTGGCCTTGTGATTGGGTGGGTTCCGATCTGGCTAGGTGTGCTTTTGTTTTCATCAGCGAAACGTTTGGATGTGATCGAGGAATACGACAGTCCAGAAGACGCTGTCGAGTGCATTGAAAAAATCTCTCTTTATTTCAAGATAAGTGGCATCGTGACGTTAGTGTATGCGGTTTTTCTCGTTGGGTCTATTTTCTTCGTTTTATTTGGTTCATTTTTGGACGTTATGGGTTGGTAGATTAACGGTTTTAGGTTTCTACACGTGGTTGGATACACTTCCTGTGACTCGTGGCTCACACCCACACTGGGCAGATTTTCGCGCGTCAGCGTTGGACGTTTGCAAATGGTTTATATAGAGTATTGAGGTCGTTTCACTTATGGACATTGAGAGTGAGGGGTTGGACAATGAGAACTGTATAAAATAACATATATACAAAGATATAGTTACTACTATGACATTGACAGCATCACTACTTAACGACACCGGGCTGTGGCGTGCTCGGGACTTGAATGGCCGTCAAACGGCATCAAGCGACCGCGGTCAAAGCACGGGTTTCCCACAACTCAACGAGTTGTTGATAGATGGTGGGTGGCCACACGCTGCTTTAGTGGAAGTTCTTTGTGACCGCTACGGCGTTGGCGAGCTACGTTTGCTGGCGTCGGCTCTGACGAGGCCAGTGAGCGACGCACATTGGACGGTTTTGATCAATCCTCCCTGTGTTCCTTATGCACCGGCTTTCCAAGCACTGGGAATCAACGTGCACGAACTAATGGTCGTGCATCCAAGCAGTCATCAGGAGGCGTTATGGTCATTTGAAGAGGTCATTGCGTCGGGATCAACGCAGACCGTGTTGGCATGGTTGAGTGAGAGTGATCTTCAGGACAAACAGTTGCGTCGAATCCAAGCGAAGAGCAAAGAACACAGGGTGTTTAGTGTGGTATTTCGACCGTTGGCAGCAGAACAGCTTCCGTCAGCGGCGGAATTGCGCCTGAAGATTGAACAGCAAACCATCGATCGTCGACTTGTCATTTCAATCATCAAGCGCCGTGGCGGTTGGCGTGTTGATGGATTGGAACTGGCTTTGCCGTGGGGTCCAACTGTGACGGATTCACAACGTGCGCGTCAACTTCTTGCAGATTGGGAACGGACGCGGCGCGGTATGAAGGCAGTTGCGGTCTGATGCTATGGTTCGGATTGCACCTGCCGTTTCTGGCATTAGAGGCTTTCGAACAACCCGAAATCAAAGATCAGGGTTTGCCAGCTGTGATTACTGAGGCGCAGCAAGTGTTTTGTGTAAATGAGCCTGCACGAGCGGCTGGCATCCGTTTAGGTGCGAGCTTGGCGACAGCCCGGAGTTTGCTTCCTGAGCTGATTCACCGTACTCGGAGTCGCGAAGCCGAATCACATCGTATGGAACGCTTGGTCATGACAGCTTATGAATTCACTCCCTATGTAAGCGTGGCTGATTTTGACGCGCTGCTGTTGGAAATGGAGGGGAGCCTCAAACTCTTCGGTGGCGTCAATCAAGTTCGAGGCAGATTGCGATCTCGCTTTGGGCGTATTGGACACCGCGTAGCAATAGGTATCGCGCACACACCGCGTGCGTCGCTGGCATTCGCTAAGAGCGGTGACGATGCCACTTGGCCTGACTTTCCTGAAAGAAGTGAGATTGAGCACATTGGGCTACGGCAATTGGACGCAACGTCGCTTGATTGTCTAGAACTCGAACCCAAAACCCGTGAACGGTTCGTAAACATGGGCATGCGCAAGGTAGGAGACATTGTGCAAGTGCCGAGACATGAGTTGCGTAAGCGATTTGGCGAAAAAGTGACTGACTACGTCGCGCAATTGACGGGTGAACGTGTTGACCCATGGGAAGCCGAACAGCCTCCAGAAGCGTTTAGTGAACGTTTGCACTTGATTGATCCAGTACGCGGAAAAGATGAAGTGCTCGAACCTATGGAGCACCTGGCCAAGGTGTTGTCGAAGTGGCTTGGGAGATTGAATTTGGGTGCACGACGGCTACGGTGGGGTGTGTACGCGTTTGAGGGAGATGGCGCTACATTTGAAGTGGGGTTTGAACAGCCTCGTCATGAAGTCGCTGACATCATGGCGATCACTCATTTACGCATGGAAACAGTCGATCTGCCTAGCGAAGCGATGACGGTGACTTTAGACGCATTACGTACCGGACATCTCGGCTTGAAGTGGATCGAACGCGACGTATTGGGACAGCGGCTGACGCAATCAACGCCATCGCATAAACTGCTTGATCGCTTGACCGCACGACTAGGGGAGGGTGCCCTTCAACGATTTTGCATTCTCGACGATCATCGTCCCGAGTTTGCCTGGACGCCGACGGATGAGTCCGACGGCAATAAAGTGACAGCCACTGTTCCTGAGCTGGGTCGACGACCGTTGTGGCTCTTGGAACCGCCGGTTCGGGTACGTGCCGGGCACTTACGCATTGTCAGCGGTCCAGAGCGAATTCAATGTGGGTGGTGGGATCATGAACAGCACCGCGACTATTTCGTAGCTCGAGATCGCGACGAAACTTGGTGTTGGTGCTTCCGCGACGCGCAAGGTTGGTTTGTGCATGGCTACTTCGCCTGAACAGCCACTAGGGATTGGGTTTGCGGAACTTCACTGTAAATCCAACTACTCGTTCTTGACCGGCGCATCACACCCGGAAGAACTGGTCGTTCAGGCACACGCACTAGGTTACCGAGCGATTGCGATCACAGACGAATGTTCGTTTTGTGGCATCGTCAAGGCACATGAGGCAGCCAAGGCAACAGGCATTCAGCTGATTGTCGGCGCCGAATTCAAACTTTCCGTTGCTTCGTTTGAGTCAGTTGAAATCGTGCTCCTAGCTCCGACACTGACTGCTTATCAGCACCTATCCAGCTTGATCACAGACGCACGACGCAACGCAGAGAAGGGTGAGTATTTACTTGATATAAGCATGTTGAGAAGCGTTGAAGATTGCTTCGCAATCTGGCCCGTCCCATGCGGAACAGTCGATGACTTGGTTCCGATAGGGGAAGCATTGCACGCTTGCCTGCCGCATCTATGGCTCGCACTTGAACTGTTCATGGACGGCGATGACACCTACAAGACAGCGAATGCGCTGGAACTAGCGTTGAGATTGAACTTGCCGATCGTCGCCACGAATGATGTCCATATGCATGTACCAGAACGAAAGCGGCTTTTGGATACGATCACAGCGATCCGCATCGGTAGTCCTGTCAGCCAACTTGGCGCATTAGCAGATTCAAATGGCGAACGCCATTTGCGGCCGCTCAAGATCTTGCACGGGCTTTATCACGAACACATGTTGGCCGAATCGGTTCGCATCGCTGAAGCCTGCACCTTCACGATGGATCAACTGGCCTATGAATACCCCGCAAACCTGGTACCTCCGGGTCTCACCCCTGCCCAACACTTGCGTGAACTCACGTTTGCCGGCGCACGTGAACGCTGGCCTGATGGCACGCCACCCGATGTGATCGAGTTGTTGGAAAAGGAACTGAAGCTGGTTTCAGAACTGAACTACGAAATGTATTTCCTGACGGTTCATGACATCGTCCGTTTCGCGCGTGAACGCGGCATTCTGTGCCAAGGACGGGGATCAGCTGCGAACTCTGCCGTATGTTTCTGTTTGATGGTCACCGCAGTCGATCCTGCGCGAATTCATGTGTTATTCGAGCGATTTGTATCCAAAGAGCGCCACGAACCGCCTGACATTGATGTTGATTTCGAACACGAACGGCGCGAGGAGGTCATTCAGTACATCTATGAACGCTATACCCGTGATCATGCCGCCTTAGCTGCGACCTTGATCACATATCGACCCCGTAGCGCAATCCGAGACGTAGGAAAGGCTTTGGGCCTTGATCTCGATTTGGTCGACCTCTTGGCGAAATCGATGTCGTGGTGGGACAGCAAAGAGGTCATTGATGACCGTTTGCGCGAGTTGGGATTAGACCCGCGCGCAACAGAAGTCAAGCAATTCGCGGCTTTGGTAACCGAGATTCTTGGTTTTCCACGTCATTTGTCGCAACACGTGGGTGGTTTTGTGATCTCTGAACGTCCACTTTCGCAGTTGGTACCAATCGAGAATGCAGCCATGCCTGATCGTACGGTCATCCAGTGGGATAAGTACGACTTGGAAACGATGAACCTGATGAAGGTCGACGTACTTGGATTAGGCATGCTCAGTGCGATTCGAAAAGCGTTCGATTACGCTAACGAATTCCATCATCTGGAGGGGTGCGAGCGTTTGACACTGGCGACCGTGCCGCCGGAAGATCCAGCGACCTATGAAATGCTCCAAAAAGCTGACAGCGTGGGTGTATTTCAAGTGGAATCGCGCGCGCAAATGTCCATGTTGCCACGCCTTAGACCGGCGTGCTTTTACGACTTGGTCATTGAAGTTGCCATCGTGCGACCAGGTCCAATTCAAGGCGACATGGTGCATCCGTATCTAAAACGTCGCCAAGGGCTCGAACCGATTACTTATTCAAGTCCAGAAGTAGAAAAGGTCCTTGAACGAACTTTCGGCATCCCGATTTTTCAAGAGCAAGTCATTGAGCTGGCAATGGTTGCAGCAGGATTTAGCGCGGGAGAGGCAGACCAACTCCGACGGGCGATGGCTGCGTGGAAACGTAAAGGTGGTCTCGACGAGATTGGCCAAAAACTGATCCAAGGCATGCTGGAACGAGGCCATCCGGAGGAATTCGCGAAGAGAATCTCGGAACAGATCAAAGGTTTTGGTGAATACGGTTTTCCCGAGTCACATGCAGCCAGCTTTGCATTGCTGGTGTACGTTTCATCGTGGCTGAAACGGCATGAACCTGCAGCGTTTTACTGTGGATTGTTAAACAGCCAGCCGATGGGCTTCTATTCGCCATCACAGTTAGTGCAGGATGCCATTCGGCATGACATT
The DNA here is from genome assembly GCA_022822135.1 of Pseudomonadales bacterium. Taxonomy (GTDB): domain Bacteria; phylum Pseudomonadota; class Gammaproteobacteria; order Pseudomonadales; family Azotimanducaceae; genus Bin55. The sequence goes on from JAJECH010000051.1 coordinate 86,624, forward strand.
AAAGTGCTGCCTGTGGACGTGCAATGCAGCACTTGGGATTACCACTTGGAACGTACTGAGCACGTTTCACCAAGTGATATTCGACAGCAAGGAGCATTGCGTGTTGGATTCCGTCAAATCAAGGGACTAAACGAAGACGTAGGTCTGACCATTGAAGCAAATCAACCGTACCTAGACATTGATGACTTGGCACGTCGGGCAGATTTAAGTGACAGGGATCTGACCTTTCTGGCACGAGCTGGCGCTTTAGCGACACTCTGTGGTCATCGGCATCAAGCGCATTGGGACGCCGCGGGAGTGGAAGCACCAACTCGACTAGCAACGATGGCACAAGCGTTTGAAGCGTATGTGACCGAAGTCCAGTTAGGATCTCCAACGGTTGGCGACGACACTGTATCGGACTATCGCTATCTGGGTCTGACGCTGGGCGCTCACCCCATGTCCTTGCTTAGGGGACATAACGAGTTTCGACGTTGTGCGACGGCAGCCATGCTAAATACCATAAAACCAGGTCGATTCGTCCAGTTGGCAGGATTAGTGACGTGTCGACAACGCCCAAGTTCAGCGACAGGTGTGCTATTCCTCACACTTGAGGATGAAACCGGTAATGCGAATTTGATTGCTTGGCCAACTGTCGTTGAACGATTCCGTAAAGTACTCGTTCATGGGCAATTACTGATGGTGAAAGGTGTTATCGATCGAGAAAAGGAAGTCATTCACGTGACGGTCGGATATGCAGTCGATATGACCGAACACCTTAATCAGCTAACGACATCAGACGAAAGAACCGGCACTTTGGCTCGTTCCCACGACTTTCATTAACCCAGAGACAAAATCAATAAAGGAAACGAATTAGTGGCTGCGGTGACCAATCAGCAGCAGAATTACATGTCATTGAGTATCTGCTGGACTTCGACCTGAATCTTTGTATTAAGATCACCTAAACTCAATCGACGTTGTAGAACCGCATCCGCCAAAATTCTCTGTACCTGTTTGCGCGTAACCCTGTTGATATTGATCGGATGCAATCGCAGAAATCATCAGGCTAGCTAGACCTCCTAATCTTTGGTAGTTTAGACTGCAAACATCAACGTGACTATCAACCAGATCAGTAACAGGCGTAGAACCGTCCGTTTGTGCTAAATCTTGCCCTGCTGACTCAAGTTCCACACGATCAAGCCAAATAAGCTCTACTTTTTCAACTCTATCACGACCTGAGGAGATTGCCAGGACAGCGTCTTCGATATCGTCTTTGTCGGCCGAATCACAATGCCAAAACGATAACGAATTGTCTCTGGTTCGAAGGTCTCCAGTAATAGCGTCCGCTGAAATTTCATCCATAGTCACTTCTGGAATGACGGGCCATTTTGAACGCCGGATGCTCCTCGCGAGAAACATCCTTATTCTGATAGATCTCTGAGCACGTTTTTAGCATATTGGTGTAACCACGGAATTGGTTCATGATGTTGAGCAAGTACTTTAGATATCGCACTTCCTCCCCAGTGCTCCGCGGCTTGTATCGCCGCGTCTCTAATTTGCACATCGTCAATAAGAAGTGCACGTCGAATGAGATCCGCTCGCCACGAACTCGTGCCAGGCTGAGAAATCCTGCACAGACTTCGTAGCACAGATGAGGAAAAACCCGGATTGTGCTTGTCTAACGCAAATCCGCGCAACAACTGGAGGACGTTGTGATGTTCTGGAGAGTGAAGTGCTTTCTCGATTACTACTTCGGATGGATGGTCAATGCCGTCCTCGATTGGCTCAGATTCATAAGCACTACTTAGAACCCGATAGAGATTACCGCTGATGTTAGCGCTTGGTTCGAGGTCAGCGGGACCTAGTTCTCGAAAGCCGCTAATGTCAATCACCTTAGACAAAGATTGTGCTGTCCGGACGTCATCAGAGTGGATGAGTTAGTTGTAGTCATCTGACACGTTACACCGAAGGATTCAGCTAATGTCAATTGCGGGTCCGCTAACCGCCGCGCACGGAAAACAGTAATTTCCCAGCCCTGGCTATCAATTGTTCGATCATGAGCGCTAGAGTTCCCAAATTGGTTCCTCAACAAATCAATTGTTCTCAAAGGATGAACAATCGTTTGCGATTTATCGATCTGTCAGGCAAATATTAGCAATTACCTGAAAATTGCGACGTTACCAGCGAATCAAGGACTCCGCCTGCCTTCCGGCGACCGGATCTCCTGGCGAACTAGACGTTTTGCAGGGGTTCTAAAGTGTGTCTTAACGCGGGGTTCGTTTTTCGGATTTAAGTTGCTTGAGTCGGTTCGTCGCAAAGGTTTCGTGGGATTAATCCAAGACTGAACGATGCGAGCCAGAACTCTACTTGATGGCGCACTAAGTACGTTGCACGATTGGCGCATTAAATGGTGCACCATTCATTCGAGAGGGTGCAATCAACCCGAAGTGATTGGGAATCGGGATTGCAAAATATCGTCAGGTTAAGTCGCGAGAACCTGGCGTTCGAATGCAACAGAAAATGGCTCCGCCTGCTGGGCTCGAACCAGCGACAGGTTGATTAACAGTCAACTGCTCTACCAACTGAGCTAAGGCGGATTAGGCGCGGATTATAAAAAGGGAATACTGAATCGATACGAATTTCCACATCGTCGACATACCTCAATTCGAGAATCAACGTCTTTAAAATTGCCGCAGCTTTCTCACCAATCTTCCGATGCCTCGCGTTACATACGTCGAATTTGACGGCACGCCACATGAAATTGATGCCGAAATAGGCACGTCATTGATGCTTAATGCCATCAATAACAATGTACCAGGCATTGATGCCGACTGTGGTGGGGAGTGCTCGTGCGCGACTTGCCATGTCATACTCACGGATGAGTGGTTCGACCGCCTCGGTGAGCCGAGTGAAAACGAGGATGCGATGCTTGGATTGAATCCCGAACGCACTGACAATTCTCGACTTTCCTGTCAGATCCCTGTCACTGAAGAGATGGACGGGCTAGTCGTTTCGCTACCTGAATTCCAGTTTTAGTATCGTATTCAAGGGGTCTCGTCCTGATCGATCCCTCAAATACGTAGAGACGTTGTTGACAGCTACTCACACGTAATTCCTACATTTTCTAGTAGCCCAATCGATCCTCTCGCGTATCGCATATCCCAGCTGCGAAAGTCTAGAGGTCCTTAAGAAACTGAACATCGTACAGAGGCCAGGTTGACGTTCGATCTACATGAGTACGTTCTGGCACATTCGCAAATTTGATCGCACGTTCAGGTTGAAATCGCTCGATATAGGACCTTAGGCTCTTGGCTTTCGTTCTTTTACCGCTTTTCACTTCAATCGGATAGATCGATCCGTTACACGTTCGATGGAGGAATTCGATTTCTGCGTTACGTTGCTGCCAGCTGTAGATCGGATGAGAAACACGCGCCCGGTATTCCGTCGTGAAGAAATTCTCTGCGAAACAACTTTTGTAAGTCAAGTCTTGTGCGCGATGGTCTGTGTAGGTTAAATCCAGCAGGTTTCCTAGAATCCCGATATCAAACAAGTAGAGTTTGAATAGGTTCTCCTTCGCAATCGCCGCCAAAGGTGGATTGGGTCGCGATTTAATCAGACCACATTTCCACAATAATCTTGCTTTCTCGAGCCAAGAAATCGGTCCACTTAAGTTCGCGTAGCGCTTCTTGCCAGGTAGGGCTTGATTGAAGCGGAAACGCTGTACGGAAGCATCTACATATTGCACAAGTTGACCAGCGACATTTCTGAATACCGCTTCGATCTGAAATGCAGGAAGAGGCGCGTCATATTTACCAAAGTCACGAATTAGCCCATCGAGTATGGATTGCTGAATATCGCGTATGCGCCGAATACGAGAATTCATACCGTTAGTAGGTTCTATCCACGCAGCGACAGCTTCAGGCATACCTCCGACAAAATAGAAGTCACAGAGGATGTCCCAGAGTAACTTGTGAATGGTCGGATTTCGATCTTGATTTCGGAAGGCTTCTACGAGTGATTGGGATCCGCATGCCATCAGAAACTCTTCAAAGCACATGGGGAAGAGTTCCAGAAACTCGACTTTCCCTACGGGAAAGGATCGCATCAACCCAAGATTAGAACCAGACGCACATACGTATGCATCAGGTCTACGTTCTGCAAAAAACTTCAAGGAATTGAGGGCTCGTTCACATTCACCAACTTCGTCAAAGAAGATCAGATCCCGCTGTAGATCGATATCACCGCCTAAGGTCAATTCGATATTGCGGATGACCGAGTCCGGTTGAAGCGTACCTTCGAAGATGTTATTTAGATCCGGATTTTCTAAGAAATCAAGTTTGTGAACTTGACGAAATTCACTCGCACCGAACAGACGTTCTATGAGGTAGGTCTTGCCTGTTTGGCGCGCGCCATCAAGCAATATTGGTTTTCGATTCGCTAGACGTTTCCAGTCACATAACGATTGATATGCGAGACGTTCCATGCGTGCATGGGTACACTAAAAGGACGATTTTAGTAACGTTTACATTAATTCATCTGTAAAAGTGTGATCTCATGACACGTTTATCAACGTAAAAGTGTGTCAATCGACACTTTTTGGCACTTAGACGCTAAAAAGCGATTGGTGGGTCGCTCACACGTTTGGATATGCAAACGAGCGGTACCGTTGGCTTGCCGCCGCCTCGGAATGGCTACGCGACTACTGCGACTGTCGTTCGAAGTATCTAATTCGGAACAGTAGAACGAGCTCTTCGTCTCGCTCCCAATTCGAGCCTTAGATTAGACGTCTAGAGGAGCCAAATCCTTCAACTCGGCGGGGTCACGTACGAAGTTCTCAGGAAACTCTTCGCGCGTGAGTCCGACATACCCCTTGTAGCCGTGGTGTTCTTCCTCGATATGGAGTGCTCGTTCCGGAATGACGAACCGAGTTCCCTTCACGCACTCGTGAATCGCCTCAGTAGCGGGATCCTGGAATCGGAACTTGCCGTCCGTGATGTAGACGTAAAGTCCGATTGCATGCCAATGGAGCGGCGTGCCCCCACTTGGTGGTGCATCGAACTCGTTTTGACCACCATAGAGCGAGTGTTTCTTGATGTCTTCCTGAATGTCCTCGACTGACTCAAAGAAGTCATGGTCGACGGTGATTTGTGTACTCATATCCACCCCTGTACTTTTGCAGCTTCGTTGCGCACGAACTCCGGTGTCCCCAAAAGTTGCCGGTTTAGTTCGATGCGTTTAAACCAATAGTGTAACCCCAATAGGTCGGTAAATCCCATACCACCGTGTACTTCGGTAGATTTGCGTGCGACAAATCTCCCCACTTCGGCAAGGTGAGCTTTCGCATGGCACGCGGTTATTCGAGCGTCCTCCGGGATCGCGTCATACGCATGTGCGGCGTACCACACAAGTGAACGACATGGTTCAAGTTCTGCCGCCATCTCCGCACACATATGTTTCACTGCTTGAAATGATCCAATGACGCGGTTGAACTGTTGACGTTCCCCCGCGTAATCCACAGCTTTCGCGAGCATCGATTGCGCCGCGCCTAACGTATCCGCCGCAACAACAACCCGGCCCGCATCGACCACCTTCGCCAATGTACTCGTTGAATCGATTGAACTCTCGAGCGAATCACTCGGGGCATGATCGAACGTAAGCTCACCAACCGATCGTGTTTTGTCAATTGTGAAGAGTCGATTTAGCTCAGCGTCATTCGCTTCGACCAGATGTAACTCGTCATCCACTGTCGCAACAAGAAATACGTCAGCATCCTGAACATCTAAGGCAAACATGGCTCGACCGGACACCTTTGAACCTTCGCTTGTGATGGGCGTGTTGTCACGAGCACCAATATGCTCTCCAAGCGCGACACCGCAGGTTATTTCTCCACTAGCAAGCTTTGGTAGCCAGCTATCTTTTTGTTCGTCCGAACCTGCTAGTTGAATAGCAAGTGGAGCTAGTACACTCGATCCTATATACGGTACCGTCGCTACGCTGCCACCAAGCGACTCTGCTATCAGAGCTGCATCAAGTAGGCGTAAGCCGACGCCTCCGTAATCTTCACTGATAAGCGTGCCGGGTATACCAAGTTCAGTCAGCGAACCGTATAGCGCTTGATTCTTCGTTTCGTTTTCAGCGGCGTCTTGCCGAACGATATCTAGCGAGCATTGGTCTTGTAGGAGCTCGTTTACGGTTTGCTGAAGGAACTGCTGCTCTTCACTTAAAGCGAAATCCACTACTTATTACCCCGCTAGGTCGGCTTAACTTCGACTTTGGGTTCTTTCGGTAAACCGAGCGCACGTTCTCCGATCATGTTCTTTTGAATTTGTGCAGTACCGCCGCCGATGATCAGACCTAAGTCCATCATGAAACGCTGCTGCCACATTCCGCCAGCACGCATGTGGTCGCTCCGATGGTACAACGTGCCAAGTTCCCCAAGGGCGTCGATCGCCATCGCGGCCATCTGGTGATTTAGCTCACAACCTTGTAGTTTGATGATCCATCGCGGTAAACCGGGTTCTTCGTGTTTACGTTGAGATGTCAACACGCGCATGCCGTTGTATTTCATAGCGAGCATGCGACCTTGCAATTGCAGTAACCGATCGCGATGTGTTGGATTGTCCATGATGGGATCGCCATCGACCGTCTCGTTACGCATGAGTTCTTCGATCTCGCGGAAGCGATTCTCAGCTTGATGTGGATCGCCGAGTCCTTCACGTTCGTGCTTCAACGTGTTGTTCGCGACAAACCACCCTTCACCACGCTTACCAATGATCTGGTTCTTAGGCACTCTTGCGTCGGTGAAGAAAACTTCGTTAAACGTGGCATCTCCCGTCATCGTCACAAGGGGACGCACTTCGATACCAGGCGTATCCATTGAGAAGACAAGGTAGCTAATGCCTTGATGCTTCGGCGCATCAGGTTCGGTACGGACCAAGCAGAACATCATGTCTGCGTGTTGCGCGCCCGACGTCCAGATCTTCTGCCCGTTAATAACGAAGTCGTCGCCGTCGACTTCCGCTCGCGTTGATAATGATGCGAGATCCGATCCACTACCAGGTTCCGAATAGCCTTGGCACCAAGACATCTCACCGCGAATAGAAGGCGGTACAAGCCATCGCTTTTGTTCTTCAGTACCGAGTTCGAGCACGGTGGGAACAAGACGGTTATCGCCGGAATGACCTGGTCGTACACGAGCTTTAGCAAATTCCTCAGCAATGATGTGTGTTTTTAGTGGATCGGGTGCCTCGCCACAGCCGCCATATTCTTTGGGAATCGTGCGTGCGGCGTATCCATGCTCGATCAACAACTGTTGCCAACGCTGAGCAGGATTAGGACCATCCTCGCTTCCTTCTCGATTTGTTGGTGGTCTTGCGATCGCACCGGGAGAAAGGTGTTTGTTCTCTTCAAGGAAATTCCGAAGCTCATTGCGAAAATCTTCGTATTCCGAGCTGTATTCAAGATCCAATTGGTACGACCTCGCGAAGTCGGGGAACTACAGAGTAATGGCGATTACCAAGTGTTTGAAGTATAGGTTTTGCGGTTTAGTGTTCGAAAAACGCCAACTGTTAGGAAGCGAGCTCCCTCATACCTTCCCACTCGCACCAACAATCACACAGCGCATCTACTGAACTTTCCGGTCTTGACTGATCGCGCGCAGCAGATACGAGTCGGAAATACGCCATAAGTCTTGGTGAATGACCTTCTAATCGCGTCGCGCAATGCGGGACAGCATGGAGTGTTAGTACGGCATCACCTGGTTTAACTTTTATTAGTGTCGGTTTTGGCCAGATCCGGCCATCCGACGTGTAGCCGGCGTCTTCTTTAAATTGTTCGCGCACTTGGTCTGGATAGTGCCGGAGTCCGCTGAAATTTGGCGCATTGCTGTCGATGCGGTCCCATCCCGGACCATCGGGTCCAATTGGCCCGCCGGCGTCACGTTGATAGCGAAAGAACTCGGAGATCGGGTGATGTGCACCACGCAGAAGTCCAAGGTTTCCCGCGCCCTCGACGCTCTGATCCGAGAGCGGAATACCAAGTAGGGCAGTGAAGTTGAGGATATTGATACCACGAGGATATGTTCTGCGAACGCCATTACGTGCTGGGTCTCGGTTCCAGCGCGCTCGCTCTTCCTCATTCATCGGTCGATCAGTGCGCTGATGAACTGGGGCTGCCCCATTCCAAAGGCCGTCCAGATGGCCGTGCCATCCGTAGAAAGGTACCTCTTCATGGGGATACCCAGCTTCGTTGATTTGATTACCGATTTTGTGCGGAAAGATCGTCGCCAACTGTGCGCCACGTCTTCCCGCTACCTCGTGTCCAAGAGCCTCATTGATTGAGCGCATGAGTTCGCTAGCTGGATTGACTAGCTCAAGTATGCTCGGATGAGTGCCAGCACGCTTGGCATTCACAACAGCTTCTTGAAGTATCGTATCCGCAGTTGAATCTGATTTGTCGTCAGATTGTTTTCGTGACATCGAGGCATGCCAAATTGCCGACAAACCACCGTAAAGCGTGCGAATTGCACGTGTTACAACCTCAGGCGGGACAATATCCCTGAGGATTACGAAACCGTCGTCGTAGAAGGATTGTTTCTGCTCCGGCGTCAAGAGTCTAAATCAAAAAGCTTGCGTTTGATTAAGACCTACAAGATCGGAAGCACGTAAATTGAGATCACTAACGACCATATTGAAGAAAAATACCTCTCGCTCCGTGATACGTTCGTCTGCTTTGATGATCGTCGCCAGTGCGTTTATCAGCGCTATTTTTCGTTCCACAGGTAACCTAACACTGACTGCGTTGAGATAGCGACTGAGCGAGCCTTCTTCGTAGATATGCGAGTTGGCAGCAACGCGTACGTCGCTATCTGTGATGTCTTGTCCTGTGAGTTCGCTCACCATGTCGCGCACGAGTCCGATTTCAGCAGGATGGATATTCGAATCAACGCTCGTTGCACGAGATAGTGTCATAAGCACGGTCTCATTGAACAGCTCTACATCTTCTTCGGCTGAGCCGCTCGTTTCGTCAAAGAGCTTGAATATGGCACTCAAACTGGTTCGAATCATGGCGAAATATGCGCTCTAAGTGGGATTGGGAATGCGGAGATTTTAACGTTGGATCGTTGGCTTATGCACCGTTTCAAGTCATCCTTCACTATGTTCGAGCATAAATTCGAACGCAAAGCGCATCTCTTCCCCAGGTACCTCCGGGTGTAATCCTGGATTTGCATGAATTCGTTTATCCGATGATGCGAGTGCGTCGAACAGCTCCAGATAGCCTTCCCGAGAAAATAACTCGTCCTCTAGCTGCATGAGAAAAAGAATGGGGAATGTAAGTTTGGCCGCATCCTCTAACATCCGCGCACCGAGGCGTCTTCCAATACCTTGAGATCCCAGTAAACCAAGCGTAGCAGCCACGACTGGTAGGGTTCGTGAAGCATCAGCGAGCATTGGTATACCGAATATCGAACCCATTGATAATCCGAAATAAACCATCTGTTTGAGTTCGATGCTCGATTCTGATTGCGCAAGATCAATGGCGTATCGCCAGTCAGCATTCATGTCGTCGACCATCGATTCGCGTCTCATTTCCTCGCCAAACGCTTCGCGACCGCCGGGACCAACTTGACGTAGTCCATGCACCGGACCATCGATCGACACCACCGTATGTCCAGCGTTGACGAATTTCCCAGCGAGATAGGGTATAGGTGCTTGGTATCGGTTACCTGACGCTCCGTGACCGAACGCTACCAAGGTTGAGCTCACCGCGCTATTTGGCATCCACAACGCACCGGTCCGCTTTCGACCTTTCTCGGTTTCTGCAATAAACTCACGAGTTGAGTGCTTCGCGCCATCGTCAGCGGTCGACAATTGCACGTTAGTTACGACTTGGTTCATGTTGTTATTTCGATATCAAAATTGGGTATAGAAGAGAGACGCTCCTCAAGTACGTGGAATCCGCTGTGTCTCATACCTTTGGCATAACGTCGCGAGCGAGTCGCTCGATGGATTGGAAACGCGTATCGAAATTCGGCAGCACCATGACCTGATTCAAACCCGCTTGGTCGAGTGCCTGGAGCAGATCTATGAGTTCGTCTCTGGTTCCGATCATTGCGGATGCTCTTAAGACATCCGGCGTCAAGAAGCGCTCTTCTTCCGGAATCACGTAGCAGTTGTGACCCGCATGAATTCGCTGGTGACGACGTTCTTCAGGATACGATTCGATCATCTTTACATAGTCATCCCATACGTACTTCAGTGCCCCGCCCGGTTGGCGTCCAAAGTTGCGAACTTGCTCGTAGGAATAGTGAATCGCAGCCATTGCCATTGCTCCGCATTCAGCCTTAACGCGATCCGAGTCAATCGCTTCACCGTCATCGAGAACCACAATGGTTGTTAATGCGGTCGTGTAGTAGTCCTCTTTATCCAATTCACGACCGACTTGATTCGCGCCTGTTTGAAGCATGTGCTTTATATTGAGCATGACCGCCGGGTCTGCTGGCAATGCCAGTACGGCACCGTCGCCCAGTTTCCCCGCAACCGCTAGGGACTTTGGACCAAACCCTGATATGTAAAGTGGAATCTCTTCCTTAAAGTTGACGAATCCGTCGTCTGGCATCACGTGCCGAATCGGAATGTCGCGTCCCTTCGCGTGGTAGATCCCCTCTTCGCCTCGCATCAACGGTCTTAACGTATTGACGTAGCGCTCGAGATCGCGCACCCGATCGGGAGGCAAGCCCATAACCCGCATCGCGGTATTGCCAGCACCCAATCCAAGAAACGTACGACCTGGCGCAAGTGCGTTAATGGTTGCGATACTTCCGGCTGTGATAGGAGCCGGACGGGTACCCGTGATGGCGACGCCTGTTCCGAGACGGATCCGAGAGGTACGCGTTGCTGCGAGTGCGAGCGTCGCATAACAATCGGACCAGAGCATCTGACTATCCGCACACCACGCATGGGAATATCCCAATTCCTCAGCGCGCACGATGTAGTCGATGTCGTTTACATGCGAAGCGACGCAAACCCCGAAATCCATCCTAGCGTACTCCTGCTACCAACCTCGCACACCTGGAACAGGAGGCGTTTCAGGAGGTCCGGCAAAACACTGAGCGATTTCCATCCATGCGACGGCCGAATCGCCGCGAACATCGAGATTGACTTCCTGAATGTTTCGTCCTTGCGTTACCACATGCGCGAACTCAACGGCAGAACCGGCAACGAAATCACTGTCAGAGGGTTCATTCCATGTCCATTCGGTACCAGAAGGGGCAGAAAGACGCACGTACGGAATCGGATCGGGTACATCAAGTTGCCGGTTGATAAACGTCCAGCCGTAGGTAGCTACGCCAATGTGACAGATGTTCCGAATGCGATCAGTATTCATTCGTTTTACCCGCAGCAGGTCGTAAATATCCTGACCGTGTGACCAAGTTTCCATTTGGCGTGCAGTTGCCATCATGCGCAACCCCATATCGGGACCAAACCAAGGCGCTCGAATCTGTGGGTCGACGCGTTCAAACTCGTCGCAGAGGTCCTGCTGGTACTTGAACCATTGCTCCATGAGTGCACGGCCCTCGAGTGGCTCTGGCTCCGACGCACGATACTTCTCTCGATTGTTCATCCAATCTCGAAATCCGTCCGGATCCGTCACCGAGTGTAACGCCCAACGATCCGCATCGTGAAGATGCTGCACGACCCAATTTATCGTGCGGTCTTTGAAGGGAGTCTCTAAACTCCACTGATCATCCTTCAAGGTGACGAGGAGTTCATGTAAAGCTGTGCCTTCTTCGCGAAAGTCGTCAATCTGTTGCATGCAAAAACTCAGATTAGTGGAATAGAACGACGGCGACCGCCGCCTGCTCGGTAAATCGCGTTACTCAATGCAGGGGCGATAGGAGGTACGCCCGGTTCACCGACACCCGCAGGTAGATGATCCGAGTCAACGAGTTCAACCGAAATTGAAGGTGCGTCGGGCATCCGTGCGATGAGATAGCCGTCGAAATTATCCTGCTGAATGGTGCCGTCCTTGAACGTCAGCTTGGCACGTTGGGCTGCTGACAAACCGAAAACGACCGCACCTTCCATCTGCGCCGCGCAAGTGTCAGCGTTCACATACGTACCGCAGTCTAAGACCACATGAGCGTTCGTCACTCTGAAATTCGGATCGGACGCATCGACTTCTAAAACAGTCGCTACATACGAAAGGAAACTGTGGTGTACAGCAACACCTAGTGCGCGACCATCTGCGATTTTTTGATCCCAGTCAGAGTTCGCTCGAGCTTTCTGGAGAACATTTCGGAGACGTTCGATTTTGAACTCGTGCCCTGGCTCACTCGGCAGCGCGCCTTGAACGACGTCCATACCTTCCCACATCGCTAGTCGATAGTCAATGGGATCCATACCGGCCTGTTCAGCAAGTTCGTCAATGAATACGTTCGCACCGAACGCATGGAATATGTTGCAAACAGATCGTAACCAACCGATCCGCACACCAGCTTTCAGTCCAGCCGCCTCGATTGACTGGTTATCGCACCGATAAGGCGTGTTGGTGAACCCCATATCAAGCTCCCAATTGGCGGGTTCAACCATATTCGGTGCGGCGACGGTCGACATGATCGATGGAAATGCGGTTCGTTGACGCCATGCAGTTGGCATGCCGTTTTCGCCTAATGTCGCCTCGTAACGCTGTACGCTCGGCGCGTGAAAGTAATCGTACTGCAAATCGTTTTCGCGTCGCCACTGAACGCGGACGGGACGCTTGAGACGCTTTGATAGCTCGACGGCCTCCAAAACAAAGTCTGGCTTCGATTTACGACCAAATGCGCCGCCGAGGAGTGTAGGAGTTACTTTCACTTTCTCAAGCGCGAAGCCTTGTGCGCCAACGATGGTGTTACGTGTCGTCTGAGGATCCTGAACAGGCGCTAATACTTCAACCGAGTCATCGACCACGTTTGCGATCGCAGAAGGCGGTTCCATTGGGGCGTGGCTAAGGAACGGTGTTTCATAAACCGCTTCAGTCTTTTCTTCGGCTTCATCGAGCATCCCATTGGCATTTCCAACTTGATGCCAGACTTTACCTGGTTGCTCAACGGCGTCACGTAGCGCTTGTTGAAACGCGTCGCTATCGAAGCTCTGATTCGGCGAGTCTGACCAATTGATCTCAAGCTCGTCGGCGATCTTAATACCCGTGTAGGTGTCTTCTGCAATGACCGCGACACTTCCAACAGGATTAAAGCGAATCGGACCCGGCGTCACGTTGATAGTCTCAATCCCAATAAACCTCGGGTTCTCCTTTGCGCTGTCGGGCACTTTTACGTCAACTGGCGACGACCCAAAAACAGGGGCATGAACCATGACGGCGATTGCCATGTTGGGTAATGTGACGTCTGCACCGTACGTTGCATTGCCGGTCGCTACATCCTGTGCGTCAACGTGCACACGGGATTTCCCGATGTGATTCCAGTTTTCGCGTGATTTAAGGGTAGGGTTTGTAGGTACATCAAGCGCACTCGCCGCGTTCGCGAGATCGCCAAAAGATGTACTTCGCGACGAAGCGTTATGGTGTACTGCATGGTCGTGCGCTTCGCATTCTGAAGCCGCCACACCCCACGAATCAGCCGCAGCCTGGATCAGCATTTCACGAGCTGCCGCTCCGGCATTCCTCAAAGGTACGAAAAAGTTCTTGATGCTCTTTGAGCCATCGGTGTTCTGATCGCCGTACTTTGCGTCGCCTTCAGCTTGAGCGACGACGACTTTCCCCCAATCTGCCTCAAGCTCGTCACACACGACTTGCGCGACCGCTGTCTTGATTCCTTGCCCCATCTCTGATCGGTGACACGTGACAGTGACGATACCATCGCTGCCGACAGCTACGTAAACGCTTGGAGAGAGTGTACGTGCGGTACTTGCTAAAGCGGGATTAAATCCGGTTGTATATGCGTAGGAGCCAACCACCAACGCACCGGAGGAAACTAGAAAATTCCGACGCGAAAGATTGCGAAGTGGAGGTGCGTTCATTGTCTACCCTCCGCGGTTCGATGAATGGCTTTACGGATTCGACCGTAGGTACCACATCGACAAATATTGCCAGCCATGGCACTATCGATGTCTTCGTCGCTTGGGGCAGCATTGGTCGCTAGTAGAGCAGCAGCTGACATCAATTGACCCGACTGACAGTACCCACACTGTGCGACGTTTTCTTCGACCCATGCTTCGACGAGGTCCGGCTGCTGTTCAACTAGCGATTCGATCGTCGAAATTTGTCGACCCGATGCGGCGGCAACGGTTGTAAGACAGGATCGGGTCGGCGTACCATCGATTTGAACAGTACAAGCACCGCACAATCCTCGCCCACAACCGAACTTGGTGCCGTTAAGCGCTAGATGGTCGCGCAGGACCCACAATAACGGTGTGTTTTCGTCAATGTCGAGCTGATGCTCGACGCCATTGACATGCATCTTGATCGCCATTCATAACCCCTTTAACGAAACACGATCTTGTTTTTCTATGTTAGCACTCGGATACGAAACATTCCTTATGAATCAATTCAAACCGAGCAACCTCTCAAGTTGAATTTTCGTCGAGCTCGTTCAACATGCGCTTGAGTGCGAAGTGCTTATAGCTTTCGATAGTCAGTTCTTTTAAGATGTCGATGCAGTCTATCCCTTGTAGCTTCAGTTGTATCCAACCGTTGTGTCCGGTATAGCGAGGAATACTGAATCGGTTGTCCGATAGCAGGGCCGCTTGTTGTTCTTTTCCAACCCAAATCCCCGCACACGGTATGCCATCGACAACGTAAGCGGTCGCGAATGTTTTCTTACCAGCCTTGAACGAAGGTGTTCCAAACTGAGGAACTTCAGTCACTTCCGGAAGACTGAAACAAAACGATCGAACCTTCTCCAACTGGCTGTGACAAACAGGATCATTGAATGGATCGAATTCCACTGGATCAATTTGTGTCTCGGGAGGCGGTACATCAGGAATTACGTCCTCGATGGCTGCGTTACTACGACTGGTATGCAAATACGCCTCTGCAACTTGGTATTGGATTTCGTCCCAGGAGAGGTTCTTGTCGAGATTTACCCCTAACCAACCTCTCGGACCGAGGTAAGGTGGGACGAAGTAGCTTTCATCGTCCATCGCGACACATTCATGTTGGATTCCATCAGACGAGTTGAGCCATAAGGCGATACGTCCGTCGCCGTGGTGGTTTACCGCATACTGAGCGAAGACCTTTCCCTTCACGCGGAAATCTGGCATGCCATGACTGTGATGCGCTTCGGCATCGCCGAACGCGAGGCATAACTCATGCACTGCTTCAGTTGGAGAGCGTTTTGACATGTTTCAAGGTTCGGTTCGTGGTGGTAGATTACTTCGAATGTCCATTGCGAATTGTGCCCGCGCACATAATTCCGGTAACAAAGCGGTGAACTATGACTCCATCACATACCGTCTACAACGAGATAGATTGCAATCCCGAGGAGGGAAGGTGGGTTGCGGAGCGACTTATTAGTGAGCCGATCATCCATGCGGCGTTAGACCCAACCATCGGAGTCAATATTCAAGGTCCATCTCTGATTCGAGTGCCGGATTGGGTAGATGCGCCTCTTGGTCGTTATTACCTTTATTTTGCTGACCACAAAGGACGATTCATTCGTCTCGCCTTCGCCGACGAACTAGCCGGACCGTGGCGCGTTCATAGCACAGGTTCGTTGAGTCTTGAGGATTCACTTTTTCCGACGGAACCGATTCAACCATCCGAACAACGTGTCGAATCGAACATAGTGGCTCCTGGTCGTTTACTTCATAGCCAGGAGTACGAAGGCTCGACACCACATATTGCGTCACCTGATGTGCATGTAAGTCACGACGAGCAGCGAATATACATGTACTACCATGGTTTACTCTCGTACTCCAATCAAAAGACACGCGTAGCGACGTCCGACGACGGCATCAATTTCGTAGCAGAGGAACCGATTCTGTGCCGCACGTATTTACGTGTTGTGCCGTTCCAAGACACCATCTTAGGAATGGTCATGCCTGGGGTGCTGTATCAATTGAACCACTCACGAGGCCCGTTCGAAGATGGTCAACAGTTGTTCACATCCGATGCCCGACATCATGCTTTGCTTACGAATAGGAATCGCGTGTTTGTATTTTGGACAGAAGTTGGCGAAGCGCCTGAGCACATTAAAGTCAGCGTAATCGAAGACGTATGCCAAGCAGATAGAAGGAAGATCAAACACTTAGGATCGGTTCTTAAACCCGAACTTGATTGGGAAGGTGCCAGTGCTCCAAACGAACCGTCCGTAAGAAGCGTTGCTTACGGCTGCGTAAATCAACTTCGCGATCCGTGCATCTTCGTGGAAGACGGTCGAGCCTACCTTCTCTATGCGGGAGGAGGAGAATCCGCAATTGGCATCGCCGAACTACGCTGGGTGGAGACGACATGACGAAAATCAATGAAACGGACGTACCGTACGCTATGAGCCATGGTTCGGAGCTACTTGCGCGCCTATACCAACCCGAGGATTCGATCGGTCATGGCATTGTGATGGTTCACGGCGGCGCGTGGACGGCAAATGATCGAGTCACACCGAGTGTCATGTCAAAGCTACTAGCTAATCGTGGCCTCACAGTGTTTTCACTCGATTTCAGGTGCGGTCCAACATTTCAGCATCCCTCCGCATCTGCTGATATCGCGGCGGGTATTCGATACTTCCGAATTCACTCAAATGACTTCGGGATTGATCCGAACAAAATTGGATTGATCGGAAGTTCGTCAGGTGGACATTTGGTCCTATTCACGGCGCTGCAACCAAATGTCCCGATGCACCAGACGACAATGGTTCTCGACAATGAAGAGGAATTCGTTGATGCCAGCGTTACCTATGTGATTGCGCTTTGGCCTGTTTCTAACCCGTTAGCTCGTTTCGAATACGCACTCGAAGTTGGGCGACACGAATTGGTACGTGCCCATCAGGGCTATTTCGGATCCCGTGAAACCATGCACCGGGCTAGCGTGCAACGGTTGATTAGGAGTAGGGAATACACACATCTCCCGCCGATCTTTGTCGTTCAACCTGGTGAAGACGCAAACGTGCCTGAGTACATGACGAATGACCTATTAGCCGCATTCCGAGGCGTCGGTCACGATGTCGAATATCTGCACATGCCAGGTTTACCGCATGCGTTCGCGTACGAAGCGTCTCCCGACACGGATCGATGTGAAGTATCGGTGTGGGACTTTATCCGCCCACAGCTCAAGAACTAAGCGTAGTGCGACGATGTCGCGGCTGCAGTGAAATTCTCCGCTAATATGTGGAAGTTCTGAATGTCAGCGTTTACAACGTCGAATCCATTCTCTAGCACATACGCATAGCTTCGCTGGAAAGATGAAAGGTTCGCTTTCAACAGCTTTTCACTATAGTGATCGTCAAAGGCATCTCGGTTGCCACGCCCGCCAAACATTCGAGGTGCCAACATTCGGCCAACTTTCATCGCTATCAAGCCAATACCGCTGTCTCGAGCGGACTGTAATTCAGGCTGTAAGTCCTTGAGTGGCTTGCTATTTTTGACGGTTGTCTTGCTTGCCCAGTCGTACCAACCAGCCGGCGTCATTGCGAGCATAGCGAGCGAGTATTTCCCAGATTCGACTGCAGCACTCAGACATTCGCTGGCGTTTTCGTGAGTCGAGATTCCTAGATGACTTACTTTCCCCGCTGCTTTCGCTCGTTCAAATGAGTTAAAGATCTCATCGTTGTTAACGATTCGTGGATTGTTAGCGCCCATGATGTAGTACGCGTCGACGTGCTCTTGGTTTAAGTCAGCGAGGCACGTGTCGAGCTTTGATTCCCAATCAGCAGCAATTGCCTTAGATTCCTCTAGGTTGGGATTCGCATCCGCACCGACACTTACGAAGTCCTTTGTAATAAGGAAGATCTCGTCCCGGTTCGCACCAACAAAATCGGCTAGGTTTCTTTGTGCGTCTCTGTAATAAGAACTCGTACCCACATCGTATACGTTAACCCCATGGTCAAACGCGAGCTTCAAAACCCGATCTGCTCGATTTCGTGATAGAGCGGCACCGCATCCGTATACCAGACGACTTGCGTTGAATCCGGTGCGCCCAAGCGTGCGATACGTCATCTTGGGAAACTTCGCCGCTTCAGCTGCTTCTGCCGCTTCAACCGCAGCGCTCAATTTTCCAGTTTTTAACAACACGGTTCCGCCAATACCGGCGAACGCTAGTTGTTGAAGAAAGGTTCGGCGTTGGGTCATCGTGCTCGTGCCTAGGCGAAATAACTGCGCGATTCTACCACTTGTTATGCAGGTGTCGGACGGAATTGATAGTCAAAAAGAAAATTCGGAAGTCAAAGCTGGACTGTCTTTTGGACTAAGTTCCTATAGTGGACGACCTATCAAACCACCTAGGAGCGAGATCAGCTCGTTAAGCGCCCAATAAACTCAGTGTCGTACATCACGCTTGATGAGAAGGCGCACGCGCTTGATTGAGATCAGCATCTCTTCAGCTAACAACCCCGACGATAACGTACGATCAATCAGCTTCTCAGTAATACCGACGAAACGCTAGCTGTTAATAACCTACTGATCTATAACATATTTAGGAGCGGCAACGAATTGACGAACTACGGCTGGACAAGCCTTCGAAATTGAGCTTTGTATTTCAAAGCTTTATGTTAGAAACCCGTCAGATGTTCTCTAACATCCGCATTTGCCCAGTGCTGCATTAGGGATTGAATGGCGAATCTAGTCATCGTAACAAGTAATCAAATAGCTTTGTGATTCAGAGTGTTAGTTGAGCTTCCTAACTATTCTTTGAATTTTTGGTCTTATTTGTTAGAATCCAACCGTGATCACACGGCTCGAACCGATAACAAGCTGAATTGCTGACCGTCGAATTCGCACCTTGTGAGCATTGACAATCTTCATGGTTTGTCTATGGATGGACAAAAATAACAAGGAGGCCCCATGAGCGTCTACAAACACCAACAAGGAAACTACCAAAGTTATCGCGTTGCTCGTTCGGTTGACGGAAAGCTCTGTCAAGAGTATTTCCCACGTACGCGTAAGGGATATCAAGAAGCGAAGAAACGAGACGAAGAATTAGCGCGAGACCAAGAACGCGCACAACAGTTCTTTACTGGTCCTGCACTTCGTTGGCAGAAAAAACCGAAAAAGGTTGAACGTCGATCGACGGCAGCCAAATCGAAATCCGCACTTAGAGCGAAATCGTCTTCTAAGCGAGGCGTTCGCTCAACAGCAAATGTGACGATGAAGGCGTCGCCGAAACGTGCAGCAGGTGGTAAAGCAAATACGTCTAGCCGCTCAAGCGCGCGTCGGGTGAGAGCCTAAACTCCATAACATTTTTGGACCTGAGCGGCGATGATCAATTTGCCGCTCAGGTCCGAAGCAAAATCTGATCACTAACGTATCTGACAATCTATTCCAACGGGGCAGTGGTCACTGCCGTTTATTTCGGGCCAGATAAAGGCATCGGTTACGGTCTTCGCTGCCGATTTCGACGCAAGCACGTAGTCAATTCGCCAACCGACATTGTTTTCCTTCGCACCACCCCATTGACGCCACCACGTATAGTGACCGGGCTCGTCAGGGTGTTGCCTTCGGAACACATCGATCCAATCATTCTCAATCCAACGCGTAAATTCGTCGCGTTCTTCCGGTAGAAATCCGCTCGTGTTCTTGTTTCCCTTTGGACGGGCGAGATCGATCTCTGTGTGAGCGGTATTGAAGTCCCCTAAAACGAAGGTGGGGCCGGTTGCTCGCAGTTTATTCAACGCGTTTTCAGCACTCTGGTAGAACGCTAGTTTGTAAGCCACTCGACTATTGTCTCGGTCGCGACCCGAACCTTTCGGAAAGTAAATGGAAGCGATCGACAGTCGGCCGAATTTCGCGACGATAAAGCGACCTTCAACATTGAATTCGTCTTCCGGTAGATCTGAAATCACTCGCGTAGGTTTCTCACGTGAAAAAATCGCGACCCCCGCGTAGCCTTTGCGTTCCGCTGGGAAGAAGTTCGTGTGCCATCCTGGAGGATTTAGTGTGCGTTCGTCGAGCTGTTCCGGTAGCGCACGTACCTCTTGGAGACACAGAACGTCCGCGTCACAGGACTCAAGAAATTCGTGAAATCCTTTCTTGACGCATGCGCGCAATCCATTGACGTTCCAGGAAATGATCCTCATCCTTCGTTTGCCTTTGCTGTTGTGGGTCTCGTAGGTTGGTTGACTGGAGCTGGTGGTTTCGCCATAAAAAAGAACACAGAACCAATTAAAGTTAATACACCGATCCACGTGAATCCGATCCTGTAGTTTTCATATTCGTCATATAGGAATCCGACGAGCAAGGGTCCGACGGTCATTCCAATCATGGTGATCATTGAAGTAAAACCTAGGATTCGGCCAAATATCTGAGCCCCAAAATAGTCTGCACGAATAGAAACAAGGAGCGGTGCTCGTATACCCCAAGCGAATCCATGCAGTAAAGTAAACGCGACCACCATCAAAGCGTTTTCCGCGAATGCCACCACGAACATTGAGAATGCATGGGATACCAAACACCCAGTACACAGTAGTCGCTTGTCATAACGGTCTCCGAGTAATCCGCCGAGAAGCTGACCGGCCACTTGGCAAATGAACATGAGCGGCAGAAACGTACTAGCGAAAGTTAACGAATACCCGAGACTACGTGTAAGGTGGGGCAGTAGATGGACCATGACCGCCGAAACTGTTAGTAACGCAACACCGTGACCGATTGCGAGAAACCAGAAAGAACGGGTTCGTAGTGCTTGACGGGTTGTGAAGCGAAGTGGCGTTATTGCTTGACGAAGCGCCACTGGTTCACGTACCGGAATCCCGTCGGGTTGTTCGCCAATTTCGCGTGGGGAGTGGCGCATAACAAGCGAAAGTGGCGTAGTAACGACGAGGATGAACAACCCGGAAAGAACGGCCGTCCACCGCCACCCAACCCATTGCAAAACTATCGTAAGGACTGGTACCGCGAGACCACCAAGCGAGAAGCCGAGCTGTGAGCCAGCGACCGCCTTCGATCTGTGCCTGCGGAACCAATGCACGATCGACACCATCGCTGTCGCAAATCCGCCTAAGCTACCTCCTACGGCGATGAGAACAAAGATGGCATAGAAACTCCATACGGAATCGACCAATGCGAGGAGCATAAAACTGATTCCGAAAAGTAGATTTCCCAGAACGAGAATGACTTTTGGACCGAACCGGTCGGTTAGCCAACCTTGAATCGGTCCGAGTAATCCGCTTTCAACACGAGTTAGCGCGAATGCCCCCGATACGATCGCAGCGCTCCAAGCGAATTCCTCTTGTAGCAACACCACGTACGCACCGTACGAGTGCATCCAGAAAAGACCGGAAGTGAATTGAATGCCGGCTGCAGAAAGAACAATCCACCAGCCATGAAAGACTTTGCCTCGAGGGCGGAATGTTTCGTTGAACCGTTCGCTAATCGCGAGCAAAAACAAGCCTTAGCGGGCTCAACATGATTAGAGCTAGTACCGGTGCGATAAAGGCGACGATTTTAGAAGCTATGTACGTGCTTTTGGCGAGGAAGCAATCAAGCGAAGAAGGCGTTTAACTTTACGATGCTGACACTAATTTCGGATAGCGTGCGCGAAGACTTGAACGCAAGGGATACTTAGCTGAAAGAGAACACACTCAACTGTAGTCCGCTTTGAAGGAGCACGTTTTCAGGGACGAGTTTCCCTTATTGATCAGTATTCCCATACGACTAACCACCGGATTTGGACTATACTCTGTTGAAAGGTACCGATGAGAGATACCTCATGAATGGCGTTACGCGTATTAGTTTGACATACATGCTGATCTTTGTCGGCAGTGCTTGCATTGCCGCGGAAGACGATCACGGCGAACCTGCCGCATCCCCAGCAGAGGATTCGCTCTGCGTGGATATGGGTCCTCAGACGCCTCGCGACATTAGCAGTACACATGGTTTAAACGATGAGTCGTTTCCGATAGCGCCATCATCGGACCAGATGAATCTGTGCAACATTCATACGCACACCAATGCGGAGCATAAAGGACCTGGATTTAGCGTGTTCGTAAGCGATGCAGAAGATGGTGGGTATGCCTGCAATGAAACTCCCGAACTCAATGACGAGGAGTTAGCGCCGGCGGAAGGCGCTTACAAAGGCGTTAAACCAGGCGATACCATCGAAGTGCATTGGGTCCACACCTCGTGCGATGCGACGCCCGGGGAGGGGCTTGGCGCGTGCGTACCAGAAGGATGCGACGCACCGCTTCTACGAGTGGAAACTCAGGTGTTTCTCGTAGTTAATGATCCAGAGGCACTCGATTTCACCGCGATGGATTACGACGGTGAAGGCGATGGTCTGCATCAAGCAAAGATGATTCCTTCGACGACCGGCGAACCCGTGCTGTTTCGTGGTTCAACAACCGGACCGTCGTACGACCAAAGCAATTGTTCTCCCGCGCGCGTCACCTGGAGTGTGCGGCCACAATGCGCCCGACTGGACATCAACTCATTGCATCGCTGGGCTGAGCAAGGGAACGTGTTTAACGAGACGAAGTCTCACGGAGTTCGTCAGCTTGTAACTGCGTTGGAACTGCTCGCGCCAATCCAATAGTTCCTTGAAACCGGAAGGTGTTAGGACGGCGGTGAGTTTTGACGTCCTGAGTGTTTAGCTAAAAACTCTCAGGGAGCGAATGCCCGGACGAGCAAATGTCTTGTCAGCGTGCTTCGACGATTTGGATCAAACCGTCGTTCAAAGAGCCGCTGCGAAAACCGCCTAGCTCAAGTGCGACGAATCGATACCCACATGCTTTGATTTGAGCTTGGATCTCATCCGCATGTTCGATCACAACATGCATCTCAGATTTATCTACTTCCAATCTCGCGACATCGTCATGGTGACGAACACGGTATTGTCGGATACCAAATCCGTCCAAGACTGTCTCCGCGCTCTCGATCTGATTCAATATAGATTCGGTAATGTGGGATCCATACGGCACGCGGCTAGATAGACATGCTGCTTGTGGTTTGTCGGCGTTATCCATTCCTAGGTGTGCGGCTAAAACTCTAATTTCAGCTTTCGTCATACTAGCTTCACACAGAGGTGAGCGAACATCAAAGTTCTTCGCGGCAATTAATCCCGGTCGGTGGTCTCCTAGATCATCAACGTTCGTACCGTTCAGGACGATCTTGTAGTCACGCTCCTGCGCGAGTTGTTCTAGGCTCGTATACAGTGATGTCTTGCAGTGAAAACATCGATTAACCGGATTTGCGCGGTACGCACTCTTCTGCAACTCGTCAGTGATGATCACTTCGTGGCGTAGACCCCATTTTTCCGCGAGGTCTTTCGTTAGTTGCAAGTCACTTCTTTTTAGGCTTGAACTAGCTGATGTAACCGCAAGCGCGTTATTGCCAAGTACTTGATTAGCGATATGTGCGACCAACGAGCTGTCGACACCGCCCGAAAACGCCACGATAACCCGTTCCATATCACGAATGCTCTCGCGAATAGATTCGTGCTTCTCGGAGAGAGTAGCGGGGAGTGCGGTGGCAGTATTCACAGTTGATTAATCCTATGCGCTTGAAAACCCGCGCCAAAACCATTGTCAATATTCACTACACTGACACCAGATGCACAACTATTGAGCATACCAAGTAACGCTGCTAACCCATTGAACGAAGCGCCGTAGCCTACTGAAGTGGGTACTGCGATTACGGGTTTCGCTACCAGACCTCCAACCACACTAGGTAATGCGCCTTCCATACCGGCCACGACTACTAAGGTCCGACAGTTCTTGATTTCTTCGAGACGTGCGAAGAGACGATGAATGCCAGCGACGCCGACATCATTAATTCTATGTACCGGACTGCCATAGAATTCTGCCGTAAGCGCTGCTTCTTCAGCTACCCCTAAATCACTCGTACCGGCTGTGATGACACCAATTGACGTTGCGAGGCGCGTTGGTTCCTGGATCACAAGTGATGCGAGGTTAGCTGTTTCCGAGTAGGCTAACTCTGGGAACTCGCGCTGCAACGCTTCCGCAGCTTCTCGACGGACCCTTGTAGCGAGGACGTTGTTGCCGTTATCCGCGATTCGCTTAAACGCAGATAGCACTTGCGAGGTAGTCTTGGATTGCGCAAAGATAACTTCAGCTTGACCGGTACGCGCTTCACGCGAATGATCGATCGTCGTACCTTCAATTTCCTCGAAATAGGTTGACGAAATCTGCGTTTTCGCCTGCTCTATGTCGAGCCGACCTTCCTTCACTGCTTGAAGAATTCCGTCAATGGCCATCTGAGCCACCTATATGAGCGTCAACTTCCCGATCGATTTCGCCACGAACGATAAGGTAGCTTCGGCTAACCCTTTTAGCAATCGCGCTGACGTCGTCGTGTTCTACTTTCCAGCGTCTTGATCCATCCGGTAGCGTAACGACCTTCACACGTACCTCTCCTAGCGAGGTAGCAACAGTCTCGAATGTTCGGGGAAGCATTGATTTTGAGACTGGCCATTCACGTACACCGATCGTGGTGGAGTGCTCTAGTATGCAACTGATGATCTCGTCCTTGAGATCTGTTGATGTAAGCACCGAGAGCTTTGTTCCTGGTCTAGACTTTTTCATCACGATCGGTGTGTGATACACATCCTTGGCACCGAGCGAAAACAAACGCTCACTCAATGGCTCATAAGCCTCAGGTGTCATATCGTCGATGTTGCACTCGATGCATACATTCGATTCCGTTTCGACTCCTCGCTCTACTTCGCCAAGTGACATCCGCACCACGTTCGGTCGACGAAAGTCCTTCGTGCCAACACCGTATGCAGTCTTAGATACCTTGAAGGTACCTGGGTTACTCCAGTGATCGACGGCATGTGCAAGAATGGTGGCTCCGGTGGGTGTAGTTGCTTCTCCGTCGACGTGCCCTCGGGTAGTCGGTAGTCCTTCCAACAAGAGCGCCGTCGCAGGTGCAGGCACCGGCATTAGTCCGTGTGCGCATTTCACCATACCCGATCCCAGTTCGACGTTTGAGCAGTAAACCCGGTTCGGAGCTAAATACTCAAGGCAGATCGCCGCTCCCACAATATCAACGATAGCGTCTACCGCACCCACTTCATGGAAATGTACCTTCTCCACTGGTATGGCATGCACTTTTGCTTCCGCGTCCGCAAGTAACTTGAACATGCTGGTTGCGCGTGCCTTCGTATTCGGTGAGAGTTTGGACTTACTGATTAGATCCTTGATCTGTGGTAAGCCGCGTGCAGCAGTCGTTGTGTTGGTGAGACTGACCTCTACATGGGTACCTGCAATACCCATTTTTTTTCGAGGTTCAACTTCAATTCGAAACTCGTCATCAAGTCCGAGTTTCGTCAGTTCGGTTACAAGATGGTTGAACGGTACGCCCAATTCGAGCATACCGGCAAGATGCATGTCTCCCGCCATGCCGCTGAAACACTCATAGAGCAGATCTTTCGGCATGGCGAGCAAGCACTAGGCTAATAGTTCGTGCGTGGAATCGCAGAGCTCCGCGATATTGAGGTCGTAAGTGCACGCATTTTGACATGGCGCTCCGTTACAACTCACACATGCACTCGCATCGTTGGCCAACATCGCGTATTCGTCGCGTGCATACCCAATGTCACCGTAATCGACGGCATACATTCGCGTCCGCAACACTTCGCCGACCTCGACGTTGTATGGACAGGAGCTGTAACAATCGTTACACAACGGGCGACAGTAAGTGTTGCTATTCAGTGAGGCGTACTGGTCAAGCAGCCTTAAGTCGTTAGAAGCGAGTCGTTCTGACCCTGACGCACCGAGAAATTCAATGACTTGCGGTGTTGATGACATCGTAATGACGGCGGCATCTACATTGTGATTCGAGAGTACCCACCGCAACGCCGCTTGAGCGTAGGTACCGTTCGATGTTTCGTACGGTCGCATGTCATTCAAGCGCGCGCCTCGCAGCGTTTTCATTACGGTCACACCGACATCGAGCTCTTTGGCTCGTTCGAGCAAGGCTGGTAGTTTCGGCTGGAGCGCAACCATGTCGAAGCGCTTAACGAGCTTTTCGTAGAAAGCAGGATCCTCGCCGAAGTTGTACGCAACCAGAATGACATCTGCCATGTCTTGATCAAACGCGTAAGTAAGACATTTATCTAAATAGCCTGCATGCCCTGAAACACCGCTAAATCTGATCTTCCCTTGCTCCTTCGCGCGCGAAATGAACTCATTCCACGATTCGGAGGAAATTCGCTCGACTTCGTTAACCGCGTGGCACATGTAAACATCCACGTAGTCAGTCTGCAAGCGTTGAAGTGAAGTTTCAAGGTGGTTCATCAACCATTCAACAGATGCATCAGCCTTTGTGACGGCTTTGGAGACGATGTAGACGTCCTCGCGCTTTCCTTTAAGAGCATTGCCAAGCGTAGTTTCCGATTGACCGCGTGTGTAGCTGTACGCGGAATCAAAGTAGTTAATCCCTTTGTCGAGCGCGAAATGAACGAGATCCTCCTGACCTGATCTGAGATTACTTGTTCCCATCGAGATATCGGATATCTCAAGCTCCGTACGACCTAAGCGATGATAGGACTGCACCGTGAATGGCAGGGGAGTGTCAGCTGCGTACGCGCCGGGCGCGACCGAGGCGGCCGTTCCAGCAATTCCAGTTGCGGCAGACCACCGTAGAAACTCGCGTCGATTGGTTTCAACTGGCTTAGGCATGATGTTATTCCTCGGTAGCAGGTGGCGCGATATGCTGCGACTAACATACGCACCCGACAATTGAACTACTTCCACCTGCATTTCGCAAGTCACGAGCAGGTGGTCAAGCAATACAGGAGTGACCCATTGCCTGACTATGACAATTATGAAAACCTGATCATTGACCGGGTCGGTACCGACGGGCGTGTAGGCCGAATTCAGCTACATCGACCCGAGAAACTGAATGCGCTTTCACAGGAACTTCTGTACGAATTTAACGACGTACTGCACGATATGGAAGCGGACGATTCGATACGAGTCATCATCGTACGTGGTACGGAACGGGCATTCTCGTCTGGATATGACCTTACCCCATCGGGCGGACGAGGCGCTGACGGCGTTGTTCGCAGGCACAAGAGTGTAGACGACAAGGGTCGCCGTTTGGTGATGGGAATCCGCACAGGTATGCAGCAGATCACAGATATACATATGTATTTCTGGAACATGGCAAAGGTCACAATCGCGCAAGTTAAAGGCTACGCGATTGCTGGGGGCTGCGAGCTCTGCATGATGGCTGACCTTGTGTGTGTTGCCGAGGACGCTCAACTTGGGCACCCTGGCTTACGTGGGCTTGGTACCTCACGAACGGGCGTGATTTGGCCTCTCGTCATTGGTATGCGAAAAGCAAAGGAGCTCTACTACACGGGTGAAAACGTATCGGGAATCGAAGCAGAGCGAATCGGCATGGTGAATTACGCTTGGCCGAAAGAAGAGCTCGAAGATCGGACGATTGCCTTCGCAGACCGTCTTGCGATCATGTCGGCTGACCACCTCGCTATTCTCAAGCTCAATATGAACCGGTTCTATGAGAATATGGGAATTTACTCGTCTGTACGTTCGAGTACGGACTTGGACGCTGCCGGTCAAATGACTGGATTCAGCTATGCGTGGCAGGATAAGGTCGGCGAACTCGGTTTTCGTTCCGCTGTCGATTGGCGCGATGGACCATTCCGAGAAATGGACACCTACAAGGACTAGCTAATTCTGTGTGCGGCATGGTTCTTCAACTGTGCCGTATTCGTGCTTCAGCCTTGGAGCACAGAATTTCTGAGATCATCGCTCCTGTGGCGGGTAGGGTGGTATACCCCAATCTTCATCGGGATGTTCGCGGAAAATCTGTTGAATAATCGGGACGACCTGGTGCATGAAAGTCGCACCTGTCTTAACCTGGTCGCGATTGAGACTGCCACGATAAGTTGAGCTACCATGCGCGATCTGGTTTCTAAGTACGTTTAATCGCGAGATCACGATATTCAAAAGTCGGGCAACGGAACCACCGTCCGTCATCAGTCGAAGTGCCGACTGATTCGTTGAACGCATTTCCTCTGCCCATGCTGATTCATCAGGGTTTTCATTGATATCACGCCAATAACGCCCGAAAATGAATTTATTGTCCAATAGGTTTCGTATCGAATTTGAGTATTCAGCCCAAAGAAACTTGTACAAATTACCGTTTTGCTTGTCGAATCGATGAATCTTCTCGATAAAGTCCTTTTGAAGTCTGCGTTCACTCCGCTCCATATCGATGTTACGCTCATCGGAATACAGTGCGTTGAACGCGATCCAGTAGAACAAAAAAGCACTGTCGAAATCCTCGTGTGACATCGAATCGTTGGCGTGATCGGACCAACTTTCACTTCGACGCACTCGCAAGCCAAAATTCGAACTTAGTTCATCGAAATCTGGTTCGCTCATATGGAATCGGTCCTACAAAAAATCTATGACGCACATTTGATCAAGCATACTACGACGACTCCGACGCGAAATCACGGTTCGATTCGATGAACGAGTATGGATCCTCAACGGAATCTACGAAGTTGACGAACAACCGCCACCCGATGGTACGGCTTGTTCGTGACCTGAAGAGGCGACGTCATCGAGAAGAGACCCGGTTGTTTCGAATCGAAGGACATCGTGAAATCGAGCGAGCGCTGGACGCAGAAATCAAATGTGAATTTGTCATCTACTGCGACTCATTGCCTCGTTTTCGGAAGTGCGAAGGCACACTTAACAGAATCAAAGAACTTCGACCGGACGCGAAACTTTACGCGGCGGCATCCAGTGTTTTCGCAAACGTAAGTCAGTGGCAAAACCCTGATGGATTACTCGTGGTCGCAAGTCAACACGAACCTTCGCTTGACGACTGGGAGGCAAGCGTCAACGATGTCTATCTGGTGATTGAAAGTGTCGAAAAACCGGGTAATCTCGGCAGCATGTTCCGCACTGTAGATGCAACAGGTTGCAGCGGAATCCTGATCTCAGATCCTGTAGTCGATCTATTCAACCCAAACGTTATTCGAGCGAGTTTAGGCACAGTCTTTACCACTCCTTGTGCGGTGGCAGACACCGCCAAGGTAATCCAATGGTTGCGAGAGAACCAGTTTCGAATCATCTGTAGCTCTCCACAAGGATCACGCAGCTTCCTTGACGTCGAACTCGATTCCGGATGTGCGATCGTCATTGGAAGCGAGAAAGACGGTCTCAGCAAGATGTGGTTTGAATCATGTGACGAGGTTGTCAAACTGCCAAACGAGGGTTTCGGGGACTCTATGAACGCGGCGATGACCGCAAATGCAATGCTGTTTGAGTCATATCGTCAACGTCAATTGAGCGCGAATCTAATCTAGGGAATCGAACTATCGGTCGTTCAACTCATTCGTAGCTTGCTTCTCCCGCAATGCTCGCCGAACGGACCGCTTCAATCGAGTGTTCTCCACGCCGAAATCCCATATGTGGTCCTCGTTGAGTGCGTACACAAATTCGTACATCAACGGGCGTCGTCTAAATGTTTGATTGTCCGTGTCGAGTAGGAGCGCCCGCCCGTCCACATTCGCGACCCCTACGATCGCATGATGCTCTCGTTCGCGTCGATCATAAATCACAATCACGCGCAGCTCCTCGGCCGGAATTCCAAATAACCGAAGTAACTGGTACTTTGCAGTCGCATAATCTTCGCAATCCCCGCCTCGTCGGAGGAATTCCGATAGAGTCGACCACTCTTGTCCGACGTGAACCTTAGTTTCTCCAACTTGAACCTCGCGTCTTCGATCGTCACGGTAGCGAGAGAATCTATTGACGTATCGATTGACCAATCGGATGCGCTGTGTACGACTCAGATCGTTTCCCCGATTGACCAAGTGATGAACGGACTTCAACCTCCCTTGACACATCGAATCATCGATAACACATTGATTTAATTCTTCTTTTTGCTCGTTTATGCGCTGTAGTGTTTCAGACCATGAGGGTAGAGCTGTAGCAGCGCTGAGGGGTTTCACACCGTCGTCAAACAACGCATGCAAATCCTTGTCTACACTTTGAGCATTCGTGAAAGTACAAATCGCAACTACACAGACAATGACTAGGTTTCGGGGAATTAAGGCGTCTATTCGCCTATGCCTTGTAGCGCTCGCCGTACTCATTGTCATGGGTTGTCAACTTCTAAGTAGCGACGCGATCGTGCGTAACGCCCCGGTACATTTGCTTGAGCATAAGGCATTCCTTGGGTTCGACGTCTCCGACGAATCGTTGTCGATTAAACCGCTCCTAACCGATGTGCAAATGCGTAA
The DNA here is from genome assembly GCA_022822135.1 of Pseudomonadales bacterium. Classification (GTDB taxonomy): domain Bacteria; phylum Pseudomonadota; class Gammaproteobacteria; order Pseudomonadales; family Azotimanducaceae; genus Bin55. Next base: position 116,990 of record JAJECH010000051.1, read on the forward strand.
TTTCGTCGATCCCGACATCCTAGAAGTAAAGAGTAGACGATATCGAGTTCATGCGCTCATGAACAAGCTAGCTGACTACGGATATTACAGCGACTACTACGATGCAGGATTGACCCTGAGTGCAAATCAAACCTTTAAACGAAAACGAGGAAACTGTCTTTCGTATACACACCTGTTCATTGCGCTTGCTCGCGAAGCAGGACTTGATGCGCGCTATGAGCTCGTGAAAGCCCCGCCTTTGTATTCGGTGTCCGATGGCATCCTCGAACACCAAGTACATATACGAAGCCGAGTTATGTGGCCCAGCGAATTCGGTCGGTCCGTCGTCAGTAGCTTTGGGCCGCTACACGGTATCGCTCGAACTTTGGCTGCACCTCGGATCAATCTAGAGCGCTACATATCTGTCGATTTCAATGAGCGCGACATCAAGGGGTATGAAGGCACCATCGTATCGGATGATTTCGCACTCTCACTGCACTTCGCAAATAACGCAGTCGAGTATTGGAAACGTCGCGAAGAATCGAAGGCGTTTAGGTACATGGTTGAGGCGATACGTCTCGCTCCGAGATACGCCGATCATTGGGTCAATCTAGCCACTTTCTATACGCGTCGCGGACTGTCGAACGAGGCGTTATTGATCAATCGCTACGCGTTATCGCTCAACCCGCATCACGTGATCGCGTTGGCTGGCGTTGTACAACATGCGGCGAGAGGGGAAATGACCCGTGCGAAATCGCGACTTCAACGGCTTCGAAACAACAACGCGCACTATCAACTCGCATTGGCTCAGCGTTCAACAGCCAATCAAGATTTCTCCGGTGCACTAGCTTACGTGGATCGATCGATTACGTTAGAGAAAAGAAATCATGAGTTCTTAGCGTTTAAAGCGGAGGTTTTGATTTCGCTCCAACGCTACTCATACGCACACGAAACGCTTAGTCGCGCGATTCATCATGTAGAAGACGAACAAGAACGACAAGAATATCAACGTAAACTAAGTGAAATCGAAGAGAAAATCGTCGAAAACCAATCGAGTGAAAAAGCTATACTCGAGATGCGCACTGAATTGACCGCGAGACAGGACTCCTAAAATTCCGCGCGTTTGGAATCCAATACTATGAGTTACGACCCAGCCAACATATTCGCTCGCATTCTCCGAGGTGAACTACCGGCTCACGTTGTTGAAGACACCGAGCACACGCTTACCTTCATGGACATCATGCCTAAAGCTAATGGTCATGCGTTGGTAATACCCAAAGAAGACGCCAGAAATATCTATGAAGTCTCTGATGATGCTTTACACAAGCTAATCACCCAGGTCAAACGGGTCGCAAAAGCGTCTCAACGTGCGTTTCCAGGCAACGGTATACGAGTTATCCAGTTGAACGGGTCTGAAGCAGGTCAATCAGTATTTCATCTTCATTTTCATGTCATCCCGTCAGCCGACGGCATGAACTTCGGATTCCATGGTGATGTCGCCGCTGATGAAGCGTCTCTCGCCGAGCACGCCGAACGCCTTAAACAAGCACTAATCGAGCTCGATTAGCGTTCAATCGCCTTTAATTAGGCAGATACTCCTGTTAACTCATTGAAATGAAAGGACTAATGTTGTCTGTATATAGACTCACATGAAGAACCGAAATATTGCGATCATCGCCCATGTTGACCATGGGAAGACGACATTAGTCGATCGTTTACTACAAGAAACCGTAATAGGCGCGCGTGAGAAACTTGAGGAGCGTGCGTTGGATAGTAACGAACTCGAACGTGAACGCGGCATAACCATTCTGTCCAAGACGACTGCGGTCGAACACAAAGGCATACGTATCAATATCGTCGATACGCCTGGACATGCGGACTTTGGTGGTGAAGTCGAACGTGTCTTATCCATGGTAGATGCCGTGCTGCTACTCGTAGACGCCGTCGACGGACCGATGCCGCAAACACGGTTCGTGACTTCGAAAGCGTTTGCAGAGAACTTGAATCCGTTGGTCGTTGTTAATAAAGTGGATCGAGACGGGGCTCGCCCAGAACAGGTGGTAGAGGAGGTCTTCGATCTTTTTGATTCACTCGACTGTAGCGAAGAGCAGCTTGACTTTCCGGTTGTATACACGTCGGCTCTCAAGGGTCAAGCTGGTTTTGACCATGACCACCTTGAAGATTCAATGCAACCGGTGCTTGATTTGATTGTGGATCGTGTTCCAGAACCACCGATGGTCGATGGTCCATTTCAAATGCAGGTGTGCACGCTTGACTATTCACCTTACGTTGGTGTCATCGGGATCGGTCGAGTCCAACGCGGCAGAATCGACGCGAAAATGCCCGTACAGGTTGTCTCAAAAGATGGTTCCATTCGCAGTGCGAAACTCATGTCAATCCAAGCGAATCGAGGCTTACAGCGTGTTGACTTGGAGTCGGCTACTGCCGGTGATATCGTCTGTGTGACGGGAATCGACAATCTCGAGGTATCTGAAACGATCTGTGATGTATCGAAACCAGAAGCACTGCCTTCCTTGAGTGTTGATGAACCAACGGTTACGATGGCTTTCCACGTCAATTCGTCGCCTCTGGCGGGAACCGCGGGACGGTATCTGACGAGTCGCCATCTGAAGTCTCGATTGTTCACCGAAGCGACTCACAACGTTGCTCTTCGTGTCTCAGAAACTGATGCGGCCGACGTCTTCAACGTGAGTGGTAGAGGGGAGCTCCACTTGTCGGTACTCATCGAAACCATGAGAAGAGAAGGCTATGAACTAGCCGTGTCGCAACCGACAGTTATTACTAGACTCGAAAACGGGGTAGTCGAAGAGCCGTTCGAAACATTGTCGTTGAGTGTTGAAATCCAGTACCAAGGCGCAGTAATGGAAATGTTGGGTGAGCGACGCGCGAGCCTTCTAGATATCGCCAACGAAGGGCAAAATCGAGTACGGTTAACCTATAGTGTAGCAACGCGTGCACTAAGTGGCTTCCGATCACTATTTGCGACGGAAACTTCGGGTACGGGGATCATGTCGTTCGGATCAGCAGGATACGCGCCTCAACAGGCCAACATCGACTTCACTCGACGAAACGGGGTATTGATCTCAAACTGTGCTGGAAAAGCGGTCGCGTACGCACTTTTCTCGCTGCAAGAACGTGGTCAAATGTTCATCGCTCCAGGCGACGTAATTTACGAAGGTATGGTGGTAGGAATCCACAACAAATCCAGCGATCTGGTCGTCAATCCGACGAAGGAAAAGAAACTCACCAATATACGTGCAGCTGGCAGCGACGAGAACATTCTGTTGACGCCACCTACACAACTCACGCTCGAACGAGCCATCGAGTTCATCGACAATGATGAACTGGTTGAGGTAACGCCAACTGCCGTTCGAATCCGTAAGCAAGTGCTTACCGAGAATGGAAGAAAGCAAACCGTCCGCAGATTAGCTACTAGCACTTAGTCGTGGTTGCTTTCAATCACGATTAGGTGAAACTAGATCGTGTTCTCTTCGTATATCAGTTACGTTTATCTGATTGATCTAAAACGATTAAAGGTTACTATCTTCCTCTAACTGGATCGTCCGCTTTCTACCACTCTTTTCACAGTTAGGTTTTACACACCAACGTATCCTAGCGTGCTAAGAAGCGTTGTCGGCTACTTTACGAGATGCGGAAGTTCCGTAACTTTGCCAAATAAGGTAAATCGCAGGCACCATTAAAAGAACCATAACCATCGCGAAGAGAATGCCCCCGAACATTGGTGCAGCGATGCGTCGCATAACTTCGGACCCGGTTCCCGTTCCGAACATAATCGGCGTAAGTCCAATCGCAATCGTCAGCGTAGTCATCATGATAGGTCTGATGCGCTGCGACGCGCCAGTCAACACCGCTGTTCTGAGATCTTCCGTGGTCATCGTACGGTTATCAGCTAGCACACGTTGCTTCAATTGCTCATATTGAAGATTCAAGTAAGTGAGCATCAAGATACCCAATTCCGCCGCGACACCTGCGAGTGCGATGAATCCGACGCCTACGGCGACTGACAGTTCGTAGTCAAGGAGATACACTACAAGTATCCCTCCTGCTAGCGCGAAGGGTACGGTCAAGACCACGATGACGACTTCGCGGATACGTCGGAAATTCAAGTAAATCAATAAGATGACAATGAATAACGTAATCGGTCCAATCAACATCAATCGTTGTTGTGCGCGGATCAAATACTCGTACTGACCAGACCACGTCAAGGCATAACCGACTGGCAGAGATACGCTCGATTCAACGACTTCTTTCGCTTCCGAGACGTACGAACCCAAGTCTCGATCTACGATGTCAACGTAGAGCCAACCATTCGGGCGCGCGTTTTCGCTCTTGATCACGGGCGGTCCATCGGTAATCTCGATGTCGGCAACGTCAAGCAACGCGATGCGTGCACCTTGGGCAGTCAGGATTGGAAGCGACTTGAGGCTATCGATGGAGTCGCGGAGTCGTTGCGGATACCGCAGGTTTATCGGATACCGTGCGAGGCCGTCAATCGAAAACGAAATGTTGGTGCCACCGACGGCCGTTCGGACGACCTCCTGGATGTTCTCAATGTTCAATCCGTATCGAGCAGCCCGATCCCGATCGATATTGACGTTGATATATCGAGCGCCTTTGACACGTTCTGAATAGACTGAAACCGTCCCGGGTATTTCAGCCAATACAGATTCGAGTTCCTGACCAATCGACTGGATTACATCAAGGTCAGGTCCCGCAATCTTGACGCCAATCGGCGTTTTAATGCCAGTCGCAAGCATGTCGATTCTCGTACGGATCGGCATGACCCATGTGTTGTTGAGACCGGGTATCTTGATCTTTGCGTTCAACTCCTCTCGTAGCGTGTCCATCGTGACGCCTTCCCGCCACTCCTCGCGCGGTCGAAGCTGCACCATCGTTTCGATCATGGTGAGCGGCGCCGGGTCAGTAGCAGTCTCCGCGCGACCGATCTTGCCAAAAACGTTTTCGACTTCAGGAACCGTCCTGATGATCTTGTCCGTCTGCTGGAGCAATTCACGGGCTTTGTCGATCGAGATGCCGGGATAAGTGGTCGGCATATACATCAAGTCGCCTTCATCAAGCGGTGGCATGAACTCCGACCCTATCTTGAGGATCGGCAGCGACGCACCCATCACGATGATGATGCCTAAGACGACGGTAGTTTTCGGGAAACTAACTGTGCGTCCTATGATCGGGGAGAACCAGGAGACTAATCCAGTATTTATCGGGTTGTCTGCTACTTTGCGGATTCTTCCTCGAATCAAGTAACCCATCAATACCGGCACTAAGGTAATCGCTAGTAAAGCAGCGATCGCCATCGCATAAGTTTTCGTATAAGCCAACGGCGCAAACAGTCGCCCTTCCTGAGCTTCTAGTGTGAATACTGGGAGAAAACTAAGGGTTATGATCAATAGAGACGTAAGCACTGGAGCTCCGATCTCGGACGAGGCTTCGCGGACAATCTCCCATCGTTGGCTCGCAGTCGCACGGTCGGTCTGTCCTAGTTCGAGGGAGAGTTTTCGGTGGGTGTTTTCAATCATGACGATTGCACCATCCACCATGGCGCCAATTGCAATCGCAATGCCGCCAAGCGACATGATGTTCGCGTTCAGATTCTGTAATCGCATGATCACGAACGCTCCCAGAATTGCGACTGGTAGGCTCAGCAGGACCACGAGGGAAGAGCGAAAATGAAAGAGGAAAATTGCACATACGAACACAACGATGAAGAACTCTTCAACTAGGGTTACCTGTAGCGTGCTAATCGCGCGTTGAATTAGCTTCGAACGATCGTACGTCGGAACCAGTTCGACACCATCGGGTAGGCTGCCTTTCAGTTCGTTAATGCGTGTCTTGACCCGTTCGATCGTTTCTACGGCATTTTCGCCCGCTCGCATAACGACGATTCCGCCTACCACCTCGCCTTCGCCGTCGAGTTCGGCGATGCCTCGTCGCATCTGCGGCCCGATCCGAATCTCTGCGATATCAGAAAGTTGAATGGGAATACCGGTCTCGTTTACCGATATCGGAATGCGTGAGAGATGGTCGACACTTTGTACATAGCCGCTTGAACGCACCATGTATTCCGCTTCCGCAAGTTCGACGACGGATCCGCTTGCTTCTTGATTGTTACGAGCAATCGCTTGTTTGACTTGCTCCAACGTTAGTTCGAAAGCGTGCAGCCGATCAGGATCAAGGACAACCTGATACTGTCGAACCATTCCTCCGACGGTTGCCACTTCAGATACACCTTGCACTGATTGGAGTTCGTATTTCAGAAACCAATCCTGCAGGCTGCGCAGTTGCTCTAGATCGTGCGTACCTGTTCGATCCACAAGGGCGTATGCATAGACCCAACCTACTCCTGTTGCATCGGGTCCAAGCGACGGGGTAGCGCCTTCGGGTAGTTTGGCAGCGACCTGGTTGAGGTATTCAAGGACGCGTGATCGCGCCCAATACAGATCTGTTCCGTCTTCAAATATGACGTACACATATGAGTCCCCGAAAAACGAATAGCCACGAACTGCAGTGGTTTTCGGAACTGAGAGCATGGCAGTGGTCAACGCGTACGTGACTTGGTCTTCTACAACACGTGGCGCTTGTCCGGGAAACGATGTCTTAATGATGACCTGAACATCAGAGAGGTCAGGGATAGCGTCGACCGGGGTGCGAATCGCGCTGAAAGTCCCCCAGAGCACGAGAAGCGCTGTCAGGATCACAACCAGTTGACGGTTGTTGATCGACCATCCAATGATCGCTGATATCACAATTCGATCATCTCAATAGAACACGAAACGCGGTCGGTCCGATGCACCGGAACGAATGAAGCTGCTATTGATTCGCCTCACTTATCTTGGTGATATGCACGGCCCCGCTGGGTTGCTTCTCGATCTCAAGGCGCACGCGGACCCCAATTTCAACTTCCTCTAACATCGACTGTTTCGAGACTTTCAAATTCATCGTCATGGGACGCCAACCCCAACTTTCAATCGGTCCATGTTTAACTCGTAACGTACCTTTGTCGAGATTCACGTCGAGTATTTCAGCGTCCACGTTTTCACGCGTCGTAGGATCGTTGGCGTGTTCTTCGAACCGTGCAAGTGCTGTGTCGATATTGGATTCTGAGTCAATAAGAAACTGTCCAGACGTCACAACTCGATCTTCGACATCCAGTCCTCTTGAGATCACGGTCGTGTTACCTGACTCATAGCCAACCACGACAGGGGCTGACTTGAAGCGGCCATCCCCTAGATCTACCACAACACGATCGCTTGCGCCTCCACGAATGACTGCGGAAGTAGGAACATAGATGACATCTCCTTCACCTTCAACGATGATGCTTACACGAGCAAACATGTTTGGACGGAATAAATCCTCTTGCACTGAATAGCCGATCCGTACCTTCAGGCTTCTAGTGCGAGGATCCATTTCTGGATAGATGTACTCAACTTGACCTTCAAATCTTCGCCCAGGTTTTGAATCGACTTCAAAGATCACTCTTTGACCGATTTTGATCGCATCGGCATATCGCTCCATTACTTCTGCAAGAATCCATACGCGTTCAAGGTCCGCAATCGACATAACGTGAGTCGCTGGCGTCACGTAGACACCCTCACGAATTCCGAGCATCGCAACGACGCCATCTGTATCAGCAACGACCTTGACGCGCTGACTCACAGTTTTTGTACGATCGAGCTCGAGGATTTCTGGCGCAGTCATACCTAACGAAACGAGACGTTCCTGCGACGCTGCGATCAAAGGTCCTTGAGCAGATTCTTTCGCGAGGAGATACTCTTGCTGCGCATTTATCAACGTTCGAGAATAGAGCTCAAAAAGTGTTTCATCTTTCTTGACCGGATCACCTTCCGCTTTAACACTGAGCTTCTCGACCCAACCATCAACCCGCGTGTGAATGTGCTGTAGGGCGTTTTCGTCGTACTCGACGTATCCAACCGTTTCGATCTCTCTATCGAGTCGACCGAAGTTAACCGGTTCCGAACGAACGCCAAGATTTTGTGTCACGCTCGAGTCTATTTCAACGGTGCCTGCTGCTGGTTCGGCGCCATCTGCATACACCGGCACCAAATCCATCCCCATCGGAGACTTACCAGGTCCGTCGCGACGAAAGTTAGGATCCATTGGCGCTACCCAATACAGGATCTCGGGCTGTTCGGATTCGACTTCGTCGCTCACTAAAGAAATGAGTGAACCATCGGTGATTTCCGACAAGAGAAAACCGAGTACTGTTCCTACAAGCAATGCGGCAACAAGGTAGAGCGATTTTTTCACTTCGTCGAACCGTTAAGCGAATCTATGGTTGCCCAAGCTTTCAAACGATCGATTCTTACGCGATGCTGTTCTAGTTTGGCGTCTACTTCGTTCACATAACTCAATAGAACGTCTGCAAAGCTGCCTTCTTTGTTCTGATACGCCTTCAGCGCTGCTTGCGCATGGTTGTGAGATTGTTCGACGATCGTTTCGTTTAAGAGCTGCAGCCGTTCAGACAGGCGGTGCCACTCAGAGTAAGCGATCGCAATCTCCGATGTCAGATCTCTCAACAATTTAGCTTTTGTTTGGCGAGCACTATCTTCACTAGCCTGTGCGGCAAGAAGCCTCAAGCTGTGTTTTTCTTTTGCCACAAGTGGCAACGAGAACGAAACGATGGCGCTAGCAAAGTCCGATCGCCGACCGCCGTCAAAGTTTGCTCCATCCCGAATGCCGTAACTCAAGTCAATGTGCCATTCTGGTTTTAATTCTGATTGGTAGAAATCGGTTTGCGCCGATTCCATTGCGACAAACGCGTCAGCGGATCGAATTTTTGGATGAATTTCTATAGCCTCGTACACGCTTTTAGGCGAAGGCACGACATCCCAAATTGGGAGTTCTAACTTTATCGAAACCCCTTGCACAACACCGAGCAGACGTCCTAGTTCATCGAGACTTTGACTCTCGCGTCGTTTAGTATCAATTAGACGGCTCGCCAAATCACTTGACTCAAGCTCAGCGGCAAGTACGGCGACCTGCAGCTCGTCTCCTGCGGCGTAACGAGCACGTACGACGTTCGACAAATTCTCAAGCAGTTGCAACGCTTGTGAGGTGAGATCCACAGCATCTCGCTGATAGTGCGCTTCTAACCAAGCGTTCCGTGTCGCAAGCGCCGTCTCTTTCGCTTGAAGAGCCGTTTGGTGGCGAAAAGCGTGAGCGCGATGCTCGTGGGCCATGCTCGTGGCGGAACGCGAACCAACTGCTGGGATCGTTTGACGAACACCGACAATAGCCTGTGTCATCGGTTCTGAATCGAGTGCAAAGCCATCGACCGGAACATTCATGAGTCCTGTGCGTACACTCGGTTCCGGCAAGCGCTTCGCAGCTTCCCGAAGTTTTCCCTCAGCTTCTGCCATTAGCCTATAGCCGTGAATCGCTGGATCAGATGCCAATGCATGTTTGACCGCATCGTTGATCGAGAGATCATGCGTATCGACTTCGCCATATAGAGCGCACCCGATACCTAGAGCTAGAGCGGGACTAACCGATCGCATGAAGGAACCGATACGACGACCAATGTTCATACTAAATCACCGGGGTGCGGGCAGGTGGAAGTACACTGCGCAAGATTGTTCTTGGCACTAACTTTGACCAATCCTAGTATCGTTGATTCAGGATTAAACGTGCTTTCCGGTGAAGCCCAAAATTTCCGGAACTAATCTCATGCAAGAAACAAATGCGGACGGTGCGGAGTTAAGTACGACTTAGCCCTTTTAACTTCCTTTCGTCTTCTCCATCGTCACTAAGTTTAGGAGCAAGCGGTATTAATTCTGTGTTCACGAAGACCGGTCGTTTCTCATCCCAAGCAATATATTCATCCGATGAGACACCGTATCGACGCATCGTGGATACCGGGCTTTTGCGAGCTTTTTCAAGTGTTATGTCAAGAAGATCACGCTTTTGATGCGGATTAAGTTCTGTGAAGACGTCGATCTTACGCCTGACCACATCAATGTAACTCCTATCTTGAGCGTTCAAGATGATGTCCCTAACCATGTCATCAATTGAACCACGATACTGCAACTCAAGAACACTGGGAGCTACTTGACGGTCCTTGTCTTGGTGCAGTCGATGCGCAGATTGTTCGTACGACGAAACGTAAACATCACGCAGCATTTCAACCCGGTTCAATTCATAGACTCCTAGAAGACCCGACGTATATGCCCGGTTCGGTGTTGCTAAAAATGAAATCGGACACAAGTCAGCTCTTAATAAAGGGATGTTTGCCATCATACGTGATGTTCTCTTGTTCCCATCTGCGAATGGTTGCAAATATGCCAAGTGAACGAGTGCGAAAAACGATTGCTCAAATGGATCGTTGATTCTGTCGCATTTTTCCAATACCCTTTCGAGCGTATCGGTCACTTCTGTAGGAATAGATATGGGGTGATACGCGGACCCCGCGATGCCAACATCTCGTAATCTGAGGTTGCCTACCTCTTCCACATCCGGATGTATATCACTCAGAAGAAGCGAGTGTATGTGTTGAACTGTAGATCGATTGAAACCCATCGGCATAAACGAGGAATCGTCACTGCGGTTATCGAGCACGAACTGAATCGCATCCTTGTGATTTAAGATCATCGCAATGTCACGACGTTCTTGCACGGATGCAATTGTTCTCCCCAATTCGACTAACCGTTCTGTTTCCAGATAGGTCGTGGATATTCCTTCCAACCGGGATGATCCGTAGGAGACATCGATCGCAAACCTTTTCGCTCTTTGATTCAATCGTGATACGTCAAGCTCTTTCGATTTCAGATCACCGACTTGGCTAAGACGTTCCGTAATTTGATGAGGCAGGTACCTCGAGGTGTTTGGAACGTAATCATCGAGAAATTCGTGTCGATAACCGACAGGTTTGCGGATCGCAAGAGGGGAATTCACATAGGCATCTATGTCCCAAGAATCCAACCCTAGGGGGACTCGTATGGATTGATCGTAGTTCTTTACGAGACGGTATTTAGTTCCACGACCGGATCCTACTGCTTCCACTTCACCAGAAGCGACAAGCTCTTTAAGATCTCGCCAGGCTGTCGGTAGCGATACGTTGAACTCACCACTAAATACGGAAACCGGGAGATCACCGCGCAGGTCTAGAAGCTCTTTGTATATTCTCAGACGGCCTTCGCGAGCCATGTTGAAATGAAAACATCGTTAAATTTTCAATATCTGAAATTATAGTGAAATGTAAATCGCATTAATACCTAAGATATGAAATGATTGGACTTCGCACACATTGAGTTCCGTGAAGAGACGTGCGTTCACGTTGGTGACTCCGATGATCCGTCAGTAGGTAGCTTGTGTTGTTGTGAGGCATTTAAGTCCCATCCAATGATTAGACTGACTTTTCGCTGAAATCTGAGCGTACGTTGGCAGATTTGACATCACGCTCTCACACCGTAAAAACCATAGTGATACACGATGACCGCACTGCTCGGGTAATGCGCTGTATACGAGAGTGCGGTCCTCTTCCTACTGTTCAGCGGAGATTTGGATTTCTTTATCCGTGATGAACTCAATCAACGCTGGTTGTCCGTCGTTTGTCGCGTCGATACCACGTCGTAAGGCTGAGTGAATCTCATTAGGATCGGTGACCCGCTCCCCGTATCCGCCGAACGCCTTTGCCATATCAGCATAGTTGCCCGAGATATCGGTTGAACCATATTTCTCTTGAGCAACTTGCATGATCGGGATTTCGATTGCCATCGAGAAGTTGTTCATGAGCACTGAGAGTATGGGAATGCGTTCACGTGCAGCGGTTTCAAAGTCCATTCCGGTAAAACCAATGGCAGCATCGCCCCACACGTTAATACAGGTTTTTTCAGGTTGAGCGACCTTCGCTCCCATCGCAAGACCAAGACCATAACCCAATTGCGTGGTTTTGCCCCAGCCAATGTACGACAGGGGTTGAGTGCTCGTCCAGAAAGGTGATAGTTGGTCGCGCGGACTACCGGCATCGTGCGTGATAATCGTGTTATCGATATCAACGGCCTTCTGCAGTTCATTAAGCACTCGATAAGGGTTAATCGGTGCTTCATTGTTTGTACGTTTCGCTTCCCATTCACTCAGCCAAGCTTGCCGAAGTTCAGCGATTCGCTTCTGAACCGCACCGCGGCGGGTTTCCGCTTGACTGTGGTCGCGATCACTCAGCGCTTCTGAGAGATGCTGAAGTGTCAATTTCGCGTCACCGATGAGTGCGTATTGGGCTTCAACGTCCTTGTTGAGATCCATCGGATCAAGTGTGGCGTGAATGATCGTTCTGCCACGTGGCATTGGAACACCAAAACCGGTAAGCGCAAAACTACATCCAATACCAAGAATCACATCCGCTTCATTGAGAAACGTTTTCACGGTCCGAGGATTTGCACGTCCACCAGAACCCAAAGATAGCTCATGCGACTCATTGAACGCGCTCTTGCCTTCCAGGCTCGTTGTGACAGGGATTTGCCACTCTTCTGCCAAAGCCTGCAACTCTTCCCAAGCTTTTGCGTAATGAACACCTTGACCTGCATAGATCACGGGGCGTTCAGCTGCACTCAAGACCGCCGCAGCTTCTTCAACCGCAACTGGATCTGGCGCGGTCCGGGTTGCGTAAGCTGGTTTGTAGTCCCAGCTCTCCGGGACTTCTTCACCAAATAAGTCGACAGGAATCTCAATCTGAACAGGACCTGGCCGACCATTGCGCAGCTGGAAGAAAGCACGACGCATTACCTCAGGCAAAGCACGTCCCATCGTAAGCGGTTCGGACCACTTCGTGACATGTTTTGTGTTAAGAGTCGAGTTGTAGTTTGGAAAGTAATTCGCGAGGCGCCTTGGATAGCCGGCTGGCAAGACGAGAATCGGTGACGACTCAGAGTATGCCTGCGCGATCCCGCCGAACGCGTTTTCCGCACCTGGTCCATGTTGCATGCAGAACGTACCTATCTTCTCGCCGGAGGAGAGGCGCGAATACGCGTCTGCCATATGCAGTCCGATACGCTCCTGACGACATATGATCGTGCGGATGTCAGCACGGGCGGCAGCTTCGATGATAGTGTTTACGGGATACGCAAACAGCACGTCTACTCCCTCTTTTTTTAATACATGGGCAATGCCGTCAGCAACGTTCAACGATCTCTCCGGGGATGCGAAAGCGTCGTAGTTTACAGGTGCGTTTTTGTCTCCCAGTACGAACCTAGTCGAATTCTTTTGTCCCGTTTCACGACGACTAACTGCGAAAATACAATGAAATAACGAATTACGACCGTCTTACGCTTGAGGTAAATCAATTGGCGGTATGTGATTTGTTGTCTGAAATTCACTATCCAAAGTACGAGGAAAGCTACCAGTGACTTGGGTTGACGTGTGGGAATGGCTCGTTGCAAACAGTTGGGTCGGCACTGTCTTTGGCATTGTCTTTCTATGCCTCGTGCTTCGTTTGCTTCTCAAGTATGTGTTCGACAGGCTTGAGCGTGCATCGAGCTACACCGACAACATCTACGATGACGCGATCATCCATGTCGCTCGTAAACCTATCGGCTGGGCGATTCTGCTTTACGGCGTTCTCGCTGCCGCTGCTATCGTTCGAGACAACACCGGCGCTGGAATCCTCGACTTCATCCCACAAGTACGCGAAGTAGGCACCATCGGCCTACTTGCGTGGTTTGCGATTAGGTTCATTCACGAGGTCAGCAAAGCGCTAGTCGCGGGTCGCGCTGAGCAGGATGATCGTGCCACCATCGAAGCGGTAGGGAAACTGCTTCGAATATCGGTACTGATTACGGGTTTTCTGATTGGACTTCAGTCGCTTGGTTTCAGTATCGAAGGCGTTCTAGCTTTTGGTGGGATAGGCGGTATCGCGGTTGGATTTGCAGCGCGCGATATGCTCGCTAACTTCTTCGGCGCATTGTTGCTTCTACTTGATAAGCCCTTCGCTGTAGGAGACTGGATTCGTTCCAGTGAAATGGAAATCGAGGGTACCGTTGAAGAAATAGGGTGGCGTATCACACGCATACGTACCTTTGATAAGCGACCACTCTATGTACCTAACGCCAACTTCACGAACATCACAATCGAAAACCCAAGTCGTATGACGAATAGGCGGATCAAGGAAACGATCGGTGTCCGGTACGACGACATGAACATGCTTCCCACCGTATTAACCGATATTCGAAACATGCTAGCCGAGCATGAGGAAATCGATACGAATCAGATTTTGATGGTGAACTTGAACGAGTTCAGCGAATCCTCGGCTGATTTCTTTATTTACACGTTTACAAAAACGACAGATTGGGCGAGGTTTCATGAGATCAAAGAAGATGTCTTGTTACGAATCAATGCGATCATAGAAGGACATGGCGCGGAAATCGCCTTTCCGACTCAGACGCTACATTTGGATCCGGTAGACATAGCACAGGGAGTCAGGTGATCAACTTACCCAAAGACTTTGAACTGCTGTATGGCAGTGAAGAAATTGAACGAGCAATTGACCGGGTAGCCATTCGTTTGAATGCGGATCTTGAAGGCAAACACGTGGTGTTCGTTTGCGTCATGCATGGCGGACTGCCATTCACATGGGATCTCATGCGCCGAGCGAAATTCGATGTGGCACTTGACTTCGTTCGAGTGCACCGTTACGACGGAACCAAAGGTGGCGAAATCCGAACGGAACGGGACTTCCATCTTGATCTAGAAGGCAAGAACGCAGTTATCGTAGACGACGTACTCGACCGTGGCGTAACGTTACGCAAACTTTACGAGAGGCTCTCAGGGAGTGCGGAGCAAGTGCTAAGCGCGGTTCTTTGCGATAAGAAGGCACTCCGTGAAGTCGAGATCGAAGCCGACTACGTTGCGCTCGATGCGCCCGATCAATATCTAATTGGTAGAGGCATGGATATGGACGGTAAGTTTCGGCAACTACCGGATATCTACGCAATGAGGGAACCGTAGCTTGCTCGCATTCCTCGTCAGCGGCACGTTGACGAAAGTATTTGAGAATCCCATCAAATCTGAGAACGTTGAAACGCCTTTTGGCCAAGCGTCGACACCGATTGAATATCACGATATTGACGGGAAGACCTGTGCGGTGATTTTCCGTCATGGGCGGGACGCTGGAATCGCGGCGCATCGTGTGAATTACCGGGCGAATATCTGGGCGCTGAAGGAGATCGGCGCAACGCACGTCGTAGCGTTTGCGACAACCGGAAGTGTCGATCCTGATTTGCCCATAGGGTCGTTTGTCGTCCCGGATCAGATCATTGACTACACACACGATCGCGAAGGCAGTTTCGAGACGCCAGGAATTAAGGAACACTTCGATTTCACATTTCCATTCTCGAGCGAGATGCGAAACCAAATCATCGAGGCCGCATTCGCGGCAGGACTATCGCCACGAGACGGTGGGACATACGCCTGTAGTCAAGGACCTCGATACGAAACTGCCGCAGAAATTGCGAAATTCGCACACGACGGTTGCTCCATCGTCGGCATGACGTTAATGCCTGAAGCACCGCTTGCTCGTCAGATTTCCCTTAACTACGCAGCATTGGCGTTAGTTATGAACCCGGGTGCTGGAATCGACGAAAGAGCCGTCGACATCCCCGGTTCGATCCGTTATACAGACGATGCTGTTCAACCACTACAACGCTTTAACAGTGAGTTAGTCGAGCGTATCCCATAGTGTCTGTAATTCAGGCGGTAGATCGACTTTGACAACTTCCGCAAGGATTCCGAATCTCGGATGATCTAAGTAGTGCACATCTTCGCGTTGCATGCGCCGTAATTCAGCGAGCTCGTAAACCGGAAAACGTAAATTAGAGGAATCCCGCGGTTGGTGTATCCAGACATGTGCGTCAAAGTGAATAAATCGACCCTTTGATACAGCGAAAATCCCTTCGGTAGGAAAATCGGACAGAGACTGAAAGAACACGTACCCGGGTTTAGCTTCGAGCGAAGGTACGTACTGATGCCAATTGAAGTGCTTAATGACGTGAACGCCTTTGGATCTCATACGTTCTGCTGTTCTCGGTAATCGAACGTCTTGCTCGTCCATGATGTAGCTCGACTGTTCAAGTTCCTCACGAAAAGCTTTAATCTGGTCCAGAATTTCCTCGCGCGTAATCTCTATTTCGTCCGCTGCGACTTCAGTTTCCTCGAGTAGGCCCTCGTCGGAAACAAGCTCTTCCTCGAGATTGACTTCGTTTTCATGATCGTCCTTGTCAATTAAGCTCGCTAACGAAAGGCTTGCGAACCAGTCACCAAAAGGCACGACTTCAAATGCGCTAAAAAAAAGCGGTTCGTAGCTCTCTCCCGGAGGAAGCAACCATTCAGGGAAGGTGCCAAATTGCGTATCCGCCTCTTCACTTTGAGCTATTTCGTTACGGTCAAGTTCGATAGATGGTGTTCTGAACCAAGGGTCAGTTCCTCCGGACATGTCTACTGCGCTCGAACGATCTCGTAGCAACGCGCGTTCCGATTGCGTAAGCGGGAAAGCCCCCGTTACGTTTTTAACAAACTGTGGTGCTCGAACGATAAGATCTTCGGTGTAGATATTTGGAGTCGATCCTTCCTCCTCTTGTACAGGTGCGTCCGGCTGTATGAAAATGATGACTTCGATTTCATACCAGTCATCTAACCATGCTGGCGGTTCCGCGTTAGCGCTGACGCAAATTAGTCCACATAGCGCCGCGGCACGCGTACGAGATCGATTCACGCAACCTTTTCGGTAGGACGGACGCTTAACGCAATGGCTTGAAGAAAACCCTCGATAAACGTCATACGTTCTTCCGCATCGTGATAGGTGTGTCGAATCTTCAGTTTTTTACCACTATCAACTAACTCGTATGTTTCTCGCGGATTGGATCCTTGAACGCGGTTGAGTAACTTTGCAATATCAAATAGCTCATGGTCGATGAACTCGATTAAACCGCCCGCGCGACTCAGTCGGATCGTACCGACCCCGCGCTCCACTGCGTCCAGTTTGATTTTGGTGACGCGAAAGAGATTTGTCATGACATCTGGTATGGGGCCGAAGCGGTCAACGCACTCGGCCATTAGATGGTCAATTTCTAACTTTGATATGGCGTTAGAAATTCTTTTATAGAGGATGAGACGGGCTTTGACATCGGGCAGATAGTCATTTGGGATGAGCGTCGCAACTTTGAGATCGACATCATGACCTAATTCGAACGGTTTGTCGAGGTCGGGTACTCGATCACTTTTCATAGCTTCGATCGTTTCTTCGAGCATCCTGACGTAGAAATCGTATCCAACGTCCATTATTTCGCCCGATTGTTCTTGACCTAGTAACTCTCCCGCCCCTCGAATTTGCATGTCTTCGAGTGCGAGTTTAAATCCGGCACCTAATTCGTCCGCTTGCGCGATAGCTTCGAGCCGACGTTTCGCTTTTGAAGTTAAAGCAAGTTCCGGTGCCGTGGTGAGATACGCGTACGCTTGGTGGTGCGAACGTCCGACTCTGCCTCGAATTTGATGCAATTGTGCCAATCCCAACGTATCGGCGCGTTCGATCACGATCGTATTTGCATTTGGCACGTCGATGCCGCTTTCGATGATCGTCGTGCACACCAGAACATTGCCACGTCGGTGGTAGAAATCCGACATGGCTTGTTCAATTTGAAGTTTCGGCATGGCACCATGTGCCACCAAAACTCGAGCCTCCGGAATCAACTCACGAATCGTGTCTGCAACGCTGAAAATCGAATCGATTCGATTATGTAGGTAATAGACTTGACCGCCACGATCTAGTTCGCGCGTGATGGCGTCCTCGATCTGGGACCAATCGTGCTCCGCAACGAAAGTTCGTATCGCTAATCGAGCCGCAGGCGGGGTTTCAATGAGCGATAGGTCACGCAACCCTTCAAGGGTCATGTTCAACGTACGCGGAATAGGCGTCGCAGTTAACGTGAGCAAATCGACGTTTGCCTTCAGTTGCCGGAGACGTTCTTTATCACGAACCCCGAAACGGTGTTCTTCGTCGACAATCAATAAACCCAGATCTTTAGGCAACACCGATGGATTGAGAAGGTGGTGAGTACCAATCGTGATATCTAGCCGACCGTCCTCTATCCGAGCAAGAATGTCGTCTCGTTCTTTCGTCGTGCGATGGCGTGTGAGGTAATCGATGTCGAATGGCCAGTCCGCAAAGCGATCTTCGAACGTCTCGAAGTGCTGACGCGCAAGCACTGTCGTGGGAACGAGCAAGAAAACCTGCTTCCCTTGGGATGCGACATGAAACGCCGCGCGCATTGCGACTTCGGTCTTACCGAACCCAACATCGCCACAAACCATGCGATCCATCGCACGTTCCGCGTTTAAGTCGTCAATGATTGCATCGACTGCGATCAGCTGATCATCTGTAAGTTGGAACTCACACTGATCGCAAAAACGAACAAAATCCACGTCCGTCTGGTCGTACGCGTAGCTTTGATTCAATTCCCGGCGCGCAAACATGCTCAGGAGTTCCGCAGCGACATCATGGACCTTACGTTCTGCTCTCTCACGAACTTTGTGCCATCGATCACTACCGAGATGGTCGACGCGTAGATCCTCTTCGTCTACGCCGACGTATCGAGTGATTAAGTGCAATGAGGTTACTGGAATTCGTAGTAAGTCGCCTTTAGCGTACTCAAGCGTGACAAATTCGTTCTCGATATTTTCGATCGCAAGCGACGTTAAACCTCGGTAAATTCCAACACCATGGTCTATGTGTACTACCGGGGTACCTATATCAATCTCAAAGAGGTTTCGGATGACCAAATTTGGATCGATCGCAGATTTCCGAGCGCGTACTGTTACCGCAGCGCTGTGCGAATCGAATAGATCGACTTCGCAAATCAGTTCCACGTCTGCGAAGGCACAGCTACGATCGATTGGGGCGACTGCGACTCCTATTTGGGTGGCCGAGACTTGAAACTCTCTGAAAGACTCAACCGGCGTCGGCACTATGTCTGATTTAGCCAGGAAATCCGTCAAGAATTCACGTCGACCATTAGTTTCCGCCACAAACAACGTTCTGCGGTGAGTACTCGACAAGTGATCCTGCAGGCGCAACAGCGGGTGTTGCGACCGTCGATTTGCGACTAAATTCGGTAGAGGTTCTGACTGGACTATATCGATATTTCGTTGGGAGGAATTGTCTGTAACTATTTGAATCCTTGAGTATTTATTCCAGTGAGCCTGAACTTCGTCGACACGTATATATAGCTGCTCGGGTGGTAAAAGTGGTCTTTTAGGATCGAACCGAAACGATTCGTAGCGTCGCTCGATCTCCTGCCAAAACAATTCGCCGTGCTCTTGAACGTGATCGTCAAATACAAACTGCACATCTTCGGTAAGGTAGTCGAAGAATGTTGCAGTCTCATCAAAGAAGAGAGGTAAATAGCACTCTATACCGTCAGGGGCGACACCCGCACTGACGTCTTGATAGTCGGGACAGTACCGAACATCTTCGTCGAAACTTGCATGCCAGGCATGCCTGAACTTGGTAACTCCTTCGTCATCCAGACGGTACTCATGGGCCGGGAGAATTGACACGTTCGCCGTACGTTCCGTCGTCAGTTGAGTATCAATCCCGAAGTACCGCATACTGTCAACGTCGTCATCAAATGTATCGATACGAAGAGGTCGCGTCATCCCCATCGGAAATACGTCCATTAGCGAACCGCGAATTGAAAATTCACCTGGCTCATAAACCGTGTCAACTCGACGATATCCGTTTTTTAAAAATCTGGACGTTTGTTCTTCAAAATTGAAGCGATCACCGACGCTCAATACGAAGGAGCGTGACTGCACGTAATCTGGAGGCACCATACGTTGCATGATGGTTCGAATCGGAACGATGAGAATCCCGTTCCTAAGACTTGGAAGCTGATAGAGCGTCAATAATCGCTCAGAAATCAGGCTTAGAGGTGGCGAGAACCGATCGTAAGGTAATGTCTCGTAATCCGGGAAGGTATGGATCGAGACTTCTGGTGCAAAAAACGCTAACTCTGCTTCGTATCTTCGCGCGTTTTCCGAATTGTTGGCCACGACAACCGTTAGTCCTGCAGTATCTGCAGCCAATTCCGCTATATACCGGCTACCCGCACAACCGTGGACATTTATCCACCGCCTTACATTGCCAGCACGGGGGAAGGCTAATGGAGAGATAGTTTCGATCACAAGTCTGAAGCTCTTCTGTACCGGTCTAAAAACGATCTGATTCTTGAAAAGCAGGGGAACGTGGTAAAACTAGGCAACCAACGATGTCGCTTGTACTGCGTTCGAAAGCAACTAGATCAAGCATGCACATCTGAATGATCGTGCCCGAGTATCGGGCGCAAATTCTAAGAATGGTTGAATCAGGGCTCAGTTTTACGTTTGTAGAAATATCGAGAACACCTGTCAGATCCAAGTAGTGTGTAGTGAACTGCTAGAGCGTTCACAACAAACACTAGAACAGAAGTTTGTAAATCGTCTGGAATTAGTGATCAATCAACACCTTAAACCGAAATTACGCCGCGCAAATCTGTTAGAATTTTTCCTTTGTCGTTCGTGCGAAGTTCGTACAAGCTGTTTGACTTGACGCGATTTTCTATATGACGTGTCATCGACCGAACGACGATTGTTTCATGCAAACGGAGTTGCATGTTCAACGCCTCACGGATCGAGATTTCGCGTATCTCGCCCATTCCGGCAACCGGTTTGCATTCGTCTTCAGCGCTAGAACGTTGCAATTAATGCGAATGCACACGACACATTTGAGACGCTATCTAGTTAAAGATACATGAATCCGACGGATATTCACGCGCCGGAATACTTCCACAAAGTCGTGGATTGTCAATGGGCCTGTCCGGCACACACGCCCGTACCTGAGTACATCCGCATGATCGCGGCTGGTCGGTACACAGAGGCATACATGATCAACTGGGAGTCTAACGTATTCCCGGGAATTTTGGGACGTACCTGCGACCGTCCTTGCGAACCAGCTTGTAGGCGAGTTCGCACCGAAGAGAAACCTGTTGCGATTTGCCGCTTGAAACGTGTTGCTGCTGACCACAAAGGCGACATCGAACATTTCCTACCACAGGTCCCCAACATTAAGAATGGAAAGCGAATCGCCCTACTAGGTGCTGGACCTGCATCGCTTGCAGTCGCACGCGATCTACTGCCGTTTGGCTACACCGTCGACATGTTCGATCGAGACCCGGCGGGCGGTGGAATGATGAGAAGTCAGATTCCGGCATTCCGTCTCCCAGCAGATGTGCTCGAAGAAGAAGTCGACCTGATCGTCAACATGGGTGTCAACGCGACTTACGACTACGAAATTACGAGCATGAAAGAAATGCTCGATATGAACTACGATGCGTATTTTGTTGGGACGGGTGCGCCGCGAGGACGCGACCTGGATCTACCGGGACGTAAGGAAGTTGACGAACACATTTCCATCGGCATCGACTGGCTTTCGAGCGTTGCGTTCGGCCATACGACTTCGATCGAAGGCAAGGTAATCGTCATGGGCGGTGGGAATACAGCGATGGATTGCTGTCGCACTTCCAAACGTCTCGGAGCCGAAACTGTAACCGTCGTCGTCCGTTCAGGCTTCGAAGTGATGAAAGCCAGCGAGTGGGAAAAAGAAGACGCAATGTCGGAAGGTATTCCGATCATCAACAACCGACCACCTAAAGAGTTCGTCCACGAGAACGGCAAACTCAAAGGTGTTGTATTTGAGTGTGTCAAACCAGTCGAGGAAGATGGGCGACTCAAGTACATCCCTACAGGTGAACCGGACGTATTTATTGAATGCGACCACATTCTTATGGCAATCGGCCAAGAGAACCACTGTCCATGGATTGAACGTGATATTGGGATCGAATTCGATAAATGGGATTGCCCGATTCTCGATGAAGTAACGCTGCAATCAACACACCCCAAGATTTTCTTTGGAGGAGACTCGGCGTTCGGTCCCGAGAACATTATTTGGGCATCAGCCCACGCGCACCAAGCGGCTATTTCGATTCATTTGATGTGTCAAGGTATGGATCCGAAATCGGATCGACCGCCTGAAGGTTTGAACCTGATCAGCCAAAAGATGGGAGTCCACGAGTGGGCGTACGATGCCGAACACGATGCGTCGCAGCGCTACCTCGTCCCCCACGCGAATCGAAGACGATCACTTGAAAACATCAAAGTGGAAGTCGAACTAGGATTCGATGAGATTCTCGGAAGTCGCGAAGCACAACGATGTCTTAACTGCGATGTTCAAACCGTTTTCACCGAAAAACTCTGTATTGAGTGTGATGCTTGCGTAGATATTTGTCCAATGGATTGCATCACGTTCACACCAAACGACGAAGAAACACAACTCCGAAATTACTTAACTGCGCCGGCAACTAATTTAGAGCAGGCACTGTACGTATCTGAGGAACTTGAAACCGGTCGCGTTATGGTGAAAGATGAGGACGTGTGTCTTCATTGTGGATTGTGTGCCGAACGATGTCCGACAAATGCGTGGGATATGCAGAAATCGATCATTCACATTCCCCAACTCGGGTCGTACGCGGAATGACGAGCTACAACGACTTCGTTATTCGATTCGCAAACGTTAACGGGTCCGGGTCTGCAAGTGCGAACGGTATGTTTGCGAAAGCGCTCTTTCGCATGGGCATTCCTGTTGCTTCCCGCAATATCTTTCCTTCAAACATACAAGGTCTGCCGACTTGGTTTGAAGTACGGGTTTCAGAACAGGAGTATTTCGGTCGTCGAAGCGAAGTAGACATCATGGTCGCAATGAACGCGGAGACGTTCGAGCAAGATGTTGCTGTACTACGGCCTGGGGGTTATTTGCTGTTTGACAGTACCAAGGGAAGAGACCCTAGATTGGCGCGCGAAGATATCGTTCCGGTGGGCGTTCCGATCTCGCGGTTGATTCTGTCGGAATTTACCGACCCCAAGCAGCGTCAGCTCTTTAAGAACATCGTATACCTAGGTGTACTCACCTCGCTGCTGAACATAGATTTCAGTGTCATTACCAACATGGTATCTACTCAATATAAAGGTAAGGACGAGCTCATCCAACCGAACATTCATGCGTTGGAAATGGGGCGTTCTTACGCACAGAACTACCTGGATTGTCCCTTGCCAATTCAAGTCCGACACTCGGTACGGCTTGGTGATCGCATATTCGTTGACGGTAATGAGGCGGCCGCTCTTGGCGCAATTTACGGTGGCGCTACAGTCTGCGCTTGGTACCCGATCACGCCTTCCACTTCGATGGCGGAGGCATACGAAAAACATGCGAGCAAGTTGCGAGTTAACCAAGATACTTCGGAACATAAGTTCGCGATCATCCAGGCAGAGGACGAATTAGCCGCTCTAGGTATTGTGATTGGTGCAGGATGGAATGGTGCGCGAGCGTTCACAGCGACCAGCGGACCTGGAATCTCTCTAATGACCGAATTTCTAGGTCTCGCTTATTTTGCGGAGATACCAGCAGTTCTCTTTGACATCCAACGAGCGGGTCCTTCAACTGGCATGCCTACTCGGACCCAACAAGCGGATCTCTTAGCAGCGGCATATGCGTCGCACGGTGATACAAAGCATCCGTTGCTATTCCCGGCCAGTCCTAGAGAGTGTTTCGATTTCGCCGCTAACGCGTTCGATTTTGCCGATAGGTTGCAGACCCCCATTCTCGTCATGAGTGATCTCGACCTTGGTATGAACGAAATCACTTCTGAAGCGTTCTCGTGGGACGATAGTCGCAAATACGATCGCGGCAAAGTACTCAGTGCAGAAGACTTGGACAGCATGGAGGTCTTCGGTCGCTACCTTGATGTTGACGGAGATGGCATCGGTTACCGAACGCTTCCAGGGACGCACCCGAGCAAAGGCTCGTTCTTCACTCGTGGAACGTCTCGAGACGAGTATGCCACGTACACAGAAGATCCGGAAGCGTACAGCAAGAACATGGATCGATTGTTGTCGAAATGGGATACCGCAAAGTCGTTACTTCCTGCGGCTGAGATCAATAGCGAAGGACGTCGAGCGGGGATCATTTACTACGGTACGACTGCCACGCCAATGTCCGAATGTCTCGCGATGTTGGATGAGCAAGGTATTGAACTCGATACCATGCGGGTCAGGTCGTTTCCCTTTGGATCTGAAGTGGTTGAGTTTATTGACAATCATGAAATCGTTTTCATGGTAGAACAGAATCGTGACGCACAAATGAAGATGCTGATGGCGAACGAACTGGATCTATTGCCGTCGAGTATTCAGTCGATTTTGTACTACGGTGGCATGTCGATCTCTGCTGACTTCATCGTGGATGAAGTCATGTCGTATTACCAAGCGAACAACATTCCACGAATCAAGGTGGTTTCAACGTGACCTTTGTTGCAAAACCTAAAGTTCATCACCCACTGCTTCAGTTCAACGAGATTGGGCTGACCAGGCGCGACTACGAGGGCGCCGTTTCAACACTTTGTGCTGGATGTGGTCACGACTCGGTTAGCGCAGCGGTAGCGATTGCGTGTAATGAACTCGCGATCCCACCACATCGATTTGCCAAGATTTCTGGTATCGGTTGTTCATCCAAAACCCCAAGTTATTTCCTCGGTGCTTCTCACGGATTCAATTCCGTGCACGGTCGGATGCCATCTGTTGCAACGGGTGCGAATCTGGCCAACCACGAGCTACACTGCATCGGCGTGTCTGGCGACGGCGACAGCGCATCAATCGGGGTAGGGCAATTTGCTCATATCGTTCGTAGAAAGGTCAACATGCTCTATATCGTTGACAACAACGGTACCTATGGGTTGACCAAGGGGCAATTCTCTGCAACAAACGACCGTGGTTCTACGAGCAAGCGAGGCGTGCCTAATTTGTACTCGCCGATCGACCTCGTCTCAATGGCTCTGCAAATAGGTGCGAGTTTCGTCGCCAGGAGTTTTTCCGGAGACAAAGAGCAGTTAGTACCGTTAATTAAAGCTGCGATCATGCACAAGGGATTCGCGTTTATCGACGTGATCTCACCGTGCGTCATGTTCAATAATCACAATGGCTCCACGAAGAGCTATCAATACGTGCGCGAACATACGGCGTCGATGGTTGATGCACAACTTGTGATGCCTCATGAGCAGATTGAGATTGAGTACGCGCCCGGTACATTGAAAGAAGTAGACATGCCAGACGGAAGTGTTCTTCGTCTTCGCAAAATTTCGGAAACGTACGATCCTCACGATCGTGTCGGTGCGCTAAATCACGTACAACGAGCTCAAGAGCAAGGTGACGTAATTACAGGTTTACTCTATGTTGACCCGATTGCGTCGGATATACACGAAGTGCTCGAAACTCCGACTAAACCTCTAAATCAACTGAGCGAAGCAGACCTGTGTCCAGGGTCGGAAGCACTAACTGCCGTAAATGCTGGATTCAGATAGAAAGAGCTTTCTAGTGCTTCTGTTCGAGTCAACCTGCTAAATCGGTTTCACTTCACCAAGCAGAAGTCGGAGAACCATAGAAAACAGAGGGCGGGACGCCGCCGACGCGGACACCAACGACGATTTGCTGATCGTCGTACGCTTGGCTAAGTGCTCCAAACCAAGTCAATAAAGGACCGTTGCGCAGTCGCATGCCGAATTCACTGCGAGCCACCAATTCCAACTTTTCTGGCATCTCCCGTGGAAAGTAGCGATTGAACACTTGCTCCTGCCACAAAGCCTCGGCACCCGTGGCACTATCACCCCAGTTGAATGAAAACGAAACCGAGAGGCTCTCACTGTCCTTGCTGCTAAGACCTGCCGTAAGACCCAATCCGCGTTCTCGATAGTTTGCGGCGGAAGGCAGTGTGAGATAGCGCCCCTGGGCATCCACCCAGATACGTCCGGCGGACAACCTAGAGCCTCCAATCACTTCCATACCCATCCCGGTCTCTTCTGCGCCACCATCACGCCTGACATGCACTTCGCCGAACGGCAGCAAGGTCAAACCATTAGCCCACGTGATCGATCGCAGGAATTCTGTACCGAACCTGAAC
This sequence comes from Pseudomonadales bacterium, assembly GCA_022822135.1. Taxonomy (GTDB): domain Bacteria; phylum Pseudomonadota; class Gammaproteobacteria; order Pseudomonadales; family Azotimanducaceae; genus Bin55. The sequence goes on from JAJECH010000051.1 coordinate 143,067, forward strand.
TGATTGACCGAAACCTTGTGGCGATCAATCGTTTCTGGACCATCACTTGTCCTCAGCATCGCCCATGCCGCATCCGAACGCAATGCGAACGTGGCGTCACCCTCATGCTCTAACTCGCGACGAATCTCAATGAGAGCTAGCTGCAGCTTCAAATCGCTTTCACCCACAAGTCCTGCTGTTCGCACATTTTCGATAGTCCCGCGACCTTCGCCAGCAGTTCCCCATATTGAGTACAAACCGTCGGCCCATTGCAGGTAGGGGTAAATCGCCGTCAGACGCGTTGATATTTGTCCGTCCGCTCGTCCCGTCTGCCAGTCGCTGTCACTGCGGCTGCTCGAAACCGCGACACCTGCCATCCAGCGATCTGATAGCACCGTATCTGCGCCTAGATAGACAGTCTGTAGTTCGCCTTCGTAACGCGAGATTGCCGACGGTTCTGCATTGAACGATTGGATGTCGCCGAGTCCCCAAATCTGCCAAGAACGACCTGTGAGTATAGGATCGTTTGGCGATCCTCCCTGCTCTTCAGCATTCAGCGTTACATGGAAACTCGTGGTTCGCAGTAGATCCAATCCCGGCACGTAGCCATCGAACGGGTTTGCATGGATGGATTCGACTTGAGTCGAGTGTGCATCACGGTGCACGGATGCGGACAGCGGAGCGCTGAAAGATAGCGTGTGGCCTTGAGATTCAAGATGGGATCCGCGTCTGTCGCCAATCAACGAAATTCGTCGACCGAGAGCCATTCGCACGCTGGATAGGTGCGCTCTCGCCATGGATGCCAGCACGCCCGATGCCACCCGACGGACCGGCTCGTCGCTAACGTTAACGGTAAATTGCTGAATGGCTGTCAAACCGCCTGGGTCTACCGCTGTCACAGTCACCGTTGCCGAGCCGTATACCTCCGGCAGTAAGGTCAATTCGCTACCGACCGTTGTCACGCCCACAATGCTTCCGGCAGACGTGCTCGCGGAGTAGGTGAGCGAGCTGTCGTCGACATCTCTGAAGAACTGCGTTAGATCAATAGTGATTTCACCGCCACCCTCATCCAAAGTTTGCGTCACGATCGCGCCGATTGGCTCGGGTGCATCGTTGACCGCGTCGATCGTGACGACGACACTCGCGGTGGACGAAAGTCCATGCCCGTCCGACACCACATACGTGAAGCGGACTGTTCCAAAGTCATCAACGTCGGGAACGTAAGTGATACTGTTCTCAACAATCTGAACCGATCCCCGCGCTGGCTGCGACACCAACAAAATCACTAGTCGATCACCGTCGATGTCCGCATCGTTCGCTAGCACGTCTATCGTGATCACCTCGTCTTCACGCGTCGTCGCTTCGTCGTTCAACGCGATGGGTCCATCATTCACGGCGTTTACGACCACCACGACTTCCGCCGTTGCCGTAACGCCTTGACCGTCCGAAACGACGTAGCTGAACCGATCCACGCCGTGGAAATCCGCGGCAGGTTCATACAACAAACTGCCCATGAAATTCCGTGTCGCTCCATGTTCAGGATCTGACACCGACACAATCCGCAGCCGCTCGTCGTCCACGTCCGTATCGTTTACCAACACATCAACGGTTACTGGTTCGTCTTCTTCAGTCGTTGCCTTATCGTTGGCGGCTATTGGACCGTCGTTTACCGGCAGCACCACTATTTCCACAACCGCCTTCGCGGTTGCGCCTTCACCGTCCACTACCACATAACTGAACGAATCCGACCCATGGAAATTCGCAGCCGGCGTATATACGATGTTGCCATCCACGAGTTTCGTTGAGCCATTGCTAGGCATCGACACCGACTGAACTCGCAGCGAATCGCCATCCACATCCATGTCATTGACGAGAGGATTCAAGCTAACTGACTCGTCTTCATTTGTTTCTGTTTGATCGTTGATCCCCCGCGGAGTGTCGTTCACCGGCAGTACGGTGATCGCGACTTCACCCGAGGTGAACCCACCTTGGCCGTCGTAAATCTCATACGTAAATGAGTCCATTCCGTGGTAATCAGGGTCAGGCGTATATCGCACCATGCCTTCTACGATCTCCGCCTCGCCAAACGATGGTATGGACACTGACTTAATTTGCAGCGTATCACCGTCAGGGTCGGAATCATTCTTGAGCACATCCACCATCCTGGACGTGTCTTCCAGCGTTTCCGCTTCATCAGATACGGCGTTGGGTGAACCATTCAATGGAGTGTGATCGACTACCGTAATTCGCTCGCTGGTTGGACTACCTCGCGCTACACCGCCAGCAAAAGTGCCAAGCGTTACGATGAACGACTCGTCGTCGGTATCGGTGTCACGCACGGTGTTTATCGTGCCAGTATTCGAAAGTGAACCGACACTGATGGTGATGCTGTCAAGCGTCGTGTAGTCGCTCGCCTCGGCTGTGTCTGGCGTAAACCTCAAAGGGATTGTGATGTCACGGTCGATGCTCTCGGATAGATGAACCGTCAGATTTACCGGATTGCCTTCGTCTACAGGATTAGGCGTTGCGGACAACCGAACCTTAGGTACCACTGACTCTGATGTCACGCTTCCAACCCCTCCTTCGGCCACATCGAGCACCGTGACAATGATCCTCTGTATGTCGTCTCCGAAGCTGTTTTCGGAATATGCATAGACATCGACCACGTAGGTGTTGTTGCCAGGCGAATCCCCGAGATCGGTCGGATTTTCGTAATCCGGCGCCTCCACGAACCAGAGCGTACCGTCTGCGTCAATCGTGAATTTGTCGGAATCAGGAGCGCCATGCTCGATTGCCCATGACGCGTTCCGGTCAGTCGCGAGCGTGGCTACCCGTCGCGTGTGTTCAGCTACGCTGTAGTGAGCGGTGTCACCGCCGACAATCGCCGGTGGGTCGTCGCTTGAGTCATTGGTTACGGTGAGCTTGACGCGAATGCCATGACGGAAGAACCGAGTTGAACCGTATTCGACTTGCGCGTAGACCGTAAACCAATAGACGTTGTCTCTATCCTGGTCGGTTGGATTCTCGAAATCGAGTGGCACTTCGGAAGTGAGTACGCCAGAAATCAAATCCAGATTGAACGCTTGAACGTCACTCTGGTCGCGCCAAGATTTGAGGATGTACGAGACGTATTCACTCCGATTCGCAACATAATCTGAGTCATACACCGAAAGCAACGGACCGGTGATGTTCTCCGGTACGGTGATCGCAACCGACGCGTATTCAGCGTAGCCTATCCGTACAACCCTTCCAAAGGATTCATCGAACTCAGATCGAAAGCTAATGAAGCTGGATTGGGCTGTTCCGTGCCAAATCACGGTGTTGTTGCGGTCTCTGAGCACTGGAATGGCTTTGTCGAACACACGAACTTGATAGTTGATGGTGACGGTCTCAACATTCGGGTTTACACCGGCCGTCGCCTTTATTGCCACCATAAAAGTATGGTCGCCGTTTGTGCTCGTGACTGTCTCGTAGTCCAAGACTCCCTTGAGCGCCAGTGTTGTCGCCGAAGCGCTACTCGACGTGAGTTCGAATCGGGCGGCATCTGCCGAGTTATTGGCTGATCCTGTTAGGAGCTCCCAAGTCACGTGTTTATTAGCCGACAGCTCGCCTTGAGGCGCTAGGGACGTTGTGAACTCATCAATGCCAACGAAAAGAAGCGCACCGTCTGAAACAGCTACAGGATTAGTATGAGAATAACTGACTTGAAGACTCTGTGCATATGCGGGTACGAAGCCAAGCAAGACGCAGCACCCTAATATCCCAGCGACAACGGTTCGCATCTGATAATTCATGTCGCGCGAAGATCGATGCAACGACTATAGAGTGCACAAAATCGCGCGGGGGGGGGGGGGGTCTCGTTTATAAGGCTCGGTGAAAACGGGGCAACGCCAAGCCTTGCACACG
>JAJECH010000042.1 GCA_022822135.1 Pseudomonadales bacterium
CCTCTTGCCAAGGCTCGTCGATGCTGTCCCTGATCATGGGCTTGTAAATACGTTCTTGGTGGTTCGCATATCCCCTCGCAAACCGACCCTTGACGCAGGAAGCCCCGTGATTGGCTTTCCCTTCTTTATCCGGTACCATGCGAACGACTTGATCGCCTTTCATTTCCGCTTTGAACGAACAACCGACACCACAGTAGCCACAGGTGGTTAACACGGTACGGTCAGGCACGCCGTGCTCGATGACGGTTTTTTCCATCAACGTAGCTGTCGGACATGCTTGTACGCAGGCACCGCAGGACACACATTCAGAATCGAAGAACGACTCCGCGCCCGTCGAGATTTTGGATGCGAATCCTCGATCGTCGACTGTAAGTGCAAACGTTCCTTGAATCTCGTCACACGCCCGAACACAGCGGGAGCAAACGATGCACTTCGATGGATCAAACGTGAAGTAAGGATTGCTTTCGTCTTTCGTTTCTTCGAGGTGATTCGCGCCTTCTTCGTAGCGAACTTCACGCAATCCGACTTGCCCGGCGACATCCTGTAGCTCGCAATCACCGTTCGCCGAACAGGTTAAGCAATCGAGAGGATGGTCCGAGATATAGAGTTCCATCACGCCACGTCGCAGCTCGGCGATCGATTCATTTTGGGTGATGACGTTCATATCTGCAGCGACAGGTTCCGTACATGCCGCGACGTACCCGTTTCGACCTTCGATTTGCACCATGCACATACGGCATGAGCCAAAGGACGCGAGGCTATCAGTCGCGCACAACTTAGGAATGTCGAGATCGAGCATTGAAGCCGCACGCATGATGGACGTGCCAGCAGGTACGGATACGGATTGACCGTCAATCGAAAGAGTTACCGAATCCTTCGGATCGAAGTGTTCTATCGGCGGTGTACCGAAGTCCTTGTCAAGCAATCTCATTGCAGTGGAAATGTACTACCGAAAATCTTCCGGAAACCGTTCAAGCGCGCTTCGGACGGGAATCGGCGTCATGCCGCCCATCTGGCACAGACTCGCGTTTTCCATAACGTCACAGAGCTCGTGAATTAATTGTATATCTGCCTCTACATTGCTGGTTTGCGGAAGGCCTTGGACTAATTCCTTTCCACGAACACTTCCGATACGGCAGGGCGTGCATTTACCGCATGATTCAATCTCGCAGAACTCAAAGGCATACTCGGCTTGCTCGCGAAGGTCAACCGTGTCATCAAACACGACCAACCCACCGTGGCCGATCCCTGCACCGATGGTTTGCATCGCCTCATACGTTAGCGGCGTGTCGAGTTCCGCTTCGGATAGATAAGCGCCTAATGGACCGCCAATCTGCACACTTCGGAATGGTCGTCCGGATCGTGTACCACCGCCATAGTCTTCGACTAGCTCCCGCACTGTATGCCCGAACTCAAGTTCGATAAGTCCACCGTATTTCACGTTTCCTGCGATCTGAAACGGAATGGTTCCACACGACGGTGCGACGCCGAGTTCGCCGTACTGCTCGCCGCCTAAGTCGAACAAACTTGGAACGGATGCAAGAGTTATGACATTGTGCACTAGGGTGGGCTTATTGAACAGTCCTGCGATCGCCGGTAATGGCGGTTTTGCACGAATCTGTCCTCGTTTCCCTTCCAAGCTTTCAAGGAGTGAGGTCTCTTCGCCACAGATATATGCACCGGCGCCAACAAAGACCTGAAGATCGAACGAAAATTCACTATCAAAGATGTTATTTCCTAGTAGCTTATGATCATAAGCCCTTGAAATAGAACGTTTTAATTCGTGAAGTGCGTATGGGTACTCAGAACGTAAGTAGATGTAACCGTGGGATGCCCCGCATGCGTAACCCGCGATTGCCATGCCTTCGATTAGAGCATCTGGATCGCCTTCCATGAGCATCCGGTCCGAAAAAGTACCGGAGTCTCCTTCGTCAGCATTACATACGATATAGCGTTGGTCAGCGGGTGTATCTGCCACCGTCCGCCACTTGATGTGCGCTGGAAATCCTGCTCCGCCTCGACCTCTTAAACCTGATACCTCAAGCTCATTGATCAAGTCGTGTGGGTCACGCTCAAGCACGGTTTTTAACGTGGTGTACGTCGGCGTGTCCGTCAGTGCGGCATAACCGACGTTTCTGAACACGAGACGCTGTTGTTTCTTGATGAACGGGTGCTCGTGTATATCACCGAGAAACGAAGAATGGTGGTCGTAATTTGCGCCAGCATTGATGAGCGCTGCGAGGTCCGACACCACGTCGGCGGAGACCGGGCCAAATGCGACTCTACCGCTAGGTGAGTCAATTTCGATCAGAGGCTCAAGCCACGCGAGTCCGTATGAACCTACATCGACACAGTCGATGTCTTGGGTCGCAAGTGCTTCCATGACAGCCGATCTGCCAAGCGCGTGCGCGAACGAATCATTGGAGATGTATGCGGTGGTCACAGGTTCGCTATGACCTGATCTGCGGACGCATTGGATACAAGCTGTCCGTTGATTTCGACCGCTGGTCCATTCGGGCACAAGCCTAGGCAGTAGACAAAACTAACGGCTGTCATGCCGTCGACCGTTTGACACGGGATCGTCGAGCCTAGATGGGCTTCGATCGCTTTTACCAAGTCCCGTGATCGGTTCGCTTGGCAAGCCTCCGCTGTACAAATACGTAGCGTATTAGGCGGCTGCGGCGTCGTCTTGAAATCATGATAGAAACTGATGATTCCGCTGACTTCAGCAACGCTTAAATTGAAGATATCGGCGAGAATGATCCTGTGGTCCGCACTGATGTACCCAAACTGACTCATCAAGCGCCGACAAGCATGAATAATTCCGCCAACGAGGTTCGTACAGGGTTGTAACAGCTCTCGTACTTCGGCCTCGGACATAGACGGGAGTGTGTTGGGGATGCGTCGATTATATTGTCGGATATTCCTCGTCCGTTTCGCACGATACATGCGTATTTAAGGGTTTTGTTAATAAAAAAGCGTGAAACACGACTACGATCTTTTTGTGATTGGTGCCGGTTCTGGCGGCGTACGCGCCGCACGGATGTCGGCGAATCTAGGTGCGAAAGTTGCGATTGCTGAAGAACGCTATCTGGGTGGTACATGCGTCAACGTAGGGTGCATTCCCAAGAAACTGTTTGTCTATGGCAGTCATTTCAGCGAGGATTTCGACGAATCCGCAGCGTACGGCTGGAAGGTCGGCGATTCCGAATTCGAATGGTCAACGCTACTTGAAAACAAGAATCGAGAGATTTCCCGACTCAACGGAATCTATCGGAACTTACTGGAGTCACCTGGGGCAGAGATATTCGAGGTTCATGCAGAACTCGAGGATGCTCATACGGTTCGCGTCGGTGACCACCGGGTTACTGCAGACAAAGTATTGATAGCAACGGGTTCATGGCCCGCAGTGCCTGACTTGCCAGGACGCGAGCATGTTCAAACGTCAAACGACGCGTTTTTCTTCGAAACACTTCCAGAACGTGTGATCGTCGTTGGCGGTGGCTACATCGCAGTGGAATTTTCAGGGATCTATCAAGGTCTCGGTGTTGACACGACGTTACTCTATCGGGGTCCGCTGTTCTTGCGCGGATTCGATGATTCCGTGCGTGAATTTGTTCGCGATCAGCTCATCGAGAAAGGCGTCGAAGTACGCTTTAACGCGGTGGTAGACAAGGTTGAACTAACGAACGACGGTAAGGTCGCGCATTTGTCAGACGGAACGGACTTGGTAGCCGATGAAATCTTGTACGCGACTGGTCGTCGGCCTCTGTCTTCGTCGTGTGGACTTGATCATGCGGGCGTGCAGGTCGATGAAAATGGCGCTGTTCGTGTGGATTCCAACTATCAAACGAATGTCCCAAACATCTATGCGATTGGTGACGTCATCGATCGTTTGCAGTTAACGCCGGTCGCGATCGCAGAAGGAATGTGCATCGCGTACAACCTGTTTGCCGGCGAATCTCGACAAGTTTCGTACGAAGACATAGCAACGTCGGTGTTCTGCCAACCTAACATCGGCACCGTTGGACCAACCGAAGCGGTCGCTCGATCAAAGTATGCCGACCTGCACGTCTACGAATCGTCTTTTCGACCTCTGAAGTACACCATGTCGGATAATCAGGAGCGCACATACATGAAATTGCTTGTTGATGGCGATTCCGACCGCGTCGTGGCGGCGCACATGGTAGGTCCGGAGGCGGGTGAGATCATTCAAGGATTGGCCGTGGCGATTAAAGCGGGCGCAACGAAAGCAGATTTCGATGCAACGATCGGGATTCACCCGACAGCCGCCGAAGAGTTCGTCACGATGCGCGAACGGTCGCGCTAAAGGACACACGAAATGGCAGAAGTAATTCAAGCGTTCGAAGGGTTTCTAGGTCTCTTAGACAGTTGGCTCGGATCATCCATTTGGTTCCCGTACGTGCTCGTCGGGGTAGGCGTGTGGTTCACGATTTACCTTGGGTTTCCGCAATTTCGTTATTTCAATCGGGCGTGGCGATTTCTCTTTGGGAAAGAGGGCGATTCCAATGCGCCCGGTGATACCACACACTTTCGCGCACTGACAACGGCGTTGTCCGGTACGGTGGGTACTGGCAACATCGGCGGTGTTGCGTTCGCGCTTTTCCTTGGTGGTCCTGCCGCGTTGTTCTGGATGTGGGTGACCGCGTTCGTCGGCATGACGACCAAATTTGTTGAGGTCACGCTTTCACATAAATACCGCGAATTCGACGATAAAGGCGAAGTCGCGGGTGGTCCCATGTATTACATGGAAAAACGCCTCAATATGAAGTGGTTGGCCGTGATCTTCGCGATTGCAACGTTATTAAGTGCCATCGGTACTGGTTGCCTGCCGCAGAGTAACAACCTAGCGAACGGCCTGGATACATCGTTTGGTATCCCAACGTGGGTCAGCGGACTTGTACTTGCTGTACTCCTGGGTCTCGTTGTGATCGGCGGGATCAAGCGGATCGCGGCGGTTGCGTCCAAGATCGTTCCGGTCATGGCGGCGTTCTACCTGATCGGTGCAATTGGTGTCATCGTCGTGCACGCGGAGAACATCTGGCCGTCTTTGGTCAGTATCTTCGGCAGCATCTTTTCAGGAAGTGCTGCGTTAGGTGGCTTCTTAGGTGCTAGTTTTGCATACGCATTCACCCACGGTGTTAATCGCGGGATATTCTCGAATGAAGCTGGGCAGGGTAGTGCGCCGATTGCGCACGCGAGTGCGAAAGCTGACGATCCAGTGCCTGAAGGTTTGGTCTCGTTACTCGAACCGTTTATCGACACCTTAGTAATCTGCACGATCACTGGGTTGGTGATCCTATCGTCGGGCGCGTGGGCGGATAAATTCCCGAACGATTTTGGATTAGGAAACACCGAGGTCGTGGCTGGCGTATATAGCGACGAGGATCCAGCCCATGTGGCGATGTTGAGTGCTCACATGGGACGAAACCCACCAGCGAATGATCCGATCAAACCACTAACTGCGGAATTGACCGTAGTGAATGGCGCAATTGTTGATTCCGGATATACGATCATCCACAATCGATCGGTCGCTGAAGAAATCACTGTAAGGAGGAACGGTGAGCTACTTACCGGTTCGCTTGTGGTTGAAGCGGGCGAGATCGTAAACGATGTAGAGCTGCATGGTTCTTCACTCGTCCACTCCGTCAACTTAACGGTTGAGGCATTTAAGCGCGGGATTTTTGGAGAATCTGGCCAGTATGCGGTCACTATATCGCTCGTGTTGTTTGCTTTTTCAACCGCGCTCGCATGGAGTTATTACGGGGATCGGGCGATCTTGTATCTCTTCGGACCGAAGGCTCTTACCCCGTATCGAGTGATCTATTGCATTGCGTTCTTGCTTGGAGCGACGATGGATACGACGTTGATCTGGAAGATCGCGGCGGTGTTCGTGGTACTGATGGCGTTGCCAAACTTATTTGGCATCACAATGTTAAGTCGTGAGATGAAGTCGACCGTGAGAAACTTCGTAGATCCTGCGGAGGAGAAAGCGGCTTAGATATCTGAGTCATTTGGCGTATTTGTAGAAGGCGTGCTGAGAAGCTAGACGAGTCGAAACGACCATGATGATCAGATGATGCTGCGCGTCGTCAAATTTGTCGGAATCTGACATGCAAGCAACGTCCGGGTTTGCGCCGTTTCGGTTAGAGTCGAAGGAAGCGCTAGATTCCGTTCGCGATCAGTTAGTGAAAAGCGGCTTTGCGCGCCTCACTCAAGGAGTGAATGGTCACATCGCGGAGTCCGTTGCTTCGCATGTTTGGAACTGTCTTGAATCTGTTGACTTATATCGGGACCGCAAGGAAACTTGGCCGAACGGAAGACCTGTACGTGGACCGTTATTCCGTGCCATTCGAGACTATGAAGGTCTGAACCCGCTGTTCCCGAATACGTTCGAGGAAGGCATGTTGAACCTGATCGGTAGCGAGTACCGATTTATTCAAGAATTCATCCTCTACATGACCTTTCCAACAGCGAATCGCGACCTTGGGAAATGGCGTGTGCCGTGGGCTGGATGGCACAACGACTTCACAGGTGACGGTACAGGTAAGGCACCGGGCTATCTGGCGTTTGTGTTACTGACAGATACTGAAACTTGTGGGGGTAGCCCCGTATTTCTCGCAGGTTCGCATCGGTTAAGTGAGGTCATTGCCCCACAACATGCGAGCGCGATCATGAAACAACTCAGCAAAAAGTCGACGTTGTTGGAACGCCTTTGGGATCGAAGCGAGGGGGCACCTGGCGCATTCGTTGGCGAAGGATGTACGGTCGATGAAGTCGAGCTTGAAGTACTCGAAATGACTGGAAAGGCAGGCGACGTATTTCTACTCAATGGCTTGCTATTACATGCTCCGACCGAGAACGAGCGAGTGGACGCGAGACTTGCTGCGAAGTGTTTTCTTCAGCTGATTGAGTAGCGGGCCGAGATTTGGTGTCCGCCGAGCTAACGACATCTAGGACCTGCTACTAGGCAAATACGCTCGGCTGTATTGGACCAAAGGCTCTGAGCTCTTCTCAAGTGATCTATTGCATTGCGTTCTTGCTTGGAGCAGCTATGGATACGACGATGATCTGGTAAATCGCGGCACTGTTTGTGGTGCTGAATGCGTTACCGAATTTACTTGGCATCACGTTGTTGAGTCGTGAGATGAACTGGACGGTGCGAAACTTCATGGACCTTGCGAGATAAAGAGCGATTTAACGGTTTCAATCCATAAAAGCAAAACTACGTAGAAACAGATAGCATCGAGAGACCTTATTGAGAAATTCGGAAAAGAACGTGAATCTACATTAAATAGTTGTCGATTCTCCGGTGATGTCAATCCTCAAATAGATATCAGTGATTCGACGGTGTTGCAGATCTTTCGTAAGCGTCGAATCCGCAGATGCAATCGTATTTGTTTCACACGATAGCCTTGTGGTGATTAGGGTTAACAACTTTGGCAATTTGTTCGCAGACACTACGTTCGTTTGCGGAATTTCGTTCCGGGATTCCTTTTATGTCGCAGTGAGCAGGATCTTCGGGCGACGTCGGAGTTGAATCGATTGGCATATGAATGACTTTAACCGATCCGCTACATGCTTGCAGATCACCAACAACGATCTCGACTAAACGCCCTGCTTCCTTAATCGTTAGTGCAGACTTAGCTAACAATCGCACCTCGTTTAATTGATTCTCCGGGGGATACTGACTGAAGACCTCGAGCCACCAGGCAGATGGGCATTTTCCGGATTCTTTATTCCGAAACGTTGTCCACAATACTTCGCCCGTTTCCGTGAACTTGGATGGTGAAACGTAGTGAACAATATGTGCGCTTGGTGATAGTTCCTCACCCCTCATACAGGAGAAAGCGCCTTATTGCTGGACGAATGTGTGACCAGAATTCACTTGAATCGATCGTCTGGACCTCTACGTTTCTGTCAAAGGGCAGCCAGGCATACTCGATATCACCATTTGGACGGACTTCGATCGAGAATCTTGTTTGGCGATCAACACTTACCCAAACAGCGTTAATCTCACCTTGATCACCAAGGGCAAGTCCAGCTCGTTTAACCTTGAAAGGCGCATCGTGCATGCAGGCGATAAAAACTCGAACCGAAGTTTCGTCTACTTCAAAATCTTCTTCTTTCGCGATTGCTCGTAGTTCACTGATTCGGTCTTCGTAGACACCCAAAATAGACGCGTATCCCTCGCCTTTTTGGTTCTTTTTAGTTTCTGCTAGCGAGTTGTTCTCTAAAGCGTTCATTCGGTCGTACGAGGAAGTCGCAGAATAGGTGTGTTGTTCTTTTTTGTTATTCAACTTTAATTGTAGTACGACGGAAGTGTTAGCTCCGAGGATATTCGAAACTGCGCCACGGAGCCTTCAACGTCGACCATACTGCTAATGCACCATGATCATCGTCAACCATGTCCCTACAGAAGCGAACGTGTAAATACTTTATAGCTAATCCTTATTGTCGACTAAAGAGACTCGGTTGCAGTTGACGAACACGTGCCAGAATCTCGATTTCTGATGTGGAGCGATTAGGCTGAAACGCGACTCGGTGCTCTAGCCACTTAGCGAGCCGTTTTACGATCTTTGAACTTGTGGTAACACGTCGTTGCGCGGATAACTTGAGCCGTTGGTTGAGCCACTTCGCGATTTCCTCCGGCGTCTGAACGGAGAAGACCGCATAGGCGCGACGATAGTTCTTTCGTGCAGCACCTTTGTGCGCGTGACCGTGCTTTTTCATTACACCTAGCACTTGGCTCGCGGCTCTCGGATCCTGCATGAGCGTGTCAAGTTCATCCTTTAGCTGAACAAGCAACTCGCGGTACTGATCAACCCGCTGTGCTTTACCGAGCAAGGTCCCGATGGAGTGGGCTGCCGCATGACTTTCTGTATACGATCCGAATCGCGCTTGCGTAAACAGCGTTCGCCACCCGTCGATGTCATCCGAGCTATTTGTACGACAGGGACACAGACCGCGAAGAAATTGTCGACGCTCGAGTAAATCCATGTCGTCGACACAGATTTTGGAGCTTACTCGTTTTGCCACTCGTTTCCCCAAATGGGATTTCGCGAATTCTAGAAAGACGGAATCGATCTTTGGCATGATCGCATCGTAGGTAACGAGCGACATGAATGCGAGTTAATGAATCACCCAATACTCAATCGATGGTGATTCGTGATGTTGACAGTTAAGAAGAAACCTGGGTATCTCGATTCGTATCCCACTTTAGACGCTCAACGCGACGACCAATTCGATACGGAATGTAAGTAATTACAAGAAATAAAGGTCCAATTAGCACCAATACAAAGACTAAGAGTCCCCAATCCATTTCAAGACCTAGTTGATGTCAGTTTCCGCTATTCTAAAGACGAACAGCGAGTGTGATTGACTAGGACGATCGTGTGCAGAAGGTTCTCGAATTTCAGTATTAACCACTCGCGACCTGCCGAATTGACCTTTGTACTGCCATAGAAAGACACGCACGAGAGCTTGAAGTTTCACTCCACTAAGGGGAATGTTCAACCTCAGCACAATGGTTATCTTTGTCGTACGCTATACGTATTGCTTGGTTCACTAATGCTGGAAGTTGCAACTTGAGCAACGAGCATAAACATTTGTAGGATCACGTAGGTACTTGATTTCTCGAGTTAGCTGTCGGCCGATCGAGTCAATCGGTAGCAGAAATTCCGCGAACATCGAACGCACTTCCACTGCTAAATCACTGAGAGGTGAGAGGAGCCCTGTGTTCTGCTGAACGTATTCGACGTCATATTCGTCGAGTCCGGCGAGTTCGGCGGCTTGAGCGATGGCTACTTCAATCTCGCCGAGTTGATCAATCAGTCCCGATTCAAGCGCTTCTGATCCTAGCCACACGCGACCTTGCGCAAGTTCTTCGATGTACTCGACCGGTTTATCGCGAGCAGACGCAACTAGGTCAATAAACTGGTCGTAATAACGTTTGACCATCAACCTTCGAAGGCTAAGTGTCTGGTCAGTTGGCTTGACAATCAAACTGGACGACAATCCATAGGGAGTCGTACGAATGACGTCATTGGTGACGCCGATGTTTGCGAGTGCGTCATCGACGTTGGGATAGAGACCGAAGACTCCCACAGAACCCGTGAGGGTCGTCGGGGTTGCATAGATTTGGTCCGCTGGCAGCGCGATCCAGTACCCGCCAGAAGCCGCGGTCCCACCGAATGACGCGATCAATGGCCGATTCGTCTTCTTGAACTTTTCCAATGCGCGGCGAATATCTTCAGACGCGATCACGCTACCTCCGGGAGAGACAACGCGCAGTACAAGCGCACGATAGCTGTTGTCTTTCCGCACCTTCTCGATTTGTTTGACCCAGGAACTGGACTCGCCGGTAATTTGGGTCTGGACGCCTAATATCTCGCCTTGAACCACGACCACACCGATCTTGGGTTTACCGAATTTACGTCCATTCGGCACGTGCGGTAGGTAGTCGTAGAACTTGATCGGACGAAGCGAAGAACTTAGCCTTTCGTGGTATTCGTCATCAAGTTCAGATTTTGAGACAAGCGCGTCAACGAAACCATATTCAACAGCCAGACCTGCAAACCCAATCTCGTCGTCGATGATGAGCTCGTGGAGAGCGGTCGAATACTGGTTGAACCGATCCTCGTCGACATTTCGAGCGGACGCGACACGCTGCTTCATTCGAGTCCAAAGCGCATTGACAAGGCCGGTATTCACGGTTTGTGCTGCTTCGGACATGTCGTTTCGTGTGAACGGTTCGACCGCGGTCTTGAACTCGCCCTCCGCATACACATCTACGTTGATATTTAGCTTGTCGAGTAAGTCCTTGTAGTACGTGGTCGACGAGGTCACGCCAGAAAACACGAGATCACCCATAGGATCCATCAGCACTCGGTCAGCGGCCATCGCGAGCATGTACGTTCCCTGCGTATAGGACGTCGCATGAGCCCAGATCTCTTTCCCGCTCTCACTTAGCTCATTCAGCGCGTTTTGAATGCGCTCAGACTCCGCCATGTCGACATCGAACAATCTTGAGAAATCCAGAATTACAAGCTCGATGCGTTGGTCTTTTGCGGCGTATGAGATCGCGTTCAGAACGTCATTGATCGGCGTCTCGATCGGTACATTGGATCCAAACAGCAAGTCCAAGACAGGATCGTCGTACGTGGTCTGCTCAACGAGCGCGCCGGAAGGATTAAGCACCAATACCGCATTTGCGGGTACCGGTTTGACACCGTCATCGCTAAATATCGCAGCAAGTACTGCAATCAATACGATCAAGAACAGGACATTTAGGACGACGTTACGGAGTATCGTGATACCGCGACCCACGCCGCGCAAGAATCCAAATCGACGGGTAGTTCGCGGCTGGCTTTCTGAGTCTTGGTCGCTCACGTGGTTTGCCTAATTCGAATGAGTGGGAGACGTAACGGCGACGTTTCGTTCTCGCCAGGATTGCGCGCGCCTATGATAGTTGCGACATACGGTCTTTATTAAGTTGATAGGCGTACTTGACGTAAATTTTGATTGCTATATCGAAAAGAAATTTACGCACACTTCGGTGGTTAATTTGTGGCGACTTGGTCGATTGCAACAGTGTAGATGAGCGGACAGATCGAACGCTGGATAGAAGCTCGCAGTATGCACTACATCGCCGCATTTCATTAAACTTCATTCCAAATTTCACTATTAGGGGTTCGTTGTGCCAAAATTCTGTATGAACACCAATAAACCAAACGGATACCATATCGTTCACAACAACGACTGCTCTTCTGTCAAAACGATCAAGAAGCCGCTTTTCTTCGAATCGAAAAACGCAACAATTGCAATTCAAAGAATGGGGAAGAAGTACAGTTCCGTTGTGGGCTGCGCTAACTGTTTACCTAATTTCGCAGATTTGGAATGAAACCGCTCGATTTGCGTTAGCCAGACTGTTTTATTGTCGAATCACAGTCCATTGGCTATACGGTTACATAAATAGCTGATCCAAGAATTGCCGCACTCACTCGCGTCAGCGCATGGTGTTCTAACGGGGAGTTGTGTTTGTTCATAGACACGGCGACTTGACCAGCTGAACTTCAAGGGCGAACATCAATATGTCGTTAGATGAGTCGAGCGTATGGACATGGTCTGAACTGTGCGAAGCTATAGCCGCCGACGAAACTCCCGGTCCGTGGATTCGCGGCGTGAGTATCGACTCTAGGACAATCAAAGAGGGTGAGTTATTCGTTGCACTGTCTGGCAGACCTAGACCGGAGTTCAACGTATTAGAAGGCTCGGGTCGAGATGGGCATGACTTCATTGCTTCTGCTGTCAGTCGGGGTGCGGCTGGTGTTCTTGCACATAAGCGTCACCCATCCGACGTACCGACGCTTTATTGCCAGGACACGTTATCGGGACTTTGGGAGTTAGCGCGATATCGCCGGTCGCAAATCGATGGAGCCATCGTCGCCGTTACCGGTAGCAGCGGCAAAACAACGTTAAAGAGCTTTCTTTCACAAGCGCTTGAGTGTCCCACGAGTGAAGGCAGTCTGAACAACCACATCGGTGTACCACTGAGTATGGTGCGCACGTCAAGAGACGCGACGCGAGCCGTCTACGAAATCGGTACGAACCATCCAGGCGAAATTGCGCCGTTGTCGAACCTGGCGCGGCCGAACATCGGGGTTGTCCTGAATGTTCTCAATGCACACATTGGCAACTTCGCAAATCTGGATGAGTTACGAGAGGAAAAACTCTCGATCGGCGAAGGGATAGAGGCTGGCGGCCATCTGATCGTGCACGAAGATCTCGTCGAACGGGCTAACGAACGATTCCCGAGTCTGAACGTGTGTTCCTACGGTCCATCGCAAACAGCAGACTATCGCTACGACATGATCGACATCGACCAGGTTGCTATTTCGACGATCGATGAATCAGTACAGATCCCAGGTGGTGGCGAACATCGGGCGGCGACATTGTGTGCGACGGCTGCGGTTCTCGATGTATTGGGAGTAAGCGCAGAGAAGCTTCACGAGATTTCGGAGGAGCTGCCGCCGGGTAGGGGTCGCAGATTCCACGTCAACGGAATCCAGGTCATTGATGAGAGTTACAACGCGAACCCTGAGAGCATGCGAAAGTGTCTCCAGCATCTATCTCGACAACGGGGTGGTCGTCGTGTCGCGATCGTCGGTGAAATGGCTGAATTAGGTGACCAAACCGAGGAGCTACACGCGACGTTAGTCAACGAACTAAACGCCCTCGATGGCGTTATCAGTGTTGGGAAAGCGATGAACGCAGTTGCCTACGAGCGATTAAAGCCAGAAGTTAAATGGGGCGCGTTCGACGATATCGAAGGCCTCGCCTCGTTTTGCGTTGAAACCCTTGATGCCGACGATGTCGTCCTCGTAAAAGGCTCAAATACGGTGTTTTGGACGCGAAATTTCGTACCCGATCTACTGGCGGCATTGGATCGATGAGTCGCGGCTTCTTAACATTCGTCGCTACTAACGACGAACGCCTCGTCGTTTTCGTACCGATTTCACCATGATCATCGACCGCTTCGGCAGGCAGTTCCGCAATTTGCGCGTCAGCTTGACGGCAGCGTGCAACTACGCGTGTACATACTGCGTTCCGGACGGCAAGAAGCTGCAACCAGCCAATGCCGAACTGGATGGCGAACACTTGCTCGAAGCGGTACGGCTACTCATCGACGGGGCGGGGATCGAAAAACTTCGGATCACGGGTGGTGAACCTATGCTTTCGCCGAAGTTTGAGCCATTTCTTCGAGGTGTCTGTGAACTAGATCTTGAAGATATCGCCATCACGACGAACGGTCAGTTCCTTCCTAAGTACATGCCCCTATTAAAGGAAGTTAATTTCAAACGTCTCAATGTGAGTCTCGACACGCTTGACGCGAGCCATTTTCGTTCAATCGCGCGCAGTGGTGACCTCGCGACTGTCTTAAAAGGCATCGAGATGGCATGTGAAGCAGGCATAAAGGTCAAAGTCAACACGGTCCCGCTCAAAACGGCGAATTTCGATCAGGTGCTACCGCTTCTCGATTACTGTCTTGATCGGGGGATTGAATTACGGTTCATCGAACTCATGAATATGGGTCATTTGAAGCTGAACGATCAATATCAAAAAGACTTCGTCAGTCTGGACATGCTTCTTGAGGTCATTCGAGAGAAATACGAAGTCGTGCCGATTACTGCGGAATATGACTCGACGTCCATTCGGTATGAGGTGGTTGGCCGAGGTACGTTTGGCGTGATTGCGAACGAAAGCGAACCGTTTTGTAGGGCGTGTTCTAGATTGCGGCTTTCCTCAAACGGTCACTTGTATGGTTGTCTCTCAAATACGAAGAACTATGACCTTAGACCGTTGCTATCGATGCCGTACTCTCTAGCGCTGAATGAACTGCAAGGTGTGCTCAATTCTGCGATCGGCGACAAGCAGAGTATCGCCTTCACGGGCGAGACCACCGTCATGAAATTCATCGGCGGTTAAACCAAGTTGAGTTCCGCCTTCAACGAATTGTTGAAGCAAGTAGGTAGCGCGAGTCTACCTCCGGTTGAGTCGTGGCATCCTGAGCGTGAAGGTCAGATCGATATCCGTATACGAAGTGATGGAACCTGGTTACATGACGGTACGGTCATTCGCAGGAAAGCGATCGCACGAATCTTTTCCACGATCCTCCGACTAGAGGAGAATGCTTACTACCTCGTTACGCCGGTTGAAAAGCTAAAGATTCAGGTGGACGATGTACCGTTCTTGGCCGTCGATATGGAGGCATCCGGTACAGGAAAAGAGCAACGCGTGCTTTTCAAGACCAACATGGATGACGTCGTGCTACTCGACGGCGACCACACAATTACGATCGAGCGCACATCATCTGGACCGCGACCGTATGTCGAAGTTCGTGATGGTCTGCGCGCACGCGTATTGAGTGACGTCTTCTATCGCCTCGCGGATTTTGTAGAGGATCCGGAAGCCGACCCGTTGAATCTTTGGAGCGCTGGCTGCAGATTTCAGGTTAGTTAATAGTGACGAACCGTTTGCGGTGGTGTCGAAATATCGAGGACGCGGCTCAAGTGCCGTGACCTAAAACGGGGCAGTGGGAAAGAGAATCCTAGCTCCAAAACATCGCCACTATTGCATTGGAGAATTTGATATGTCTCGTCACTTTGATTCGAATGGCAAGTTTCGTGACGTGGCCAAGCGGTTACTAGAAATCAAAGGTACATCGTTAGATCTGTCAGCAAACTATCGACAACAAGGAGGCGCAGACTTCGTAGATATTCGTATTCATCGTCCCGTATTCAAGAATGTTGATTACGAGGATTTCGATGATGTGATTAAAGAACTGCGAGAATAGAAACGGAATTTCCACTGCATACTGCGGTTCTTCCGAGCGAATCTGGAACTTTCGAACTTCAAGCTAGTCTCAAGCGATTAAGTCAATGGGACTATAGATATGGCTAATTTTTCGAAAGCGCGACGACGCGAAGTCTTTAACAAAGGAAAACCAATCAAAGGTAAAGATCCAAATCTCTGGCGCAGAGATGCGCGTGGATCCGAAATCAATTGGGCAGCCTATGGCGATACAAATTCTGAGTTTGGCTGGGATGTCGACCACATCAAGAGTAAGAAGAAAGGCGGCTCAAACGATCCCGGCAACCTACAACCGCTGCATTGCAAAAACAATCGCAAGAAAGGCAGCTCCTGAGCTGAGTTCCTCTTACTTCATCCATTTTGATTGAGCGAACTGCGAAAAAACGTGGGAGAGTGACTGCTCGTCTCTCTTTTGACTACCCTCGGACTTCAACTCGGACAGCGTATTGAAGATAGAGACGACCGGAGTGCAAGTCTTAGGAAGGACCTAATCGATCGTGGTCCATTAATCTGAATAAGACCATCGACGTATGAATGTCGATTTTCTACCGTAGTACGAGATGAACGAATAGCGTTCACACGCGAAAGCAGCAAAGTGACGCGCTCGCTCAGGAGCGCGCCACTTTCTGAATGACTAGAAGTTCAATCGAGCGTTAACTTTGATTGACTCTTCTTGCGTACCCGAGTAGCTGCTGTTTTCGCCTACCTGAACGCTAACGTCCAAGCTTTGGGCTCCAACGCGCATGAACTGCGAGAGTTTAGCGCCGAAGCTGACATCATGCTCATCGGAGTAGCCGGATTGAACGTCGATAAACGGTGTGAGTAGGAAGCGCTCGTCGACGACGAGGAATCCATAACCGATGTTCGAATCGATTCTCATCCGCTCTCGATCCGCGATACCCCAGCTAGCGAGATTAGGCACTCGGTTGGTGTCCAAATCGTTCTGCCACATGGTATTTGTATTTACCGCGCTCGCACCCCAACTCGGTGAGAGTGAAATGCTAAGACCGGTAGCACCAGCCGTTGGGTTGAGCAACGCCGCGATCGCAAATCCTGTCTCGCTGTAGTCATCAGCGCCATACGTAGCAAGCGTGCGGAAGTTCGCGTCAACCGACATTATTGGATTCGTGATGCGAATACCACCACTTATCTCAACACCCGATTCGGCGAGGCCGTCGCCACCATCAGATCTGAATCCAACGGTTAAGAACGGAGAGAACGAACCGTCTGCGCCCATCAGCATGTTGAACGAGGTTTCTAACCCTGCGCGGAGTCGTGTAACTTCGGCAAGAAGACCGTGCGCACCACTGTCCCCTTCATCCGTTTCGAGATTGGAGAATCCGTAATCGCCAACGATCGCGAGATTGAGTCCGTTCGCTGTCGTGAAAACGATTTGACGACCGCCGAGTAAACCGAGCGTACCTTTGAGGTCCGCTTTATCGTTGTTGTTTCCAATAACCGTCGTCTCAACAGAACCGCTCCCGATTCCGAACGCGGCGTAGACCGTTGTTCGGTCAGAAGGCTGCATGCGTGCATACGGGATGAACTGTGTGAGTTCGTTGTCCATCTTCTGCATAGCGCTCCCGTAAGAGTAGTCGACTTCGCCTGCGGTCCGACCGATGCCGACACCGAACGTCCACTGTCCTTGAAGCGTCAAATCCGCACCAAAGTAGAAGGAAGTTGCGCTTCCTTCGTGGTCGGGTGCTTCAAAAGATTGTGCATCGAGTCCACCCCAGATGCTCCAAAACATAGGATCACCGGCTGCTGCCAACTTCAGAGCGAAACCGCGACCGAAGAGCGCGTCGAGCTGATTGAATTGGTTATGCTGCGGGGAAACACCGGCATTCAGAGGATTGGTCGTTGCCCAACCTTCGTCGTCGATTCCATAAGGCGTCGAAGCCATGGTGTTGTTTGATGAAAACGCGTAGCCGTCGGTTGGCGCGAAGTCATCCAGGCTATACATCGCGAACGGTGTATATAGACCGTCTGCATCGGCAATCAATCTTGCACCGAGTGTTGAACTCACGCTATTCAGGAGCGTTCGCGAGAAGCTCGCAAGGGCAGTGTTCGCGACAGCCTTGATTTCGCTGTCAGACACTCGGACGCCGACGAGTACAGACACACTCGCACCATGGGCATCCGTAGCCGTGATCTCAACCATCGTACCTCCACGAGATACCGGAGAGACAGAAACCATCATGCCCGACACCGTTGCGGTAGCAACGGCTTCGTTTACGGTTGACGCGGTGATCACAAGAGGTGTCGAATCATCGTCCGTGAAACCGGTGGATACGTCTCGAGCGACCGCTTCGCCGCCTACCTGAAGATCAATACTGGCGATCGCACCCTCAACCGCTTCCGGTGCTTTGTTCACAACCGTGACGTCAAAACTGGTCGAGACCGAGTCACCAAACTCATCGCTAGCTGTCACGGTAACGGTGGTCGTGCCCACGGCCGTGTTGTTGACGGTGAGCATTGCGCCGTCGATGCTGGCATTCGAGATGGTGCTGTCTGCGACCGTGGCAGTGTACGCGAGTGCATCACCGTCAGGATCACTGAATACCATGGACAGATCGACCATGATCATCATGGTTCGATCCGTTTCCTGATCGTCGATCTCCATTGCCACAACAGGCGCTCGGTTCGCGATCGTGACGGTAAACGTCGACATGCCGGCCAGACCGAACGCGTCGGTCGCGGTCACGGTAACTTCCGATTCACCAACGCCGATGGCTTCTACGGTTAGGGTAGAGCCTTCGATAGAAACGGTCGCGATCATTTCGTCCGCAATGGAAGCGGTGAATGTCAACGCATCGTTGTCTGGGTCAGTGAATATGGTGGTTAGGTCCACCGT
The DNA here is from genome assembly GCA_022822135.1 of Pseudomonadales bacterium. Lineage (GTDB taxonomy): Bacteria > Pseudomonadota > Gammaproteobacteria > Pseudomonadales > Azotimanducaceae > Bin55. The sequence goes on from JAJECH010000042.1 coordinate 18,248, forward strand.
ATCCGTGTCGCCTCGGTGCTCAAGCTCAAGCGTGATAGGCGTTTGAGCGCTTGGCGGGTCATTAATGACCGCTACCAAGAACGTCATTCGGACACTTTCCCCATCAGGGTCCGTCGCAGTTACTGTGACTGCCGTCAAGCCGCGATTCCTTGCACGAATGGTTAAGGAGCTACCTTCGACGGTCACTGTCGCGATATTTGGCTGGTCTGCGGTCGCAGTGAACGTAAGCGTATCGCCATCCGGGTCACTGAAGTGTGTGTTCAGATCAATCGGTTCGCCAGTCTGGTTCGGACGAAGCTCGACCGTACCGATGGGCGTTTCGATGACCGGTGGGACGTTGCCTAATACGGTGACTGTTACGTTTGTGGTATTACGACCACCGCGCGTATCAATCGCCGTGATAACGACGGTTGTCGATCCTTCCGCTCTCGGGATGAGCACCATGGACAGGCCATCGCTCGATACTTGAGCAAGTACGATCGATTCGTCGTTTGACGAGGCTTCGTATCTCAAAACACGGTCGCCCTCGTCGTTATCTGAAAACGTTCCGCTTAGGGGGATCGTTGAAGCCGTTCCGACACGAAGAGCCGGGACAACCGGTTGTCGTACTAACTGAGGAGGATTGTTAGACGATACGAAAACGCGGAAAGTTATCGTCGCCGATAGGTTCGACGGGTCAGTTGCGGTAACGACCACGATGACGGGGGCATTCCCAGTTGCCTGAAGTCCCTGAAACTGGACCGTGCTGAATCCGACCATGGATACGGAGGCAAATTGTGAACCTCCTGCTTGCGCTACTGCATTGAACTGGAGGCGAGCGCCTTCGGGGTCAGTAAAGTACTCGGCGACGTTGACCGAGCCCGTACCGTTAACCGCGACGGTTTGATCTGGAATCGTCCGAGGAGTGCCCGCGGCGTCGGTTGCAACTTGCGGCGCTTCTGGATGATCGGCGACGGTGACAATCACAGCGGCTGTTCTTGTACTTAAGTCCCAACCGTCGTTTAGTTGCACCTCGACGACGTGTTGTTGGCTTGTTTCGAAATTGAGACGGCCGACGAGTTTTACTGCTATTTCGCCAGTGTGGGTTTGTGTACCGATTTTTGGATCAACAACGGCTTCGAAAGGTGCCGAGTTCACTACTGTTGCTGTGATCGAGTCACCATCTGGGTCGCTGTAACGTAATCCAGGTACGCGGACTATGGTGTCTGTGGGTTCGTTTTCAACGATCGCTCGTTCAGCGTTTACTCTTGCAACTCCACCTACAAAGGTCGGTGCTTGGTTTGTTTCGCGTACTGAAACTGGAATAACTTGCGGATTCGCACTCCCACCGGAAACCGCTGTAACGACAATGGATGTCGATCCCGCTGGACCAACAGGATTCACAGTAAGAACAGATCCTTGAAGACTTACAGTGACAATCGTTGGATTACTAGAAATAGCGGTGTAGGCTATTGGTGTTCCGTCGGGGTCACTGAAGTGATCGTTGAGATCAACCGAACGTCCTGCTCGTCCGGCTACTAACTGCGAGATCTGGTTAATTGGCCCGGAGAACTCGAGACCCTCATCAACGTTTTGCACGACGATACTAATCGGGACCCGCGCGTCTTGTGCGGGGTTGTATCCATCGCTTGCAACCAACGTAATCGTGTAGGTTCGATTGGGTGGGGCAGTCTCGTAATCAAGATTCTTCCCTTTAATTTCTACGTTTTGGCTAGCCAGTGCTGTCGAATCCAGCCAAGCACATCCGCGACCGAGAGCAACAGCATCTGGGATTACTGTATTCTCATCTATGGTTCGGCACGCTAGAGAAGCTGGGCTACCTTCAAGACGATAAGTGAGGGGATCGTTGTCCAAATTAGTAGCGTTCCAAGCATTACTCGACGCAGGTCTTGGACCGATAAGAACCGGGAGGTCATTGCGAGTCTCATCGACGCTTACTCTAAATCCTTGCGCTCCACCTGCGAAAAGTGGTGCATCGTTTACGCCGGTTTTTACGTAGACCGTGATTCGAGCTTGGTGTGACCAGATGAGATTGGTGGCATCAATTGCCGTACCAGATCGACTCAGAGTCGGATTCGACGACCACCCGTGAAACTTCAATACAGCTCGACGCACACCTGGTTGCTCATGCGCTAATGGTGTGATTTGAATATTTGAACCGAAGGTCGTAACGTTGACCACCTCCCCACCACGGGTGACATCGGCAGCTTCAGGATTCGCGGGTGGGACGGGTGCAGGGAAGCAATGTGCGGCGTTGCCCGTTAAAGTGGCACTCGCATCTAGGTCTATGTCACCTCGAACATCTGGGGAATCAGTTTGACCTGGTGTACGATATTCATCGACCTCGAAATCATCGGCACAGGCTTTAAACCGCATCGCTGCAGCGTTTCTATCTGGATCGCGAAAGACTTGATGTGCGAAGATCGGTGGGATTCCGCCGACGTCCGGTGTCTTTTGAATGTACAAAACTCGTCCAGCGTCACCTTTGTAAGGCGCGAGAACCTCAGGTCTCTCATCCTGATTTGTTACACGCAGCGATATCGTGAGCGTGTTAGCGATTCGATTGGTTGCAGATTCGTTTACTTTCTTGCTTATGATCCGGAATGTAAAGGTTGGCGTTGTCTCATGGTCTAGAGTTTGATCGACCTTAAAAGTGAGTGCTAAGTTGGTGTCAAGATCGAATTTCGTTTTGCCACTTTGATCCAATTCATACGTGAAGTCGCTTTGTACTGCCGAATCGCTATTTCTGGCCGAACTAATTCGACTGTTGAGCGCGTCTAGATTTGGATTGTCGACGGTACCGGTATTCCGGTGACTCTCCGTAATCTCAAATCCTGATATACCCTCTGTTGTAAATGCCCTCTCCTGTGCTAGAGCAGGAACAGCACAGACAGTTGCAAGACATACTATCAGGAATTTAATCCCGTTGTGACTTCCAAGTCGAGATCCGCTCTTGAGCGAAGACGCAGTAGCAGATTCTGAGTAATGCGATTCGTGTTGAGGAATCGAGTCTTCCTCGAATTCAGGAATCGCGATTCCCGAGCGTCGAAACGGGGTTTTATGTGCAGCCTTCGCGACTGATTTCGCAACAGAGTTCAATTTCCACCTCCTGTCGAAATTGCGGCATGAGCCGAGCTTCGCTCAATTTCGCGAATGGGCGACGACCCATCGCACGAAGCATTCGATCTCCTCCATGAGAAAGGCAATTCGGTTCAGAGCTTGTTAGCTCCTAACGCGCTACGCGAACGTATACGGTCGATTCAACAAATCAGCCGAAATGCGATTTAAGTATATAGGAAAACGCTCGATTTGATAAGCGCTAAATTAACGACGTTCAAGACTTAACTTACTGATTGAGTTAGCTAAATATGAATCGAGTGGCAAGTTTCAGTGAAGCCGAGACTTCGTGGAAGTAGAGATTGAGCTTTCGTCGGGATTGAAATTGGGGGTGAATCGGGAATCTGAGCGGTCTTGTAGAACCATTGAACTGGTCACATTCGTGACGCGCGATTCGTATCGGTAGAAGATCGATCAGTGCACAGGATTTCCAGTTCGTAAACGACTTCCCGGCTCGAAGGCTGCTAAATCGCTTACATATTGGGGTAGTTCGGACCTCCGCCGCCCTCTGGCGCAATCCACGTTATGTTCTGTGCTGGGTCCTTTATGTCGCACGTCTTGCAGTGCACGCAGTTCTGCGCGTTGATCTGGAATCTTGGTCCGGATTCCTCTTCTACGATCTCATACACGCCTGCTGGGCAGTACCGTTGCGCAGGCTCCGCGAAATTCGGTAAATTCTGCGCTACCGGAATCGATTCGTCAGCGAGTGTCAGATGACAAGGCTGATCTTCTTCGTGGTTCGTGTTCGACAGAAACACGCTTGACAGTCGATCGAACGACAAGATGCTGTCAGGTTTGGGGTACTCGATCGTTTTTGCTTCACTCACATTAATGAGCGTCGCATGGTCAGGTTTCGGGTCCGATAGCTTGAACGGCGACTTCCCGCCGAGTATGTTCTGTTCGACAAACGAATAAGCAGAACCGAAAAACAATCCCCACTTATGCCAAGCAGGACCCGCGTTTCGCGATGAATTCAGTTCGTCAAACAACCAGGAATCCGCCACGCGGTCGAAGAGATTGATTTCAGTTCCTTCATCGCCTTGTTTTAGACTGTCGAGAACCGCCTCCGCCGCGAGCATCCCGGACTTCATGGCCGTATGGCTGCCTTTGACCTTTAAGACGTTCAAAAAACCAGCATCGTCGCCAATCAATGCCGCACCAGGAACCGTAAGTTTCGGCAATGCCGGCAGTCCGCCTTTAACGATCGCTCGCGCACCGTATGAGACTCGCGTTCCCCCAGCGATCTCATTCACGATCACAGGGTGGTGCTTCCACCGCTGAAATTCCTCAAACGGACTCAGATACGGGTTCTTGTACGCGAGGTCGACAATCAATCCCAGTGAAACCTGCCGGTTCTCAAGGTGGTACAGGAAGCTGCCACCTGTCGCGGCGCTTGATAACCCGAGAGGCCATCCAAGCGCGTGAATGACTTTCCCTTGATCAGCGCGTTCCTCTGGAACCTCCCAAAGTTCTTTGAGTCCGATGGCGTAGTGCTGTGTGCCAGAATCAGCATCCAGCTTGTACTTCTGAATGAGCTGTTTGCCTAGATGCCCTCGACAACCTTCCGCTAATAACGTGTATTTCGCACGTAGTTCGTAACCAGGTTGGTACGTTCCTTTCTGTTCACCGTCCTTACCGATGCCCATATCGCCCGTCGCGATACCGCATACACGGTCTTGATCGTCAAACAATATCTCGGTCGCGGCGAACCCAGGAAACGTCATAACACCAAGCGCTTCCGCTTGCTCACCAAGCCATCGACACAGATTGCCTAACGAAATCGCGTGATTGCCAGCGTTGTGGATCGGTTTCGGAATGAGGAAACGAGGGATCGGAAAGCTGGACGTTTCACTCAGAAAACAGTGGTATTCGTCCTTCATGACCGGGTTATTGACGGGAGCACCTTGTTCCTGCCAATCGGGAATCAACTCATTGAGAGCTCGAGGATAGAAGACTGCGCCAGAGAGGATGTGTGCGCCGATCTCACTGCCTTTCTCGGCAAGGCACACCGTGATTTCTTGCCCTGTCTCAGCAGCGAGTTGCATCAGCCTAATTGAAGCTGCAAGACCTGATGGACCGCCGCCTACGATGACGACATCAAAGTCCATTGCTTCGCGTTCTACTGTCACGAGTCCCCCATACGCAATTCGCCGCGATTATAAAAACGATAGAGGAATAAAATCTTCCGCCGATAACGCCTGCCTTGGCGTTTTTCGCATGCACCGCAATGGCGCTGTATGCGACTCAGTTTTTTCAAAGTCACATATTGGAACGTATGAAAGTTCTTGTTGCTATCAAACGCGTCGTTGACCCTAACGTCAACGTGGTCGTAAAACCAGACGGCACCGGTATCGACCTTACCAACACGAAAATGGCCGTTAATCCTTTCTGCGGTATCGGGATCGAAGAAGCGGTCCGGCTGCGGGAAGCTGGCACCGCGGAGGAAGTGATTGCGGTTACGGTCGGAGGCGAGAAGTGCCCCGAAACACTTCGCGTGTGCTTGGCGCAAGGTGCCGATCGAGCGATCCACATCGAAGCCGACGACGACGTTGAACCTTTAGCGATCGCCAAGCTGATTCAAGCGGTTTATGAGCGTGAAGAGCCCAAGATCGTCATGTTCGGTAAGCAGAGCATCGATGGCGACAACGGGCAAACCGGACAAATGTTCGCGCAACTCACGGGCTTACCGCAAGCGACATTCGCTTCGGAGCTGACGGTGGATGGCGACACAGCGACGGTGATTCGAGAGGTCGACGGCGGTTTACAGACAATCAAGACGTCCATTCCGATGGTTTTAACGACGGATTTGCGTTTGAATGAACCGCGTTACGCCTCATTACCGAACATCATGCAGGCACGGAAGAAGCCAATCGAAACGGTTTCACCGTCCGATCTCGGCGTCGAAGTCCAACGTCACACTGAGATTTTGGATGTCTCGCCACCCCCAGGCCGTGCTGCGGGCATCAAAGTTGAATCAGTCGACGAATTGGTCGACAAGCTGCGGAACGACGCAAAGGTGATCGCATGAGCGTATTAGTAGTCGCTGACCACGACAATGAAGCACTTAAACCGGTCACGCTGGTTTCGCTGGCCGCAGCCTCCGAAATTGGCGGCGATGTTGATGTCTTAGTCGCAGGTCACAACTGTGAAGCGGTTGCGAATGAAGCAGCACAAGTCGGCGGCGTCAACAAAGTACTCCTTGCCGACGCAGCATCCTATGAACATGCGCTACCAGAGAACGTTGCGCCGCTGGTTGTCAATCTAAGCGGCAACTACAGCCACTTGCTCACTGCTCATACGACGACCGGCAAGAACTTCATGCCGCGCGTCGCAGCTGCGTTAGACGTACAAATGATTTCAGACATCATGGGCGTTGACTCCGAGGACACGTTCAAGCGTCTGATCTACGCGGGTAACGCGATTGCGACCGTGAAGACCAGCGACGAGAAGAAAGTGCTGACCGTTCGCGGGACCGGTTTCGACGGCGTCGCGCCAGATGGTGGGAGCGCTTCCGTTGAAACGATCGACGGTGCGGATTCAGACGGCAGCTCCGAATTCATTGCGGACGAACTTGCTAAATCCGAAAGACCAGAACTCACGGCGGCTGGCGTTGTGATCTCCGGCGGTCGCGGTATGCAGAACGGCGAGAACTTCTCGCTGTTGGAAGGCATTGCCGACAAGCTCGGTGCAGCGATTGGTGCCTCACGGGCAGCGGTTGATGCGGGGTTTGTACCCAACGACATGCAAGTCGGGCAAACAGGGAAGATTGTTGCACCCGAACTCTACATCGCGGTCGGTATTTCCGGTGCGATTCAGCACTTGGCCGGTATGAAGGATTCGAAAGTGATCGTCGCGATCAACAAGGACCCGGACGCGCCGATCTTTCAGGTCGCAGACTACGGCTTAGTTGCTGACTTGTTCGACGCGTTACCCGAGTTCGAGACGGCGCTAGGTTAATTCAGCTACCTAGTCGATTTCGAGGCGTCTGCCAACGTAACGGTTTTGCGTGAAGCTCGACGTCATTCACGACGTCGAAGATCAACGTAAACAATGCCATGCGGATGAGCACACCGTTCTGCGTTTGGCGAAAGATGGCAAGGTTCGGGTTCGAATCCAGGTCTTCGTCTAGCTCCTGACTTTGCGCACGCGAGTCGCGCGGTAGTGGATGCATGATCACCGTGTTCGATTCGCAATACTGCGAATAGATTTCCTGGTTCAAGCGGAACAGGCCGCGATAGTAATCGGCTTCTTCCTGTGTTGGGAAACGTTCTTCCTGAACCCGCGTGACATAAAGGATGTCGACGTGCTGGATACCTTCGCGAAGGTCGTGAAATTCCGAAACTGATGCACCGCCTTGACGAAGTAACTCGATTAATTCGGGTGGGGCGTCCAAACCTTCAGGCGACGCCAATTGCACCGTTACCTTCTTAAAGAGGGTCAAGAGCTTTAACAGTGAATGTACGGCTCTTCCGTTGGCTAAGTCACCAATCAATGCGATGCGGAAGTCGTCGACGCTCTTGTTTTGGGATTCAAGTTCCTTACGGATGGTGTAGAGATCCAGTAACGCTTGTGACGGATGTTCGTTCGCCCCGTCGCCGCCGTTAATGACAGGAACTAGAGACGCCGACGCAAATTCTTCGGCCGAGCCAGTTTCCGGGTGGCGTATCACGATGATGTCGCTGTAACCAGAAAGGACCCGCGCGAAATCACGCATGGACTCACCTTTTACGATCGACGAGGACTCGATACCGGTGGTTTCTCGAACGTTTCCGCCAAGGAGGTTAAACGCGCTTCCAAACGAAACACGCGTGCGCGTGCTAGGTTCGAAAAACATGTTGGAAAGGATGGCGCCTTCGAGCACCCGGGTGATACGTTCACGACCTGCGAACGGTCGCATACGATCGGCGACTTTGAAGATTTCCTCGACGTCGGCGCGTTCGAACTGTTGCACCGAAAGGATGTGGTCGCCGTGAAAGTTCAGATTTGTACCAGAGGCTAGACGCGTTGAACGAAGCCATACTTCGCCTAGACGTGCATTTTAAGAAGCAGCCTTAAAGCTTCTGAACCGAATTCCGTTTTATCAGTCGCCGATTTCATACATCGTATCGCATTTGTTATTAAGCTGCGGACATTGAATAACAATTCGAGCACTAAACATGCCTCACTATTGCATTAATCGCAACAAACATAACGGCAACCACACCATTCACCGGATCGGACCGTTCATGGGACCGGATGGCAACCCGCGCACATGTTCTTCGTTTCCTAATCCTGAGAACCAAGTCGCGCTCGGGTATTCATTCAATCGAGATTGGGCGGTTCGTAGCGTGACCGCACAGGGCGTAAAAGCGAAGGCGTGCGGTCAATGTTGTGCTGAGAGTTTCCCAAAACTATGGTAACGCCCGTATTGGAACTCCATCCGTCGTGAGAGGAATTTCGTTTGCTTGAGTAACACGCTGATCAACGCTTGCATCGTGATACCAACAGAACGTACATGTAATAGCTGCGAGTCATCCACAATCTCGCGAGAAGATCGTGAGTTTCTTGAACTGCAGTTAAATCACGTATTTCCTTCGGTACGCCATGATCATCTCTAATTCTCAAACTGTGCCAGTTCCTTTCCTCTGCTAAGGAGTATCAATGCCGCTTCCTTCAAGTTAAATTCAGTGGGCATTGGGTTGCCGTTCGCTTCATCCAATCTGTTCAGTCTCTCAATATGTAGATCGGTGAGCGCGATAAATAACAACCACGCTTTCATGCAATTGCTTTTAGTTGCATAACCAAGGGACCTACCGTGCAGGATGCCATGACGTCCCGGCACTTCCGTAGTCTCCTCCGACGTTTCTGACATACTTTTGGTTAAAGCACGAACTAGCGTAGGTAACGCGGTGGAGTGCCCTACGACGCTGTCGAAGGCGGTCAAATCAGCCTTCTGGCTGAATAAGCTGACGTTGAGAACGTCATTCGCAAATCCGTCGCATACGATGAGGATCAAAGGAACAGCGCTAAGATAGTGTTCCGCATGAGTCAACTCAAGTGCTTCTTCTAGTTGAGCCTTCCTTAATTCGTTTTTACCGAAATTACCGCACCGATCGACTGCCAGCAATTGGATCGTCCACGGGTCAAACCAACGTATCATGATGTTCTCCGCTTCTTCATGACGTTTCTCTTCGTGAAGTGTCAAGGCTTCGCGAAGGACTTCTGCTCGAAGAGACTCCGTAGCGATCCATCCTTTTTCTGCGAACGCCTGATTGAAGCGTTCGGCGACGTCTATATAGTCTTTGTTATCTAGCATGTACTGTGCGCCGAGGCGGAGTTCGTGAAGTACTTTGTGATCGACACCTTGTTCCCGCAGAATCTCGATGAAACTACCAACGGTCGCAGCGTGTTGAGCTAGCGACATGAATCGCTTCGAGGAAGGGTTGTCTGAGAGGCTGTTGTTTTTATTCTTGTCTTTTTTCGTCATATTAGTAACTGGCCAGGTGATTGTGGGACTCAAGACGTACTAGTGAGACACCGGAACGTTGTAGTTGTCGTAACGCACGAATTTGCAGAAATTCGAGTTAACGCGACGGTTGGTCGGTGGTGCGTGTTGAAGGAAGTCACACTTCGCCTAGATGTGAACCCTAAGAGGCTCATTCGATGGATTACGTATGCCAGTATCTTCGCAATTTACGGTGATCGTTGCATCACCATCGTGAGTTAGAACTGCGTGCTCTCTGAACGCACCCCACGTGTACGCTGTTAAGTTGCTAATGACCTGAGTTTAATCTTGTCGTGTTTTTACGAACCGCGATACTGCGACATGCTGCAAGGAGATACACAAGAAATTCGTGATCTGGTCAATGCGACGACTTAGATCGATTTCTCATGAGATTTCTGGTGTTTCGAAGGAATAGGTTGATTTAGTGTTCATCAAGTACGTTCGGATAGCCATGACTCTGTTGTGGCTCACGTGTGCCATCGGTTGTGCCGTTAATCCAGTTACAGGCCAACGAGAGCTGTCGTTGTACTCGACGGCAACCGAAATCGACATGGGTCGGAGTCATTACGTTCCACTTCAGCAGATTAGTGGCGGTGCGTACGTAACGGATCAAGGCATTGCGAAGTACGTCTCGGTGGTTGGTCAGCGAGTCGCTGGTTACAGTGATCGGGTGTTACCCTATGAATTCGTAGTCCTGAACAACAGTACGCCGAATGCATGGGCGCTCCCAGGCGGAAAAATCGCGATCAATCGAGGATTGCTTGTCGAGCTCGAAAATGAAGCAGAACTTGCGGCGATTCTTGGACATGAAATCGTTCACGCCGCTGCAAAACACAGTGTAAACGAACGCCAACGGGAGCTTCTACTCGGCTTAACCGGACTCGGGGTGGCGTACGCCGTCAAAGACGAGAAACGTGCCCGCGAGATAGTTGCTGCGACCGATATTGGATTAGGTCTTGCTAGTATGAAGTTCGACCGGGATCAGGAGCGTCTTGCGGACTATCACGGAATGAAGTACATGCACTCAGCGGGTTATGACACTGCTGCAGCGGTCACATTGCAGGAGAAATTCGTGGCGATGGGTGCGGGTAATAAGAGTCAATGGTTGGAAGGTCTATTTGCCACTCATCCACCTTCGCCCGAGCGAGTTTCCAACAACCGCGCTGCGTTAGTGGAGTTCCCGCCAGGCGGAGATTTAGGCGCGGCTCATTTTCGTGCACAAATGCGCACGCTGATGGACGATCGTAAGGCATATGACCTTGCGGACCAGGCACGGGCAAGCGACGATATGGATCAATCGTTGGTGTTGATTGATCAAGCCATCGCACAACAACCTCGCGAGTCTCAGTTTCATGGCATACGTGGAGACATTCTCGCGAGTCAAGGAAAACATCAAGATGCTGTGCAGTCTTACACGGTCGCGACCGTTCTTAATAGCGGTTATTTCGCACCTTTTCTAGGTCGAGCCATGTCGTTCGATGTATTGGGGTACGATGATCGCGCTCGAAACGACTTTCGAAGTAGCAATCGGCTACTCCAGACACCATACGCAAGTTTTAAGCTGGGCTACTACGCGTTAGCTGCGGGTGATCGCGACGAAGCGAAACGCGAGTTTAAGCTAGCAAGCACTGACGACAGTGATCTAGGTAGCGCAGCGTTAAACGAGCACTTGAAAATTGATATCGAGGATGAGCCTTGGAAATACATCGACGTGGAGACATTCCTCGGGAATGGTGAGATCGTCGTCGAGGTTACGAATTCAAGTGATTATCCGATAAGAACGATTGTCGCGCACGTAACTGCTCGGGTGACTGCTCCCCTCCCTTAAGGAAGGGGCTTCCTGCTTCGCTGGCTACCGCCGGCCATTCGCCGGTCTTACACAAGCCTCCACAGGCAGAGACGGACAGCCCTGCCGCCTTTAATTTCAAAATGCCCTCGGCCTTGATGTTCAACGCCGCATTGACATCACGATCGTGCCGATGATGACACGTCGGACACGTCCACGTTCTAACTGACAAAGGCAGTTCTGACACTACTTCGCCGCACGCTGAGCACTGCTTGCTCGACGGAAACCATGGGTCCACGGACACCACGTGTTTGCCTTGCCAGTTCGCCTTGTACTTGAGCTGTCGCACCAGTTCGCCCCATGCCGCATCGCTGATCGCCTTGGAAAGGCGTCGGTTCTTCAGCATGTTGGTCACGCGCAAGGTCTCGACACAGATGGCTTGGTTCTCGTCCATCAGTTGTCGTGACAGCTTGTGCTGTGCATCATGCCGTTGGTTCGCGATGCGTTCGTGGGCTTTGGCAACGAGGAGACGAGCCTTGTTGCGATTGGTGGAGCCTCGCTGTTTCCGCGACAACGCCTTCTGCTTGCGCCGGAGGTTGCGTATGCCTTGGTTCAGGCAACGTGGGTTCGGTGCCTTGACACCCTCACTCGTGATCGCCAGGTGCGTCAGTCCCAGATCAACGCCCACCACTTGATCCCCATCGACGTGACGATCTGGTTGAGGTAGTTCCTTGCCATCATCGCACAGGATGGACGCGTAATACTTGCCGCTCGGACTGCGACTTACGGTCACGGTCTTGATCCTGCCCACCAACTCGCGGTGCAGCACGGCTTTGACCCGACCGACCTTCGGCAGATACAGACGGTTGCCGTCCACCACGTTCACGCGTTGCGGGTAGGCCATGGATTGCTTGCCAGATCTTCGCTTGAAACGCGGGTACCGGGCTTGCTTGTTGAAAAATCGGGAGAAGGCATGGTCGAGATGACGCATGGCTTGCTGCAACGCTTGACTGTCCGCGTCTCTCAACCATGCGGTTTCAGGTTGACGCTTGAGCGTGACCAGTTGATCGAGTGTCATGCGCAACGTGACGTTTTCCTGGCGTTCTCGCCAAGCCGTGCAACGCCACTCCAATGCGTGGTTGTAGACCCAGCGGACCGCGCCGAACTGACACGCCAATGCGTGCTGTTGCGCCGATGTTGGGTAGAGTCGGACTTTCACGGCTTTGAACATGGCGGAATCCTAAGAAGGAATCGCTCATTGCGCAGAATGAATTTAGTGGGTGGTTGAACGCCGCGATGACGGCGTTGAAGACGTTCTGATCGGTCGGACCTGACGACCCAGATTGAGCACGCGGAAGGTCCCACGTCCGATGTTGAAAAATCTTGTGAAGACGCGCCACACGGGTTCGTCCGTCGACCATAGAAACATAATTTGTCAAACGCTCAAGTAGTGAGCGTGTTAGTTCTCAGATATCAATGACGGGGTTGTATGGCGCTTTGGATAAATAGTGAGGAAGTATCGCGTCGATTGGAGTTAAGGAGTCTGGACTCCAGCTACTACCATACGCTCGATAGTTCGATCTACTACCGCTCGGAAGATGATGTACGAACACGGGTGAACGTTGTAAGCGCAAAGCAAGGTTGGTAGGATCAGTCGGGTACGTTCTTAGACATTCTTTCACGATCGACGAGGACTCGATACCTCTGGATTCTCGGTCGTTTCCTCCAAGTAGGTTAAACGCACTTCCGAACGACACACGAGAGCGTGTGCTAGGTTCTTAAAGCATGTGTGAAAGGATGGCGCTTTCGAGCACGCGCGTGATGCGTTTACGATCTGCGAACGATCGCATACGACCGGCGACTTAGAAGACTTTCTCGACGTCGGTGCGTTCAATCTGTTGAACCGAAAGGCTGTGATCGCCGTGAAAGTTCAGATTTGTACCAGAGCTAGACGTGTTGAACGAAGCCATATTTCGCGTAGACGTGCGTTTTATGAGTCGAAGTCAGTTTTATTTGGAACTCGGACAGGTTTCTAGGTTACCGTAAGGTGCGTCTGAAGGATTACGTAGGTCTCAAAGGCCGCTCTATCTTCATATGATCAGTCGCCCGTGTTGGCTTTAACGCTGCAATCGCGCTTGTGTTTCCCCTCTTTCTAGCAACATCAACACCACTTCCTTCATACTCAGTTCCGTGGGGATTGATGCTCCGTTGGCTGTCTCATCTCGATTGAGTCTCTCGATGTGCAGATCTGTGAGTGCGATAAACAACAACCACGTTTTCATACAGTTGCTTTCAGTTGCGTAACCAAGCGTCCTACCGTGAATGATTCCGTGACGCTCGGGCACGTCCACATTCTCTTCGGATGTTTCCGATACGCTTTTCGTTAGCTCTTTGACAACTGTAGGTAATGCCGATGAATGTCCGACAAAGGTGTCGAAAGCTGTAAGATCGGGCTCTTTGCCGAATAAATCTACCCTCAAGACATCTCTTGCGAATCCCTCACATACGATGAGAATGAGTGGAACTGCACCGTAATAACGTCCTTCTTGAGTAAGTTTGAGTGCTTCTTCAAGTTGAGCCTTCCGCAATTTATGATCACCGAAGTAACCACAACGTCCTACTCCGAGAAGTTGGAGCCTGTAATCGTTAAACCAATCTAGGATCACCTCCTCTGCTTCCTCGAGATGACCTTCCTTATGCAATGCCAAGGCTTTGCGTGTGGTATCAATGCTAAACGACTCTGTAGAGATCCAGCCGTGTCTTGCGAAGATGTCATTGAATTGCTCGGCGTTCTCTAAATAGTCCCTGTTTTCTAGCGTGTTTTGCGCACCGAGAAGAAGGTGATCTAGCACCTCGTGTTCGACACCCTGTTCTTGCAACAGCTCGACGAGAGAAGAGATCACCTCAGTCTGATGAAACAGCGACGGAAGTAGCTGGGAACTGGGGTTGTCTGAGAGTTTGGAAGAGCTAGATGTGTTTTCTCGTGTCATTTTCGAAACCGTTGGGATAAATGTAAGAGTCGATACGTGCCAACCAACTTAACGTGATACATGGTCTTCATAACGGAAGGGGATTGAAGAGGTTCGTTTTAATCGTCAGTCGATTTGTTGTATGCGTTGTAGAGTGGAATTCGTGATGCAATGAGGCATGCGCGTCAGTTTAGACAGATAAATTAGATCGGTGTCGCTGGAGCGACTGTGTCGACCAGTTTCGATGTTAGCTGAAGCGCGTCCAACAGTTACACGATCAGTATCGACGTTTTCGTTCTTGTGCCTTCGCGTTGATGAATGTTTGAACAACCTCGACAAACATCTCACACGCCTGGTCGTTTGCTGTTGCGACTGCGAGTTGGTTGGACTCATGAACGTCCCGCAGATACACGGTAAACCAATCGTCATTCCGAAATGACTCGATTAGTGTCTCGACGTCTGAATATCTGTGACGATCAAACGCCAACCACACGCGAGTTAACGGGTCGTGTATCGCGTACATAACCAGCAAGTCGAGTAACCTTCGGTGCGATCGTTGGTCGGTCACTTCCTCCCAAATCTGGGGGTGGTTCAGAAATTGTCCAACGCGTTGACGTGTGGCATCTTCGTTGTACTCGGATTCGAAATTGTGGGATTCGCGTTTACGGCGCGAGACTTGGTGAGTGTGTATCTGGACAACGCGATCGCGTACTCTTAGTACACGATTTACTTCGCGAATCGTTGAGGGTCCTGCGGCGATTGCTTGCTGCAGCGCTTCCTCAGCAATCGCAAACTGGGCAATCTCGTAATCTAGTTGCTCGATCGTGTAGTCCTTTTCGTGACGTCGACCAGATATACCTTCGAGGTTCTTCGAGAATGGGTCGTAATCACTCCAATCGACATGTGCACGTCTTAGTGCTTCGAACGCGATTACGAGGTGTTGACCGTAAGTCTTGGGCATCATCCTAGGTCTCTGTTTTTAGTCCTTAGACGGCTGTACGGCCACAAAATTGCAAGTAACCCACTACTCGGAAAAATTGCGCTAACGAAATTCGGGTGTTGCATCAATTTCGCCAGAGGCCGCCGAAAATCAGTGAACTCTTGCTCCGTATCGTTCGCTGAATTTAAGGCTATCCAGACTGTCCAATTGAGACAACGAATACGAGTTAGGTTTCACGGGCTACAAGCCGGTCGACTACGACGCGGCTCATGGAATCTGTGAAATCATCGGTTGAATCGGCTATTAATACGAACTGAAGGAACGGTTAATGTCCACTAAAAAAATCTTCGTCAGCTTCGACTACGACCACGATAATGAATTGCGGTGCGGCTTTATGTCTGAAGCGAAAAAACACTCGAAGCACAAGATCAAGGATTATTCGCTCAAAGGCGCTGTGGACGCAAATTGGAAGAAAAAGGCTCGGTCTCTTATCGGAGAAACAGATTTTGTCATTTTCCTCTGTGGTGTTAACACGCATGCAGCGCCGGGCGTAGCAGCGGAAATGACCATTACTCATCAATTAGGCAAACCATACATCCTCCTAAAAGGACGACGTAAAAGTAAATGCTCGAAGCCTCTAGGAGCGAAAGCCTCAGACGAGATCCAATCGCGGAAGTGGAAGCACGTCAACGCACTGCTTGACAGGTAGCAATAGAAAGACGTGCTTGAGTGAGGACATTTGAGGCCAATCGAACGAATCGTTTGGAATCTAACGCTGCCGCTTAAACCGTCGCTCTAATATGTGCACACATTCGTCCTATTTACTTGTCATTAATATTGAACCGAATCCGAGTATCTGACAACGACATGAGGAATACCTTGAGGAAGCGATTGGAGATCATCGGTGATCAGCACCTCACGCGAGTGCTCGTGGGTACGATCGCGTTTGCCTTGTGCAGTTCGACCATCGTGAGTGCGGAAGAGCGAGAGATTGATCGCTTCATGGAAATTGACGTTGATAGCGTCGCATTCTCTGATGTGAAGGAACTAACGGACTCGTCCAAACCAATCTCGATACAAAAAGGCGAATGGTCGTTTTCCGTATCTCAAGAACCCGACCGTCAAGTCTTAAGTGCAGAGTCCGACGACACGCGAGTTACACAATCCATAACGCCGAACGCGATATTCAAGCGATTCGTGTTCGACGTGAAGAAACAACGCTTTGAACCGATGCGGCAAGAAATCCGTATCGAACACACCAGCGAGAAGAAACTCGAAGAAATTGAAGGACTGACTGGCGTTACAGCGGTCAAGCACTACGAGAAACTCGGTTTCTCAATCGTCAAGATAAGTGCGGAAGTCAATCCGGTTGAGGTATTTCGTACGATAAAGGACGATTTTGACGGCGTGAACGCGCGGATCCTTACAGGATTCTTTGAAGATGAACCGATGTAGGCGAGCCGAGTCGTGATCTATTCAATTGAAAGTCGAAAGCGAAATATGGGTACCTTGATAAAACCGTTATTTTTGGTCATTCCGGCATTTCTTGGACTGACCTTAGAGATTCATGCGCAGAACGAATCGGTCCCCCTTGACGACCAACGCGTTGCTGTCACTTTGTCGGTGAGTAAGTCGACGATCGCGGAATTGGAGGAAGACGCACTTGCCGTGAAACTCTCCGCTGATCGACCCGTGTCCGATCGACTCATCGTGAATCTGAAGTTGGGAGGAACCGCAACGAGGGATGTGGACTATCAGGTCTATTCAACGCTCGCGGTTTTCGAGAAAGGGGAAGACACTACACGGATGTTTGTGGTACCGCTACGAGACTGGATCTGGGAAGGAGATGAGACGATCAAAGTCGAAATCGCGTCCTTTATAGGCAATGGTCGAATTGGATCGCTCGGGGAAGTGGAAATTACGATTTATGACGATGAGCTAGAACCTGCTGAGGGAGAACCGAATTTCCGCGAACTGGAGCAACTATCCGATATTTACACGTTCAGCTACATGCGAATTACCGATGAAGTTATCTCGGTTGCCGTATTTGTGATAAATCACGGTGCTTTCCGCTCAGAAAAAACGGCCGTGACGCTATCGCTCGCAGATGATCCAGCGGGAGAGAACGTCGTACATAGCGCGAGACGCCTTGTGCCAGAACTTGACCCTCGAAGTGATCCGAACGGTGAGTATTTTTGGGGCGAGTTTGTACACATACATATCAGTGGTCTGCGACCTTCAACCACTTATTACGGTGAAATTCTGCTCGAAACTTACGAGGGAGAGACGTATACGTACAACAATGATGACAGCTTCGGTTTCTATATGGATTCAGAAAAAAAAGTGCGTGCACAATGCACTCAAGAACCCCCAGATCTTATGACGGGTACGGATCCTTTATTCGCGGAACAGTGGTACATCGAGAGCACCGGACAAAAGGCATTTTCACGAAATCGGGCGCGACCGGGTGAAGACCTGCACATGCATGACACGCTTGAGAATGACGTCGATGGTGACGGAATTCAAGTTGCCGTCGTTGATTCAGGATTGGAGCTTTGCCATCCGGATTTGATAGAGAACATAGAAGAGGGTGCCTCCTATAACTTTCTTACAGACGAAACCGCTTCAGATTATGTGTTCGGATCGATTACTTCCGATCCTTTCAATCCGAATATATACGGTGACCACGGCACGAGCATCGCGGGGTTAATTGGCGCATCAGCCAACAATGGCATCGGTATCCGCGGAGTTGCTCCGGGTGTGAGATTGCGCGGGTTTAACTATCTGCAGCGCGGCACGGATTCATCTGAATTGGACAGCTTAGGTGGCAGCGCGAGCGAACCAAATTCAACGAATGTCGATATCTTCAATATGAGCTACGGTTCAACTCGCTGGCAGGAGCCTGACGAAGACTTGTATGAGTTAATTAAGTCGGGCACAACCGATTTACGCGACGGGAAAGGCGCGATTTATGTTAAGTCTGCTGGAAACGGTTGGCGCGGTTGCGATGCAATTTCCCACCCGATTCACAGGGACATCGGTTGCATCAGTGCCAATATGGATTACCGAAACAGGCTTCCTTATCTTGTCGTCATAGGTGCACTCGACGCGGATGGAAGACCCGCACCTTATTCAAGTGCTGGTTCAAATCTATGGGTTTCGGCACCCGCGGGATGGTTTGGACGCAACCAACCAGCACTGCTAACGACAGATCAGATCGGACCGGAGAGGGGCTATCACCGCTACGGTTCGCATGGCTTGCGGCCGGACCATCAGTATTCGAATGGAGACTACATTAGCACATTCAATGGAACGTCCGGGGCCGCGGGCATCGTTTCTGGCGTCGTCGCTTTGATGCTTGATGAGTATCCGAACTTGACATGGCGCGATGTAAAGCACGCCCTTGCTAATACCGCTCGCCAATCAAATGTCGGCGCGCTTCCGGTCCGCGTTGTGATTGCTGAGCATATCACCACGCTCAGCAACGGATGGCAACTGAACGATGCAGGATATGCCTACCACAATCGCTATGGATTCGGTGCGGTCGACGTTGACCGAGCAATGGATTTCTTGAGCGAGTACGAGCCAGACTCGCTAGGTGAATTCAAGAAAACGGAATGGCTGGAACTGGAGAGCTTTGAGAGTCAAGAGATTCCAGATGGCAGTGGCGAAGGCACAGTGGTCGAATTTCAAGTGGAATCACCGAACAGTTCTGAGATGCCATTAGAGGCGGATCTCGAAGCCTTCAAGCAATCGAATATCGAGATGGTGTATGTCGAACTCGAATTTGTGCATGATGATCTAAGGCATCTCGGGATTACTTTGATTTCTCCTTCGGGGATGGAGAGCGTTGTGAACCCTGTCTTCAACGATGCACTACCACACGGTCAATCGGACGCAGAGACTCTTCTGCTTACGTCTAGCGCGTTTTACGGCGAATCACCAGTCGGCACCTGGAAGATCAAGGTGGTTGACGGGATGTCGGGTGAAACGGGTACGCTGGATGACGTGAAGCTTCGGTTTTACTACGGATCTCATCCCTAAATTCTTTAAATTGAGCACCGTTCCTAATCGATATTCGTCTAATCGATAAATACGTGGTGGATTAAAGAGATTGCGCTAAATCCTTCTGCTCGTTCGTATTTTCTGTTCGAAATCTCAATTACTCAAAGCACCGTGAAAGGTGTCGATGCAGACTTAGAGAAGCAAGTTCCATTGAGTGATAGACAAGAGATTAATGATTTCGGAGAAATTCATTAAATTGAATTCGCTCTATATGATCGGGTTTATCGCTAGTACAACAGAAAAAAACGCCAGGGCCAAACCAACTATAAAGAAAGTAAGCACAACGATATTTATTGATCGCTCAAGTGTTGCGATGTAATAGGATTTCCAAATGTCTTGCTCTTCGTTTAAGAACCGCGTGTTGAGTTATAATTCGTTCTCCATCCGAAGCAAGAGTTCGTTTTTAGCTTTCAATTTAGCTCGCAGAGATTTGAGAGAATAGTTCCATCCGATTGAAACAATACTCACTGTAGCAAAAAGAACAGCTGATGCCCACGAAAAACCATGTATGAAACCAATAGTAATCGATGCGGCCATGATCGCTACACAGAGGGTTCCGTATAGCCGGGTGGTCATATCACGTCGTTCGTCGATTTTATCCGCTGATTGGACTTGCAGTTGGTAGATTTGAAAATCGCGTGTATCGGACACGACTATATTCCTTATTCTCTAAGAATGCGTACGGTTTCGCCTTCGTAACCGTTGACTCGTGTCGTACTTGCACTTCTTCCTGTCCCTATATGCTAGTTCTACTAATGTACGTAGCTCATTAGGAGATGTCGCCAGTTTCCATGGCACCACTGATATGTAAACGTTCGGTTTCACGAGATTGTCAAGAATTCGATCGGGCATGTGTTCGTACTTCCTCCTAATTTCTTTGGGATTGTCTATCACGAGCGACGACCGAATATTCGAGTGAATCTGCTTTCTTTCCTCTTCGCCGTGCGGTGTCATGACGAATTTGCCATTCGGGGTCCCTGGTAGGTTTATTACGAGGATTCCTGACCTTTTATTCTGTACACTATCGTACATACTAGCATGTATCTCCCAATCAACGTGCTTACGGTACTTTGTCTGAAGTCCAGCGAGTACGATAGTTACGATTGATTTACGTAGGTACTCATCGCGGATTGTATTTCTTATTTGTTCGTCAGTTAGCCTATCGCTAATATCCCCCGTATCGACAGATCCATCTACAAAAACACCATTGTTCTCTCCGATACTAATGAGCTCATCCTTGTAGGCTTGATCTTGTTTATGATGGTATGTAATGAAGACTCTAGGTGGCATGAGACTCCCTACTTCGGATCGGGTTTTGTTTGAACTATCTGAGCAAATATGCAAAAAGTAACCGATAGATGAATGACTTTATCGTACAGTGCTCGGAATAGCCTATATTGAATGTTCAATAGGATAAATTCGATTGATCGACTTCGTCGGACTTCGATCTTGACATCATTAAACACTCTCTGATTCAGTTTGTTCGACCGAAAAATCGAGAAGAAGTTCGCTAGTGCGCGTACTTAGCGTAAGACGTTTCTACCGTAGATGGATATCGATTTGAGGCGATCCATATTTAGCAAGATTGCGAGATCTAGACGTGTGCCAATTGCTAAGTAATCGAGATCGAGTCCGCTTGCTTAGAAGTCTACTTAGGAGCGATTTGATCAAAAAACTATTAGAACGCCACACCCATCAGATTGTGTTGCGGAGCGCTGTATCGAAGCGTAGAGTTCGATGTCTAAGCGAAATAGTCTGCAATCACGAGATGTCAAGCGATCGAACTGATTCCATTTTTTTTAACAAGCGTCAACAGCTTCAATGAAGCTCCGCGTGGCCGCTTCTCGCCCCGCTCCCATTGACTCACTAGTCCTGGAGTCACATTGAGATAGCGAGCGAACACGGCTTGGCTCGCATTTTCACGGATACGCAGATAACGAATGTTCGCGGCCGACATCTCTTGAACAGGTGTCAAGCACGTTTCGTCAAAAAACCGCATGGTTTGTTTCGACAGCAGTCCAGCCTCTGCGAGACCTGTTGCTGCTTCGTGCGCCGCCGCCAGTGGTTCACTCTTGTACTGCTTAATCATCGAATTTCACCATAGAGATTGCCGAAGCTGACAACATAGACCGGAATGTCTCATAGTTCCGCCCCATGCGGATGGCGAGTAAGGTTCGGTCTCTGCTATATGAACGCGTAAAGTCGAGTTCTTTTGATTTGCTCAATCACTCCAACAGCTCAATAATAATATAACACTTAGTATGATATTTTGTGAGTGGCTCCTCGTCCCGATCTGCTCTACGGGCAAGGCATAACTCCTTTTGTTCAATGCGCGCTGAGATAACACATCAATCAAGATTAAGTGTCGCACAATAGAAGACCGCACGAAAACGGACTAATGTAGCGAATAAGTAGCTATCCAACTTAAAATTGAAGCGTTGTCCAGTCAGTGGAACTGTCCGCGCTTGAGCGACATCGACGAATCCTCTCAGAACACGGCGAATGCTGACGCCCAAGTAAGCAACGGCGCTTCGGTTGCATCATTGCGACCTCTGCCGTTCGGCTTTGCGCGTAGGTTTGGTGTTCTGATCGATTATCAGAACGGCACCCCTGTTGTCGTCCATAAACCGCCACTTGAATTGTCGGTCGTGGCCGAAGTCCAACGATTTTTGAGCACAACTGTTCAGTTTCAAGCGGTAAGCGACGACGAATTCGACGTGCTGCTTTCCAATACCTACGCGGATCTGAATTCGGACACCCGTCAGATCGTAGAGGACTTGGACGAAGAGATCGACTTGGCAACCCTTGCTGAATCGTTGCCTGATGAGAGTGATTTGCTTGAGCAAGAGGGCGACGCGCCGGTCATTCGCCTGATTAATGCGCTCATCGCCGAAGCCATCCGTGAGAATGCGTCCGATATCCATATCGAGACATTTGAAACAACCGTTCGGGTTCGCTTCAGAATTGATGGCGTCCTTCGAGAGGTCGGCACACCAAAACGTGCACTCGCCCCACTGATCGTATCCCGTATCAAAGTCATGTCGAAACTCGACATTGCTGAACGGCGAGTACCGCAGGACGGAAGAACCACAGTGAGGATCGGTGGTCGCGAGCTCGACGTTCGTGTTTCCGTCATGCCAACGGGCAGCGGCGAACGCGTGGTATTGCGGCTGCTCGACAAGCAATCCGATCGTCTGACGCTGCCAGCACTCGGTATGGACGAATCTACGCTAGCGGGTGTACGGGAACTCATGCGTGCACCGCACGGTATTTTCCTGGTCACTGGACCGACCGGCAGCGGTAAGACAACGACGCTTTACGCATCTTTGTCAGAGCTGGATACGGACGTACTTAATGTCCTTACTGTCGAGGATCCGATCGAATACAACCTTCACGGCATCGGTCAGACTCAAGTCAATACAAAAACTGGGATGACGTTCGCGGCAGGTCTACGGGCGATGCTGCGCCAAGATCCTGATATCGTTATGGTCGGAGAAATTCGCGATTTCGAGACGGCCGAGATCGCCATTCGAGCGAGTTTGACAGGGCACTTGGTGTTGTCGACATTGCATACGAATACGGCGATTGGTGCTGTAACGCGACTCGCCGACATGGGTCTGAAGCCGTATCTGCTTTCTTCGAGTCTGATCGGCGTACTGGCACAACGTCTTGTACGCGTTCTATGCACGGAATGTCGTGAGCTCGCGGACCCCGATGCGTTCGAGGTGGGATTTCTCGATATCGATCCAAGTCACCAGATCTATCATGCCGTCGGCTGTGAGCAGTGCCATGGATCAGGTTTCCAAGGCCGTACGGGAATATACGAGCTCATCACGGTCGACAACGACCTCCGCCAAACCATCCATGAGAGCTCGTCGGAACAGCTCCTGAAGCAATCTACGCTCGGCAAGTCCGGCACGATTCGCGATGACGGTCGGCGGAAGGTGTTGGACGGTATCACCACGGTTCAGGAAGTACTCCGCGTCACGTTGGACGACTGACCGTGACAGCATTCGAATATGTCGCGCTCAACGAGCACGGCAGCGCGAAGAAAGGCATTCTTGAAGGCGACAGTAGTCGTCATGTGCGCCAGTTACTCCGAGATCGAGGTTTGACCCCAGTTGAGGTCACGGTAACTCGCGCGAATATCCAGGCTAGTAGTTGGTTTCAGTGGTGGCGACGGATCCCACCCATGGAGCTGGCGTTAAATACGCGCCAGATTGCGACCATGATCGGTGCAGGTCTGGCGATCGAGGAAGCGTTTCAGGCAGTTGCGCAACAGTCGAGTAGTCGTAAAGCGACTTCAGTACTCATGACGGTTCGTGGCAATGTCATGCAAGGACAATCGCTGAGCGCTGCGCTTGGCGAGTTTCCCCAGACATTTTCGCCCATGTTTCGAGCAACCGTTGCGGCGGGTGAACAATCTGGTTATCTGGATACCGTGCTGGAGAATCTCGCCGATTACCTAGAGCGCTCATACGAAACGCGTCGTAATGTCGAGATGGCACTCTACTATCCCGTGATTTTGCTCGTTTGCGCGATTGCGATCGTGATTCTGGTAATGACGTACGTCATTCCGGATATTGTTGAAGTCTTCGATACATCAGGAGCAACCCTACCGGCGATTACTAGCGTACTGATCGCTACAAGCGACGCGCTACGGGCTTATGGCTGGGCTCTCCTACTAGGTCTCGTCGGTTTTTTCGTGCTCTTCAATCTTGCGCTACGCCAAACCGGATTTAGGTTAGCGTGGGATCGATTCAAGCTAGGTGTACCGGTGCTTCGCTGGCTGGTCCGATCAACCAGTGCGTCACGCTACGCGAGTACGCTTGCGATCCTCGGTAAGAGCGGAGTACCGCTGGTGGAGGCGATGCGGATCGCGTCCGAAGTCGTCTCGAACGTGTGGATTAACTCTAGATTGGCTGAAGCGGTGGCTAAGGTGAGTGAAGGTTCTTCGCTTCGGAATGCACTGGATGCGACCGGGAACTTTCCCCCGATTTTTCTGCACATGGTCGCAAGTGGAGAATCCAGTGGTACGTTAGACGAGCTCATGGCAAAGGCGGCAGACTTCCAACAGAAAGAGCTTGAGCGAAGAGTCGAGACCCTCGTGCAGCTGTTCCGACCTTTTATGCTCCTCGTCATGGCCGGCATCGTATTAATGATCATGCTTGCGATGTTATTACCGATCCTCAACATGAACGCATTGGTGCTTTAAGCAATATGAGAAATATCAGACGGGCGCGTGAGCGCGGTTTCACCTTGCTCGAGATCATGGTGGTCGTCATCATCATCGGCGTATTAGCCGTCATCGTCGTCCAGAACGTATTGCCTCAAGCGGATAAGGCACGGATAACCGCAGCTAAGGCTGATATACGCACGCTCTCTGCAGCACTCGACACCTATCGATTGGACAACAGCTTCTACCCATCGACCACTCAAGGACTCGATGCACTGGTAAATCAACCGGGCGGTACGCCCGAAGCACGTAATTGGGGTCCGGAACCGTACATGCGAAAACTCCCCGTGGACCCATGGGGCAATAGCTACGTCTACACGAATGAAGGCTTCGTATTCGAGATTGTGTCGTTGGGTGCGGACGGTGAGGAAGGTGGGGACGGCGTCGCTTCGGATATTAAGTTCTCTGAGCTTTAACCATCCAAACGACTCGCTCGGCTGCTATGCGTCATCAATGGCGATATCTGAATAGAGGACGTTCTGGCTTCTCGTTGCTCGAACTGCTCACGGTCCTCATCATCGTGGGTGTTCTCGCAGCAACCGTCGTTCTTACCTATACCAGCGGGTCGGAAACTCGAACTCTGCGGACCCATGCAGAGAGATTCATGCTCACGGTCGAGCTGGCGCGTCAGAAGTCCACCATCACCAACGAGATTTGGGGTGTAAAACTAAATTCGTCGTCGTATGAATTTCTACGCTTGTTAGAAGACGGCGAGTGGTACATCGTCGACGAAACTCCGTTTCAGCATCGGTCGCTCGGTAATGACTACTGGATACAAGGTCGACTAATCGGTAAGGCACAGAACCAAGGTCTAGGTTCGTCGGATGGTGTCAAACCGGATTTTGTGATCTACCCGAGTGGTGAAATGAGCCCGTTTGAAGTCAGTTTTACGCACCAGGTCTCGCGGGCTGAACGGTTTGTGTTTAGTGACGGTCTGCAGCGAGTTGCAGTGAACGACGAACGATATCGACCCCTCGCGAAAGACGATGAGAGTTAAAGTGCCTGCTCGGTCGAGCGGCTTTACCTTGCTCGAAATGATGGTGGCGGTCGCTATCCTCGCGATTGCTTCTGCAGCCGTTTTCTTCAGTAACTCCGAAGCGCTGCAAAGCCAGCTGCGACTTGAGGAGCAGACGGTCGCGCAATGGGCGCTTGCGAATCAAGTCTCGTACTATCGACTTGCACAAGAGATGGATTCCGGCGCATTGCACACCATGGCGAATGCATCACTAAGTCCTCAACGTGTGAACGTCGCAGGCTACGACCTGGAGGTCTCGGCCACCGTACTGCCTTCAGATATCGACGGCGTACGACATATTCGCTGGGAGGTCTATCGAATCGTTGACAACGATCCAATTGGTCCTATACGGTCGCTAGCGGCTTGGGTTCGAACGCCGCAATGAAGTATCGCGGGTTCACCTTGCTGGAGATGGTCGTAACCGTACTTATCTTCGGCATCGTTGGCGTACTAGCTGTGCAACTACTGTCGCAGTCGGTACGCACGACTGAGAAAGTGATCCATCGAAGTACCGTGTTAGCCGATTGGCACCGGGCGATGAACATCATCGAGCAAGATTTACTCCAGGTGAACGATCGTGAAATCCGCGACGAACACGGAGACTATCAACCCAGCGTCGTCGTCGATACATCAGGTCAGATCGAATTTACGCGCAACGGCTGGCGGAATCTTCTCGGACACCAGCGATCTGAACAACAACGCGTGTCGTACTTTCTATACGAGAATCAACTGTTCCGCCGCTATTGGGAAGTACTTGATCGTGCCCAAGATTCAGAACCGATTGATCAGTTACTGCTCCCGAACGTGAATTCCCTCGAGATCGAAGTGATTGACCGGACAGGACACGAACACTATTTTTGGCCGCCTCAATCGTATGCCGATGCCGACACTACATACAGTCCATTAGTTGGTATTCGCGTCACGTTTGACTTGCCGCAGCTAGGCACCGTGTCACACCTATGGTTGGTACCTGTCACAACGGGACCAGTGCTGGCTTATGAGAGCGTTGGAACGTGATGAAGGCGCATCGTGGTATCGCACTGATAAGCATCTTGCTGATGGTCGTGCTATTCAGCGCGTTGGCATTTCAGCTGTATTCACATCAAACGATGGTGACAGCACAGACTCGAATCGGACTAACCGCGAATCAGGCGAGATATTCGTTGATGGCGAGCGAAGCACTCGCACAAGAACTGTTGTTAGTTGACTGGCTAGATGAAGACGGTCGGTTACGCGACGATATGGCCGAACCGTGGGCGCAAACGCTTGCACCGTTACTTACCGTATCTGGCAATGTGCACGTGCAGATTGTCGACCTGAGCGGAAAACTGAATTTGAATTCACTCGCAGGCTCTCGCAAAAAGGAGTCGACACAGGCGTTTAACTACTTACTGAATCGAGTCGGGATCAGTTTGGAGTTAACACCGATGTGGCGAGATTGGATCGACCCCGACGATCAGCGTTTTCATATCGACGGCTACCAAGGTCGGGAGGAACTGGATTGGCTCGGTAACGAAACCCCATTTCGTACGCCGAATCGTTTAGCAGGTCATCTTAGCGAGATTCAGGTGTTAGCACCGATCGCCCAAGACGTATATACAGAATTGACTCACCTTGTTGCTGTGTTGCCTACGAGCTCGTTGAGCATCAACGTGAATACCGCACATCCGGAAGTCTTGAACTCACTATTGCCCCCTGGCGGCTCAAAAATGTCTGCGCGTGGTGGCGTGCGAAACTTCGGCTCGGTTGAAGCGTTTGTGGAACTGCATGGTGGATTCTCCGAAGTGCGAGAAAATTTGAGCGTCAGAAGCGATTTTTTCGAGGTGCGCGCTACGTTGAATAGTGAGGACCTTCGAATGGACATGACGAGCCATATCTATCGAGACCCGAAGTCCGGCGAATGTCAAATCTACGCTCGCGATTTTGGCAGGCGTCATGTTTGGGATAGTGAACGCGATTTAAGCTGATGGATGTTCTATACATCGCGCTGAATGACGCCGATCCTCAAACGCT
Organism: Pseudomonadales bacterium; assembly: GCA_022822135.1. Taxonomy (GTDB): domain Bacteria; phylum Pseudomonadota; class Gammaproteobacteria; order Pseudomonadales; family Azotimanducaceae; genus Bin55. Next base: position 45,873 of record JAJECH010000042.1, read on the forward strand.
CGCCCGATGGTGGCTGTGTGAGGACTCTAAAGTTACTGCTTCAGGCGCCGGATCGCTCAGTGATGTAGAAGCAGAAGCGCTTGAAAGCGCGAAAACCCCGGCGAGGGTGGAGACTGTCGTTCTCCTACCAGATCGCGAGATCCTGTATATTCAAGTTGAAATCCCTGGTCGAAGCCAGGCTAGGGTCCGTCAAGCGGCGCCATTCGCGGTCGAACCCCACCTTACGGAAGAGATCGACGACGTACATATCGCGGTCGGCGACGTAAAGCAACGCGGCGCGGTACCGTGCATGGTGATGAACAAGGTACGTCTTGAGACGTATCTGTCAGTTCTCGAACAGACGAACCTCCATCCAAACGTCGTTACGACGCCCGGTATGTTGACAGATGCGTCGAGTGAACTGTTTTTGATCGAGTCAGGTTCGACGATCACGTTGAGAACACCCGATCAGCTTGCCGTTGTTGCGTCAGATGCTCTCAGTTCGACACTCGCCTTCACCATTCCCCGAGAGGAGGAGAACGTATCCATTACGTGTGTCGGTAGTGAGGGTGTCGCGAGCGTAACTCAGAGTGTTGTAGATCAGCTGAACGTCGATGATGCAACGATCGAGTTAATCTCGTTTGAAACGTTGCTTGAGGGCGTCATCGAAACAACCGGCTTGATGAATCTACTGCAGGGAACTTACGCGACCAAAGACGGTGGGGATGCGATTCGGCAGAATCTAAACAAAACCGCGATGGTAGCAGCTGTGTGCGTGGTCGTAGCCGCTGTGATCTTTGTAATTCAAGGACTTTGGGCGGATTTTCAGACCGACAAACTTCGTGAGAAGTCTTTGGATATCTATGAGACGGTCTACAACACGCGGGATGTCACAGGTAATCCCGTTTTTCGTATGCAGGAAAGAATGGGAGCGCGCGTCGACCAGCAGAGCAAATGGCTGGGTTTACTTGAGAGCGTCGTTGCCTCGACAGCCGGCGTTGAGGTTCGCAACTTGAATTTCAACGAATCCCAGAACAAGATGGGAATCACGTTTTTCGCCGATAGTTTCCAGCAGTTTGAATCGATCCGATCTCGCATCGAGAATCGGGGAATGAACGTAGAGGTAAACGTCGCCGAGCAACAAGCGAATCGAGTTTGGGCACGGATCACGCTGTCAATGCCATGAACAGAATCTTGACTTGGTTCCCTTCGATCGCGCCGTTGATTAGGCGGTTTGCCGCGGCAAGTCCGCGAGAGCGCACCTTGATCGGAATTAGCGCATACCTGCTGATTGCGATATTTCTGTATTACGTCATTCTCGATCCCGCGATCGGATTTCGAGATGAGAAGCTACGCGCCCAAGCCGCAGCTTCGAACGGTTTAAGTTGGATGGTCGCGAATCAAGCGGAAGCGAGGCAGCGCGGCAACACGTCGGCACCCGTTCGCAACGAGAGTAAGTTGACGGTGATATCGAGTAGTGCAGAACTTCAGAGTGTCACGATCAAGCGAATGCAACCTGGTGAGGATCGAATAAACATCGAGCTGACTGGTCAGGAATACGCGGCAGTTATCCGATGGTTGATTGCGCTTGAAACAGACCACGGACTGACGCTCATAGACATTCGCCTTGATAAATCGGCCGAAGGTGTCGTCGACGGTCGATTGACACTTCGCTGAGATGTGTCCGAGGATTCGGACTCGAATGTGCCATCTCTAACGCTTGCTGCCGGATAGCGCTTCGATCTTCCGCGTAGCCATACGATTTAAATGTCATGTTGAGCGTGTGCTGATACTGATGCGTCAATCGCATATCACTGCGGACTAACCTATGCGATGTTTAACGTTGGTTAAGCAGACGCGCTCATCTAATACGGAGGCACTATGGGTCCGTTTCAAGTTACCGTACTTTATGCCGCACTATTGGCTGCTGTCGGTGTTGTCCTGATATTCAGAGTGATTGCAGTTCGAGCAAGAACCCGTGTGTCGATACTGCACGGAGACGATATGGAGCTCGCACAGGAAATTCGTCGACACGGTAATTTCTTCGAACATGTACCGTTCGTACTCGTTCTAATGGCATTGGTAGAAGCAAACGGTGCAAACCAACTCATTCTCCACGCGATGGGTACGATCCTAGTAATTGCGCGAATCGCGCAACCGTTTGGATTGCATCACGATCGAATCATGCATCCGTTACGCGTTGTAGGCTCGGTTGGAACGCTGTTGCCACTGGTCGTGTTTGGATCCATCGCATTGTGGCAAGCAATTGATGCCTTCTAATTCAGAATCCGTAGGAGAGAGCGGCGACTTGAGTGCTCGGATTAGACCGATACTATCGAGAGATACAAAGGTCGTCGAGCGTCAAATGTTCGGTGGTACCTGCTTCATGACTAATGGCAACATGTGTGTCGGGACATGGCAAGATTCACTCATTGTCAGAATCTCGAAAGAAACATATGAATTGATGTTGGAAGAACCCCATGCGAAACCCGCCGATATGAATGGCAGACCAATGCGTGGTTGGGTTTTGGTTGAGCCTGAAGGGATTGCGTCCGAGGACGATCTCAGCAAATGGTTGAGACGAGCCTTGGATTACGTACTTACGCTTCCGCCTAAATAGTTCGAGATCCTTCCAGTCTGTCTAGCTGATTGCTCTAAATCTAACGAAAGCGTTGTCGATTTGCTGAGTGTGATGACTTGGGTTAGCAGAGCTAATTCATCATCTCTATCGCTTGTTGCCGGACCGCTTCTTCGATCTCCCACATAATCGCTCGGTTCAAATGAAAGCTTGCTCGTGTGTTATTTCCGATTTGGCGATAGGCGTCTCCGAGAAATAGGTTAATTCGCGCGTTCCAGGGTAAGCGTTCGTAAGCGACTTTTAGGTAGTTCAAACCATCACCGGCGCGCGCAGAACGCAACAACGAAACGCCTAACCCAAACGCCGCATCAACACGCATTGGGTCGCCATTGAGTGCGTGACGGTAGTGCTGGGTTGCAATGTGTCGAAGATTTTCACACTCATCGGTGAACACATCTAGACAGTTGTAGCTGAGTAAGTCCCCCATGCGAACGTGTGCGTCCACGTTTTTCGGGTCGCGTTCTAGCGCAATCACGGTTCGCTCGTAGGGTGTTTTGCTATCCAATTCCGGTAGGTAGGACAGCAACACTTGAAACATCGGATGCTCAGCGTCGATTTTCATACCCCTATTGATGTGCATAAGAGCGCGTTCTGGATTGTTTCGGACCAGCAAATTCGCAAGGAGGATGCGAGCGTCTAGTTCATCCATACATGTGACTTCGCTGATCGGCGAAAACGACGCGCTGTCAACATCAATTCGATAACTCAGAGGTCGTGTCTTCCGGAAGTGGTTGGTGAGTGTTCGCATGAACTCAGCCGGTTCGACACCTGCAACCTTCGGTAAAAGCTCGCTTGGCTGCGCTCCGTTGCTGATATCAATCAATATTCCATCGACTTTCTCACGCATCGGGTTGCCGCTTGCATCGTTCCCATGGTGCAGGAAGTGAGTTAGGGCATGTGCGAACTCGTAATGTGCCGCGTAATCGTGTTCGTGCCAATCCAATCTAGGCACACCATCGACGATGGTCTCCCATTTTGGTCCGTTTCGTCGGATCGCCCTGATCATGCTGCGGTACGGTACTTCGCCTATGGTCACACGATCACCGCTTATCTCCAGCATGCCGAGATACTGTGCAAAACCTTCCTCGTACCACATCGGTATGAAGTGGTTGTAACGACTGCGGGAGATGTAGTGGGTGTACTCGTGATATGCAACTTGATTGGGGTGCGTCGTATGGACCGCGAGACCGAAAGCTAAAACGTGTTGCCGCATGGACGGTTGCATGAATCCGATAAACTCGTCGGATTGAAACTCCGCAACAAATGCATCGATATCTTCAAACGCTATGACTTTTAATAGCGAGCGTTTCGGGAAAGTGCCGGGAACTAGATCCACGGCAATCGCGTGCAATGCTTGAAGCGACTTGGCAAGTGTTACCATCTGACGCTTCGGCATTGCGGAGTACATTTCAAACTCGGCAGTGCGTAATTCACACCACTGTGGCATGATGGGTTTTGCGCCTAAGGGGACTATGAATGCGAGAACACAAACGATTAACACAGTGCGTATGGTGGTGTTGCGCGTTTTTCGCGACATGCGCATTAGCTCAAGACTCAACGGATGCAGAAGGGGATTCGTGGTTACCGACGCGATGCGTTCCTCTGGAGACGATCGGCCTCCACGATGAACCCGAGGTAGAAGGCGATCCTGTAGAAGCTTTCGGTCCGGCCAAATTCAAATCCACGCCGTTCATGTTACGCGAAAACAAAACGCTCGCGGCGTTGTTGGATGATGCTGATGATGTGAATCTATTTATCACTATGCAGATGGAAGAAACTAATGAGCTGTTTGAGTTCTCATGCAAGACGGTACTTGGTGCGAATCGTGAACCAGGTTATAGCTGCGTAAATACGCCCCCGTCAGACATTCTCATGCTGAACCCTAAGTCTTTGCGCTTTAGTCGAGCCGCGATCGGCAGCTGGACGTTTCAGAGTGAGACGAATCTCCGCACTGGTAGCTCGTTGTTCGTCGAGATGGGACAGTGCTACTCGTTGGAGACTGAGTCAGATTCTAATTGAGAGATTTCCTCAAGAATTTTCTCAATTTCTTCGTCTTTCTCGTCGTCGCGAACAGGCTGGAGTTCTTTCTCACTGGTAATCTCAATGGTTTCGAGCAGTTCGAGCTTCTCCTGAACCGTGAGTGTATGGGTGACCACGGTTAGGGGGTCGTTCGCAACAAGACCGGTTGCAGCCAGTAAAACAAAAGAGAGTGCGAGTGCACGTAGTGGTTGTCGCGTCATGATCTTACACCAACGGAACCTTCGTAAAGCATATACGAAAACTCCTGATCTTTCACTAAGAATCGGCGTATCAAGTACGCTAGGAAAATCACCGAGAGTAAGGCAAATATGAGTGTCTTCTCTGCTGAGATTTGGTGCTAGTACGGGGAAACCACGTGTGTGGAGTATCTTCGTTCGAATTTGCATCTGGAGAGATTGGCGTTCGTTGTGATCCTCCCGAGCTTGAATTGGCACTCTGAATTTCTGGCGGAAAACGGTGCTACTTCTGACGACTGACAGCCTTAGCCACGTCCATTTCGTATAGCGAGTTCCGGAAGCGATTCAATGTCAAAGAAACACGGAATAACAAAAATATCCTAATTAAATTGTTCTAAACGATATAACATATTAAGTTATACGCCTATCGTTCGCATATTGGAATACTTTTATCGCTCAATCGGCATAAAATTCGTGCATGGAACTTGCATGTGAAATGCCGCTCGCGCCTGTTGCGCAGTTCAGCATTAGTCAACGATACGATCGCTATTCAGATTCCGATCATGAATCATGGCGTTGCGCAATGCATGCACTCATTCACGTACTCGAATCTCGTTGTGCGGTTCCATATGCATCGGCATTGCGTCAGTGCGGATTACGTACGAATCGACTACCGAAGTTGACCGAGATCAATCAAGCGTTGAGTCATTTTGGCTGGCACTCTGTGATGGTCGATAGCTTTATTCCACCTCCGAAATTCATGGAATTGCAGGCTCAACGGATCCTCCCTATAACTCGGCACGTTCGAGCGTCTTCGCAGTTGGGATACACGCCGATCCCAGACATCATTCACGAGGCCGCCGGTCACTTGCCAATGCTTGTAGATTCGGAGTATCGTCGGTTTCTGCAGCGATTCGGCGAAGAAGGGAAGCGTCTTGTGTACTCGGAATTGGACGAACGTGTATACCTTGCTCAAAAACGATTCGCGGAATATGCTGGACTTCCGTTTCCTGACATCAATCGGTTGGATGAGCTCCGTCACGAACTCGATTCGCTCCGCAATCAGCAGAAAAAAGCACTGACACCAGCGTGTCTGTTGTCGCGGTTCCATTGGTGGACAGTGGAGTACGGTCTCGTAGGTCAAGACGCGAAACTCTTTGGCGCCGGGTTGCTCTCGTCGTCGACAGAAGCGTTGGCCACTGACCGTACGAAGCGGTTGCGACTATCGATGGATTGCCTGGACTTCGACTATGAAATTTCGAAGATGCAACCCCAGCTGTTTGTCGCCGATGATTGGACACACCTCCACGACGAGCTTAGCGCCGTGATGAGGTACGTCGCCTAGTCGTTAGAGTCCTCTCTGACAACAACGCGCGTTCGCGTTTCCGCAAAAACGTGCTTCGGCATGATGGAGTGAACGTGACCACAAGCATCGCAATATACGACGAAGAACCAAGGCTCTTTCGTCTGACTTGATTGAACGCTTCGCTTACTAGCGAAATGCTCAATGCCTTCGATGCCACACTTCGGACACTTCGGTTGGGACTCAGGCATTTTCGGGTTTGACGAGATCGAGATGTTGGTCCATGTTCAACGCCGGATCATCAGCAGTTGGCTTGCCGACGACCTTTGCAGGTACACCTGCCACGGTAACGTGAGGAGGTACGTCGTCGAGGACGACGCTTCCGGCTCCAACCTTCGAACCTTCGCCGATCGTAATGTTCCCGATGATCTTGCACCCAGCACCGAGTAAGACACCACGACGGATCTTGGGATGGCGATCTCCACTTTCTTTACCGGTACCGCCGAGTGTGACAGAATGGAGCATCGAAACGTCATTGTCGATCACAGCGGTTTCACCGACGACTATTCCCGTCGCATGATCGAGCATGATGCCACGCCCGATATTCGCGGCTGGATGGATATCAACCCCTAGTCCGATACTTATTTGACCTTGGAAGAATTGGGCGAGTGTGGTTCGATTGTGTTGCCACAACCAATGGCTGATACGGTAGGCTTGTAGCGCGTGAAATCCTTTGAAGAACAGGAACGGAGTAGTAAGGTCGGAACACGCTGGATCGCGATCAAACGTTGCCATCATGTCCGCGCAAGCGGCGTCAAGTATCGACTGGTCGGTCGTTATGGCTTCTTCGATCACGTCTCGAATCAGCATCGTCGGCAGCATCGGATTGTCCAACTTGCTTGCTAAGCGGAAACTCAAAGCCTTACCGATACTGTCGTGATTGAGGACAGTCGCATGAAAGTAACTACCTAAAATGGGTTCTTCCATGACTTTGGCTTCCGCTTCGCCTCGCATGCGCCGCCAAATGTCTTCTTTAATGTCCTTGTTGTTCAAGTGAAGTGTCGTGAGAGAGTATCTGCAAATTTTGCATTGTGACACTCGCCGATGGGTCGAATTCGCACTGGCTCAAGTGCATTAGTTTGAGTTCTCCCACGTTTTCCCGAGTCGGCATCATTGGTCGACAGGGTAGTCCAGTCATCAATGATTCGCTAGAAGCAGTTCATACGACGCTTCGCGCGCGAGATTGCGACGTCTTAGTCGAAAACGAGTCCGCATCGATGTTGCGAGATCGTGACGTGAAAGCCGTCTCTCGTGATGAGATTCATTCATGCGATCTGATCGTGGTCGTTGGTGGCGACGGCAGCATCCTCGGCGTCGCGCGCGATTTCGCTCGTTCGCAGATTCCAGTTGTCGGCGTAAATCGGGGTGGTTTGGGATTTCTTGCGGACATTTCGCCGGACGAAATCAAAAAGCAACTCCATCGGGTGCTCGACGGTGACTACCGGTTCGAGGAACACTTTCTGATTCAGCAAATAGTCCATCGCGGATCAGGCATTGCACACGAGTCAGCTGCGTTGAATGACGTGGTTGTGAGTTCAGGCGCACAGTCGCGAATGATGGAATTTCGCTTGTCGATCGATAATGAGTTTGTATACGAACAACGCTCTGACGGCCTGCTGATTTCAAGTCCTACCGGGTCTACGGCATATTCGCTATCCGCTGGCGGACCCATCATGCATCCACGATTGGATGCGATTGCGATCATCCCGATGTACCCTCATACGCTTACCTCGAGACCGATCGTGGTTCCTGGAAACTTCAAGTTACGTATTGAAGTGGGGCATGGAACTCATGGTGCGCGAACCAGCTCCGATTCGCAAGTTGATTTCGACTTAGCGCCGGATGATGTGATCGAAATCAGCAAGCATGAGCATGTACTGCGATTGATTCATCTCACGACGCACAGTTTCTACGAGGCGTGCAGAAGCAAGTTGGATTGGGGTTCGCGGCTTGGGTTGCGCCACGACTAACGGCGAATTTGTTCTGGCGTATCTACGTCGCGCAGAATCGCCTCATCGGTCACGGGCAGATCGACTAGCTTATTACCGTTCTGACTTAGAACCCGTTTCGCACCAACATCGCCGGACAGTGTCTTCAGTTCTTCGAGGAAGTTTCCGCTAAAACCCACGGGATGCCCAGGTTCGCCGTTGAAAGAGGGTCGAATGATGGCATCCTCTAACTCCCTTACGCGTGCGATGATCCGATGGATCGTATCCGTTTTTATCCAAGGCATGTCCGCTAAGCCAACGAGGAACCATTTCAAATCGGGTAGATGGTGTGCAGCTGCAGCCAAGCTATGACCCATTCCTAGGTAGGCATCAGGTGCTTCGATGATCTGAACACTAGGTGGTAAGACGGTTTCTACAGGGTCATCCGGTTTAAGAACCACGTAAACGGATTGAAGTTGATCGATATAAGGCGCTAGAGCATGAAGGATCATAGGTTGACCTTCAAGTGCTACCAATCTTTTATCCGCACCAAAACGTTGCGAGCTACCTGCGGCCAAGATCACCGCAGCCCCGTCGTCCGGTCTCATATCAAACCGAAGCTAAATCGAAGCAGCGAGTGCCTGCTCTGCTTGAGAACTGTCGGTGTTTTTAGCGAGTTTCGCGCGCTCAGCGATTATTTCTGCCAGAATCGAGATCGCGATTTCAGGGGGCGTCTTGCTCCCAATCGGAACACCAATCGGTGCATGTAGTCGGGCTAGTGAGGCTTCGCTGACGTCTAAGGCAAGCAATCGTTCACGGCGTTTCGCGGAAGTTCTTGATGACCCCATGGCACCGATGTAGTACGCGTCGGTATCGAACGCTTCAAGTAAACCCATGTCATCGATGCGTGGGTCGTGCGTGAGGGCGACGATGGCGGTTTGTGCATCATTCGCGCGGTCCCTGATCACGTCGTCAGGGAAAGCGCAGATCTTCTCGACGCCGCCTACATCCAGTTCATCAAGCATGTCTTGCCGCGGATCGCATATCGTCACTTGGTACTCAAGCAAGATTGCAAGTTCCGCGACATACTGTGTGACCATGCTGGCGCCGATGATGAACAGTTGGTGACTAGGTCCATGCACTTGTCGGAGGACGCGCGAGTCGTAGTCGTAGAAGAACGGCACAAAGTCATCGGTTTCTTGAATATGGCGTTCCGCTGTACTGACATGCAAAACGCGCTCGATGAGTTTCCGTTGTTGGAGTCGCGTACTGAGTAGCCCGAAATCCTGAAGCGTCCGTTCGTCGTTCTTGAGCGGTTCGATCACGATGTCCAAGTGACCGCCACAGGGTAACCCAAGTTGCTCAGCTTCTTCGTCGGATTCACCATACCGGAAGAACTGCGGGTGTGATTCAGCGAGCACCCCGTTTTTGAGTTTCTCGACGAGATCCTCCTCGACGCATCCTCCCGACAGAGAACCTACGACATGACCTTCTTCACTGCACACCATCATCGAGCCTTCGGGTCGTGGCGATGAGCCATACGTAGCGACGACGGTCGAAAGCCAGCATTTGCGGCCTGATTGGAGCCATTCGTGCGTTTGTCCGATAACTTGGTGGTTGGCGGCTTTCATCGTTGGTGTGGACTAATCGAACATTTGATTATAGAAAGAGGCTGGTTCCTTGAGGCATGCGAAACTCAGTTCAAAACCGACTTCAAGCCAAATTCCGGTTCATCACCCTCATGATTTTTAACAATTGAATCAATAACTTGTTGAATAGTCTTCAAGTCGCACTCAAATTCACTCGTCGAGTCGTTGTAGGCTAATTGATCCAATTGAGAAAGGATCGAATGACCGGTTGTCGATTCGAGAATCAGCTCGCGAGCCGCTACAAGATCAACACGCAAATGTTGAGCAAGCGTGTGCAGGATCGCATGTCGCAAAGCGCCTGCGTCGTTGTGCGCTAACGCGTGTCGAATTGGTCCGTAGTCGATTCGAGAAACGAGTGGTTTCTTGCCGAGTCGTGGTATGTAGCGTTCTCTGTTGAAATAGAGGAGCGCGGCGACAAGAAGCCATCCAGCAATGGCTGCTGCAATCAGAGCATAGAACCAAGTGTTCGTGCGATCTGTGCCGTATTGCGTATCTGTAGGTTGCAACAAACCACTGTCGGAAGGTTGCAGCTGTTCTGTCGCGAATCGACTGTCCCGAGGATCCGGTACGTTAAATGCGGCTGACGGTAATCTTGAGACCTTGACCTCTCTCGACTCCGTGTCCCACCAGGTCAGCCGAAATTCGGGCAGTGAAACTCGACCGGGTTCGACGGGAATCAGGTTAAACGAACGAGATTGCGTTCCCCAAACCCGACCACCTTCAAGTACGGAGTCCACTGTGGCTTGTTCTGGGTAGACTCGGAGGTCGTCGATCGAACCGAGCTCAAGAGGCAGTAGGGCAGATTGGTAACTATCCCGCGCCCGTAAGTTGATTGAACGAGTGATTGCGTCGCCTAGATTCAGCGTGCTCGTGCCTGAAGGTTGAAACGACTGCGTCAGTTCAACATTTGAAGCTGGGAACCATGGTTCATCACTTGGGTACTCGGCGGGAATCGGCAATATGGTGATCGTTCGTTCGGGGGCGACGATCGGTCGGACTTGCGGTCGGAATTGATTGCTATAGATGGCAACGCGTGCGTTTTCGCCTGGAATCCTCAACGTGCCGCTCTTTTCAGCAAACACAACATAACGCCACTGCATCACGAAATACTCGACGCCGTTTCGAACCTCGCGTAACGTCTCTCGACTACCAATTGGCAGTACCGTTGCGTCGACGATGTCAAGTTGCTTGTCCTGGGGCATCGACGGGATTCTTGCCTGAGCGGTGTAGAGCATTCGTCGTGTCACGTAGATAGCCGCTTGCGGATACTGCGTTTGGTGGGAGACGATCGTCTCGAAAAACGCGGTCTTTGAGATGTAATCTCGCTCCCGAGCGGATATTGGATTGACCTGTAGTCTTAATCGGTTCGTACGCGAATTGCCTACGGTTATCGGTGGAATATCAATCGTTCCTGCGCGTTTTGGCATCAGCTCAAGTTTCCAGCTCTTAGCGCGATCGACGCGACCATTCACGATTCGAAGCTGTGACTCAGTTGAGACGCTTGATATTTCGAAATCAGTTTCTAATTCAGTGAAATCAGGATCACTCGAATCACGGTTTCGATCGGTCACCGTCAGCGTGACTGACTCAAATTCAGACACGACATCAGCGCTGAGTGTCGCGCTCGCTTGTCCGTGAGAGTAGGGTGCGTAGAGAAGCACGAACACGGTCGCAAGCAATCCGATCGGATGTGTTAGATACCTCATAGCACGCATCACCACGCCGGTCCAACGTCAGCCTGGTCTAACTCACCTCGCTCAATTCGGGCATTGGATTCTGCTTGAAATTTGCGTCGTAATAGACCGCTAGGATCGTCTGGGATACGACGCAGCCACCGTTCGTGGATTTCGCGCAACTCGCGTTCCTCGCTGGATTCTGCCAGTGCAGCGGAATCTTGACCTTCAGTCTCGTCATCGGACTCGCTCGCATCTTGGCGCTGTGCGTGTTGTTGCTCTGCGTCGGTGCTCTCTTCAGAATCGTCTTGAGTTTCGTTTTGCGGTTGCGTGTCTTGCTCCGTTCCCTCTTGCTGTTGACTTGGTTCGTTAGACATCTGAGAGTTGGAGGCTTGTTCTGACGCATCTTGACTTTGTTGCGATTGATTCTGTGACTGTGCGTTCTGATTTCCCTGTTGCTCAGACTCCTGCTGTTGGTCACTTTGACTCTGTTCAGAATCACTGTTCTGTTGCATCGCTTCAAGCAACGCTTCGATGATCGCTTTGTTGTGTTTTGCGTCTTCGTGTTCTGGTTCTTGCATCAATACAGCGTCATATGCTGTAAGGGCATCGCTGAATCGACCTTCCCACGCAAGTGCGTTCCCTTGGTTGTAAATCGACTCGGTTGAATCGTTCTTCGAAAACAGTTCCCCTGCCTCGGCGAACGCGCCACTCCGATATTTCGCGACGCCCTGCCACTGAGAATCACGGAATAGCTCCGCGGCGGTCTCAAAATTTCCCGCGTCGTGAGCAGACAAGGCTTGGCGATCCTTGGGTACCCAAAGATCTTCGAGCCATCCGGCTTGGACATTTGCACCAATTACAAGCAACACAACAGCAAGACCTCCTCGACGCATTGAGAACGCGAGTAGCAGCGCGAGTGGTAATACGAGTAGATAGCCGAGATCATGCCAAACGTCGAACGTCTGGTTATCCAGTAATTCGGTCGTCGTAAGCGACGATTCCTGCAGTAGGAACTCGATGTCATCATCATTTAAGGTAATGCTTCGATAGCGACCTCCGGCTACCATCGCAAAATCGCGTAACAACGAATGGTCCAACTCGAACTCACGGCCATCCGACCGCACCACATCTGACGAACCAATACCAAGAATCGAGATCGCGTATCGTGAATCCGCACTGTCGCGTAAACTGCCAAAGTTCGTGATGCCGTCGGTCAGCAGAATGATTCGACCGCTCTCTTGTGCGAGCGAACTGAAGAGGTCGTTGGCGAGTTCTATGGCAGCTTCCGCATTGCTGCCGCGAACGGGCATCATTTCGGGATCGAGGGACGGCAATAGATTCAGGATGTTGTCCTTGTCGCTCGTTAACGGCGTGACCACGTAAGCATCACCTGCATAGACCACGAGCCCCGTTAGACCTTCGTCGCGACGCTCGAGTATGTCACTGATTTTGAACTTAGCGCGTTCGATTCGACTAGGACGAATGTCGGTCGATCCCATGCTCAGAGTTAGATCAAGCACGATGACGATAGGATCGTTCTTCGTTTCGACAGGTTGCGGTAGTCGTTCATAAGTAGGTCCTGCCAACGCTAACGCAGCGCAGATCAAAGCGAGGGGTGGCAGAGCCATTGATACACGAACACGACGGAGTGGTCTCGACTCAATCAACGCATCGAAAAGTGAATCGGAAATCACGTTATGCCAGTTATTCGCTCGAGATACGAAACGGATTTGCGCCCAAATCAGAAGCGGGGCGACCGATAGTAAGAGCAACCACCATGGTCGAAGGAAGTGAAACTCTGTGAGTACTTCAAACATTTCTTCGAGAATGGAGTAGCCAAGCAAGCGCGAAAAGTGCTAGGGCGAGAGTGAGCGGGTAGTGGTAGAGAGCACGCATGGGACGTACGGTCTGACCTTCATTTTCGATCGGTTCTAGCGCGTCGATTTGCTCATAAATCGCCAATAAGGCGTTGAGATCTTCGGCTTTGTAGTACCCTCCACCGGTTTTGGTTGCGATTGCTTGTAGCAGTTCTTCGTCCACTGCATCTGATTGACGTTGGAATGGCGCAAAGAATCCCAAGCCACCTCTAGGCGGAACGATGCCGATCGTGTAAACCGTTACCTCCGAAGCCTCAGCGAGTTCTGCCGCGTCCATAGGATCGAGTTCGCCGAAGTTATTCATGCCATCGGTCATGAGTACGACGACGCGGTGGTCGGCTGGGTGGTTCAAGATTTGTTTGATTGCTAAACCTAACGAATCTCCGATCGCTGTTGATCGACCAGCGATACCGATAGGAGCGTCGGCCAACATCTGACTTGCCGTATCTACGTCCGGTGTTAGTGGCACATAGACGTACGGTAGGCTACCGAAAAGAACGATCCCGATTCGATCGCCTTCTCGTTTTTCGACGAAATCTTGCACGGCATGTTTCACAACCGCAAGACGTGTGTACTGCCTGCCACCAACGTTCATATCGCCTTGTCCCATGCTACCGGAGATATCGATCGCAAGCACAAGATCACGGCTCAACGTCGGCAACACAGTAGGTTCACCGGTCCATTGGGGACGAGCAAGTGCGGTCGCTAACGACAACCAAGCGAGTAAGGCAATGATGAAGAGGAAGACCGATCGGTGACTTGAACCGCTTCCAATTTCTTGCTGTGTAAATACAAACGACTCAACGTGAGGTACGTTAAGTGCGGCTTCGCTCGCGGCACGCGCAGGGATGAGGTACCTGATGAGCAGCGGTAGGAGCAGAATCGCAAACGCCCATGGCCATATCAATTCGATCATGTCGCAATACCCCTGCGAGAGGGATATTTCACATCGCAAAGCGTCTTAGCGATAAGCTCGTCGATACGTTCATCGAAGAACGCGACGGGTCGATAGCGGACCGTACCTAGACACTTCCCTGGTCCAGATACGAATGATTCTTCGTTAAACCGGTCAGCGAGCATGTTCAGCCATAGCAATCCGTCAGCCTGTACCGAGCCTGGGACAGCTTCTACGTCCACAAGTAAGTGCTTGTAGAGGCGATTAGCCGAATCGACATATTCCCGATTGGATAACCGTCCGTCTTGATAAAGATCCCTTAGCGCGGACGCAGCTTCTCGAATTGAACGATAGGGACGATCATTCGCGTACCGACTCCGCCACCACCATATCAAACAAACAATGCCGGCGACGATCGTTACAGCCAAGATCCACCAGCCGATGGGTATAGGCCAAAATGGCGGAAGCGCGGGTTCATGGATGTCTCGCAGTTGCGCTAGTGCTTGCGCGATCTGTTCATTCATCGAAGAGCGCCTGCGAACTATCCTCCGTCGTCGAGAAGGAGAAAAACCGGATCCCTCGTGACCGACATGCGTCTTCGAGTCTCGTTCGGTGTGCCTCGAAACGTCCTTCGTACTTACTCTGATTTCGAGGAATCCCACCGGAAAAAGAAATTCTTCGAGACCCGTCAGTCACTGCGTAAGCGCCACTCGGCGGTAAGTTCTGCTCCAGCGGGTCGTAGATATGGATAAGAGAAATCTCGTTATGGTTTTGAAGCACCAGGAGCTGCTGTAGGTCACTCTGAGCGATACCCTCAAAATCGGAGATGAACACGATGCGATGTCCGACCGGAGTTGCACGACGAAGGTTCATTAGGACCTCATGCCATGAGGGTTCTGCAGATTCCGACGGCTGACTCGATGCACTGAGTTCATTGTTTGCATCCGTTATCGCGCTTAGCAAACGAACGACGTTTAGCTTGCTTCGGATTGGCTTGAGGACGCCTAGCGAATCCGAGGCAATCACAACGCCACCAACCCGGTCGCGTGCATTAAGCGTCTGCCACGCAAATCGAGCGGCTGCCTCGGCGGCAGCGACGCTCTTTAATCGGACTTGACTCCCGAAGAACATGGATCGTCGCTGATCGATCACGAGCATGGTGGGTCGCTCGCGTTCTTCACGAAAGATCTTTGTGTGTGGTTTTTCTTTCCGCGCGGTGACCTTCCAGTCGATGTTTCTGACGTCGTCGCCTGCTTGATACAGTCGTACTTCGTCGAGATCCACACCGCGACCACGCATCCGCGAAACGAGTGCGCCTGAATACCCGCCAGTTGCACGACGCGTGCGACGTTTCTGAATCGGCGCTGTAGCTAAGCCGATCAAGTCGGCGACGGTGACATAAACGCCGGTAAGTGACGGCATCAAATCGTTCTAGGTTAAAGGCACCTGGTTGATCATCGTGTCGATGATGTCATCGGTTGTCGTTCCTTGTGCTTCCGCCTCAAAAGACAGGATTAAGCGATGTCGTAGAACGTCGTGGATGATCTCAAGAACGTCCTCTGGAACGACGTAATCTCGACCCGCGAGCCAAGCGATGGTTCGTGAGCATTGGTCCAACGCGATGGTTGCTCTTGGACTCGCGGCGTATTCGACACCTTCCAGACCGGACCTCGAATGTGCGATGAGGTCGATGATGTACTTTTCGATGGATTCAGCCATGTGAAGTTCACCTAATTCATCGCGAATGCCAAGGATCTCACTTTCGCTGAGTTCCACCGGCGAAGGCTGATCGACATTGCCGAACTCTTCACGTGCTAATTGCAGAATCGCCCGTTCTTGATGTGCCGGTGGATAGTCAATAAGGACATGCATGAGGAAGCGGTCCAATTGCGCTTCAGGTAACGGATACGTACCTTCCTGTTCGATCGGGTTCTGCGTTGCCATGACAAGAAACAGGCGCGGCAAGTTAAAGGTCTCTCGGCCGACGGTCACTTGGCGTTCCGCCATGGCTTCAAGCAAGGCTGACTGTACTTTTGCTGGTGCGCGATTAACTTCGTCCGCGAGCACAAGATTGTGGAAGATCGGACCTTGCTGGAAATGGAAACTGCTCGTTTCGGGACGATAGATCTCCGTACCAGTTACGTCGCTTGGAAGTAAATCTGGCGTGAACTGGATTCGATGAAAATCACCTTCAATACATCGTGAAAGCTCCTTTATCGCACGGGTTTTTGCGAGTCCAGGTGCACCTTCAACCAGCAAATGACCGCCGCAAATTAGTGCGATCGTTAATTTCTTGGTCAGCGCTTCTTGACCGACAATGCGCTGGTTCAACCAATCGAGTGCTAGGTGGACTTTTTCATAGGTTGAAGAAGCCGTTCCCGACTCGATTCCTAGGGGTTCGTTTTGCGTAACCAAGCGAGTCCCTTTTGTTGTAATGATGGCGCGAAACGATGCATTTAAGCTAAAAGCGCGTGAAAATATGCAATGAACAATTATTGCCTTTGACAAAAACGCCGTACTTTAGTTTGAATCTGTTCTATCAGTGCGCGCGACCATTTCTTGCGGCGTGCAATCCAGAAACGGCACATACGTTGACATTACGTGGTCTCCGTATAGCGGGTCGTTTGCGTGGGATTGGTCGACCACAGGGTGAATCCGTGCAACTCGCAGGATTGAATTTCACAAATCGTGTCGGATTGGCCGCAGGATTTGACAAGAACGCCGAGGCCGTTGTAGGACTTACCCAACTTGGATTCGGTTTCATCGAAGTTGGTGGCGTGACGCCGCTGCCTCAAGTCGGCAATCCGAAGCCTCGTCTTTACCGTTTGGCGAGTTGTGGTGCAGTCATTAATCGAATGGGATTCAATAACGACGGCGTCGAAATGATTCACGAACGCCTCGCGGCGATGCCTTCGATTGAACCTACTTTGCTGGGCGTCAATTTAGGTATCAATCGAGCTACTCCGTTAGAAGAAGCTGACCAAGACTATCGGTTGTGTATGCGATCGTTGTACGATGTCGCCGACTACTTCACGATCAATATCTCATCTCCTAATACACCTGGATTGAGAAATCTACAGGGTGATCCACAGCTTGATGACACTTTGAAATCGGTGTTAGGGGCACGAGATCGTCTGGTCGAAGACGTTGATCGACGGTTGCCGGTTTTTGTGAAGGTGTCCCCGGACCTTGATCCTGATGTACTGAGAGAACTCGTGAGCCGTATTCGGGACGCAGCGTGCGATGGATTGATTGCGACCAACACTACGACCGATCGTCGCGAGATATCTCACAGGTTTGCGAACCAGGAAGGCGGACTAAGTGGTCGACCTTTATTCGAGCGGTCTTTGCAAACTGTTACGCACGCCCGAGAAGCCGTTGGTTCGGACTTTCCGATTATTGGAGTGGGCGGCATCTCAAGCGGCGCAGATGCAATTGCGATGCGAGAAGCTGGCGCTGATCTAGTACAAGTCTATACCGCGTTAGTCTATCGTGGTCCTAATTTAGTAAAGGAACTCGTGAACGCGCTAGACTGAATTGATTGGCTAAATAAATTAAATAAAACAATAAGTTAGATTGATATTCTATTGAATTCAAAATTGAGTACGTAGCCGAACTCCCTTGATCCGGCCACAACGACATCGAATTGTTAGGACTACCTGCAAATTTATAATCGCGCTAAACCAGTCGCGAGAGTCGATGTTGTTTAGTAATAAGAAAATTTGGTGCGCGATCGTTGCATTGCTCGCGACGCCACTCATGGCGGAAGGTCTAGATAGCGGCGATACCGCATGGGTCTTGACATCGACCGCGCTTGTCTTGTTTATGACCATTCCTGGTCTATCTCTTTTCTATTCAGGATTGGTCGGTCGAAACAATGTACTGAGTATCTTGATGCATTGTTTCGCCATCACCTGTTTGATGACGATCCTCTGGGTATTGGTCGGCTACAGTCTCGCATTTACAGGATCGGGCATCGTAGTTGGTGAAACTTCGTTCCTCGGTACGCTCAATAACTTCCTACTCGGTGAGATCAAGGAAGCCACGGTATCGGGCACGATTCCAGAGTCGGTATTCGCTACTTTCCAGCTTACGTTTGCGATCATCACACCTGCGCTCATCGTTGGCGGCTTCGCAGAACGCATGCGCTTTTCCGCGATGCTCATCTTTTCGGCGGTGTGGTTGTTGATCGTCTACATTCCGATTACCCACTGGGTATGGGGCGGCGGTTGGTTAGGCGATCTCGGTTTCATGGACTTCGCCGGCGGCGCAGTCGTTCACATCACGGCGGGGACTGCCGCGATCGTTGCAGCAATGTATATCGGTAGTCGAAAGGGATACCCTGAGTCGCCAAATCTTCCACACAACGTTCCGTTAACAGTCATGGGTGCTGGAATGCTATGGGTCGGATGGTTCGGCTTCAACGGTGGCAGCGCATTAGCCGCAAATGGCGACGCTGCAATGGCACTAACGGTCACGCATATCTCTGCTGCAACTGCAGCATTCACATGGATGGTAGTTGAGTGGATCCGTTTCGGCAAGCCAACAGTACTCGGTACAGTGACCGGAATGGTTGCGGGTCTAGGCTGTATCACGCCAGCGTCTGGTTTCGTCGGTCCTGGTGGTGCTTTGATTATCGGTTTCTTAGCTGGCTGGGTCTGTTTCGAAGCAACAGGTTTAATCAAACGACGCTTGTTTATCGATGACTCGCTTGACGTTTTCTCAGTCCACGGCGTAGGTGGCTTTCTTGGTGTACTCCTTACCGGAATATTCGCCAGCTCTGCGCTCAACGTATTCAGCGGTCAGGAAGACATCCAAATCGGTTCACAGCTGGTCATACAACTGATCGGAGGCGTGACGGCGCTTGTTTGGACTGCCGTACTTACGTTGGTCATTCTCAAGGTCGTCGATATGATCATTGGTGTTCGGGTCACCGAGGACGAAGAGGATGAAGGTCTAGATTTGACGTCCTTCAACGAACGGGGATATACACCCTAAGAGCTTCTAATCCTTAAAGAAAAGGCGCGTTACTGATATCGGTAACGCGCCTTTTTGATTTGTGTACCACGCCTCAAGTAGACGATTGCACTAGTTTTGTTTAACGATACCGTCAAGGTTGAGAAGCGGCAAGGAGCTCCCGCCATTTACAACTGGTAATTGGCCGTCCCATTTCTCCGCTAATCGCAACTCGATCAATTCAGGATTGTCTCGTAACGCAGCGGCTTCTCGTTCGATCGCTTCGGCTTTCGCAACGGATGCCTGAGTGATCTGATACGCCTCTGCTTCGGCTGCCAGTTTGATTTCCTCTGCGGCTGCTTCTGCTTGTGTAACTCGTCGCAGTTTCTCGTTTTCCGCTTTCAGCGCCTCTTGCTCAGCCTGTACTTTTTCTTCAATCGCCCGATTGAATTCTTGTGAGAACTCGAAGTCCGTGATCGCGACGTTGTCTAGATTTAATGCGCCTTGTGCACCTTTCTGTTCAAGTGTGTCGTCGATGAAGACTGCGATTGCGGTTTGGATTTTCTGCTTGACTTCAGCGCGTTTCGTCACGAGCTGCTCGGCAGTGTATTGGGCGGTAACCGCTTTGACCGATTCTTGAATGGCCGGTGCAATTACGTTTGCGGCGACGGTACTTGATCGACCGATAGATTGAAATGTTCGTGGAGCGACTGCCCCGATTAGTGAATACTGAACCGCGACACGCGTGGATACGACTTGCAAGTCCTTGGAGGCTGCTGTTGCTGCTGCATCAGCTTTCTGCAGTCGTACCGATATTTCCTCGACACTATCCAGAAACGGCTTCTTCATGTTGAAACCTTCCGGCAGAGGCGTTGGTTGTACGGCACCTAACGTTCGTACGACCCCTACGTGGCCGCTATTTACGATAGTGAATGCTCCGAATAAAACAATGAGTACTAAGAGTGCAACGACTCCTGCTGCGATCTTTGAGACCATTTGATAAATCTCTTATGAGAAAGTGAATTTAAGTATTCTAGAAAGCACTTTCGACTTTGCGGAATCGAATTTGCGTGTTCGGTGAAAAGGATCAATTACGTTAGTCGCAACTCGATGTAAATCACCTGGTAATGGTGGGTCTGTGTCTAGTGAGCTTGTCCGACTGACTATCGGCGATTGAGCGCGTTATTGACCAGCAAATCCATCAACTCGGGGAATTCGATTCCATACCCTCGTGCCGCGTCTGGGAAAAGGCTCGTAGGTGTCATACCTGGAATCGTGTTAATTTCGAGCAGCCACGGGTGATTGTCGTCGTCAAGTATGAAATCGGAACGCGATAAATCCCTACAACCGAGCAGGCAATGAGCGGAAACGGCGAAGCGCTTCAATGCTTCAGACGTTGTAGGTGGCATCTCCGGGTCGAGGACGTGTCGGCTTGCACCCGCTTTGTAACGATTCGTAAAGTCGTACCACTCGCCGTCAGCGAGCACCTGGATTTCGATGATGGGAAGCGCGGAGGCGAGGCCGTCGCGTTCCAAAACTGCGACCGTAATCTCGCGTCCTTTCTTAAACGGTTCGATAAGTAACTGATCGTGCGACTCGAATACCTCGTCCAAAGCCTTCTTCAAGTCACCGCCATCCGGAAGCAGTTTCACACCTAACGCAGAACCCTGCGATCTTGGTTTAATCGCAACCGCGCTGCCTAAAGACTGTTCGACTTCCTCACAGGTGTTTGACGACCACGTTGCTTTATCCAGTAATTTCATCGGCAACACTGGGATGTCGTGTTCTCGCCAAACACACTTCGCTTGATACTTATCGATTGCCAAGGCTGACGCCGACATACCGCTGCCAACGAACGGCAGGCCGATCACCTCTAGGAAGCCCTGAATCGAACCATCTTCACCAGGCACGCCGTGAAGTACGGGAAATACAACATCTGGTTCGAAGCGAAGCAAATTGGCGGGTAGATCCGCGTCAAACTCGATGTACGCAGCATCATGGCGAGGTTTCAAACCATCGACCACTTGCGTCGCAGATACCCTTGATACCTCGGCTTCTGGCGAGGTCCCTCCGCCTATGACAGCGACTTTCACAGGAGTTCCATGTGGGCGGTTTCGGCCGTAGCTAGAGCGGAATCGTCGATACCGACTGGGTCAAAGCCGAACACTCTCGAGAAAAAGTAGTAGTCCCCTTTCAGGCAGGTTATTTGGGTTTGAAGCTGACGGAATCCGTGTGGCTCGCCTTCGAACATGAACAGGGCAGTTGGGATACCTTTGTTCTTTAGTGCTTCGAACATCACGCGAGATTGGTCGGGTGGCACGATCTTGTCGTCAAGACCTTGCGAGAAAATGACAGGGCAACTTAGGTCGTCGACATGGTGTATTGGCGACCTAGCATCTAGTTCGTCTTCTGGAACGAGCTGATCAATATATCGTGACTCGAACTTGTGGGTGTCTTCTGCCAGTGCGCGCAAGTCGGCGACTCCGTAATGACTCGCGCCTACTTTAAAAACGCTTGTAGTCGTCAATGCACGGAGCACGGTAAATCCTCCAGCACTACCGCCTGAAATCGCCACCCGCTGTGGATCAATCCTATCCAGTGAAATGAGGTGCCGGACGCCTGCAGCAAGATCTTGAACGTCCCTGTTCCCCCATTCATTCAATAGACGGTCACGATACGCTCGCCCGTATCCCGTGCTCCCACTGTAGTTAACGTCCAACACCGCCCAACCTCGTGAGGTATAGAACTGAATATTCGGACTAAAAGACGGGGACGTACTGCTAGTCGGTCCACCATGCGCCTGTACAAGCAACGGCGGGCGCTCTTTAGTTGGGGCGATGAATTGAGGATTTTTGGGAGCGTAGTAGAAAGCGTGTACTTCCTCACCGTTGCTACCAGGAAATGAGATCGACTCGGGTCTCGAGACGTAATCGCTCTCGATGGGTGACTCGCCCGCGCTTTTTATCGTACGAGTCTCGTCGGTGAACGAGTCGCGGACGCGAATGGCGTTGTACTTATCGACGTTGGATTGTGAGTATGCGAACCCCTCACGAAACTTAACCAGGTTTCCATAGCTCGATGCGCCGCTTTCGACAGGTGTTGAAATTTCTGTTGAAGAATCGACGAGGGTCAATTCGGTGTGATCAGGATTGGCGAGAACGAGCGTGTCATTAAGAGCAGCGAACTGTGTTGACCCAATCTGCCACATCGCATGACCGTATTCGCGTTCGTCCGCTGCGATCGTATAGGTTCCCTCTGAACTGAACAGGTAAAGATCGTAAAAACCTGAACGGTCGGAGCTAAACACGAGCTTGTCGTCGGATAGCCACTCGGGTTGGAAAATCGACTCCGATTGCCCCCCGGCAATGATGGATGCGTCGCCTGCTGCTGGAAGTAGCGTCATGACGTAAAGCTGGCTACCGTTCCAAGGCATGTTTGGATGATCCCACGCTAGAAACGCGACCTTTTCGCCACTCGGCGCTACACGCGCGTGCCCATAAAAATCATGACCTTGGTGTAGAGGCGATATTTCTCCGCTCTCAACATCAATTTCAACTAAGTCGTTTTCGGGTTCGGTGTCAACGAAATGACGTTCTCGGATGCAGATCAACCGATTTCCGTTCGGATCGTAGACAGGATCAGCGAACCGCTCCTTCTCATCGGATCTGGTGATCTGATTCACCGTGTTCGGATCGTCAATCGGTTGCACGTATATGTTCTGGTCCTCGCCGTTGACGAAATAGACCATTTCGTCCGAAGTACAGTAGGCTACGCCGCCGTATTCATGCACGCGGCTCAGAACCGAAAAGCCAACTGGCGTTAAATCGGTGAACGACTCCTCGCGAAAGCGGACGATCACATGTCGTCCTGCTTCATGAGCTCGGGCTTCGATCCACAATAGATCTCGTCCACAACTCTTTAGCTGGCTAAACCTTACGGGAGATTGAGACGTGAGTTTCTCGACCGTTAAAGGCGACGCCCATGCGCCAAAAGGGGTTGATTGCACGTCAGTCATCGGTGGAGGAGTGAGGGTACTCGATGAAGCGCTTCACGTTCATCAAATGCGACCCATCGCTCGTGATCGCGCCATTGTCCATCGATGAATAAGAACTTAGCAGAGAATCCCTCCAGTACGAATCCACACCGCTGAACCAATTTGCGTGATGGGTCATTGTTGGGTTGAATGTTGGCTTCGACACGGTGTAAGCCTAAATTCTGAAAAGCGAAATTCAAAACTTGCTTTAATCCTTCCGTCATATATCCTCTGCCCGTATGCTCGACCGACGAGTAGTAACCGATCGTGGTGCTTTGAAACGAACCGCGCACGATGCCATTGAGATTGAATACACCAACGATCTTGCTGGTGTCATTGAGACAACAAAGAATGCCTTCGTGATCGTCACGAAGCGTTCGTCGGTAATAGCTACGAAACGAGTGATTGGTCAACGGCGTTGTGATCCAAGGCGAATGAAGACCTACGCTTGATTGATTCAGCGCAAGCAGTTCGCGCTTATCTCGGGATTCGACGCGTCGAATGTGTACACGTGGTTCTAATTCACCCACCTATAAAGCGTCCTTGGATCGGGTCGCTAGCAATTGGCATCCAATAAGAGACAGCCGACATGCCTCGACGTGAGTGCGTTCTATACATCACAGATGATTGCACACTATGCGATGAAGCACTGAGTATGTTGCTAGCGTCCAATGCACTTCGAGGCGTTGTCGTAACCACGATTGATGTGGCAACGAACGATGAATTGTTCCAATCGTTTGGTGAACATATTCCTGTTCTCGAGTATCAAGGAAACTCACTAATGTGGCCATTCAGCGCAGAGGATGCCGCGACGCTTTTATCTAGTCGCTAATCGTTTTTCTGATCTGGCACCTGTTGCGACGTCGCTTGTCAGTTACCTTGAAACACGGGTTCGCGTTTCTCAACGAACGCACGCATAGCTTCGCGAGAGTCATTACTTGCACCGGTGCGTGTATGGCGCTCTGTTTCGAGTTCGATATACGATCTGAGCGGCATGTTTTCGGCGTCGATGAAATTACGCTTCATCTCACCAATGGCGAGGGGTGCCATTTTTGAGAAATTGACAGCAAGTTCCTTTACTTCGTCACGGAATGTGTCTTCTGGAAACGTCTTCAGAACCAGTCCAATTCGCTCCGCTTCATCCGCGGGAAACTTCTGACTTGAGAAGAACAGTTCTCGCGCTTTGGTTGCTCCAACGATGCGTGGTAGTAACCAAGGACCCGCCATGTCGCCGGAAATGGCCACACCAAGAAATGCAGAGTTGAATACGGCTCGTTCACTCGCGTAGCGAAGATCACACGCGCACGCCCAACCAAATCCTGCACCCGCACACGCGCCATTGACAGCGGCGATGGTGACTTTCGGCATTTCATGGAGAAGCGAAGTGATGTGGAAATACTCTTTCCGATTCGGTTCCTGCTTCGCGCCGCTTGTTGACGCTTTTAGATCAACGCCTGGACAGAACGCGCGACCTGCACCGGTGAAAAGCAACACACGCGTACTTGCGTCATTTGCTGCTTCGCTTAGGCATTCCCACAGTTCCCGCATCAGTTGATTCGTGATACCGTTCATGCTCTCTGGTCGATTAAGCGTGACGATCGCGAGCGTGTCTTCGACTTCGTATGTGATGGATTCAAACTGAGACATATGGACCTGCTTTTATTAAGACGACTTACCCAAATAGTTTATTCACGCATTGAGTGACTAATTTCTTCGAAGCGGAAGAACCTCTTGGCATTCTCGGTGGTTATGTGGTCAACGTGGGCTTCAGTCTGGTTTCGGACTTCCGCAACTTTCCTTCTCACGTACTTCAAATTCATCGGTTCATTTCGACGTGTTTGAGGTTTTGGATCGATTGTTTTCGGCATCAAAAAGGGGGAATCGGTCTCTAACATGAGTCGTTCGTCAGGGATACGACTCACAATGTCTGCTAGTTCCGTACCCCTATGAGGATCGCAAATCCATCCCGTGATACCGATGTGGCAACCGATATCCAGGTAGGCATCGAGCAAGTCGCCGTCCCCGGTGAAACAATGTACAACGACTTCCGTTTGCGCGTGTTTCCGTAGCATGTCTATCACTTCGCCGTTTGAATCACGGTCATGTACGAACACCGGCATTTCTAACGTCGCAGCAAGTTCAAGCTGTGCTTGAAATACCTTGCGTTGGTTTGCCTGTGTTGAAAAATTGCGGAAGTAATCGAGCCCAGTCTCTCCAATCGCGGCTGCACCACGAAGGGCGACTGTTCTGATGGTATCTAGCCATTCTTCTGTTACGTCATCCGCATGGTGGGGATGGACGCCAGAGGTAAATCCGAGGCGATCTGGAAACAGCTTCGCGATCTTTGCGGCGTCATGACTAGCTGATTCGTTCGTGCCAGTAACCACGATGTGTTCGACACCTTCACTGATAGCGCGCCCGACGACTTCACTTAGATCGTTTTTGAAGGACTTGTCCGTGAGATTTGCGCCGATGTCAATCAATTGAATAAATGAGTCGGTAGTTGAAGTTCGTGTTGGTCCAGGAGCTGGACGTTGTTGCCATTTCGTGTTGCATAGACCACTGCAAACGCAAGCACGCCTTTGACATATTCACGAGTTTCCCGAAACGGAATGATCTCGATGAACGACGGCGTGTCCTGAACTTTGTAGTCTCGTAACCACGCGTAAGTTCTGTGTTTGCCTGCGTTGTATGACGCCGCGATCAAAATTCGATTGCTTGAAAACTCAGACGATAGTTCGGCAATGTGCAGCGAACCGAGTTCGATGTTTCTGCGCGGATCAAGTAAAGATTCATTGGAAGGTCTCGAAATTCCGTGACTCCGAGCAGTCGCACGAGCGGTAGATAACAACATCTGCATCAGACCTCGTGCGCCAGCACGTGAAATCGCGCGGTGATCAAAGGCACTCTCCTGTCGAGAAAGCGCGAGTAGGAACGACAACGGTACGTCAGCAACGAATGCGCCTTTCTTGAAGTAGCTTAGAAAAGGTGTTGGGAAACGCACTTCGAGAAAGTTCAGCATCTCGCCTCGATTTGCTGCGTAGATCGCTTCGTTCGAGAGGCCGAAATCGTTAAACCAGTTGATCATGACCATTTTTTCTTCGTCAGTCAGCGATTCCTCCAGTTTCCGCCATTCCCGACGACCGTTTGCCGGTTCTCCGACCGCGAAGAATTCGAGAACCATGCGCGCATGTGAATTGGCAGCTAATTTCGCTTCGAGTTCCTCGTCACGTTGATAGCTTTGTTCGTTGAGGCTGACTGGTAAGCCGAGCTCCTGAGCCGCTAGAAAGCCGTAGTAGGTTCGTTCCTTAGCTAGGGACTGTAGTGCTTCATTCCACGTTTCCCTTCCAAGCGCCTTATCGGTTTTGGCTCCCCAATAGCGCCATTGGTATTTCGCGACTTCCGCTTCCGGAAGCTGATGGATCCAGAAATCTGCCTCCTGCCAAGCATTTTTTGAAATTGCACTATGAATCATGCGTTCTAACGCTCTCGTCGAAATACCCTCGCGGCGGGGTAAACCGACGTGACCCTCGAGTCCAAGCCACAGATACAGGTTGCTAATCGAAGAGGTTGTCTGGTACTCATCGAATGTTCTGGATTTTGAATGCTGCTGCCATAGGGAGAACGCGCGGGTCGAGTCAGTCCGCGCGAGTCTGCTTAAGCCGTAGAGGAGGGCATCGTTTCCCCAGCGGTCGTCGCGAAACCGGCCCAGATTCGCAACGATTTTTGGATTCTGACGAACGGCGTACATCGTTTCGGCGCTTGGTTTGGCATCCGCTGACATAAACCGCATGATGTAACGACTTAGCTGAAACTGCCCGGCGTCTAATGCTTTCTTCATGCGTTCCCACGCAAGCTCAGATGAGATTCCGCCATCGCGTATCCAGATATCAAACGCTGGATCACAGGCTTCATCCTGACTCTTTGCTACGTTCCAAAGCTGAGGCAGTTGTGCGTACGCAGATCGTTTATCGCCGGTCCGGATCAACGCGAGTGCGTATAGGCATTGATCGACGATGTCGCTAGAGGATTGGTAATGATCAACGTAATCTTGCCATCGGCCACGTCTTCCTTGAATGCGAACCCATTGCGCCATAAAGCGATCGCCAAAGGTGTATTCACTCATTGCATCGCGATATGCAATTGCTTCCGTAGCGTTTGTTCGGCTTAACTGCTTAAGGCTGCGGAGGTATCGTAGGTAGGGCACCAAGGGATAGTCGCCAAGCTCCTCGGTATGCCGCTCAAACCTTGTTAATTCGTTTGCCCGAAGCGCGGTGACCGCTTGCTTGTAGAGTTGGCGATCCTCATACCAACTAGCATGGAGTCCAACGCTGGTAAATGAGGCGAGCCCGAGTAACACTAAAGTGGCGATTCGTCGAATCCATTGGACCCGCTGCGGTCTCTTCAATAGTGAATCCCGATATAGAGACGCGATCTTTCCCAACCGACTACGTTGAGATGACTGCATTTGGTGGGAGCACTTTTTGAATAAGCGAAGATTACGAGACATCCGTGTACTCTGTCTTGCTCAGGTATGTTGCGTCTGTTCCAGCGACGCGTATTGGGCGATTTTAGCCGTTTAACGCGTTAATCTAGTTATTGCGCGAAATAAACCAGAACGGCGTAACAGATCTGACGGTCTTTGTTTGATTGACTGACTGTGCGTTGACGGTCTACGCGTGACGCGCAGCACTGTATTGCATTCTTCGCTTAGCGTCTGGAATGCTGCGCCAATGAGCTCTTTATTGGACTATTAGGGGTCGTTACTCCGCATGCACTGAATGCGATTTAACGCCAACCCTAACGGCGATGATGTCGCATGGTGCGCCATGCAAGACGCCATTTGCCGTTGAACCAAAGAGCAGCGCCAATCCATGCCGTCCGTGAGAACCTACGACGATGCAATCGACGTCGTTCTCCATAGCGAACCGATGAATCTCGCGCTCCGGTCGTCCGTAGACCAGGTGCTGATGGTCGAACGGGATGCCGTAAGCGGAAGCGAAGGTCGCGATATATGCCTCGGTTTGGTCGGTGATGGACTCCTGCACAGCTGAAACATCCATCGGAATGTCGCCACCGTACGACAGCGTAATGGGTTCGATCACATGAATTAGGTGCAGATCTGCTTTACTCATCAGAGCGATTTCATTCGCACGATCCGCGACAAGCTTGCAGTCGTCCGTGAGGTCAACCGCAACGAGTACTCGAGAATAAAGGCTCATAGCGTCGGAACATTCACCGTTTAACTTATTGTAAATTCGGACGCTTTGAAGTCGCAACGGTTCCTAGCCATATTTCACCTTTAACGTACACAGATCATGATCAGTGCGAATCAGGATACTAGAATCGCTAATGATGCGTTCCTGCACATGTGACATAGGAATTTGATATTGGATTGGCTGATCATCGCAGTTTTGTTACTGGTGGCATTCGGCGGCGTCGCGTACGTGATACCGTCGAAGTTTCAGAGACGCGTCAGTCAATTACGTTTGGAGGCTCGTCGTCGAGGGGTATTCACGTCTTCTAGCACGATCCCTGACCTTGATGCTGATGCGGAAGATCGCGTCACGTCAGGCGGAAAAGTCCGCCAACGTGGCGATCTTTGTGTTGTATACGACCTTCAGTATTCGAGCGCTCCTCAGAATCCGCCGGTGTGGCAGCTCATGCGTTACAAGAAATCCCAATTGCCGATTCCGGGTTGGTTGTTGCGCGATGACCAGCTGAGCGGTGTGCAACTTTCGGACGCGAGCTACTGGGGATTAGTAGCGGCGAATATCGCGGACATGCCGAGAACCTGCAAGAGTGTAGTGAGTCACGAAGCCGGTGTTAGTTGGATTGGAATTGAATCCAAAGACTCGGTTGAAAAAGGTACGTTTCTAGCAGAATTAACTTCCTCACTTGAGTCTTTGTGCGAGTTGAATCTATCCATAAACGACGTGAACACCGATGATGATTAGAGTACAAATTTGTGTCACATTCCATTAATGGTTCTAAAATCGCGCTTGTTCTTACCTCGTCATCGAGACATTTTTTAATTGAAACATTACTTCGAGCGTAGTTTTTAGCACGGATGCCAAAGAATTTAGTAATCGTTGAATCGCCTGGCAAAATCAAGTCCATCGAAAGGTACTTGAAGAATTTCAGTCTTTCAAATAACGACGATCAGGCGACAGCTACTGAACCTGAAACATTCAAGGTTGTGTCCAGTTTCGGACATGTTCGAGATTTACCTTCAAAGGGATTGAATCTTGAACCGGACAAGAATTGGAAAGCGAATTACCAACTCCTACCGGATAAGCAGAAAGTCGTCGACCAGCTTCGTAAGGAAGCCAAGAACGCTGCATTAGTTTTTCTTGCGACTGACCTCGATAGAGAAGGTGAAGCCATCGCTTGGCATCTGAAGGAAGTCATTGGAGGCGAAGATGATCGGTTCGTCCGGGTGGTATTCAACGAAATTACTGAATCGGCGATCCACCAAGCTTTCTCAGAGCGCGGCCATATCGATGAGAATCGTGTAAACGCGCAGCAAGCAAGACGATTTCTCGATCGCGTCGTAGGGTACAAACTAACGCCGTTGCTCTACCAGAAGATCGCGCGGGGTCTTTCGGCGGGGCGCGTCCAAAGCGTAGCCGTTCGCCTTGTCGTCGAGCGTGAGCGTGAAATTCGAGCGTTTAACCCGAAGGAATATTGGGATGTCTTCGCGGACCTTCAACGCGAAAACGATGGGGAGACGCGACGTTTTCAGGTACTTCGGGAAAACGATGCTAGTTTTGAAGTAAATTCAGAAGAAGCGGCTGATGCAGTTCTTAAGGTCATTGAGAAATCTAATCTGACGGTTGCGTCGATCACCAAGCGGAATAGTGAATCTAGGCCAAGCGCGCCGTTCATAACGTCGACACTTCAACAAGCCGCCTCGAGTCGTTTCGGCTATCCAGTGGCTCGTACGATGATGTTCGCACAGCGACTCTACGAGGCGGGATTGATCACTTATATGCGAACAGATTCGACGAATGTGTCTGAAACTGCGAGAGAGAGTGCGGCGACTCTCATTAATCGCAAGTTTGGCGAACCTTATCTTCCTTCGAAACCGAATCAATACAAAAGTAAATCGAACGCGCAAGAAGCGCACGAGGCGATCCGACCGAGTGACGTAAACACCGAACCTAACGATGCTATATCGGCATTGAAATCGCAACGGATGTCGAATCAAGATCGTGAATCTGCGGCTCGTCTATATGAACTGATCTGGCGCCGATTCGTAGCTTCTCAGATGACTCCTGCGAGATATGAGAATACGACAGTTGGTGTCAATGCTGAAAAGTACGAGCTCCGATTAACCGGTCGACGAACGTTGTTCGACGGTCATACAAGAGTTTCAGCGGCGACGCGCTCAGATGATGTAGAGCCTGAGTTACCGCAGTATCAGGAAGGCGAGGATCTGAAGCTTGTCGGACTCGAAAAGAAGCAGCACTTCACGAAACCACCTGCACGCTACAGCGAAGCCGCGTTGGTACGTGAACTTGAACGACGTGGAATAGGTAGACCTAGCACCTACTCTTCGATTATTTCCACGATTAAAGATCGTGGGTATGTAAGCGTAAAAAGTCGACGGTTCTACGCAGAACGCATTGCGGAAGTCGTCACTGATCGACTCGTCGAGTGTTTCCAAGGATTACTCAGCTACGAGTTTACCGCTGAGATGGAAGAACGCTTAGATAAGGTTGCCGTTGGCGACAAAGGCTGGTTGGACCTACTTAACGAGTACCACGACGACTTCGTCATCCAACTTGAGTCTGCAAGCGATAAAGACGCGGGTATGCGTCCGAACGAGCCGGTCATGACGAATATTCCTTGTGACTTATGCGGGCGGCCGATGACGATCCGAGTTGCTGGTACTGGGACGTTCCTTGGTTGTTCTGGCTACTCACTACCTCCAAAGGAACGCTGTCGGAATACCGTGGATTTGTTGTCAGACGAAACAACTGACAAACCTTCGCCCGACGACGACGTCGAAGTCGACGAAAACGAAAGTCGACTCTTGCTAGCAAAACGGCATTGCAGTATTTGCGGAAGTGCGATGGACGGTTTCGTGATCAACTCTGGGCAAAAGCTCCATGTTTGTGGAAATGCGCCGACTTGTCCAGGATACGAGATTGAAGAAGGCGAATTCCAACTCCCTGGTTCGGATAGACCGCTAATCGAGTGTGATAAGTGCGGCCACGACATGGAGGCCAAGACCGGTCGCTTTGGTCCGTTTTATAGCTGTACGAATGAAGCATGCGGTAACACACGAAAGATATTGAAAACTGGTGAAGTAGCAGCACCGCCCATCCACATGGAGGAACTTGAAGTTCCGGACGAAGAGGATTACTTCGTATTGCGAGAAGGTAGTGCAGGGATATTCCTTGGAGCCAGCAAATATCCAAAGGTTCGCGTCATGCGAAAACCTCGAATAAAAGAGCTAATAACTCACGCGAACGAAATCGATCCGAAATTCAGCTACATGCTTAGTGCGCCTAGAGAAGACGAGAAAGGCAACGACACGTTTGTCCATTTCGCCCGCAGAACTCGCGAGCATTACCTGACGTCCATGAAGAATGAGAAAGACACTGGGTGGCGCGCATATTTCAAGAACGGAGCATGGGACGCGATCAAACCCGCACCTAAAAAGCGGAAGTCCACTGCGAAAAGAAAGGCTACTAAGAAGAGTTAGATTTGCACCGCTCTAATAGCACAAGGCGTCGCGATCGCGACGCCTTGCTGAAATGGGTGTTTCTTTAGTTTGCGATATACGTTTATAGTCGCATTCGAATCAAGCCAACGCTAATCCCTTCGATTTGCAAAGCAGGCGACGATTCGTTGACTTTGATGGTTTGATATTCCTTATTCGCCGGAACTAAGTGAATTTCACGATTTTCGTGATCTCGCTTGAATCGTTTGACGGTGACTTCTTCCTCAAGGCGTGCTACGACGATCTGGTTGTCGTGCGCTTCGTGAGTCTTATGAACCGCGACCAAATCGCCGTCGAAAATTCCGGCTTCGATCATGCTTTCTCCCTGCACACGTAATAGATAGTCTGCATGTGGATCGAACATTCCGCCAGATACTAGACTCTCACGCTCTACATGCTCTTCAGCAAGTATCGGAGAACCCGCAGCAACGCGACCGATGATGGGGAGGTACTCCTTCTGAAAGTCCTTAAGGATGATGCCTCGAGAGGTATTTCGTTGAAGTTGAATGAACCCTTTGCGATCGAGTGCGCGAAGGTGTTCTTCAGCGGCGTTCGGTGATCGAAAACCGAATTCATCCGTGATGTTGCGGCGAGTTGGCGGATAGCCATTGTCTTGGCGATAGGTTCGGATGAAGTCGAGTACTTCCGCCTGACGTTTTGTAATAGATTTCAAGATAAGCCTCTCGAATAGTTGTTAGTACGTTCAGGTCTGTAAATATACCCATTTATATTGGTATATGCAAATGGGACGATCTAACTAAATCGGTACAAGTATTCATGCGACTAACTGGAAATCGGCTTATACTTTTATACATAGTTTCGAATGTTGTCCTACCTTGGCGGAGAAATCAAGCGAGAAAGTCGGAGCGATGCTGAACCC
Source organism: Pseudomonadales bacterium (assembly GCA_022822135.1). GTDB lineage: Bacteria > Pseudomonadota > Gammaproteobacteria > Pseudomonadales > Azotimanducaceae > Bin55. The sequence continues at coordinate 78,694 of JAJECH010000042.1, forward strand.
ACCGCACATGGGTGAACTCATTCGTGAGAGCATGGACGCTCTAGGTTGGAACGTATCTAAGACGGCAAAGCACCTCGGATGTGATCGTGGAACGCTGTCGCGCGTGTTGAACGGTAGGACGGGAGTGTCGGCGAAAATGGCGCTTGCACTTGAGCGAATCGGGTGGGGTACCGCAGATCATTGGATGCTCATGCAGGCACGGTATGAGCTCGCACAGGCACGACTGGAGCTAAAAAAAGAACAGAAAGCCGAGGAAGTTCGCGTCTGACCTTGGTAAGCAACCATATGGAAATCCGGCGAGATTAGTGATATTCTCGCGATGAAGTTTGTTACTCGACTGCGGTACTTTCGGATTTCGGTAACGACGTTACGTGACTCAACGGATTATCGCGGGCGGAACGAAAGAATCGCTAGTTCAAAGAAAACAGGAGATATTACTGAGTTTACCGTTAGGTCGAAAGCAACTTGGTAGGGCGGACGAAGGAGTACCTTCTAAAACTCCTTATCTAATTTGAAGACCGTTTGTACATCCTCTGATGATGGCTTGGCGGGTAATTCCGAATCTTGTCAGACTGGGTATCGACCTTCAATTCACATTATCACGCGTAAATCAGGTGGCACTTCCTCCAATTCCGCGGTCGACAACCCTAGGTGCGGCCCGCCTAATGGTCGAAGCCAACGGGAGCTGTAATAACTGTTCAGTGCCGTACGGTGCTGGTCTTGCGTTGTATTTGTCCCGCTATTGTGCCAAATCCCTCCGTCGAGGAGTAACAACGAACCCGCGGGCATCTCAACGACCTTGTAGTCTGGGTTCTGCGATACAGGTCCTAGCCACGTATGACTTTCCGGAACCACTAAGGTTGCCCCAGTCTCTTCTTTGAAGTCATCGAGTGCGAGCAGCGTATTAACCGCTAGCGCCGGATGTGGTTTAGGTATCGGGTAGAGTACGTCGTCCTGATGGAACTCACGCGGTCCCTCTCCAGGTACCACATCCTTTAGCATGCAATATGCAAATTGGAAAGCGCCACCCCATACGCCTTTGTAGTCCTTCTCTGACTTCCAAGTAAGCACCGCTTCCACGATGGCGAGGACGAGTGGAATCGTGTAAAGGTCGTCGAATGCTCTCGTTTTTTTAAACAGACCTTTACACAATCGACCGTAGATCGGACCATTCGGTCCGTCCTTTTGGATCGGCGATTCCTCAAACAGCGGTTCAGCATCCCTCCCAGCTTGAATCAGACGTTCCTCAGATATCAATCCTTCGATGATCGCAAAGCCTTGGGTGCGCATTTGCTCGACTGCTTGTGCGACTTGTGTTTCAAAAGTCATGTATTGAAAACGTGAGATTACGGAGTGGAAGTAAGTAATGGTAGTTGCGAGACGTACAAACTCACGGACTACAGGTGCAATAATCGCCGGTCTGTCGCACGGATGGGTTGGATAGATAACCCACCAAATGTAATGAGGACATCACGATGAGCTGGCAGCAGGAAGTTGAGGAACTGAAACGCCAAGTTGCTTTCTCAAAAGAACTTGGCGGGAAGGACAGCGTTGACTTTCATCACGGTCGCGGAAAACTCACGGTTCGTGAACGCATTAGTTTGTTAGAAGATCCTGATTCGTTCCATGAGATAGGTGCCATCGCGGGTACGGCTCAGTGGGAGAGTGAGAGCGTTAAAGCTCTGAAGCCAGCCAATTCAGTGATCGGCACGGTCAAAGTCGACGGACGCAAAGTCGCGGTCGCTGGTGGTGACTTCACGATTCGTGGCGGCGCTGCGGATGCGGCAGTGGGAAACAAGAGTGGGTACGCGGAGTCGTTTGCGCTGCGAACACGGATTCCGTTTGTACGACTACTGGATGCAACCGGTGGTAGTGTGCGAACCTTTGAGCAAATGGGGCGAACCTACCTTCCAGGTAATTCAGGCACCAACGTCTCAGCAGAGTTACTCCAGTATGTCCCCGTAGTGTCTGCTGTACTTGGTTCGGTAGCTGGGCTTCCTGCTGTGCAGGCGTGTCTTTGCCATTTCAATGTGATGGTGAAGAACACGAGCCAAGTGTTTGTTGCTGGACCAAAGGTTGTTGAACAAGCGACAGGTGTAACGATCAGCAAGGAAGATCTAGGCGACGAGCGGATTCAAGTCAAGAACGGCGTGATCATGAATTTGGCGGAGGACGAAGCGGATGCAATTCAGCAGGTGCGTACGTTTCTTTCATACCTGCCATCGAATGTGTGGGAAGAACCACCAGTAAAGCCGTCATCCGATCCCAGCGATCGACGCGACGAGTCGCTTCTTTCGATGGTACCTCGAAATCGGCGTCAAATCTATGAGCCACGTCAGATTCTCGACGCGGTGTTGGATCGCGATAGTTTTTTTGAGATCGGCGAGTATTACGGGCGTGCCAGAATCACGGGTCTAGCACGAGTAGATGGACACCCTGTCGGCGTGATGGCGAATCACCCGAAATACAACGGAGGATCCATGGACGTCGCCGCCGGTGAGAAGACGATTCGCTTGATCGAGCTCTGCGATATGTTCCATCTTCCACTCGTCTATTTCGCTGACGAACCGGGGTTTTCGGTTGGTGTAGCGCAAGAGAAACTTGGGATTGTTCGCGCAGGCGCACGTATCGTGACGACACTTGCAAGAAGCCGGATGCCATACATCTGTTTCGTCGTCCGGCAACTCTATGGTGTTGCGGGTGGTCTGCATCAACGCGGCGGCGATACGCTTTATCGACGATACTGCTGGCCGTCGACTCATGGTGGTTCCATGCATATCGAAGGAGGCACGGCGATCGCCTACAAGCGGGACATTGAGTCAGCCGAAGATCCGGAAGCCAAACGCGAGGAGATTGAAGCGCGACTACAGTCGATCTCTTCGCCGTTTCGTAACGCACATGCATTCGGTATTGAGGAAATCATCGATCCGCGCGATACACGTCCACTTCTTGTCGATTTCATTCATGATGCATGGCGAGTCGTGCGCACACAACTTGGTACAAAAGCAGGTCCCGCATATACGCCTTAGAGCAGAGATTCGAGCTCGACACTAGGATAATGAGGTCTACTACGGTTGGTGTTTCGCATATTGTTGATGCAAATTAGGAATTGGATGGTGCTTAGCATCGGCTTTTGCGGATTGGTTTGCGCCACGCTGCTTGTATACGGGTGTTCTCAGAAGGCCACGATTGAAATCGAAGAGGTCCCGACCCTAGCTCATGTAATGGATCCTCTGCTTAACGACGCATCTGAAGTATTCTGGGACTCAGCTGGATTTATCGATACCTACGAAGGCACTACAGATCTAACGCCGACTACCGAAGAAGGATGGCAGAAGGTCATCGACGCCGCAGACGAGATCACACGGCTTAGTGCGGTACTCCAAGAGGAGCGTTATTCGCTAAATCGACCTGCGTGGAATGAACTTTCCAAATCACTTGTCGCGGCGGCAGATCGTGGACGCCAGTCTGTAGTTGATCGTGATGGTGCCGAGTTATTTGAAGCGGGCGCGCAGCTATACCAGGTGTGTGTGGCTTGTCACCAAACCTTTTGGTCGAATAACCGGTTCGCCATTGACGAATAAGAACCTGCGTGACGTTGGGTACCCACAGGCGCTTCGTTAGCTAGTTCATCGTCTCGCTTAAAACGTCCATATTGGGTTCTGTACCCCAACCAGGACGATCAGGCATATGCAACATGCCATCGCGGATATCTGGCTCATGCGTGAAGATCGTTGCATCGGCTTCAACGCGGTCGATATCTGTTTCCATGATCTTCAGATTTGGTACAACACTGCAAAAGTGTGCGCTCATCATGCTCGATAGATGCCCATAGTAATTGTGCGGGGCAACGTTCACTTGGAATGCGTCAGCTGCCGAGGCGACTTTTAATGCTTGCCACGCGCCGATCCACGGAATGTCGATGATGGCCACGTCGAGCGCTTCTTCCTGAAAGTATGGAAGATATTCGACGAGTCCAGTGAGTGACTCGCAGCCACTGATGGTGAACGGACTTCGTTGTCGTATCGTCGCGAGCGCTTTCGGATATGGCGTATCAATCTCGATCCAATAGATATCAAGATCCTGTAAGGCGCGTAGGATGCTCAAGTACCCTTCAGTGCGCGCGTTGAAGTTCAAGTCGATCAGAATATCGACGTCAGGACCACAACCTTCACGAAACGCCTCTAGATACTCAACGAATCCATTCAACACATAGCGAGGCGGTGTACGTGATGGATCGTCATTGCGATTGAAACCCGGTCCCCAATTAACAAGACCTTGATCGGTCTGTCGAAAGATGTTCGTTTTCAGTGCTGTAAAGCCTTCGTCGACGACCTCTCGACCCAATGCTCGGATGTCGTCGAGATTGCGAACGGCAGTTCGATATTTATCGGGTCGGGAAATCCGCCACGTACCGCAGTGCGACCAATACACGCGTACTGCATCTCTGACCTTACCGCCGAGTATCTCGTAGCAAGGCACGCCAAAGTGTTTCGCTTTGGCATCGAGGATCGCGTTCTCAATTGCGCCGATCGCACGTGGTAACACGCCAAAAAGCGATTGTCGCGCCGTCGCCGCTAATCGGGCGTAGATGCCTTCGTGGTTAATCGCATCTTGGCCAATGACCGCGCCAGCCATGCGATCGATCGCCGTCGTAACGCCAACCACATCGAATCCTTCGTCGTACTCGCTCCAACCGATGATGCCGTTCTCAAGCGTAACGCGTACGAAGTGGTATCGACGCCAGTCTGCAGGGCAATGAAATGTCTTGATTTCCGTGATTTTCATGACTGACTAAACCGATTTAGAGATAACCGTGCCGCGTAATAGTTCGAGCTAGTCGATCAAGTGGCAAGATTGCAAATTAAACGTGGGACATATGGAGAAAAACTATGAAAATTCGAGTTGCGCGTCTAAATGACCAACCGGCTCATCAACACACAAACTGCGAGATGCACTCTTGAATAAACCACGCCTCATCATCGATACAGACCCCGGTCACGATGACGCAATCGCTTTGATCCTTGCGCATCATTTTGCAGACGTTTTAGGCATTACGACCGTTGCTGGTAACACGAGCATCGAAAACGCTACGAGGAACGCGATCCGTATTTGTGACTTGCTTGGCAGTGAGACTCCGGTCCACCGCGGTGCCGCGGCTCCACTTGCAGCGGAACCGGCTTTTGCGAGCGAGGTCCATGGTACTGACGGTTTAGGCGGTATTCCCCTCCCGGAACCTTCCCGTTCTGAGACGAGTGATCGAGCAGTAGAGTATTTACTCGAAGCCGTTGATCCCGACGTTTGGGTGGTTGCAGTTGGACCGCTGACCAATATTGCGCACGTGTTGACGCAAGATAAGTCGTGGTTTGAGCGGATCGCGGGTCTTTCGGTGATGGGTGGTGCACCACATGGCGGAAACGTCACAGCGACGGCAGAATTCAACATCTACTTCGATCCTGAAGCCGCCGACGTTGTCTTTAGCGCGAACGGCAAGACGTTGATGAGCGGATTGAATCTCACTCACCAAGTACAGATCTCGGAGACGGAACTTAAAGAAGTAGATCGTGCTGCGCCCGATAGTGCGCGTACGCAGTTTATCGACCAGAACTTTGCTCGAATCATTGAGAGACTAGGCGATCTCACCGGTTCACCCGAGGTCGCGATGCACGATCCTTGTGCAGTCTTCGCGGTGACACACCCAGAGTTGTTCGAGTTCCTTCCTCGCGATGTAATGATCGAACTTAACGGTACGTTAACCCGTGGCATGACGGTCGTTGACGAACGAAAACGGGTCGGTCGAAAACCATCTAAAGTGGCAGTGGGCTACGAGGTCAACGCGGAAGCCGTGAAGGGATTGATTTTTGATGTGCTGTACGGGAATTCCCAAGCTTCCTAGACGATTGGTCTAGCCACCCCCAAAATAAAATCGGACGCCTTTTTCTTCGCCTAGTGCGTCCATGCCCATTCAACGCCTACTAATCGCAAATCGTGGCGAAATCGCGATTCGAATCGCCCAAGCTGCCAGCGATCTCGCGATTTCTTCCGTCGGAATCCACTCAAAAGACGACGCGCAGAGTCTTCATGTGAAATCGGTCGATGCCGTGTATGCACTTGAAGGTTCAGGTGTTGAGGCGTACCTAGATATCGATCAGATTGTTACCGCAGCCAAGGAGATGAACTGCGACGCAGTCCATCCGGGGTACGGATTTTTGTCAGAGAGTGCGAAATTCGCGGAAGCGGTCGAAGGCGCTGGGTTGGTTTTCGTGGGACCATCTGCCATCACACTTGCTTTGTGCGGCGATAAGTCGCAAGCGCGTAAATCCGCAGTCGATGCTGGTGTTCCTGTTGTTGCGGGTACCGACCGACCAACTTCAGTTGATGACGTCAAGAGCTTTTTTGAATCGCTCGGACCGAACAAGGCCATCATGATCAAAGCGATCGCCGGCGGTGGTGGTCGAGGTACTCGGGTCGTGTCTGCGCTAGAGGAACTCGAGGCGGCGTATGAGCGATGTCAATCAGAAGCGAAAGCGGCATTTGGCAACGGAGATCTCTACGTAGAGGAACTAATCGAACATGCACGCCACATCGAAGTACAGATCGTCGGCGATGGACATGGTCATGTAGTCGATTTTCATACGCGTGAGTGCAGCGCGCAGCGCCGTCATCAAAAACTCGTTGAAGTTGCGCCAGCGTTCGGCATACCTGACAAGACGCTGGAAGCTATAGAAGCAAGTGCTGTTCGAATCGCCGAGTCGTTGGACTATCGGAGCCTAGGTACCTTCGAGTTTCTAGTGGACGCTGAGAACCAAGAGAGTTTCGCGTTCATCGAAGCAAACGCGCGCCTCCAGGTCGAACACACTGTTACTGAAATGGTCACGGGGTTGGACCTGGTTCAGACTCAACTTCGTCTCGCTGGTGGTGAAACGTTTGATGACTTGCAATTAGATGGCTGGTCGCAACACGGCACGACGGGCTACGCCATTCAATGTCGTGTCAACATGGAAGAGATTACCCGGTCGGGCGAAGTACGACCTTCTGGAGGCACGATTTCGCGCTATGAAATGCCAACCGGTCCTGGCATCCGCGTTGACGGATTTGGATACAGCGGGTACACCACGTCGCCGAATTTTGATTCGTTGTTATGTAAGGTCATCGTATCGAGCCGTTCAGACGATATAGGTGTGGTCATCGAACGGGCGAAGAGAGCGCTTGAACACTGTCACGTTGAAGGTATCCGAACAAATCTTGGTTTCGTGCGCGAAATCGTAAGTTCCGAGGCGTTTCGGAACGGTGACGTGACCACGCGTTGGGTGGATCAGAACGTCGCGGAACTTGCCGAAAGTGCACTTGCTTCACACGACGCGACCATCGGTGCTGATGGAACCTCTAGTGGCTTAGCGGGTGGTCAGGTTGACTCGCGCGATCCGCTAGCACTTTTCGAGTACGCCGACGCGATAAAACAGGCGAAAGCAGAAGCGGCTTCCGCAGAAGAGGAATTGGTAAACGAAGTCGATTTAGTCGGTCCCGATGGTTCGATCGGTCAGCCAGCTCCGATTCAAGGCACGATCGTTAGCGTCAAGGTTCAAGAAGGTGACGCCGTCGCTGCAGACCAAGAACTGGTCATCATGGAAGCCATGAAGATGGAACATGTGATCAGTGCGAGCGTCAGTGGGATTGTTCGACGAGTTGATGTCGAAGTAGGTAAAGTCATTCAAGAAGGGCATCCACTGGTTTTCGTCGAAGCAGCAGACGTGGATGTCTCTGGAATTGAAGCGAGCGAGGAACTAGACCTTGATCACATCCGCGGCGATCTCCAGGAAACCATCGAACGAAGAAAGTGGATTTACGACGAAAACCGTCCAAAAGCCATGGAGCGCCGCGAGCGAACGGGTCAACAAACTGCACGCAAGAACATCAACGACCTCTGTGACGAGGGCAGCTTCATCGAATACGGACCGCTCGTCTTAGCCGCTCAGCGCAGGCGTCGCACAGAGCAGTGGTTACGAGAAAACACGGCCGCGGACGGATTGATATGCGGTGTGGGAACGGTGAATTCGAACCTGTTTCCAGATCAAGACGCAAGATGTGTTGCGGTCGCGTACGACTACACGGTATTTGCAGGTACGCAAGGTCATAAGAACCACTACAAGCAGGATCGCATTTTCGAACTCGCGAATCGGTTTAGGCTACCGGTGATTCTGTTCAGTGAAGGCGGTGGCGGTCGTCCAGGCGACACGGATGGCAGTGGCGGCGTCGGCATGGACACGTACACATTCACCCAATGGTCGAAACTATCAGCACGCGTACCGCTTGTTGGCGTCAATTCCGGTCGTTGTTTCGCCGGTAACACCGCATTACTGGGATGTTGCGATGTGATCATCGCGACCAAGAAGTCGACGATCGCGATGGGTGGACCCGCGATGATCGAAGGCGGCGGTTTAGGTATCTACACCCCAGAGGAAGTCGGTCCGATGTCCTTCCAGGTACCGAATGGGGTGGTTGACATCATCGTTGACGACGAGCAAGAGCTAATTGAGACGGCGAAGAAGTACATCTCGTATTTCCAAGGAACGATCGACGAATGGGAAGCGCCTGATCAACGGAAGATGCGGCATGTCGTTCCTGAGAATCGACTTCGGATGTACAACGTGAGAGAAGTCATTCATACACTGGCGGATGTTGACTCTGTACTAGAAGTGCGAGAGAACTTTGGCATTGGTATCGTCACGTGCTTCTTGAGAATTGAAGGAAAACCCTTTGGTCTGATCGCGAATAACGCTCACCATTTAGCGGGTGCGATCGATACCGATGGCGCAGACAAGGCTGCACGCTTTTTACAGCTTTGCGACGCGTTCGATCTACCGGTGATCAGCATCATGGACTGTCCGGGCATCATGGTGGGACCTGAAGTCGAGAAGACAGCGCTCGTGCGTCATTCTTGTCGGTTATTCAACACCGGCGCGAACCTCACGGTTCCGATGTTTGGCGTCATTATTCGAAAAGCCTATGGTCTAGGTGTTCAAGCCATGTGTGGTGGGTCATCGCTCGTACCGTTTTTCTGTGTTGCATGGCCGACCGCGGAATTCGCGGGAATGAACATCGAAGGCTCGGTGAAATTAGGTTACCGCAATGAGCTCATGGAACTGAAAACGGCGGAAGAACGAATCAAGCGTTTTGACGACATGGTCGCGAGCTCGTACGAACGTGCAAAAGCCGTAAATTCCGCGACATTCTTCGGAGTCGACGATGTGATCGACCCAGCGGCGACAAGAAGCTGGATCGTACGGGGAATGAACAGCCTGCCGGAATCAGTGCCTCGAGAAACGAAGAAACGCCCTTATATCGATACGTGGTAGTTCAATCGTGTACTACCAGGTGACCTGGTTTGGGTCGATGTGATCACAGCCCATTTCGCTAAGGTCGTCCTCGCTATATACCGGTGTGCCTCGAAAGTTCCTAATGTAGGTACGACAGCGAAGGTCGTTGTCATTGAATGTTTGGTCGTTGACTAACTCGTCTCTAACGGATTCGTAGGTCACAACTTCACCGATCATTCGGATGCCGCCGTCTGCATCGGTGTCGAGAATGATCGTGGTCTGGTCGTTTTCTCCGAAAGGCGTCCATTCGACCTCAGTATCGTCCCGTCCTTGAGATGGATTGCCGCTATAGGCAAATTCCGCCCAATAGGACATCATGCTCTTGCTCAGTGCAAATTGCGCTTCGTCGTTTGGATAGAACCCTGCCAGCATGTTGTCGCCAGAAAAACTTCCAAAGACAAATGGAATTTCCATTGCGTGGCCAGCACCTAGTGCCACTTGTAAATCAAAAAAGATGGAACTAGCTTCTTCATCCCAATCGAACCGATAGGCATAGACATCATTGTGTCCACCCGCCGTCATGGCCGTTGCAATCTGATCCACGCCACGAACCTTCCACGCCTGAGCACCGTAATACACAACGCGCCGATAGTCGTTTTCATCCTTTAAGGTCGGAAACACACCGAGTACGGTGTCCGTATATTCCGCATTCTGGAGCATGAATAGGGTGGGCTCATCTCGGTTGGTCCCTAAGATCACTGGGACATTGTTGTAGTTACTCGTATCGCTAAAGATCTCCTCATCGGATCCCATTGGGAGGACCATGTTGTCGCCGAAGCCAGCAGGAAAGTCAATCATCCCAAAACCGCCATTGGTACCGAGCGTAGCGTAGATCGCTGAAGCCGGTTTTGATTTCAGATACTCGTGTAATTCCGACGGACTCCAATCTCCCTGTAACGCAGAAGCTTCTACCTCGTCGGCTGCTAGATTGTCGGTGATCAATAAGCGATTGACGATTTCGCGTGCGCTGTTCGTATGACCGCCCTCACTCGCGAGCATGTACCCTACTGAGGGATCTTGAACGCGGTAAGAGCCGCTTTGAGAGATCGCCCGATGAAACAGTCCTTTCGCTTGCGGTGATGCCATGAGCGCTAAGGTGTTGTACCCTCCCGCCGACTCGCCAAACACTGTGACGTTATCAGGGTCGCCGCCGAAACTTCGGATGTTCTCGCGCACCCATTCGAGTGCTCGGATGAGGTCCAACGTGCCGAAATTTCCGCTTGATTGTTCACTTACCGCAAGCAAGTCCGGGTGATTAAACCAACCCATGAGACCCAGTCGATAGTTCGTTGTAACTACCACGAGTTTGTGCTCGGTTGCGATGTAGGACCCGTTGTAGGTACCTGCTTCACCGACTGAATTCCCACCTCCATGAATCCAAAACATGACGGGCGCATCGATACTGTTGGGAGGCGACCAAATGTTCAGATAAAGACAATCCTCAGAACCAACGACTCCTTGCGAGGACTCATCGTGTTCGCGAAGGGTTTGATTCGAGAATTGCACGCAAGGATACCCGAACGCAAGTGCCTGCTTCATGCCTGAATGTGGATTGGGTGGTTGTGGTTTGACCCACCGTAGATCGTCAACAGGCGGAGCAGCGAACGGAATACCCAACCATGCACGTGCGCCATTTGAATCCATAAACCCCACGTATTCACCTTCTGTTGTCAGACGGCTCGTTGTGGGTTCGGCAACATTCGGCAACTCGACCGGCGGTTCTTCTGGCCACATGAAGTAAATCACGACCAACGCGAGAACCAGCGCGACGATGAGTCCGATGGCGATTTTTCTTAGCATGATGGTTGAACGATCCGAATTAGCATGGGTGAATCTTCCACTTAATCAAATACGTGCGCGGAGAAATGCCTAGCATTGCGCACCTGATCGCAGCATAGACGGCACAAAAGGACAGCGTTTTTACACATGATGAAGTTTCGTTCGCGTTTGGCTTATGCTGTCGGCGACGCAGGTATCAACCTGTATTTCATGTCGACGTTGTCGTTTTTATTGTATTTCTATACCGATTTTTACGGCATTTCCGCGGCTGTCGCGGCAGGTATTTTCTTTGTTGCACGAATTGTTGATGCCGTAACCGATCCGTTCATGGGTTACCTTGCCGATCACACGCGATCTCGGTGGGGACGGTTTCGACCGTATTTGGCATTTGGTGCCATCCCGTTAGCAGTAATTTCGATTGCAACGTTCACGATTCCTGATTTCAACGAAACAGGCAAGATCATTTGGGCGTATGTCACTTACGTTTTATTCGGTGTGATCTATACGGTCGTGACGATCCCGTATGCGGCGATGACGAGTGTGTTAACCGACGATCATGACGAACGCGCAACGCTTACGTCGCTGCGCATGGGTGGCGCGTTTTCCGGCGCGATGATCGTAACGTTGGGAATGATGCCGCTCGTTCACTACTTCGGTATCGAAGTTGGATTCCAATACACGATGATTTTGTATGGCGTTATCGGCACGTTACTTTTGTGGTGGTCATTTGGCGGTACCAAAGAGCGGACAGACCTCGCTCTCCCAGAACAGCGGATCTCCCTACCTAATGCGATGAAGGCGTTGTTTCGAAACTCGCCTTTGTGGATCGTCATTTCGTTGTTCATTCTCGGTATGTTGGCATTCACCTTCCGACAAACGGTCGCGCCGTATTACTTCAAATACACGATGGAACGACCGGAGCTTGTAACGAGTTTCTTCTCAATCACGCTGGCTGTTATGTTCATCGGGTTGATTTTTGTGCCGTTTTTGACGAAACGGTTTGGGAAAGGTGCGACGGTACAGATTGGCGCGATTGTGGCGATGATCGGGGCAGTTGGTTTCTACTTCAATGACCCTTCAAACGTCACGATGGTGTATGTATGGGGTTGCATCATGGCGATCGGTGGGGCGCCAATCGCGGTGTTGGGTTGGGCGATGCTCGCGGATACGATCGAATACGCTCAGCATGCTCATGACGTCCGTGCCGACGGCGTTATTTACTCTACTGCTAGTTTTTTCCAGAAAGTAGGGAAGGCGGTTGCAGGCACGGCGATACCGGCTGTTCTTGCACTAACCGGATTTGTTGCCAATCAAGCTCAGTCTACTGAGGTTCTTGGAGGCATCTTGTTGTGTATCGCCGTGATTCCGTTCGTCGCCAATCTAGCGCTCTTGTTAATTCCGTTTGTCTACAAACTGGACGCGACCGCACATGGTCAGATTGTTCGCGAACTCAAGGAACGCTTAGGCATTAAGCCTCACGAGCAACTCTAAAACCGTCCCGTTCCTGAAGTAGAGCGTAATAGCGCTGTGAATTGGGATGATCATCCGTGAGCACGCCAGTTCTTTCAGAGAGCATCATCGAATAGCCCATCATGATGTCCGCGGCGGAGAATTTATCTCCGAGAAGATACGGCTGATTCTCGATACAGCGCTCAACTCCGTCTAAACACAACCTAGCACGCTGCGCGGCATCAGGGACGACCGCAGCGATTCGTTCTTCCGGTGGTTTGATCACGGTGTTGTGCATGATGTCGCCTAACGGACGAGCGAACGTTGCTTCGGCAAACCAACACCATTGGTAGTACATCGCCAAATCTGTCTGGTCGGTCGGGACTAAATCACCGGGACCGTATCTGTCAAGGATGTACTCGACCATCGCGCCCGATTCGTACATCGTAATGTCCCCGTCCTCGAGAACAGGTACCTTGCCAGTTGGCGACTTCGCGCGCCATTCAGGCGAAGCTTTGAACGCGGCATCAAAAGTTGGAATGGTCTCGATTTCAAGAGGTAGGTTGAGTTCATGGCATAGCCAGATAACGCGGATGGACCGGGTGCCTTTTACGTGATAAATCTTCAATTTTTGTGTCTCGAAATTAGTGAACGTGTATCGTTGCAGAGTTAAAACCCGCGTGATTCTAACGAGGAACAATTACATGAGTGACGTCATCGAGGCTTATCAGACAGAGGAATTGAATCTATTACGCGATCAAATCCGTCGATTTATGCATGACTACGTTAAGCCTATTGAAGACAAGCTCCCATACAACGCGACCGGTTGTGGCAGCGAAGATCGAGCGTTACTAAAAGCGAAAGCCGAAGAAATGGGACTGACGCGGTTGTCCGTCCCTGCGGAGTATGGCGGAAATCCGGTGAGCGCTCTGACGCGGGTCGTGATTGCGGAGGAGTCTGCGAAATGTCGACTGGGCGCTTACGCTCCCGCACTTGGTGCATTCGGAGGAGGCCCTCCCAACGTAATCTGGTCTGGCACGCCTGAACAAATCGAAAAGTACGGGATTCCTTGCGTGGACGGTAGGAAGCGAGCATTCGTTGCGATCACCGAACCGACCGGTGGTTCGGATCCACGGAACAACATCTCGACGCGCGCACGCAAGGAGGGGGATGTCTGGTATTTAAACGGAAGGAAGATGTGGATCACTGCCGCGGGTGGGGCGGACTACGGCATCATCTTTGCGAAGACGAAAGACGGCGCTGAAGGAAACCCTCCTCAGATCACTGCGTTTATCGTTGAACCGACGTTTCCTGGCATTTCTTTCAATGAAATCAAAGTGATACGAGCACTTTCTCCCTATGAAATCGTGCTTGATAACTGCGAAGTACCTGCTAAAAACGTCCTAGGTGAAGTAGGCCAAGGATTCGGTGTCGCACAACGTTGGCTCGTAGATGCGCGAATACCTTATGCGGCGGGATGTGTCGGCATTGCACAGGAAGCGCTTGACATGGCATGTGGTTGGGTGAAGCAACGTCCGACACGAGAAGGGATGCTAGCTGATAAGCAAGCCATTCAATGGATGATCGCAGATTCGGAAGTTGAATTAAAGGCAGCGCGCCTATTGGTGTACGACGCTGCGTCGAAAGTTGACGCAGGCGAACCTGGAAAAGTCGACGCTTCAGTCTGCAAGCTCGTAGCGACAGAGACAGCTGGACGCGTTGTCGATCGCGCGATGCAAATGTTCGGTGGTATGGGTATGGCACAAGAAATGCCACTTGAACGTTGGTATCGAGAACTTCGAGTTAAGCGTATTGGTGAAGGACCTTCTGAAGTTCATCGCATGGTCATTGCACGCGACAAACTACGAAATACCGATGGTGGTAGTTACTTCGGCTAACCCATGCGCCGATCGGGGATTCTGAAGATCGCCATGCTCCGGCTCACAAAACCGAGTTGCAGTTGTCGAGTTTTAAATCTAGTGCCCACGATCGAACTCGCACGCATTCGTTTACTAGTCTATCGAACACAACGAATGGTTACACGATGTGCAGAAGTTAGAACAGAGTAGGCAGCAGGAGAGGAGCGAGTTTAGATTCCATCTCAGCCATTATTTGCGGTGGCGCTTTCATGGCGAATTGTCCGTCACGAACAATCCAGTCTAAGCTTCGGATTTGGTCGGCAAGCACGACGCCGGTTACTACACCCGTTGTAGGAAGTGGCACTTCCCACGGTCGGTTTCGAACTCTGGAGGTAATAGGACAGAATACGGCCAAGCTACTTTGTTCGTTATAGGACCTAGGACTCACTACTAATCCTGGTCGGTGCCCGCCTTGTTCATGTCCCGCATGAGGAGTGAAGTCCAACCATAAGATATCGCCTCGATCGGGTACGTAAGTTGTGGCTACCACTCTTCGCGTCCGCGTGGTGGTCCGTCGAATATCTCAGGATGTTGGTTTTCTGGTGTCATTTGGCTCACCAATTCCTCTAGATCGTACTTCTTCCGCCAAATCACCAATTGACCTGATCGCACTTCCAAAGCTAACGAAGAGCCTTCCGATATCCCACATTGATCGGCAACGATTTTTGGAATGCGAACTGCGAGGCTACTTCCCCACTTACCAACGCGTAATGTTGCAGTCATGGAAACTCTCATTGGTTAATAGATATTTATTGTATATCTTATTACCTGACTTTGAGAAGTAGATTCGAGTGAAAGCACTCCTGCGACACAAAAGGTGAGTTCGTTCGAAGTCTTAAGGTTCGTCGTAAGGCGAGCTGCACAGGAACTGAGTATCAGGAACGCGTCTCGACTAGGTACAAACCATATCCATTTATTTCTCGATGTTCGTTCGAGAATCTTGAAACTCGTTGCCTTTCTAAGTCGTTACATACGAATAAAACGATGTGACCGACGAAATCAGAACGATTAGAGATCAGTCTTTCTATGTCGTACGCTGCGCCTTGGTGAAACGGAAAGCCCTCCGCTTCCCAGCGAATCGCGTCGAGTTCGTCTACGACCACGAGATGAATTGAATCCGAATCGATGCTTTCGCACACAGCCGCGGTGACGAAATCTCCGTATTGAGTTGCAGCGTCCCGTCGCTTCGCTCGTTGAGATTTAGATATTTTGCGAAGGTCTGCTCTGACACCTAACGAGAAATTCTCTCTCAATCGATCTAGTTCCTCTGGAGTTGCCGACCATATGTCAAACTCAAGGGTTTCCTTGAAGGTAGAACCGTCGTACACGTAATAGATTGGTTCGTCCACATCGTTCATATCCTGAGCGTATGTGTTCGAATCGGGAGTGAGTCGTTGCCCATATATTGCTTTACGAATGTTCTTACGCCGTGCTTTGCTTGTCGTACGGTCCTCTTCCGGCGTCGAGAATCGAAGAATGAAATTTCTGCTCCCGCATTCGCACTCGTCTTGGGGGTTGTAGAGTCCTTCTCCTTGTGTTCGACCACAGCTCCTGCACGTTCGGATGATAAACGTGGATGAACCATAACTTGAAATGGACTGGAGATAGCGCGAAACCAATGCTTGCGCGTCATTGAGTTTTCGAAATTGGCGACCTTCCAGGTCTTTGAGCGGTCTCGCTTCGCCGTGTATGGACCACGCGTAGTGCTTGAAAAATCGGCCGGTCGCATTTATCCGTCTGATCTCACCGATCTTCTCACCGTCTTGTAGAACACTCAAGTGTTCGTCAGGCAATCGCTCATACTTGACGTTGTACACCGTTTGATTACTCTATGCATTGCTTGAATGCTCGCCATGCTTTCAAATTAGAAGCGTTTCGCCTCCTAAGTGCTAGATTCGATTTTGAACGCAAGGGTAGAGGATTCTTTGAGACCGGGATGTTCATACGGGTTAAATCCCGGCTACATGCTTTGATGCGATAGTGCGCCCTCCGGTTTGTTACCAAACTTCATTGCCTTGCGGCGGTCCAAAATCAGTTTCCGGGTGACGATTCTCCGGTGTAATCTGACTCACCAAATCGTCAAGATCCAATCCCAGAAATTGCAATTCGAGCTGTCCAGCTCGCTCGTTTAGTTTAAATAAGGATCGCTCAAAGACGTTGAATTGTTCGGCGATAGAATCAGGTAAACGAATGACGAGATCGTTATCCAACCTCTCAACTCGTAAGACTACTCGCATCATGCACATCCTTCTGCTTGCTTGTCAGTACCAAGCATAAACACGCCTAAAGCTCAGCTTGGTACCAAACGTTGTGCAATCTAAACTCAGCAAACAACGTACTTTGATGGTAGTCTCCTCTCGCCAAGTATCTAAACTACCGTTGTCTTTAGTTATTGATTCATTACTTGGTTCCGAACGCACGAAAAAAGAGCGGATTAACGGTCATGATATACAAGGAATATGTTTTAGATCAATTAGTTAGAGGTCTAATGGATGATACCCTCCACATATAGCAACTGCAAAGTCGTGGGTAATGAGGATGCTATTTGTTGGGAGCTCCACCCGTGATTCGTAAGAGATTCCGCTAATTGTGATATCGTGGTTGAACGCCGTTGGAGAAACGCGACCACATCCGCAACAAAGGGTGAGATCGGGATGTCGTCGAGCCCTTTGCGCCGTAGCACTTGGCCTGCTTCAAATGTTTCGCCCATAAATAACGCGACCTTCTCAATTGTCGAATCTACTTCAACGGCGAGTTCCGTTGCATCTTTGAGTTCTGAAAAGGAAGCCTGGCGTTCTCGGCGATTTGTCTCAAGAGTGGTCAATTCATCCAAGAAGCTGTTCGGTAATACACCGTGCGACAACGTGGTTCGCTCGTAACCACTTCCTGTTTGACCAGATACCGCGCGGACAAACGCCGCACGCGGCGAATACTGATCCTCACCGGTAATCTGACGCGCTTTCCAAAAGTACGAATCGACCGAGCGATTAGAACCATAAAACAACCGTGCCAGTTCTCGAAAGTGACCGTAATGTTGACGGTATTCCCGCTCGAACGCTTCCGCTGCTAACGAGGCTAGGTTTGGAGTTCTCAATGTTGTTGTGACTAATGCTGCTCCGATCACTGCACTATAGATAGCGAGATGTACGCCGGTGGAGAATAGAGGATCGATAAAACATGCCGCGTCGCCGACGAGGCAATGACGAGGTCCAGTGAATTGGCTTGCTTGGTAGGACCAGTCGCGCGTCGCGGTGCAAGGACCGAAGGCTTTAGCTTGCGCTAGAAATGAAGAGGTATATTCGGAAGAGGTGAGCACGTCTTCGAACCAAGACTCAAGCGACTTCGCACGGATGGCTCTCAGCGCGCTGTCTCGATCCGCAACTACACCGACGCTCGATACTCCATCCTTTAGCGGAATCTTCCACAGCCAGCCGTCCGCGACTGATTCCACGAGGATATTGCCTGACGCATCGTCCGGCATGTGGGTGCCACCGCAGTAATACCGATAAACCGCGAGATTTCGGAAGTCCTCGTCCCACGATTTCGCGTCTTGTTGTCTGGCGACGAGCGACTGTTGACCCGTCGCATCAATCACATATGACGCTGGTTGGATCTCGCCTTCGATTTCCACGCCAATGGCATCAGTGCCTTCGAAACACACGGAGTCAACGCGTGTATCTTCGCGCACCTGAGCGCCGCAACCATTCGCATGTTGAAGCAAGATCTGATCGAACTCGTCACGATTGACCTGATACGCGTGTGGTTGTTTCTTATTAGTTTCCCGGAAGTACCAAGTCCAGAGTTCGTGGTCTTTCCCCCACGCCATGGTGGCACCGTTCTTGACGGTGAAGCCAGCGGAGCGCACTTTTTCGGCTGCACCGCTCAGTTCAAGCGCTTCAATGGTTGCTGGCAGTAGCGATTCGCCGATATGAGGTCGCGGGAAACGCGTTGCTTCGAAAAGTTGAACTTCAAATCCGCGTTGCGCGAGTAACGCGGCGATCGTACTACCTGCGGGTCCGCCACCGATGACGGCGATGGCGTCCATCTGATCTAGCTAGGACGCGTCCTTGGATTCCTCGGACGCTGCCGTGTCATCGCCGTTTTCGATCGGTTTGTTGGTCTGTGGATCGACCTCGAAGGGACCTTTAAGGTCAAGTTCCTTCGCCATTTCACGTACGGCCGGGATGACTTCTGAACCCATCAAGCGCAAACTGCGCATCGAATCATCGTGCGACATTGCACCATCGCCATCCCAGAAGAAGATTGAACCGGGTCGAAGTGTTTCAAGTACGTGACGTACACGTGGTATCACGGTATCAGGCGTACCTGAAATGATGCTGTATTTCTCGGTTTGATCAATGTAGGTGTCGCGAGGCTTGTCCGGTTTTGGGGGCTCGACTTTCTTACCTTCTTTTGCCGCTTCTTCTTTATGCTGTGCCGCGCGTCCACGTGATGCAGCCGCAGCGAAACTCCGCATAGTAGGAAGCAGGTTGTTACGTTGGGTTAACCCAGGTAGATTTTGGATAAACGGTCGAACCGTACCTTGATTTCCCTCGAGAAACGGATTGCTTGGACCTTGTACGAATTTACGACCCACTTCATCCGCAAGTTTCTCGTTTTCATCAACATGAACCTTGAATAGGTAGCCTCGATGTTGCGTACCGGTTTCGTAGCCCTCTTCCTTCGCGACTTCGGTGTAGTACTCGTAGGATTCACGCGTCGGTTCAAGCTCTGTTGCGAGCATGACGTACGGGTAACGGTGTTTGGCCGCCCATGCCACCGTATTACGACTCATCACGCCAGGAATCCAGATCGGCGGATGAGGATCTTGGAAAGGTCGCGCCCAAGGGTTCACGTATCGGAAGTGGTAATGGTCGCCTTCCCATCGATACGGGCCTGGTTGCGTCCACGCCTTTATGATGAAGTCGTGCGCTTCCTGAAAGCGCTCCCAGTTGTACGGCGCCGCTGCATTGTGAGCGACGCTCTCACGACCCGTTCCACGCACCCAACCCGTAACTAAACGACCACGGCTGATCATGTCGATTTCAGCGAGTTCCTCGGCGAGGAATAGCGGGTCGTCCCAGATAGGGAGGATGTTGCCAAGGAGAACAATCTTCGCTCGTTGTGTGATGCGAGCGAGGATGGCTGCTTCGAGATTCATGACACCGCCCATGCAGAACGGGGTCGAATGGTGTTCATTCAGCATCAAGCCGTCGAATCCCATTTCCTCAGCGAAAATCTTCTCGTCGAGGTAGCGGTTGTAAAGATCCGCACCAAGTTTCGGATCGTAGCTACTGTTCGACATGGTCAAGTCAGTGATGCTTCGCCCCGTAGCGCCGAAGTATCCAGAACTCTGGTCTTGGTACGGGCGCTCCGTAAAGTAACCAACGAACATGTCTAACCTCCGTGCGAAACTTGATTTAGTTGTGCACCACAATGTGCGACGATAAGATCTTGCACTTCTCCGGATGCTTCGATCTCGACCACATGTCCAGCATTATTAACGATGTGGATCTGCGAGTTCCTCAACGCGTCACGGTACTGTTCGGCAACGTCGATCGGTGCGACCTTGTCGTGTTCTCCCCAGATCAGTGACGTCTGAACGGAAACGTTCTTGAGTAGCTCGACGAGTCTCCGATTGAACATGTAGGGTTTCCACGATACCCGTGCTGTCATTTCACGCGAATGATCCCAAAGCTCACGCATTTCTTGTGGTGGTTCCTCGCCGAAATGACTCACGTAGCTGTCTCGATCGCGGAAGCTCTCTTCGATGTACTGACGATGCGAATACATCATTTGATCCATGATCTCGCCTTCTCGCGGTTGTATCCCAACCGCCCCGACGAGAACGAGACTGCCGAGTGTCGATTCGCTCATTGACGCTATCTCCGCTGCGACGTAACCACCAAACCCAAAACCAACAAGGTGATACGCGGAATCTGTTACGTGATTTGCGAAGTGCGATACGAGAATCGCGATATCTCGAACCGTACGCGCCCATAACGGTCTCTCCGATCCGCCCCAACCGGGCATATCCGGTATGAGTACGGTGAACTCGGTTGCAAGCTTTTCGTGCAGTTCCAATACTCCGGGATTGCCCCAGCTGTGGTGCAAACAAATCAACGAAGGACCGTTTCCACCTTGAAGATACGAGATTTTGCCCGTTGGCAAATCAAGTTCTGCATGTGTGAACTGATCGGATTCAGCCATGTGTTCTATTCGTCTTGTACCATTGGAATAGCAGTCTTAGTAGGAATTAGCTCAACGAATTTCAATGTCACGTATTAGCCAAGCTGACCTTACGCAGAGCGTCGCGGACGCACTGCAGTACATCTCTTACTACCACCCGCCTGATTTTATTAGCGCAATGCGCTCCGCATGGGAACGTGAGGAGTCACCAGCCGCGAAGGACGCGCTCAGGCAAGTTCTAGTGAATTCTCGAATGTGCGCTCTTGGGAAACGACCGATCTGTCAGGACACGGGGATTGTCAACGTGTTCTTGGAAATCGGCATGAACGTGGAGTGGACGGAAGACGTTGACCTGGAGGATGCGGTCAACGCGGGTGTAAGACAAGCCTTTTTGGATCCGAACAACCCGCTCCGTGGTTCCGTGTTGGTGGACCCGGACGGTGAACGGCGAAATACCGGGGATAACACGCCGGCAGTCATTCATATGCGCGTCGTTCCTGGCGACAAAGTAGGGGTAGAAGTCGCGGCGAAAGGCGGTGGGAGTGAAGCGAAAGCTCGATTCGCCGTGTTAAACCCATCCGATTCAGTGGTCGATTTTGTGATGAGTCAGGTGCCATTGATGGGCGCAGGCTGGTGTCCACCGGGAATATTGAGTGTCGGTATCGGCGGTACTCCGGAGAAAGCGATGCTGCTTGCGAAAGAGGCGATGATGGCACCGATCGATATACAAGAACTGCAAGCTCGAGGTCCGAACAATCGGGGAGAGGAGCTTCGGCTCGAACTTTACGACAAGGTGAATGCGCTTGGCATCGGAGCTCAAGGATTAGGCGGTTTGACTACGGTACTCGATGTCAAGGTCGCTGAGTATCCGACCCACGCTGCAAATAAACCTGTTGCGATCATTCCGAACTGTACGGCGACGCGTCATCTTCACTTCGAGCTTGATGGATCAGGCGTCCCTGAATTTGCACCTCCGAATTTAGATTTGTGGCCCGATATTGAGTATGCGGCGAGTGCGGAAGCAAAGCACGTAGACCTTGCTACCGTTACAAGAGAACAAGCCGATACTTGGCGTGCTGGGGACACGTTGTTGCTGTCAGGCAAGATGCTTACGGGTAGGGATGCTGCGCATAAGCGGTTGGTTGACCTGATCGGAAAGAACGAATCTTTGCCGGTTGACTTTAAGGACCGTTTCATCTACTACGTTGGACCTGTCAATGCGGTTGGTGATGAGGTCATTGGTCCAGCGGGTCCGACGACGGCGACTCGTATGGATAAATTCAGCGAAACCATGCTGTCGAAGACTGGATTGCTTGGCATGATCGGCAAAGCCGAACGAGGCGACGCCACGATCGACGCGATCAAGGAACATGGTGGTGTTTCACTCATCGCTGTTGGTGGTGCCGCTTACTTGATATCGAAAGCGATTACCGACTCGAAGCTACTCGCGTTTGAGGATCTCGGCATGGAAGCGATTTATGAGTTCGAAGTGAAAGACATGCCGGTAACCGTGGCGGTTGATTCGCGAGGCGAATCAGTTCACCGGACCGGACCGAGGCAGTGGCAAAAGATGGATGTCGTTAACACGTAGTTTTTGCGTGGCGAAGATAGCGACGGTTCCTAAATCCGCAAATCGGCATCGTTCCGATTTGCAGTTTTTTGGTACAGCAGGACGAAGCAAATGTCCGACAAAGTGATGCGTGTCACTCGATTCTTTGAGACTGCGGATGGTGGTTCCGCCTTTGACGAAGTAGAGATATTCATAGAGAACGAGAACTCAGACAACTGGGGAAACCTTCTACGTACGAGCGCTCGTTTCGATTCGTCGGGTGTTCAGGTTTTCGAAGCCCCGGAAGGTGCGTTTCAGGACTGGCACAACGCGCCACGACGGCAGCTTTGTATCGTGTTGACAGGTGTTTGGGAGATTGGCACGACGGACGGCGAATTCCGACGTTGGGGTCCCGGTGAGGCGTTCTTACCGGACGACGTAGAAGGTAGAGGTCACACGAGTCGGGTAGTAGAAGGACCCGTGCGCATTTTGTTCGTTCCTTTAGGTGCTCAATCGTTTGTTGAATTTGGCGAATAGGGATCAACCGATCGGCTAAGTCTGCAGTGCTTCATGTCCTTTGAATTGCTCTAAGCACTCGGGGTTTTCCAACGCGGTAGTGTTCTTCACTTCACGACCATGGATTATTTCGCGAACTGCCAGTTCGGCGATTTTGCCTGATCGCGTGCGAGGGACATCAGCCACTTGCTCGATCTTTGCAGGGACATGACGCGGCGATGCATTGGTGCGAATTGCAGATCTAATGGCCTTGCGGATGTGCTTGTTCAAACGCAAACCTTCCGTGAGAACCACAAATAACACGATTCGCGTATCGTCTGCCCATTCTTGACCAACGCAGACAGCATCGACTACTTCCTCGAATCCTTCTAGTTGTCGGTAGATTTCTGCCGTGCCGATACGAACTCCCCCGGGATTCAGCACTGCATCACTACGTCCGTGAATGACATAACCTCCAGTTGATGAATTGATCTCAGCGAAGTCTCCGTGCGCCCAGATATTCTCGAATCGTGCGAAATAGGCGTTGTGGTATCGAGACCCGTCAGCGTCATTCCAAAACCCTATGGGTGCACTAGGGAATGACTTTGTACAAACTAGCTCACCTTTTTGATCCAGAATGGATTGGCCTCTATCGTCAAAGACAGAGGTCGCCATGCCTAATCCAGGACCTTGGATTTCTCCACGATAGACGCTAGAGAGCGGATTGCCTAGGACGAAACAAGATATGAGGTCAGTTCCGCCGGAAATGGACGCAAGCCACACGTCCTCCTTGAAATCACGATAGACGTAATCAAACGATTCGTGCGAGAGTGGAGAGCCTGTCGTGAGAATCGTGCGCAAGGAACTTAGCTCATGTGTCTCGCGTGGTTTTACTTGCACTTTTTCGATGCTTGAGATGTACTTGGCACCGACGCCAAACGCCGAAATTCGCTCGCTATCAATCAGATTAATGAGGGTGTCGCGCCGCGGGAAAAACGGTGAACCGTCGTAGAGAACAAGCGTGCAACCTGTAGCCAATCCAGAGATAAGCC
The DNA here is from genome assembly GCA_022822135.1 of Pseudomonadales bacterium. GTDB lineage: Bacteria > Pseudomonadota > Gammaproteobacteria > Pseudomonadales > Azotimanducaceae > Bin55. The sequence continues at coordinate 102,503 of JAJECH010000042.1, forward strand.
AGTTCCACATCATCCAGCCGGTAGTCGTAAAGAAGAAGAGCACGTCGTCCCGGCTCAGATCAGTATGCAATTGGTGTTCTTTGACGTGTTGAAGCAACGTACCACCTGCGCCATGAACGATGCACTTGGGAACGCCCGTGGTTCCTGAAGAAAACATGATGTACAGCGGGTGGTTGAACGGCAACCGTTCAAATGTCAGCGCTTCCACTCCGTTCTCATAGATACGTTGGAAGTCACATGATTCAGGATCGTCGGATCGGCATAAATGGTGCTTGATGCTCGTTAAACGACTAGTGAGTTTTGGAACATTCGCCGAAACTTCATAAGTGCGTCCGTTGTACTGGTATTGATCGGTGGTTAATAACAGCTTAGGTTCGATTTGACCAAAACGATCCGCAGCGCCTTCGACGCCAAAATCAGGCGAGCAGGAAGACCAAATCGCTCCAATACTCGCCGTTGCCAACATGGCTACAACCGTATCCGCGTTATTTGGTAACCAAGCGGCGACACGGTCGTTTCTCGTGATGCCAAGACGCGATAACTCTTGTGCAAATGCGGCGACGCGATCACGCAGCTGATGAAATGTCAGTTCCTTGCGAGTCCCTCTCTCGTTGATTTCGATCAGAGCCGTTTGGTTGTCGTCATACTTGAGCAGGTTTTCTGCGAAATTGATTTCTGCGTCTTCGAACCAAGCACTGTCCGTAAACGGTTTGGTTTCCGTTAACGTCGACGCACCTGGAGAACCAACAACTCCAGCAAACTCCCAAACCCCACGCCAGAATGTTTCACGGTTTTGAATGGACCATTGGTAGAGGTCGGGATACCGTAGCGGTAAATCGAATTTTCTTGCGAACGCGGCTAGATTTGAGTTCGCGACATCGTCAGGCGATGGTTGCCAAAGTGGCGATTCACTCCTCAAGATGGCTTGCTCAATTCGGAAGAAATACGTCTAAGATATTGATTCGGTTGCATTTTGAAACACTCTAACATGTGCCACGCTTTTGCCCGTGCGTAAACTAGTGACGCCTTTGAACATGTTCCAATGCAGTTTTGAGTGAGAATTTATACAGCGCGTTAGTTCAGATCGCTCAAGCAAATCCAGACAAAGCTTGTTTAGTGCTCGAGAGCGGTGAATCGATAAATTACGAACAGCTCTTCGCTCAAGTACACCGAGTTGCGGCTGTTCTTCAGGACCGCGGCGTTAATGTTGGTGATCGGGTTGTCGCACATTGCGATAAGACGCCTCTTACATTGTCCCTATATATCGCATGCTTAAAGATCGGTGCTGTTTACGTACCGCTTAACACTTCGTACACGTCGAGCGAGCTTGCTTACTTTATAGATAACGCTAAGCCGAGACTGTATGTTGGATCGACTCCAATTGAATTTGAGTCCAGCCAGCGACTCATCCAACTTACTCTCAAGGCGGATGGCACCGGTTCTCTTGATGAAGCTGCGAAAGCTGTCTCAACGCCTCATACGGGTGCAGCAGAACGAGACGGGGACGACATCGCGGCGATCCTCTACACGTCCGGTACGACGGGTCGCTCAAAAGGCGCGATGCTTACTCATAGCAATCTAATGAGCAATGCACTCACCTTAAATGACGTATGGGGATTCCGTGAAGACGACGTATTACTCCATGCGCTTCCTATCTACCACGTGCACGGCCTATTTGTGGCGATTCATTGTGTACTGCTGAGCGGCAGCTCGATGATTTTTCAACAGCGCTTTGACGTCCAAGCTGTGATGCGCGAGTTGCCAAACGCGACGGTTCTCATGGGTGTGCCGACGTTTTACACGCGACTTCTAGCGGAACAGGAGTTCGGCGAAGATGTCGTACGAAATATGCGTTTGTTTATTTCTGGGTCTGCGCCATTGACGGAACAGACTTTCCGTGAGTTCTCGCAACGTACGGGCATGACGATCCTTGAGCGGTATGGCATGAGTGAGACACTCATGAACACATCAAACCCTCTCAACGGTGAACGGAAAGCAGGAACGGTTGGCTTTCCATTACCCGGCGTTTCGCTTCGAATTGCGGATGAGCACGGTGCGAGACTGGCGAACGGTGAGGTAGGCGGAATCGAACTGAAAGGCCCCAACGTATTCAAAGGCTATTGGGAAATGTCTGAGAAGACGGCGGAAGAATTCCGTAGCGATGGGTACTTCATTACGGGCGATATGGGCGTTCAGGACGAAGACGGACGTGTTTCCATCGTAGGACGCGAGAAGGACGTAGTAATAAGTGGCGGGTTAAACGTGTACCCCGCAGAAGTAGAAACCGCGATCGGCGACCTGCCTGAAATTGCAGACGTTGCTGTGATCGGCGCCCCGCACCCGGATTTTGGCGAAGGCGTGGTTGCGGTCGTTGTTTCCTCCTCCGAGCGAACAATTGAAACTCAATCGGTGAGAGCTCAGTTGAAGGACGTACTAGCCGGTTTCAAACAACCACAAAGGGTCGAGACGGTTGCGGAGTTGCCACGCAACGCGATGGGAAAGATCCAAAAGAACGCACTGCGCGAACAATTTAAAGCAGTGTTCAATCAGAGCGAGTCGGCAGCTTAGCGTAGTGATGCGATGAAGAAGCTAGCGAAATCAATCCTTCATTGGTTACTCGCCGCGTTGGTGGTCGCATTCGTGGTATTTCTTGGAATCGCCGGTTACACCATTTATTTGCTCATTATTTCGTAGTCTCAAAGTGCGGTTGCTAGCTCATCGAGAAAGTCATTTTTGGCACCATCATTCGCGAATTCAATACTGAAGATCGGATTCTGAACAGAACTATTAACGAATATCGCAGAGAAATCCTCGTCACGTAGCGAAGCCAAGGTCGCCTTCATTACCGGGCGATTTTTCTTGTTTGACAATGCCATCCACTTCTCGCGATCATGCCAGATCGAATCGCCGGCGAACAACACGTCCGAACCGGCTATCTCGACTAGATAACTGACGGCCCCTGGTCGATGTCCGGGCGTCGGTATCGCAATAACACCGGGTGCGACTTCGTGTCGTTCAAATGGGAATGCTTCAACGTTTTGAACCTTACGTCGAACGTCAGGCTCTTCCAAAATGCTGCAGCATGTCGGTGCGCCAAACTCATCAAAAAGTTGGTCGTTGTGTTTGGTTGCGAAGTGCATATCGCCAAGTAGCTGCTTGGAAACTCCGCCAAGTTCATTGATTTGTTCCCATGATGACTCAAAGGTGCTTGAACTTGAGACACATGGAAACAAGAGATTGCCATCGTCGCGTAAAGCGAAGAAACTGATGTATTTACTTGGCGTGATCTTGGTTGGTTCGATTTTGTAGATGCTAGGCGTACATTCGATCATCGTGTTGGTAAATCCTGTCTGGTTGCAAACAACGACACGAAACTAATATACGCAGCCGCAATTGAATCGGAAACCGTCGTGATTGATCTGTACTACTGGCCTACGCCCAACGGTTGGAAGGCGAGCATCATGCTTGAAGAGTGTGAGTTGGAATACAACCTGATTCCGGTTGATATTGGCGGTGGCGACCAATTCAAACCTGAGTTCTTACGTATCAGCCCCAACAATCGCATGCCGGCAATCATCGATCACGATCCAGCCGATGGCGGCGACCCGATCAGTGTGTTTGAGTCTGGCGCGATTCTTGAGTACTTAGGGGACAAGGAAGGCAAGTTCCTACCCGCCGTGCCTCGCGAACGCATTCGCGTTATGCAGTGGGTGCATTGGCAAATGGCAAACCTGGGTCCGATGATGGGCAATGCGAATCACTTCAAGAACTATGCGAAGAACATCACCGATGATCCCAAGCAATTGGAGTATGGCGAGAAGCGGTTTGTGGGTGAAGTTGATCGACTCTGTGGGGTCATGGATGCACAACTCGCAGTTAACGAATACCTTGCTGGCGCTGAATACTCGATTGCCGACATCATCACGTGGCCATGGGCGTTCTTGGTTAGTCGAGTGGTGAGCGAAGAAATGTGGGAAGAGTTTCCTAATGTGAAACGCTGGGCCTATCAGTTACGAGGCCGACCGGCATTGGAACGAGGATATCGTGTTGGTCAGGACTTAGGCAAGCGCAAACTGACTGACGAAGAAGAGAAGGCTCGACGCGATCTCCTGTTCAATCAGACAAACGAAAAAGTACGTGCGGCCCGCGAGGAAGCTGCTAAAGCCGCGACCTAGCTAGACCGCGGCTATGCGGCCAAGCGTCTGAAATCGATGCCTTCGTACGTGTTCTTGCCGAACAAGTCGTCGATTCCTGCAAGCGTGGTTAGCGCAGGCGAGTTGCGCTCTAAGATCGCAGGATCGATTTCTAAATAGTTATCCCACGTACGCACCCAATTGCGCAGATACGTGTTGTGAAGCGAGGTCCGCTCGCCATCTCGCTCTCGGATTGCCGCGCCATGCCAAAGCGATCCGTGCCACATCGCGACCGAACCTTTAGGCATCGTCAATTTCATAGCGCGTGATTTCGCGTCCTGGTCTGGTGGACGGTTCTCTTTATGACTACCAGGAACGACGATGGTGGGTCCCGCATCTTCGTCGAATTCACTTAGCGCCCACACGGTCGTTACGTTGCAAAGGAGTTCGCCCGTGAAAGGATGCGGCGGGTCGTTGTGAATTTGATGCGTATCCACACCTTTTGGTTTTCTGAAGGCAATGGATTGACCTAGATTACAGTCTGCCCCGAGCAGATGCTGTGCGACTGCATGAATCTGTGGGTGAGTTGCGACCTCTTCCCAGAGCGGACCGCGCGAAAGCAGCATCGCCGCGGCTTTTCCACGTCGGTTTTCCGCGATGAGTCGGTCCAAATCATCATTGAGCTCGTCTACAAATGCTTCGGTGATCGCTTTCTCAAATACCGTGTAGCCGTTCTGCTCGATTTCTTCCGCGCGGATATCGACATCTAGATGTTGTAGCTTGTGCTGGATGTTTGGGTTGCCTACGGTTCGCTTGGCAAGATGATCGTGTAGTCCGGGGAGTAACTTGAGTAATTCAGGATTGACACCTTCAAATCCAGAACCAGTCAGTTCGAGCACAGCGCCATGGCGGTGGTGTAACTCGCGTTGAATGCGTTCTCTTCGTTCAGGAAGTTGCTCGTAGACCGAAGCACCAATGACAAGGGACCGGTTGTAGTCGCCTTTAACGTGAAACGTCGGATCGGCTACTTCACCGTAGCCGACGTCAAGTTGCCCGTTTTCGATGACGATGTGAACCGTGGCGACGTTGTTGGGACACTTTAGGTGGGGTGGCGCATCCGTGTATGTCTCGACTGCAGCAAATCGACCTGACGGGGTCTCTCCACTGCGAGCGTCGAGTTTTTCTTGAATGAATGTACGAGCAGCATCGAGCCACTTTTCGCTGACAAACTCGAATCGTTCACTAATCGGGATAGGTAGACGGGTACGTTCAGGCAATTCTCGTCGAGGCATGATTTCCGGAAAGTCGTGATTTAGTTAGGGAATGCTATGCGCAGTGCAATTGAACACTTAGCGCTTCGCTCGTGGTTTCTCTGGAACTTTCCGCAACCGTACCATTCAGCGAAGTAGTCCATGTATTCGACCCAAGCTAGTTTCAGAAAACACACTTTGATGCCATGACCTTTGAGCACCTACGCGTTCTTGAACTCGGAGATGATCCTGCGCTGTCATTCTGTTGTCTGCAAATGGCGCGGTGGGGTGCTCAAGTCGTTGTTGGTGAATCGTTCGTGGGGGATTTGCCGAGTCGGTCACCACGAAAGAATGGCGTCTCTCTTATGTGGCGTTACCTCACGCTAAACAAATCTCTGGTCTCGGACGGGCTCGTGTAACTTGCCTTAGATGCTGATGTGATCGTAACCAATCACACACTCGCTGAACTAGCGGATCATGGCATCAAACCTGGACCGCAAACTATTTTTCATCGTGTTGTGCCTTTTGCTTCGCATGGATCGTTTGACGGCATGGGAGGCTCACCAATCCTCCTTGAAGCAGCGAGCGGGTTCTTAGTGTGTAACGGTGAACCAGAAAGAGAACCAGCGAGAATGCCAGCTAATATCGTTTCGTACGTGGTTGGCGTTCACGCATGTGTTGCTACGCTCGCTGCCATCATCAAGCGACTCGCTACTGGCGAGGTCGAAGAGATTGAGACCTCGCAATTGGATGCATTAACAACGACGGTTCCGTTCGTTCGGTCACAGTATTTAGAAAAAGCAGAAGGGCGTCACGGTGGGCCTGCGACCGGCGTCCGGTTGTACCCAATCGGTAGCGGCAGAATATCGGGAAATCTCCTTGACCCTTTGACGTTTTCACAGGTTTTAGCAGAACTCGACGTACCGGAAGATGGGATTCCGGAAAATTTAAGTACACCAGAGAAACGTCGAAATCAAAAAGAACTAAGTGCTTTCCTAGCAGATCAATCGAACCACGCTGATTCAGAGCGTGTTTTCAAAGGCGTGATGAATCGAGGTGCCCCACGCTTTGGCCTCTTTCAATCTCCGAGTGATCTGTTGACCAATCAGCAAGTCGAATCGCTTGATTTCCTCAACCTGTATTCGGATTCGGCGCTCGGCAATTCGATGTACCCAGGTTTGTCGGCAAAGATAACGCCGTTCCAGCCTCCAGATCTTCGTTTGGCTAAGCGCGAACACGTGCGTCGATGGACGGGTGAGCGTTTGACATCGGGTTCCAAGAATCGTGGGAGAAGACCACTCGAAGGACTTCGCATCGTTGACTTCACACAAGCATGGATCGGTCCTTTCGCGTCGATGATGCTGGCGGATCTTGGCGCCGACGTGATCAAAGTCGAGAGTCACAAACGAGTGGATGTATGGCGGAATTGGCGTGGCGTTCTCCCTGATGGCTTCGTACGTAATTCGAATGCACACTATTACAACGTCAGCCCAAATTTCAACAGCACGAACCGAAACAAGCGGGAAATCGCGATCGATTTAAATCACGCTGATGGCGTCACAGTGGCGAAGGACCTTATCGCGAGTGCGGACGTTGTGATGAGCAATTTCACGCCACGAGTCATGCGTAAGTTTGGATTGGATTTCGATTCATTGCGTGGCGTTAAGCCTGACATTGTTTATGTGTGTTGGTCTGGATACGGTGAGGAGGGACCATATCGGGACTTTCGGGCGAACGGAGCAACCATCGAAGCGATGGCGGGTTGGGATGCGTTATTCGGTTATGGTGACGGTGATCCGATGGTCATGGGTTTTTATCAAACTGACGCGTTTACGGGATTGCAGATGGCAGCCTGTACGCTGATGGGTGTGATCAACCGCGATCTGACTGGCAAGGCGCAGAATGTCCGGGGCTCGATGCTTGAATCAGCGATCTCGTACATCGGTGAGGAAATCCTCGCTGCAAGCCTGAATCTACCACTCGTTCGTTTCGGCAATCGGCATCCTGATTTCACCCCACACGGAGTTTTTCCTACGATCGAGCCAGATCGTTGGCTTGCAGTTGCTTGTCGAACGGACGACGAATGGCACTGCATCAAGTCCGTGATCGGATTCGATTCGAACGAGTTCGATGAAGTTTCGGAACGATTGAATCATCCAGATAAGGTAGAGGAACTGTTGACCTCGTGGACACGTAGTCAAACGAGGGAAGATGCGGCCGCGGCGTTGTGTGCTGCAGGAGTACCTGCTGCACCCGTCGTGGATAGTCTAGAAATCCTCAGCCATCCAGAGTTCGCCAACCGGAATTGGTTTCAAGAACAATCCCATCCAGATCTTCGTGATGTATTGCATAGTGGCTTTGCGTGGGAGTTCTCTAAATCAGAGCTGTCTGCGGAACTGCCGCCACCCCGGTTAGGCGAACACTCGGAAGTGATACTTCAAGAATTAGGTTATTCAGTGGGTCGAATTGAAGAACTCTTTGCCAACGAGACAATCGGCTGTGTGCTGGAGCGTTCGACGAAAGACGGGAGCGGGTAGCCCTTTCGTTCGTACCCAGTTCGTTAGGTGGTCGTAGTTGAGCCACCATCACATGGGATGGTCATTCCAGTTACGTAGGAACCCGCCTTGGACGAGAGGAATATGGTCAGACCTGCGATATCCTCCATTGAACCCCAGCGTTTCATCGGGAAGGCTTCGGTTACCAGTCGATCCTGTTCTTCTGTCGCGAACATTGGCGCAGTCATTTTGGATTTGAACGGGCCTGGTGCGATCGCGTTGACATTGATATGGTCTGACATAAGGTCTCTGGCCATTTGTGCGCTCAACTGACCTAGACCCGCTTTGGCGACGACGTACGAGTAGTTTCTCAGTCCACCAGGCTTAAGGCCGTTGACCGATGTGATGTTGACGATGCTCGCACGATCTTTCGGTGTCGCGGCGAGCCGGAGTTCAGGGAGTAGCGCTTGCGTCAGGAAGAACGGACTCTTAGCATCCAGGTCTATGATCTTGTCCCATGCCTTTTCTGTGAACTCGTCGATATCCATACTCCACGTAACGCCGGCATTGTTCACAAGAATGTGCAGTTGTTGCTCGTGAGAGCGCAAATCCTCAGCTAGTTCCTTACATCCGTCGATGGTGCTGATATCGCAAGGCAGCGCTTTGCAGTAACCGTATTTCGATAGTGCTTCTTCGGTTTCGGTGCAAGCATCAACCTTGCGCGAAGCAACATATACCCTTGCTCCCGCACGCACTAAACCTTCTGCGATCATGAATCCGATGCCTCTTGTACCGCCTGTGACGAGCGCGACCTTATCTCGTACGCCGAATACATGCTCATAGAAATTCTGGTCGGTCATCGATTCAAATCACCTTGATGTAGGAATGAGGTGCAAGTGATGGATTCTAATTTCGGACGTGACAACTTCGATTAGCACGAGTCTCGATTAGCGCTAGTCTTGAGCGACTTCTCGCTGCTCAGTTGGGTGGATCGTGTTGTCTTAGTTTCTTAAGTCCATGCAACAACATGATGCGTCCTAAAATCCCGCGCGTCTAATCGTCCGTCCAGACCGTAGCTGAAATTGCTTAAACAACCTAGTAAACACGGCTTTTTCTACGCCGCATTCTTTATGGCCACCGTCGTGCTAGGTTCGGTATTGATCTATTCGTTTTTTCTACCACAAGCTGCACCAAAACAGATCACATTAGCGATATTGCCGTTTCCGGATAACGGTGAATTCACTCCGTTGAGTGTTGGATTTTCGACCGTTTTGCGGGACTCGATTGCTCTAAGTCGAGATGTCGCGGTCGTCGATACGGTATCTACGAACGCGGTAATGTGGGATCCAGAAAAGTCGTCGGGTATGTCTCACATCTTGGCGATCACTCATTTCGTAGACGGAGAACTGAATAGCGACGAAGGGCGTCTTGAGAATGTAAGTTTCAGAGTGGTAAACGTCTCTCATCCGAACTGGAAGGAAGTCTTAAACGTAAGCGGAGTTGATCTCTCGGATTCGAATACGTGGCAAGATCTCCGCGATAGCGTGACGCTTCAAGTTCGTGGTGCACTTTATGACAACAGCACCTTGCGAACCGATGATTTTCGGTACCCACCTGAAATCTATCAGGCGTATCTAGTTTCGCTCGGGGATTGGTTGTTAAAGCACAAAGATTCTGAGCTGTTTTCGTCGTTACATGAAGCCTACCAAGCGAAGGCAAAGGATCTATTTGAAGCGACGGGGGTCGCAACACAACCAAGTCGAGAACTATGGGAAGCGATGGCGTTGTTCAAAACAACCCAAGATACCGGTGTGTATAGCGAAGCGATCTGGAACCTCGCCGACGAATACCCAAATAGTTTGGCAGTTGATGTGCTTGGTGCGCTTGCGCACGATTTGCAAAAACTGAGTTTAGCTGAGAGCGCTTGGTTACGAGTAGCACGTCTACAACCTCAGTCCGCATTTGCAGCGCTCAACATCGCGCACGTGCGACGGCTTCTCGGTGATGTTGAAGGTACTGAACAAGCATTCCGAATCGCGAAGCTTCGAGACGATCTAGGAATCGTGGGTTACTTTGAGATGCTAGACGAACAATGGGGAGACCCAAATCGAGAGACCAGTACGCCCCAATTGGACCCAACTGTGATCGAAACGTTAACTCAAGCGTCCGGTGGTCTACTTCGCGGAGATTTTCTGATCGCCGCTTCGATTCACTCGGAAACGCTTCGTGACCACTCAATCAGTGCAATTCAAACCACAAAACTCTGGCGATCGCCGCCGTTATGGCTTCGCGAGGACGATCTTAGGTGGACTGCAAATCGAGACTTCCTCGCGCAGCACTTTACTTCTGCATCCGCGGTAATTTCGGAGCAACTTCTGCTAAATGCTGAATCAGAAGACGCGATCGCACAGTTGTTTGCGCCTCGGCGATCCAAATAATCCCTAGTAGATAGAGAATCTCCTTCGTACCTAAGTTCGACGTGTGCTTTGATTGAGTCTCTAAGATAAATCGTGTTCTGATTCGGTCAACTTGTTAGTTCCGCCTTACAATATAGCGGATTAGAAGCTGAGGGTGGGCGAGTTCAGCCCGTTAAGTTTCTGTGAGTGGTGTCATCTCTCCGCAGTGTCTTCACAATTAATAGATGTGGAAACGAAACTTCGATTTCTTCGACTTGAGGTCTACGAACGTTGTCAGTCTCTACACGGGGAGGCGAGAAACTTGGTTGAGTTGACTAACCTTTTTGAGAGGCACAATACGTGATTCCTATAGGTTTCAAAAAACAGCAGATTGAGCGATTATTAAGTTACGTCGACTATTACGCGATCCATGTACTATCGGGAATTTAGTTTCTGTTGTAGCTGTGAAGAAAACGGCGTTTGATCCAATTTCGGTAAAGCCCCCTAAACCGATTAAGCGATTAGGGTTGCATGAGTATGTTCACGAGGGACCGCTCGAAGGTCGCTTAAAACAAATTGAGTCATTCGAGCAGAGGAGCCGACGATATCTCGGATGTAAAGCCGACCTCGTTGAGTTTATCCAACGAATTGTCCGTGAACAGTGCCCCAACATGCGGACTTTTGCAGACGTTTTCGCGGGTACGGGAGTTGTAGGGGCAGCATTGAACAAATCAAATACTGAAGTTATTACTAACGATTTTCTTCAATCGAATTACGTGTGCTTAAGTACGTTTCTCGGTGTTTCGCATGACATTCGTAAGCAGATCAATGAGAAGGTATCGCACTTAAACAACCTTGCGGATGGCCACCAAAATTATGTCTCTCAACATTTCGGAGGTCGTTACTTCTCCGAGGCTAATGCAAGGAAGATCGGGACAGTTCGAGAGGAAATCGATCGAATTGCGGTTGACTCAGATGAGCATAACATGCTACTTTGTTCTCTTATTTACGCAGTTGACCGTGTCGCTAACACCGTAGGTCACTACGACGCATTTCGTCGTCGGATGGACTCATTTAAGCCACTGTACTTAAGGACTCCGATAGTTGAGTTCAACGTCAACCAAGGTAATCGTGTTTTTTGTGAGGATGCCAATAGCCTAGTGCGGCGAATCGAGTGCGATGTACTCTATCTAGATCCACCATACAACTCAAGACAGTACTCCGACTCGTATCACCTGCTCGAGAATTTGACTGTCTGGAATAAACCACCTGTAAAAGGGGTTGCCCAAAAAATGGATCGTTCACATCTCAAGAGTAGGTACTGCGTTAACGGCGCTGCGGGTGCTCTTGAAGACCTCGTCACACATGCCCACTGTAGACACATTCTTCTCTCTTACAACAACACAGGGTCTAGTATGGATGGACGATCCAACGCTCGGATCACGGACGAGGAGATATTGGAGATTCTTGCTACCCGAGGTGAGGTCAGATTATTCGTACGAAGTCACAGAGGATACACAACTGGGAAGAATATCTCGGAGGAGAACGCAGAAAGAATATTCCATTGCCGGGTAAGGAAAGTTCATTGAAGAAAGCATGGTCGATTACTACCACTATGCGTAATCCGGACCGCATGTGGGATTTCCTCTCCGTACTGAAAACTCTAGATGGATCTGAGTGGGATCACATGACCCAGATGGAATTCCAAATAAGACTCATCCAGCGAAGGCACTACACGCCAACACGCAAAAGGCTCACCTCATCACAGGTTGATCTTTTAGAAGACCCGGATATTGAAATCTCACATGAGGAAGCGACTACGATCTTCGACGACAAAAGATATCGTGACCCGCCGATGCGCGGACGTCAGTCCGCCAATCCGCTTAAGAAATTCGGTCTAGCGACTTTCGAGAGTAAAAGAATATCTATCTCGGACTTAGGTAACCGGCTCCTCGAGGAGGAGTACGACCTTGCCGAAGTTTTTCTTCGCATGATGTTGAAATGGCAGATTCCAAATCCGGATAACGTGTCGGACTTCAATACTGAGGACCACGACATTAAGCCGTTTGTTGGTACTCTGCATCTGATCAGACGAGTAAATCAGTTAGAGGAGTCCCAAGACCGTAATCCGAAAGGGATAAGTCGGAAGGAGTTCTGTCTCTTTGCTCCGACATTGGTTCACTATCAGATGATCGAGACGTATGCCAATCGAATCGTAGATATACGTCGTGAAATGGAAGGACGCTCACAACAAGAACAAGATGATATTTTCGAATTTCATGAACGGAGGTTTGCCAAGGAGTTTTTAAGTACCAATGATGAAACTGAAGTTGACAAGCTGCTAAATAACCTTCGAGACTACGGAGACAATGCAATCCGTTACTTTAGGGTTACTCGTTACTTACATGTACGTGGCGGTGGATATTACGTCGATCTCGAACCTTATCGGTCGGTGGAGATTGAGTCATTACTCGAATCGGATGACAGCCGAAGTGTACGGTTTGTAAATAGACAGGAATTTCTTGGATATATCGTAGATTTTTCTCTTCCGCAATTCCCTTGGGAGACGGTAGATCATCAGACAGAGATCATTGTCCGGCTCGAGGAGGTTGTTCATCAATACGAGAGTGAACTTAGCTTACCCCTTACCGAATCCATAGATCCTCGGGTACTTAACGACGCTGAAATGAAAGAACGGATCGAGTTGCTTTCTCGGCGACGACAGCAAGTACAAGACATTGAACGCTATCGTACCGCTCAGAAGCCAGAGTCCATCCGTGAATGTATCAAGTTGCTCGACGGTATTTATGACTACGACCATCGCCCCATCCTGTTAGAGAGAACAGCATCACTAAGTCTCTGCGCATTTAATGATGCAATAGCTATTCGACCACGGTATCCTGTTGGTGACGACAACGAACCGACGAATACCGCACCTGGTAATGGACCGGACATAGAGTGTTTCTACGAGAACTTCAATGCCATCTGTGAAGTCACGATGCTAACCAGTCGGACGCAGTGGTACAACGAAGGTCAACCAGTCATGAGACATCTCCACGATTTCCAGGAGAGGAACCCAGACAAACCAGCGTACTGCCTCTTCATTGCGCCAAGCATGCACACTGACACGATCAATACGTTCCTCTCTAGTATTCGAAGTGGTTACGAAGGTAAAAACTTACAGATCGCTCCATTGACGATTGGTCAGCTCGTCGAGATCATGGAGTTACTATTGAACCTTCGAATAGAAAAGCGTTTTTTTCCACACTTGGAGCTGCAGCGTCTATTTGACGAGATCATTAAGCTAACAGAGAATATAAACGAATCTAAGGTGTGGCTTAGCTCCATTCAGGAAGTTATCGATGCGTGGAAGGAAAGCTTGAACTCGTGAAGCGTTCCAAACGAACCAATGTGATCTACGAAGGTGATTGCATTGAGGTAATGGCAACCTGTCTCAAGAGCCAAAGTGTTGATTTGATATTTGCGGACCCTCCTTATAACTTATCCGGTAACGCGCTTACTTGGGTTGATAACAAGACTGGCGGACCGTGGTTTATGATGAATGAGAAATGGGATAGTATGTCGGATGTTGAGTATGAAGCGTTTACTGCACGGTGGTTAGCGCAATGTGCTAGAGTGCTGAAACCTCAAGGAGCGATTTTCGTAGCATGCAGCTATCACAATTTGGGTGAGGTTGTCATGGTGCTCAAACGGCTAGAGTTCCGACTGAATAACGTGATTACGTGGTACAAGTTAAACGCAATGCCGAACATGACCCGACGGGTCTTCACGCACAGCACGGAGTTTGTTGTATGGGGCGTTCGGAATCAAGGATGGAAATTCAACTACGATACTGTCAAAGCAATCAATCCTGAGCGGAGGAAGGATGGCGGTCCGAAGCAGATGAGGGACATGTGGCCCATGCCTCTAGTTCAAGGGAAGGAACGTCAACGTGGGAAAGATGGGCGTGCGGCACATCCCACTCAAAAGCCAGAGGAGATGTTAAAGCGAATAGTCCTTGCCTGCTCGGATGAGGGTGATGTCGTGTTAGATCCGTTTCTTGGTGCGGGGACGACATCGTATGTTGCTCAGCAGAATAGAAGAAGATGGATCGGAATCGAACAGAATCCAGAGTACGTTTCTATTTCCTGTCGACGAATGGGCATAGACCGATGCGAGGTAAATATCGCAACGCCTCGAGCGATCGGGATAGGTCGGTAAGAAGCAGTTCGAATTTCGAATCCCGATAGGATTTAAAACGTGTTAGTTTGAGTCTCTTCTGATTCAAACAATTGCCTAATGAACTCCTGCGGCAACGGTTTGGATAGTTTCGACACGATAAAAGTGAGCGATACCGACACCGCTTCACCCAATGCCGCGCAAGAGAATGGGTTCGGTCCCTCGTTATATAGCCACGTAACGACATCGAATACGCCGCCACTTTCGCCAAACCACGCAGGATTCAGTAGTTGAGCATGCAGGATGATGAATGCGATAAATCCGCCGAGTAGACCTGCGAACGCGCCATTTTTGGTAACACCTCGCCAAAGCGCACTCACAACCAGCGGTCCAGAAAAGGCTGCCATCATGCCGC